>NZ_JGZD01000009.1 GCF_000741645.1 Bifidobacterium minimum
ACTGGTCAAAGAAGTATCCGGCTATCAGGAGTCTGTGGCTCAACGCGTGGGAACGGTTCATTCCATTCCTGGACTACGACGTGGAGATCCGCAAGGTCATCTGCTCGACCAACGCGATCGAGAGTCTGAACGCTCGGTTCCGCCGCTCCATACGCGCCAGGGGCGACTTCCCCAACGAGCAGGCCGCCCTCAAATGCCTCTACCTGACCGTCCGCTCCCTGGACCCGACCGGCAGAGGTCAGGTACGATGGATGACACGATGGAAGCCCGCATTGAACGCGTTCGCCATCACCTTCGCCGACCGCTGGCCGGACGGAGACAACCAATAATGAAAACCGCCAGTTACACACTTAATGAGATAGTCCCGGAACAAAACCCAGTCCACATCAGGTGCCGGTGGGGGTCATACGGTGTGTTCGGGTTTGTTGTGTAGCCATGAGGCGATGTTGCCGAGTACTTGGCGGGCGCGGAAGCTGAGGGCTTCGGTTGTGTCGAAGCCGATGTGGGGTGTGAGCACGGTGTGGGGGGCGTGCAGGATGGGTGTGTCTGCGGGCAGTGGTGGTTCGGTGTTGAACACGTCGAGTCCGGCTCCTGCGATGGTGCCGTCCGACAGTGCCCTTGCGAGTGCGTCATTGTCGACCACGGGGCCGCGGGCTGTGTTGATGAGTAACGCACCTGGTTTCATCTGTGCCAGCCGCTGGCCGTCGATGAGGTGCTCGGTGTGTGGGGTTAGGGGCACGTGGACCGAGACGATGTCGGATCGGTGCAGCAGTTCGTCCAAGCCGACGATTTTGATGCCGTCGACCGGATGGCCGGAATGGTTGAAGCCGATGGTCGTGGCTCCGAAGGCCCGGGCGAGGGCGGCGGTTGCCTGTCCGATGCGTCCGGTGCCGATCACGCCGAAGACGCGGCCTGCGATCTGTGCGCCGGTGAGACCGGCGGCGGTGCCGCCGCTGCGAACGCTGTGGTCGGCTGTTATGAGGTCACGCAAGAGTGACAGCGTCAGGCCGATGGCCAACTCGGCCACTGCCTGGGTGGGGTAGGTGGGTGAGTTCGCCACCATGATCCCATGACCGTGGCAGTAGTCGACGTCCACGTGGTCATATCCCACGAATCCGATCGACACCATCCGCAGGTGGTCGCACTGTTGGAGAATGTTCTGGCGGAGGGGCATGTTGGCGATCACGATGACGTCGGCGTCACGCACGCGACGCGCGTATTCAGCATCATCCGCCGGACGATCCTGGTAGCGCACGACCTGCACATCACCGGGCAGCGTCCGCCGGATGTCCTCGTCCAATTCCCCGTCGGAAACATGCAACGGTTCTGCCACAACGATCTTCATAACTGCCTCCTGGTATTGCTTCTCGTCTATCAACCCTATGCCCCGAGCACGAACTTCGAATGCCTATGTCTGATCAGGCGCTGCCCAGAAAACTGTCAAAAGATGCCAAGCAGCGGCGCTATGTGTAGGAAAGGTCTCATTGATCGCCCGAAAATCACGAGCCGGAAGATATCTCGATCGTGTATGTCCGGTTCACTGTTTTTCTTCTCGAACGTAGATCAGAATGTCGCCAGGCTGGCATTCCAGTGCCTCGCAAATGGCTGCGAGCGTGGAGAACCGTACGGCAGACACCTTGTTGTTCTTGATTTTCGATAGATTGACGTTGGTGATGCCAACCTGTTCGGCTAGCCAGTTGAGGCTGCGGCCGCGCTTCTGCATCATGCGATCCAGCCGCAGCACGATGTGTCCGGTCATAGCAGCCCGTCCACCTCGCGCTGCAGCTCGCCGCCATATGAGAACACGTGTGCGAGACTCAAAGCCACCAGCCCGAGCATGATGCACAGGATGCCGTAGCTGAAGCCGATGCTCACGGCGCCGACCACGAAGAACCCCAGCAGTGAGGTGGCAAATCCGCCCAATGGCGCAATGATTAGATACATGCCGATTCTTCGCATGCGGGCTATCAGAGCTGAGCGGAAGGGGGATTCCATCTCGTCTGAGAAGTAGTCCCTGTCTCGATTCTCTGCCCGGGCAACATTCCAGCGGTAGAGTTCGGAGCACGTCGATCCGACCTCATGGAAGGACAGCGCGAACATCGCGATTACCAGCATCGTGCTCAGCACGGTGATCACCAGAGCTGGTATGCTCACTTGATCCGAACCCCCGAAGGTACTGAGGCGAATGCTCGTGTCCAGGACCTGACCGTCGATCTCGAAATTCCACACACCGAAATGGACCACTGCCGTCTCGCCCTCTCTGCCCAGCTCCAGCGACTGAGGGGATAATACCGCGATCCCAAGCAGTACCGGACCAATGGCGAAAGATATCCACAGGAATACTTCGCCGAGCCGGGCGCATGTATGTGCGATGCCGTTCACCGCCTGCATGCGTCGGACGGGATCTGACCACCAAGAGGTTCGTGCGGACTTGATGTTGCTCTTCATGGCTCTCCCTTTCGTAGCCACTTGCATTGATGGATATTCTTATCATGGTTCATTGTTTATCGTTTGTCAATAAATATTCTTATCAATAAACATTAATCCCTGTTGACTGCAACAGACGATCCGAGAGCCACGTGCTGACTCCTGTATCCATGTCGCAGCATCTTCGCGTCGGATCTTCGCCATGACATTCAGACACCCATCTCGCGGGCACAATCCTCGAGATGCGCAAGAAGCCGATCAGTTGGCGTCTGATGCTGCAGCGAGCAGGGGAACGATAACGTCGCTGATTGGCGTGGGAATGCCGTGGACCCTGCCTAGGCGTTGGATGACGCCGTTGCGGATGTCCCATTCGAGTGGCCGTCCCGCTTCATGGTCAGCGAGGATCGAGTTTCCCATGTCGGGCGGGGATGACTGATATATATTGAGGATCTCTTGCGGGGTACCGTCATCCAGAGAAGCACCCTCGGCGCGGGCAACCTGGAGGCATTCATCGAGGTAGTCAAGGGTGAGACGAGAGATGTCGGCTCGGCGATACGTGCCGGAGCGGCGTCCTGTGAGGACCATGAGCCCGCCTGCGGCGTTCTGCAGGAGTTTTCGCCAGGCAAGGGAACTGAAATCGGCTGATAGTTCGGCTTCGCACCATGTGTTATCAAGGACTGCCTGAATCACCTTTGAGGCTTGCGTATCCGGAAGGGTGAGTTGCGCATGGCCTCTCAGGAGTATGGACCCATCCGGCTGTGCCTGTGCGGGGAACCACACAACCGCGGGAATCACCTGAGATCCTGCGGCGTATGGCGTGACCATCCGAACTTGTTCGATGCCGTTCTGCAGAACACACACGACCGTATGCGGACCGCAGAGTGATGTGAGCCAGCCGGCCGCCGCCTCGGTCTGCGTTGCCTTGACGGCGAGAAAGACAACATCCGCTGTGTCGGCCTGCTCTGCAGGATCCGTGAGTATAGGACCGGGCACGGTGATGATCCGTGTGCCGTCCAGCAGCGTGAGATGATCGCGATGTCTGTGGCCACAGAGCACCGGCGTATTGCCGGACTCATGCAGTGCGGCTGCGATCGTGGTACCGATGGCTCCCGGGCCGACAATGGCGGTTGAAAAACTCATGCCATCCACCTTTCTCACAGTGGTGATCGGTGTCGATGCTGCAATCGTACTTCCAAGGCATCCTGTGTCCACTGTCATCCTGCGCGTAGTCGCAGGATCCTGCGAGTCGCTTCGCTCCCGCAGGATGACGGGAGGGACGGGTTGCTCCCGCAGGATGACGGGAAGTGCAGGATGACAGCAATCCCACTCCCACAATTCGAATGTTGAAACGTCCGGAAGATCGTCCGCACTGCCCACCGAATGGAATCTCGTGTTATATATGTGGTTGTTCGCTGTAGTCGTACGCGCACACGGATCAAGTTCGTCCAAGTCGGGTAGTGGTCACCAACTGGCATAGGTAGTGGAAAAGAAGAATGAAGCGATTGCCAGCGTTGCACTGGGCCCTGCTTGGGTTCATGTTTTCGGCGTTGAGCAATGCCGTATTCGAGGGAGAGCTGGGTGCCAGGCGTGCTGATAGCCATGCTGCCGGCGTGGGTGATCGCCTTCCGCTCGACGTTCGGAACGGTCAGTGATTTCCTCTCCCCATGTGCAGGTTACCTGGTCGAACGGTTCGGCGCGTTCAAAGCGCTCGCCGTTACCGAAGGGCTTGAGGGTGTGTTGTGTCTGGTGGTCGCGCTTGTTCCCAGCGGATGGTCGCAATGTAAGTGGCTGCTGCCTACGTTGGCGTGTCTGCTGCTGGTGACTGGGCAGGTTATCGATGTCGCATCGGAGGTGTTTGAGGTCGATGCCGCTGAAGGCGATGATGACATGCTGATTCGATACAGCGGTATCGTCGGCAGTATCTCCAGCCTGATCGGCACACCCATCGCCCTGGTCGCCAGCACCGCCTTCCTTGTCATCACTCCATCACTGGTTAAGCGAAAGCCTAAACCATAAGCGAAGAGCAGTGTTGCATGTGCATACGTTACGCCATATGGTTTACGTGGTAAGCCACATGCCCTACGTTCCCAGGCATCAGGTTGAAGCCGTCGGTCATCAACCACATTCTCCCGTCATGGTTGCGTATGCTAGGTGTGAGCGATGAGAGCAATCATTCTCAGTCATTAAGCGGCCCATTCGGACTCGAGCGGATTACTGTGTGAACCTGAAAGGCGAACTCGCCAGGTATGCCGGAGAGGCACTTGTATTGATGGGTTCTTTCATAAAGGAATGACAGTGGACCGCACCATGAGAAGAGATGAAACATTGCGTGTAGTGGAAAATGATGACAGCATATCTCTGTTTTCGATGGCATGAATCTAGCTTGTGAAGTGTCGTGCAACGTTTGCGTCTTTGTCTATACCTAATGAGAAGGAGCGGCTGCAATGCATGTAACTGCAGTATTGCTGACCACGGTCATGACCCTTTGCCCGCCTTCGGCGGCCGGGGTCATTGGGTATCAGTCGGTTGGTCCCGTTGAGCAGGTGGGCAATATCAATATGTATACTCCCCAGCGTGTGAAGTGCCCGTATCTCTTGCGAATTCTCAAATGGTGCAAGTAGGTGGTTCCTGGCCCCCAAACCCACTTTCACTCGCATGAATTGTCACGCGACAATTATTTGATGATTACAAATGATGATCACAAACGGAGACGCGAATCATGGTAGAAAGGCGATCCATGCTTTGATTCCACGCTTATTCTTCCGTCATAGTTTGTGATGACATCCATTATTCTCCGCCGTACATGGCTGGTTACCTTGGTACTGGTTGGCATGAACCAACCTGAGAACAATCACGCAATGAGTTCATGGAGGGAAGCAATGATGAAGGTTTCATCACATGCAGGGTTGAAGAACAGAATAGCTGTCGCAATGACTGCTGCCATTGTTTGCTTTGGTGTCGGTATAGGGACAACCGGGGTGGCGAATGCAGCGGAGGTGGAAACCAATACTGTTTATTCGAGTCTTATCACAACTACTTCGAAACCGTCGTTGTCGGATGAAGAACTTGATTTCCTGATTGCAAGACTTGATCAGCTTCCGGATAACATCAAACGGGCGAATCCAAAGGATATCCACAACTATGCGACCAAACTCGACCATTTTCTCGCTGGAGGTTCCTTCAGCGATGTAACCGGTATCACTCCTATGGGTACCAATTGGCCGAAATGTATCTTCGAAATAGGGATGCTGGTCGTACAGTACGGTATACCTGTCGCCAAAGTGTTGAAATGGCTGAAAGAGGCAAAGGCAATCTGGGGAGGAGTCAGTGGCATCTGGTGGGCGATACGTCATGGTGTTGCAGCTGCGGAGATGGGATCCGATGCCGCTAAAGTGCTGAGTGGCTTGTTGGGTACACAAGGTGTCATCGACGCTTGTTTCAATGCGTGAATCGGTGTTGTTGAATGCTACGACGTGAAGAAATACACAATGGAGGATTGATATGGCTGATGGTGAGCATCGTGAGGAATGGTCGCCGATTCCCCTTAGGTATGTCATCCAAGGGCATGTGACGACTGAAACGCTGCTGATTCCGGTGTATCTGCTGGCGTGCTGGCTGTGCGGGCGTATCATGCCGACGATTGCTCTGTCGTTCGGTGTGCTCTCCGCCTCGGTGATTATTGCTGCTTTGGCAAGTGCCATACCCAATGCCTGTATTCTGCATGCCATCTCGGTGCATGAACGTACGGACCATCCCAGCCCTTGGTATTTGGTACCCCAGGCCTTGTGCCTGGCTCTTATCGCAGCTGTGGTTGTTATGGTGTTGACGGGTGGTCGTATTCAGGCCCTTGCTTTGGGGCTGATCATGGCGGTCGTGAGTCTTGTGGTGGAACTGCTCATGCTTCCCAGAAGTAAGGATCAGGTGATGAGTCGCGCCAAGGTGAGGGAGAACATGGAGCGGACCAGGGACATGACCCATGAGGTGTTCGCCGATGAGATCGCCCATCTTCATGATGAGCAACGGCGGAAACTCGACGAGGAGAATCGTGCCCACGGTATCGACAGGATTCACCGATCCTGATGAGCAAGATTAAGATGAGGTCGCAGACGACGTGAAGGAGGCGGTTGTTGGCGGGGTACGTGACGACGGTTGGGGTGCTGGACAATGATCAGTTCAGCCTGCGAGCTATGTCGAGCTTCCTCGTCAAGGTGCTTCCCGCCAATTTCTCGATATGCTGGCTGACGCAGGATCCGCATGGCGCCATTCGCAAATGCCTCGATGACTCTCCCAATGTGCTGTTGGTCGACATGTCTTTGGGAGACATGGATGGGGTGCAGGTGATCAGGGCCATCAGGGAACGGGATGCTCATGTGGGCCTCGTCGCGGTCACGTCGTTCCCTCTGTGGGAGTATGCCGGGGATGCAGCTGCTGCCGGTGCTCAGGGGATTGTGGGTAAGAACGATTTGGTGTCCATGGTGTCCCTGATCAGGGATGTGGCATCTGGGCACACGGGCAACGACTACGGCAGCGCCCATTTCGATTCGGTTCAGTCTGCCTTTCGAAGGATCAGTTCCGGAGATACTGACAAGGGGAATGGACTCTCATCGCGCGAGTCTGAAATCATAGAATTGTGCAGTCGGGGTGCCACCACTTCGGTTATCGCCGCTTCGCTTGGCATATCACAGGCAACCGTCAACACCCATCTGCAGCGGGCTTGTAAAAAACTGGGGGCAAGAAATCGCGTGCATCTAGTGACGCTGTGGATGAAATCCAGTCGGCTCAGACATCGAGTGTGAACGGATGACCATGCCAATATGGAATGGCGTACGAAGAAGACTGCCCCACCCCGTCCTGACGTTCGGGATAGTGGCCGGACTGGCTGTGGACTCCTACTATTACTTTCTCCATTACCCAAGCGATTCCAACCAGGCTGTGCTGGCGTTCGCAGTGTACATTGCGCTCTGCATGGCCGTTCCATGGTTCCCCAGAGCCGCCTCGATCGCGGTGATCGTGTGGTATCTGTGTTGCGCAGTCCTCCCAGCCACGAACGCCGGGGCCATGCTCACGGGCACTTGTGTTGCCATCGCCGCTGTGTTCGCATTCATGAACACGGCGATCTGTCTGGCGCTCATATCCTCCTGCGCGTTGGTGCTCTACCTGACAACGGATACGGATACGATGATCGCGATTATGATCTTCCAAACGTTTGCCGCCTTGACCGGGTACACGTGCAAACGTCATGCCGATTCCATCCGTCAACGGGAGCAACTTGCCGAAGCGCAGAGAACAGTTGCCGCACTTTCGCGCGATATGGCCCTTGCGGCACAACTGCACGACACGGTGACCAACGATCTCTCCTATATCATCACGGTCGCCTCCACGGAGAGACTGGATGCCAAGTCTGCAGTTCACAAAGCAATACTCGACTCCGTCATCAATCGTTCACAGGATGCGTTTGCCAAAACCCATGAGGTGATAGACGTTCTCAGTGGTTCGAAGCATCGAGATGTTTCGGCTGCCACGGAGTGCAGACTCAAGGCGGAGCTGGAATCGATCATGGATGCCGGGCAGCGACGGCTCCGAAGGTTGGGATTCACGGGAAGCTGCATTGTGCGTGGAAGTGACGGGTCGATGCATGTGTTGCCTGACGTCCACACGGAGATCAGGGGCCTGCTCCTGGAGATTTTCGTCAATCTGAGGCGACACTGCAACCCGCCCACCGACTACACCGTCGCCGTCGACATCCAACACGAGGTCTGCACATTCACCACGATGAACACCGTTAACAGGACGAGACTGCCGAAAGCCCAATCATCCGGGCGCGGACTTCACCTGCACCAAACCATCATCGAGTCCATCGGCGGGAAACTCGACTTCGCTGTCGACGGGGACATCTGGACGTTGCATGCAGTGATTCCCTTGATGGGGAACGATCGACATTGATGTCCTGGATGGATACAGGGGGCATGCATTGACCGCAGAAATCGAGCCGTGAGGCATTTAGATAGACTGCTCAGTGGACGGGCGCGGGGGGATACGCGGGCTGGGCGAGGCGGCCGTATTGTCCGGAGAACAGCTTTTACGACTCATGGAACAGGTGATCCCGTTACCTACTCTGAGTTACTTTAAGCTACTCTAAAGTATTTAGAGTAGCTTAAAGTAGCGGGAATTTAGAGTGGATGCACGCAGTGCGGCAGCGTTCACTCGTTGAGCTGCCAAATGGCCCGAGGGTCACGTGCTGACTTCCCTGTCCATGTCACAGCATCTTCATGCCGCAGACCTTGGCGATCCGAGGGTTGTGCTCCCGCTAAGCCGTAGAGTCGTCTGCATCGGATCCGACGGCAGTGCGGTATATCTGCAATTGTTCCGCGTCCATGCCCGACATTGTCGCCGCCCTGACCTCGCTGCCATCGAACTGCGATGGGCCACGGTTGTAGAGCAACTCCTGATGTTGCACGAAGTTTAAGTGCCGGGACTCGTCGCCGACCTGTAAGAAGCATTCTCCCCGGTTGGTTTCATGCACCTGTTCGTCGGGACTGACGCGGATCAGCAGCAGGGGGTGGCTGCTTGAGCCGAGTGAGACCAGCTCGACCTGCATGTGCACGGGATGGACGGTGAAGTTGATTGCATTCTGTCACA
Organism: Bifidobacterium minimum; assembly: GCF_000741645.1. Taxonomy (GTDB): domain Bacteria; phylum Actinomycetota; class Actinomycetes; order Actinomycetales; family Bifidobacteriaceae; genus Bifidobacterium; species Bifidobacterium minimum. The sequence goes on from NZ_JGZD01000009.1 coordinate 9,067, forward strand.
GTGCGTTCTCCCGTTTTGTGCTCAACCTTGCCATCATGGATACCGAGAATTACCGAGCCCCATCCGCATTGGCGAAGGTAACAAGGGTGATGTGGACTGGTTTTTGTTCCCGATTTCCCCCAGATAAGGAATGATGGAATTATGAGCACTCGATATACGAAGGAGTTCAAGGAACGGGCGGTCAGGCTGTTGGCTGAGTCCCGGGAGAATTACGCGTCCGAGACGAAGGCGTTGCAGGGCGTGGCGAAGGATCTGGGTGTGGCGGCGGAATCATTGCGCCGCTGGCAGGCCAAGGCCGATACGGCAAGCACGGCGGTCCCCAGGAGTCCGGCGAGCTCAGGCGCCTGCGCCGGGAGAATGCGCAGCTGCGTCGGGCGAACGAGATCCTGTCGAGCGCGTCGGCTTTTTTCGCCTCACGGCTCGACCCGACACGGCATTGATGGTCGCGTACATCGACACTCATCGCCACCGGTTCGGGGTCGGGCCGATCTGCACGGTCCTGCGGGCTGCGCTGGCTGGCGGGTTTCTCACCGCCAGAGCCTACTGGCAGGCCAAGAAGCGTGCCGTCTGCAGGATGCGTACTCGCCCATGAGACGCTGGCCCGTGACATCATGGTGATGCACGCGCACCGGTTCATGGCGGTGTACGGGTATCGGAAAGTCCATCACCGGCTGATCCGACAGGGATGGCATGGCATCGGGCGTGACCAGGTGCTGCACGTCATGCGCTCCCTCAGGATCCAGGGGGTGCGTCGGGGACGGAACCCGATCACCACGCGCCCCGCCAGGAGCGCGGGTGGCAGGCCGGACCTGGTGAACAGGCAGTTCACCACCGAGGCTCCTGGACGCTTGCACGTGGCCGACATCACCATCGTCACGACTCGCGTCCGGCTCGTTCGCGTATGTGGCGTTCGTCACCGACGCGTACGCCAGAAGGATCGTGGGATGGGCCGTCGCCGCGAGCCAGCACACCAGGACGCTGCCGTTGATTGCCTTGGATCAGTCCATCAGCCGGGCTGCCCGACATGGGGATACGCGCGGCCTGGTCCACCATTCGGATCACGGCACCCAATACATCAGTGCCCTGTACGGCACGCACCTGACACCAGCAGGCATCCTCGCATCCACCGGCAGCGTGGGCGACTCGTATGATAACGCGCTGGCAGAAACCGTCAACGGCGCATACAAGACGGAATTGATCAAACGATCCGACCCGTTCGAATCCGTGCACGCCCTGGAACAGGCCATCTTCCAATGGGTCTCCTGGTGGAACCAGGAGCGCCTGCACCAGCACCTCGACTACCGGACACCAGCAGAAGTCGAAACCCTGTATCATCAAACCAAGGCGACACTCGTCGCCCAATAAGACACCGGGAACAAAAACCAGTCCACATCACTTATACGCGGGCGAAGACCGGGTTCATCCGGTCATATGTGGCCAAGTCGCGGGAGAAGTGAACGCTAGCGGAATAAAGCGATCGTTCATTGAACGTTACTTTGAGACCTTTAGTCTTCAAGCTTTGGCTTATTGTTTCGCTTTCAGTCCGTCCATTCGAATTGGAATAGCGTTGTCTGGATTCTTTTCGAGATATTCTGCAGGGCAGTGGTCGATCCAGCGTTGAAGAATGACCATTTCATCCTGAGTTCTGTGGAGTTTGCGAAGTATTATTGCTGCCTGTTCGGTGTACCAGGGAGCAGGTTCACGGTGAGTGGTCCGGGTTTCGTTTTCTGCTCCTTGAATTGCCACGAGTGTGAGTTGGAGAGCCCCTTCGAATCTACCTTCACGTTTCAATTCTTGAATGGGCTCGACCGTCTCAAGGAAGTGTATGCCGTTGGCAGTCCCCGGCCTGATCTCGGCTGCCCGTTCGGGGCTTTCCTGTGTCTATGAGCGAAGCATACTTTCCGTGGCTTCGAATCTTGCGTGGCGCATTTCTTTAGAAGACATGGGTGGCCTGTGCTCTTTCGACCTTGCCCATTGTGGGTCACCATTGCCTATCCATGCCCAGGCTTCGCACCTGAGATTCTGCTGCAGTACCGCGGTAAAGAGTTGAATCCGCAGAGTCTGAGAGCTTTCGGTGGGAAGCTGGAGTATGTGCGCAACATAGCCAGGAAGGTATCCGACTTTATATCCTTCCGCGAACACGGCGATCGTTGAAGGGTCATATGTGTTGGCTGGTTCTCTCTGCATCTTTCCTTCTATTTCAAGATAGCCGTTCTCTGCTAGTTGGTGTTGTTCAGCCAGCCTGGCGATTTCTTCCTTGCATATGGTGGTTGTGCCGGAGAGGCTGACAAGACCGACCTGTGAAGAGAGAACGTTGTTTGCACTGTTACTGCTGCTGCCAGCTGATCTTCGTATTGACGCATTGTCCTGAGTAGAGTCAGCATGCAGCTGGCCGATCAATGATTTAAGAAAGCCCATGCTTCATAACAATAGATGCTGACTCATAGCGAACGACATAGAAATCAGTACGTACATTTCCAACAAATGTTAAGGGCCTATGACTGTGGCTCACTGGTATCAAATGGTCATTAGTGGGATGCAGATCGCTTTTCCGTGAGCATTATAATGGCTTCGTGATTGAGAAGAAGGAATATTTAATCCGAACATTGTCGCGCACTAAACGCAAAGATTATGAAAACTACGTCGTGAATGCGGTATGGAACCGACTCGATATGAGCGACGTTAAGCCGGTTGCTCAGCAACTAGTCATCAACAGCCCCAGCGAACGTTATTTCATTGATCTATATTTTCCCCAGATTGCCATCGGTGTTGAATGCGACGAAGGACACCACAAGAAGCAAGCGTCCAAGGATATCGATAGGGAATTGACAATCACAGACATCCTCAGACAATTGAAGGGTAAGGACTATAGAGCAATCCATGTTGACATTTCAAAATCTTATGAAGAAGTTGAGCAATCCATCAACAGTTGCGTCACAGATATAGCGAACCAAGTGCGGCAACTTCGGGATGATGGTTCATTCATCCTTGGACCGGCACTGAGAGAGATCCCCATGCTTATTTTGCGGGTAAGACAGAGATTCGAGCTAATGATGATTCTGGTTTTCGAACAATTGCAGAGGCGTTGAACACAGTTCTTCGTGCAAATTATAAGGGATTTCAAAATTCGTTTTGCATACCTTCTCGTTTACGAGCAGCCTATGGGAATAAATACCACGTCTGGTTTCCGAAACTTGCGGTTAATGGGCGGGCGGTGTCCAGGGGGTGGAACAACCAGCTCTCACTTGATGGAAAGGAAATCATTGAGTTCAATGAAGCGCTGGAAAAAATTGACCCAGGGTACCAAGATGAGACGGCTTTGACTTTTGCAAAGGAAACTGACCCAGTAACCCGTGAATCAGAATACCGTTTCATAGGTATTTTTCAGCGAGATGGGATGGTACCTGGATGCGAGAGCAAACGGCGGTGGAAAAGAATCAGTGAGTCATTTGCGTTCCTCAACTGAGTGAAACACTGTCTGAAATGGAACATTTGTTCACGCTGTCACCGCTCGAGAGCTCGAGTAGTTTTCACGCCATGGGTGTATGGAAACCCGGGCAACAGTCAGTCACGCCTCTGCACTGTTAGTGTCAACTTTCTAGTTCCCAGAAGACAATAGTTTCGATGGATTAACGCACGCACCGAAATTCAATTGCCTAATGAAATAATTCATTGTGTTCGCGCTACAGTAGACTCTTGCCATCGTGTGACACACTGGTTGATTGCACGCTGTCGTCTGATTTCTCAGACCGATCCGGTTTCCTTATGTGCGCTTCAAATCATGCGGGGAGTGCGACTGGATCATCCTTTTTCGATGACGGAGATGCTTATGAGATTGTGAGGATGATGCAATTCATAGTCAGAACTTTTGTTGGAGTTGTTCAAGTGTGTATGAAATCGGCACCTCAAAAGATTGTTCGAACCAGCCGCCGCGGGCTATAGCGGACTTTTAAGCTACTGTTCTCGAATCAAAGAGAAAACAAAAGCCCGGAACCATTGACATTCCGGGCTTATCAGTAGCGGGGTCAGGATTTGAACCTGAGACCTCTGGGTTATGAGCCCAGCGAGCTACCGAGCTGCTCCACCCCGCGTCGGCTGCCTCAAGGGCAGCTCTATCCACTTTACCGAGTGATGTGGGAATGTCAAATCGGTGTGGTGAACCCCTTTGTGCCGGGATGCGGACATAATGGTTTCATGCCTATCAACATTCCCAGTGGCCTGCCGGCGCGGGCCATACTCGACTCCGAGCGCATCTTCGCGCTGGAGAGGCCCGAGGCCGAGCGCCAGCGCGTGCGGCCACTGCGACTGGTGATCCTCAATCTCATGCCCAAGAAGATCGAGACGGAGACGCAGCTGCTGCGCCTGATCTCCAAGTCCCCGCTGCAGGTCGAGGTCGACTTCATGAAGACGTCGACCCACCAATCCACGCATGTCAGTGCCGATCATCTGCTCAAGTTCTACGAGAATCTCGACGCCTTCGAGGACAACTGCTACGACGGACTCATCGTCACGGGGGCGCCGGTGGAGCATCTGGACTTCGAGCAGGTCGATTACTGGGACGAGTTCACGCATATCCTCGATTGGGCCGGCTCCCATGTGTTCTCCACCATGTATCTGTGCTGGGGGGCGATGGGCGCGCTCTACCATCGGTATGGCGTGCGCAAGCACGTTCTGGACACGAAGCTGTTCGGAGTGTTCCCGCAGTTCCTGCAGGACGAGTACTGCTTCCTGACGAACGGCTTCGACGAGGTGGCCCTTCAGCCGCACTCGCGGATCGCCGGCGTGGACGAGGACGACGTAGCCGCCAATCCCGCTCTGCAGACGCTCACCTGGGGGCCGCAGTCCGGACCGGGGCTCATCGCGACGCGCGACTTCTCCGAGGTGTTCGCTCTGGGGCATTGGGAATACGGAAAGTACACTCTGGCCGACGAGTACCAGCGGGACATATCCAAGGGCATATCCAACGTGCCGCTTCCCGCGAACTACTACCCGCATGACGACCCCTCACTGGAGCCCCTGTTCGCGTGGCGGGCCCACGCCAATCTTCTGTGGCGCAACTGGCTCAACTGGGTGTACCAGACCACGCCGTACGACCTGTCCGAGGTCCCGGCGCTGAGATCCGAGAAGAGGCTGGGTACCGATCGCTCCATCCGACACGCTCCGGGATCGCCTCGAAGGGACGGATTCGCGCCATTGCTGACCGATGGGTACGGCCTTGTAGAAAACAGTCGTAGAATCGCATCTAGCCATTCGGGGTTGAATGTCGACACGACTCCGAGTCGCGCCTGACAGACCGGTGATGCTCCTCATGGAGGAAATCGGCCCGATACATTCAGCCCCACCGATGGGCTAGACTGACAGCTGAACGAAGCGGGAGGCGCGGAATGATTATTGCTGCCAAAGCGGCTGCAGGAATGCTTCTTGCAGAAGGGTCGCTTCAGGTACCAAGTATCGATGAGTTTCTTCCTCCGGAGATTCTCTTCCAAGGCACGCCTTTCGCCATCAACCGCATCATTTTGGTTCGCATCGTGGCGACGGTGGTCATGCTGGCGGTTCTTGGGACTACTGCCGCGAAGGCGAAGCTGATTCCTGGACGTTGGCAGGGGGCCGTTGAATGGCTTCTCGAATTCGTTCGCGACAACATCGTCTATCAAGTGATGGGCGAGATCCGTGGTCGCCGGTATGTCCCCATGATCACCACAATGTTCATGACCATACTGGTCTTTAACCTGTGCGGGATCATCCCGGGACTCAACATCGCGGCCACCGCCACCATCGTCGTCCCGCTCCTTTTCGCGTTGTGGACGTTCGTGCAGTATTGGGGTGCGACTTTCCGCGGCAAGGGGTTCATTCCCTATCTCCGTGAGGAGCTTTTCCCTGCGGGCGTCCCGTGGCCGATCTATATCATCCTTGCGCCCATGCAGCTTCTGGACATCGTGGTGATTCGTCCGTTCTCATTGACGATCCGGTTGTTCGCCAACATGATTTCCGGACACATCCTCGTCGCCCTGTGCTTCGCCGCCACTCAGTACTTCCTGATCGATGCCGAATCAAAGGCCCTCATCGGGTTCGGAGCCGTGACTTTCGTAGGAGGAATCGTCATGACGCTTTTCGAGGCGTTCGTGGCGGCGATTCAGGCCTTCATCTTCGCCACATTGAGTACGGTCTACATCAACCTCAGCTATCCCGAAGATTAGGTTTCTCTCATCAACAAGGTTTGGTCCTTACGGACCCATAAGAAAGGAACAGATATGGATCTCATCACACTTGCGGAAGTGGCTGGCAACGTCAGCACGATCGGATACGGTCTCGCTGCGATTGGACCGGGAATCGGCATAGGAATCGTATTCGGCAAGGCGATCGAGGCAACGGCGCGCCAGCCTGAACTCAGCGGACGCATCCAGGTCCTGATGTGGCTGGGCTTCGGCCTGATCGAGATTCTCGCGCTCCTCGGCTTCATCGCATACTTTATCTTCCAGTGACGGTTGAGTCGTCAAGTGGTTGGCTCGAATAGTGAAAGGAGAAACGATGGATACCTTGGCAGCTGACGGGATCAAACTGTTTCTTCCTGAGACCTACGATCTCGTATGGTCATCGATTGTTCTGGTTATCGTCGCGGCGTTCTTCTACAAGTACTTCCTGCCAAAGTTCCAGTCGGTTTTCGACGAGAGGTCCCACAAGATAGAAGGCGGCATCGCCAAGGCTCAGAAGGCTCAGAAGGATGCCGACGAGGCCAAGCGCAAGTACGAGGAGCAGCTGAGCACGGCACGCGTGGATGCGTCGAAGATTCGCGATGACGCGCGCGCCGAGGCCTCACACATCATCGCCGACGCCCGGTCGAGGGCCGAGACGGAGGCGTCTCAGGTCACCGCCAATGCGCAGCGCTCGATCGAGGCCCAGCAGAAGCAGGCGTTGGTCAGCCTGCGCGGCGAGGTCGGAACGTTGGCCGTCGCGCTGGCGGGTAAGATTCTCGGCTCCCGTCTTGAGGACGATGCCGTCCAGTCGTCGATGATCAATCAGATGATCGACGAGATCGACGGTACGGACGGCGAGGGCAAGTGACGCATGGCGTCACTGCGGATAGGAGGAGGTGAGGACGTATGCGTGGAGAGGCATCCCGGATAGCCGACCGCACATCACGTGATTCCCTTGCGCCCAGGCTTCGTGAGGCTGGCGACGATGCGTGGAGGATCGGCAATGAGCTGTTCTCCATCACCGATCTTCTGGATCATTCCACCCATGTGGAACGCGCCCTCACCGACCCGTCGCGGTCTCTGGACGACAAGAAGCGTCTGCTGACCACCCTTCTGGGCGATCAGGCCCATCCGCTGACCATGGAGATCCTTACCGATCTCGCGGCCCGTCGGTGGAGCAGATCGGGGGACATCGCCAACGCGGTCGAGGACTTCGGCGTGGATGCGTTCATGTACGCCGCCGATTCCGCGGGGTCGACGCTCACCGTGTCGGTCCAGCTTGCGGAGCTTCACTCGGCTCTGCTGAACCTGCCGGTGGTCCGTGCGCGCCTCTATGACGAGAAGGTCCCGGCCCAGGTGCGCATCCGGCTGCTCCATACCGTGCTGGGGGGAAACAACCTCGATCCCATCGCGATGCGCCTTGCGGAGCATGCCACCGCGAATCTGCGCAACCGGCGATACTTGGCGACGATCCAGTGGCTGATCAACAAGTTCTCCCGGCATATGGGGGAATCGATGGTCACCGTCACCACGGCCACTCCGCTGACGCCCGAGCAGATCGGGCGCCTATCGCATATCTACTCATCCAGACTTGGCCGTGCCGTCCACATCAACTCCGTCGTCGACGCGACGGTTCTGGGTGGAATGCGCGTTCAGGTGGGGGACGAGGTCACCGACAACACGGTGGTGGCCCAGCTTCAGCAGTTGCGCCGCAAGGTCCGTGTGAGCGCATGAGCGGCAGCAGACACGATAACGACGTACAGTCAGAAAAACAACATAAGGAGTGATCATGGCAGAACTTACCATCGATCCCGCCACGATTCGCAAGGCGCTCGACGAATTCGTCGAATCGTACAAGCCGTCGGACACGCCGACCCAGGAGGTCGGGTACGTGGCCACGGCCGGCGATGGCATTGCGCATGTGACGGGACTGCCTGGTTGCATGGCCAATGAGCTGCTGACCTTCGAGAACGGCACGCTTGGTCTGGCCTTCAATCTCGATGCCCGTGAGATCGGCGTCGTGATTTTGGGAGACTTCGCCGGAATCGAGGAGGGACAGGAGGTGCGCCGCACGGGCGACGTTCTGTCCGTTCCCGTTGGGGATGGATATCTGGGCCGCACCGTCGACCCGTTGGGCAACCCCATTGACGGTCTGGGCGAGATCAAAAGAGAGGGACGCCGAATCCTTGAGGCTCAGGCGCCCGACGTCATGCATCGCCATCCCGTCGACGAGCCGATGTCCACCGGACTCAAGGCCATCGACGCGATGACCCCGATCGGACGCGGACAGCGACAGCTCATCATCGGTGACCGCCAGACCGGCAAAACGGCCATCGCGATCGACACGATCATCAACCAGAAGACCAACTGGAAGAGCGGCGATCCCAAGAAGCAGGTGCGGTGCATCTACGTGGCCATCGGCCAGAAGGGATCCACCATCGCCTCCGTGCGCCAGAGCCTCGAGGAGGCCGGCGCGATGGAGTACACGACAATCGTGGCAAGCCCCGCGTCGGATTCCGCGGGATTCAAGTACATCGCCCCGTACACCGGCTCGGCCATCGGCCAGCACTGGATGTACCACGGCAAGCACGTCCTCATCGTCTTCGATGATCTGTCCAAGCAGGCCGAGGCGTACCGCTCGATCTCGCTGCTTCTTCGTCGCCCGCCGGGGCGCGAGGCATACCCCGGAGACGTGTTCTACCTGCATTCCCGCCTGCTGGAACGCTGCGCCAAGCTGTCCGACGAGCTGGGCGGGGGGTCGATGACCGGTCTGCCGATCATCGAGACGAAGGCGAACGACGTGTCGGCGTACATCCCGACCAACGTGATATCCATCACCGATGGGCAGATCTTCCTGCAGTCCGATCTGTTCAACGCCAACCAGCGTCCCGCCGTGGACGTGGGCATCTCGGTGTCCCGCGTCGGTGGCGCTGCGCAGACGAAGGCGCTGAAGAAGGTCTCGGGAACCCTGAAGATCTCCCTGGCCCAGTATCGGTCGTTGGAGTCCTTCGCGATGTTTGCCTCCGATCTGGACGCCGCCTCCAAGGCCCAGCTGACCCGTGGAGCCAGGCTCACCGAACTGCTCAAGCAGCCCCAGTTCTCTCCATACTCCATGGAGCAGGAGGTCGTCTCGGTGTGGGCCGGAACCCATGGGAAGCTCGACGACCTCGAGCTGGCCGACGTTCTGCCGTTCGAGAAGGCCATGCTCGACTATCTCGACCACAACACCGACATCCTCTCGACCATCCGCGACACCGGAGACTTCACCACGGACACCGAATCCGCTTTGGACAAGGCCATCGATGAGTTCCGCGCGACCTTCGTCACGAAGGCCGGAAAGCCTCTGGTGGAGAAGAAGCCGTCCGTCAAGCCGGATACCCCTGTGGAGCAGGAGAAAATCGTGGCCGGAGGGAAGTGATCCATGGGTTCCCAACTTGCATTGAAGTCGAGGATCGCCTCGACGGCCTCGCTCCAGAAGATATTCAACGCCCAGGAGATGATCGCGTCCTCGCATATAGCGAAGGCGCGCGATGTGGCGCTGAACGCGAAGCCGTACACGGACGCGATTTTCGAGGCCGTGCAGGCGTTGGTGGCGCATACCCACATCACCCATCCGATCGTGCGCAAGAACGAGGACAACCCTCGCGTAGCGGTGCTCGCCCTGACGGCGGACCGCGGCATGGCGGGCGCCTACACGTCCTCGATCATCCGGGAGACCGAATCGCTGCTCGCCCGTCTGGACGCGAAGGACAGGCAGCCCCAGTTGTATGTGTACGGGCGTCGGGGAGTGACGTACTACAAGTACCGCAACCGTGAGGTCGCGGGAACGTGGGAGGGCAACAGCGACCATCCCGGCGTGGAGGTGGCGGAGTCGATATCGTCGACCCTGCTGGACGCCTACATGAAGGATGCGGAGCACGGCGGCGTCTCCGAGCTGTACATCGTGTTCACGGAGTTCGTGAACATGGTCACGCAGAAGGTGCGCGTCCTGCGCATGCTTCCGGTCGAGCTCGTGCTGTCGCAGGAGCCCGACGCGGGTCCCGTGCCCGAGTCCGAAGCGGATGCCGCGACTCCGCTGTACACGTTCGAGCCGAGCGTCGACGAGGTGCTGGACGCGATACTGCCCAAGTACATCCAGTCACGCATCCATGAATGCCTGCTCACCTCCGCCGCCTCCGAGACGGCGAGCCGACAGAACGCCATGCATACGGCGACGGACAACGCCAGAAACCTCATCGACGACCTCACGAGGAAGCTTAACGCCTCCCGTCAGGCCTCGATCACCCAGGAACTTACCGAAATCATCGGCAGCGCCGACGCGCTGAACAAAGAGGAAGAGTAGGAACGCATATGGCTGAGAACCAGACCACAGCGGTTTCCGAGGAGACGGCGGCCGAGCCGACCGCTGGACGCATCACGCGCGTCCAGGGATCGGTTATCGACGTCGAGTTTCCCGTGGGCCACCTGCCCGATATCTACAACGCCCTCAAGGTCACGATCTCGAATGTGGGCGACACGGAGGGGGAGACTCTTCATGAGATCACTCTGGAGGTCGAGCAGCATCTGGGCGACTCCACGGTCCGTGCGGTCGCGCTGAAGCCGACCGACGGACTGGTCAGGGGCGCCGAGGTCACCGACACGGGCGGCCCGATCGAGGTTCCCGTCGGGGACGTCACCAAGGGACATGTGTTCGACGTCTCGGGCAACATCCTCAACCTCAAGGACGACGAGCACGTCGACATCAAGGAGCGGTGGCCCATCCACCGCAATCCGCCGGCGTTCGACGAGCTGGAGTCCAAGACCCAGATGTTCGAGACCGGGATCAAGGTCATCGATCTGCTTACTCCGTATGTGCAGGGTGGCAAGATCGGCCTGTTCGGTGGCGCGGGCGTGGGAAAGACGGTGCTCATCCAGGAGATGATCCAGCGCGTCGCCCAGAACCACGGCGGCGTCTCGGTGTTCGCCGGCGTCGGTGAGCGCACCCGTGAGGGCAACGACCTCATCGGGGAGATGCAGGAGGCCGGCGTCCTTGAGAAGACCGCTCTGGTCTTCGGACAGATGGACGAGCCGCCAGGGACGCGTCTGCGCGTTCCGCTGACCGCGCTGACGATGGCCGAGTACTTCCGCGACGTGCAGAATCAGGACGTGCTGCTCTTCATCGACAACATCTTCCGATTCACGCAGGCCGGGTCCGAGGTCTCTACGCTGCTGGGGCGCATGCCCTCCGCCGTGGGATACCAGCCGAACCTCGCCGATGAGATGGGCGCCCTTCAGGAGCGCATCACCTCGACCCGCGGGCACTCGATCACCTCCCTGCAGGCCATCTACGTGCCGGCCGACGACTACACCGATCCCGCCCCCGCGACGACGTTCGCCCATCTGGACGCCACCACGGAGCTGTCGCGTGACATAGCGTCGAAGGGCATCTACCCGGCCGTCGACCCGCTGTCGTCGACCTCGAGGATTCTCGATCCGCGCTATGTGGGTCAGGCCCACTACGATTGCGCCAACCGCGTGAAGGCCATTCTGCAGCGCAACAAGGAGCTTCAGGACATCATCGCCCTGATCGGCATCGACGAGCTCGGCGAGGAGGACAAGACCACCGTCAACCGCGCGCGCAAGATCGAGCAGTTCCTTGGCCAGAACTTCTATGTCGCCGAGAAGTTCACCGGTCGTCCGGGATCCTACGTGCCGGCCGACGAGACCATCGAGGCGTTCACCCGCATCTGCGACGGCGTCTACGACGACGTTCCTGTGCAGGCGTTCTCCGGCATCGGCGGAATCGACGATCTCGAGAAGAAGTGGCACGATATGCAGAAGGAATTCGGGGCCTGATATGACCGCGACCATGAGTGTGACCATCGTCGCCGCCGACCATCCCGTGTGGTCGGGGACGGCGAGGTCCGTCACGATTCCCGCCGCCGAGGGCGGAATGGGAATCCTCCCGGACCACGAACCGGTTCTCACCGTCATCAAAGAGGGTGACGTCACCGTGGTCGAGGCCGGCGGCGAGCGTCATTCCTTCGCCGTGCGCGACGGTTTCATATCCTTCGATTCGAACCGGCTCACCATCGCCGTGGAGCGTGGACACGACGTCGTGCGGTCGGGGGAGGGCCAGACCGGCGGGGATCCGATCGAAGGCTAATGACCGGTGATGCCATCCTTTGGGCCGTTCTGGGCGCCGATGAAGGATGACGACGAAGGATGGCGATGATCGTCGGGCGACACGCCCGCGACGATGAAGGCGCTCCGACGACGAGACGCCTGTGGTTGCTACAGTGGACGCCGTGCGAATCATTGTGGCAGACTGCAGCGCCGAGTATTCGGGGCGCCTTCAGGCGTCCCTGCCGCCCGCGAAAAGGGTGATACTGGTCAAGGCCGACTCGAGCGTGCTGATCTTCTCGGAGCTGGGCTCATACAAACCGTTGAATTGGATGGCCGCACCCTGCACCATCCGTGAGGTGGATCCGTCGGCGGATGACGGGGAGTCGCCCTCGCCGATGGCCGGCTTATCGGGATCGGCGGACGGATCGGATTCCGGGTCCGACGAGGTAGCCGGGGCCGGGACGGGGGATGCGTCGGCTTCTGATGCGTCGGCTTCTGAGGAAAGACCCTGCAGGATCATCCGGGTGAAGGCCGATAAAACCCCGGACCTTCTGGAGATCCGTCTGGCGCATGTCTATTCCGACGAATCCCACGACCTCGGCAGGGATCCGGGACTCGTCAAAGACGGCGTCGAGGACCATCTCCAGAGGCTGCTGTCGGAGCAGATCGAGCGCGTCGGCCCGGGATCGCGTCTGGTCCGCAGGGAGTTTCCCACGGCCATCGGTCCGGTCGACATTATGGCGGTGGACTCCGAAGGAACCCATGTGGCCGTGGAGATCAAACGTCATGGCGGGATCGACGGGGTCGAGCAGCTCACCCGGTATTGCGCGCTGCTGAACCGCGATCCGCTTCTGGCCCCCGTCCGGGGCGTCCTCGCGGCGCAGAGCATCACTCCGCAGGCGAGGGTTCTGGCCGAAAGCCGAGGGTTCTCATGTCTTCTTCTCGACTATGAGGACATGAAGAACGCTCAAGATCCGGACCTGACGCTGTTCTGAGGCGTCCGGTCCGGGTCCCGCGCGTCGGGATGCGCGTCGTCGTCGCGGACGTATGCCGTTCGGGACGGACCGGACGCGGATCAGGACGCCGCGTAGGCGTACAGGATGTCGACGACGAAATACAGCGTCGAGTTCGCGGGGATGGTCACGTTTCCGGAGGAATCCTTCTGGGCGTCCGAACCGTAGCCGAGATCCGGGGGGATCACGAGCAGGACCTGTGAACCCACCGTCTGTCCGGTGAGTCCCTTCGTCCAGCCTTTGACGACTGAGGAAAGCGAGAAGCTGCTGGCGCTGCCGCTGTCCCAGGAGGAGTCGAACTGCTTCAGGGTGCCCTTCTTCGTTTCGTACCAGCCCGTGTAATGGGCGCTGACGGTGTCCGTCGAGGTGACTTTGTCGCCGGTGCCCTTGATCAGCGTCTGGGCGACCAGCGATCCGCTGGGCTTGTATCCGTTAAGCGACAAGGAGGGCTTGCCGTTCTTCGCAAGCGTGACCTTGGGAAGGTCGGAGGGGATATCCTTCACGGTGGTTCCCGTAGCGCGGGTGAGCGCCTTGGTTTTCGACACCAGCGTCATGGCGAGGATGTAGGAGGTGCCCGACGAGTTCGAGTCGTTGACTCCGAAGGCGATCGTCGAATTGATCTTCGCGCCCTTGAATATCTTGTAATAGGCGTCGGTCGTGGATGAGGAGTCGACCACGAGCGAGCAGTCGGGGGTGTTCTTCGTCCAGGTGTTCATCAGCTCGGAGCCATCCTTGGCGTTGATGGCGATGCCCTGGGAGCAGACGCGGTCGCCATCCTGGATCGTTGCGCCATCGCCCTTCTGAAGAACCGCATACGTGTTGTTCTGGACCGTCATCGGCGTGTGGAAGGAGATGGTCGGCTTCTTGCCCGGCTTTCCGGTGGCGGTGATCCCGGCAAGCTGGCTCATCGTGGATGTCGAGCTGGAGCTTGACGAGCTTGATCCGGATTCCGTCGACGAGGCCGACTCCGTGGAGGTGGACGCCGATGAGGAGGATCCCCCACATCCCGCCAGAGCGAGTCCGAGGGACGCCATCAGGGCGATGGCCGAGACGATGTGGTTGCGCCGGGTGTTCCGGATTGTTGTTCTCATGCGTTCCAGCCTAGCCGCATCGACTGATCAATCGTCGTTCGACCGACCATCGGCCGGTCCACCATCATGTCTGTCATCATGTTCGCCATCGTGTTCGCCAGCAGAGGGACGAGCGGGTTCCGGCTGGGGCGGAGCGGGACTCCGGCCCCGATCCGCCGGTCGATGGCCCCGCGCTCTCACGCTTTTTGATACACCTCTAGTAGACTACCGTTGATATGAACCATGAACAGCATGCTCGTCCTCGCCGCGCCCGCCGCGGAACTCCCACGAGGCATGCCCGGATCATGAGGGGAATCGTCGCTCCCATACTGGCTTATGCGCCGTGGCATGTTGCGTTTTCGGGGTGCTCAACGCCACGATCTGGCGCCCCTCGACAGATATCGCCGCGACCGCGAGATTGTCGGGAGCGCGCTACGTCGTGACCGATCCGGGGGTGCTGGATCTGGTCGATACGTCGGCGAGGATGCGCGTGTCGTCGGATTCGTCCTCCCAGACCGTCTGCATCGCGCTGGCGAGCGCGCAGGACGCCATGGGATGGGTCGCGGGCGAGACCGTCACGCGCGTCACGGGAATGTCCAATTGGTCCACATTGTCCACGGACAAATATGAGGCTGCGGCAGGCGCGGATTCGCAGGGGTCGGATGTCGATTTCAAGGACTCGGACATGTGGACCGCCTCCAGATGCGGACAGGGGTCGGTGGGGCTGGCGACATCCGACACATCGTCGACCGTGGCCGTGATCGATCTGGGGAAGGCGAGCACCGGGGGATCGCTGGTCCTGTCCTGGACGAGGCGGAATCCGCCGAATTTCGCCGCTCCGTTGTATTTCATGGCGGTTCTTTTCGCGGGTATGGCCTTTCTGAGCGCCTCCGTCTTCGCCATATCCCCCGAGCGTAGGCGCAAGTCCGTCAAGGCCGCGGCCGCTGCGGGGAAGTCGGCCGGGGCACAGGAGGAAGTCACCATTCGTGAGGCCCTGAAGGGCACGCTGGAGGTGATCCATTCCTCCAT
Source organism: Bifidobacterium minimum (assembly GCF_000741645.1). Taxonomy (GTDB): domain Bacteria; phylum Actinomycetota; class Actinomycetes; order Actinomycetales; family Bifidobacteriaceae; genus Bifidobacterium; species Bifidobacterium minimum. Next base: position 24,478 of record NZ_JGZD01000009.1, read on the forward strand.
GCCTCGGGGGCGCTCCCGCCGGGCGGGCGCTTCCGGCCGTGGCGCCTCGCACAAACGGAGGGAGGCGTCCCGAAAGCGCCTCGATGACGGACAGAAGAGAGATTCCGGTGATCATGCCGAGGCCGGGCCCGTGGTGGTTGACCCGTCGGCCCGCAGCATGGTGGCCGAACAGGAGAGTCGGCGGTCCGCATCGGATGAGACGCGGGCGAACGATGGTGTGCGCGAGGACCGCAGCGGGGTCGTGGGGGATGATGTCGAGCAGACGTCGGTTATCTCATCCGAGGAGTTGCGTTCGTATTTCGCTCGCCTTGCCCAGGAATCCGCTCGTGCGGGGGATCAGACGGACGATCATGCGGATCATGACGATGAATCACCGCACCATGGCCATGTGCCGGGCAGTCAGGAGGACCGTGGATGAGAGGATATAGCCGAATGCTCAGAAGGATGGTGGCGGCGCTCCTCGCGTGTGTGGCCGCGGTGGGGTTGTCGGCCTGCGATGGCCAGCCGCCGAGCGTGGAGGCCTCCTCGTCCGCTTCCCAGACGGGTCCCGATCTGACGGCCTCGCAGGAGAAGGCCATCCGTCGGAGGATCCTGGCGGGGATCAACGCCGCGAACGATTCCCGCGATGCGAAGGGATTGGACGCATACATGAGCGGTCCCGCCCTGACCATCCGCACGAGCGAGCTGTCTATCGCCAAGGCGACGGGCGAGCTCGATCCGAAGACGACGATTCCCTCCGGTGCCGTGCAGACCGTGATCCCGACGGACTCGGGGTGGCCGCGGTCGGTGTTCACCATCACGACCACGACCAAGGACCAGCAATCCAAACGGCTTCTGGTCCTCAGGCAGGATTCGGCGCGGAACAACTATCGGCTCTGGGCCGTCGCCCGTTTGTTCGAGGGCGCGCAACTGCCGAAGTTCGCGATCCCCTCCATCGGATCATCATTGGGCGAGGCGGATGATTCGGGTCTGGTGATGACTCCGAGCGATGCGGTCCAGCGGTATGCCGATGTGCTGCAGAAGGGATCGCAGAGCGACTACGCCAAACAGTTCTCGGACGACTACTTCCGGCAGGATCTGGCGACATTGGCGGAAACCGTCCAAAAGGGCATGGAGCAGAACGCGGGGACGCAGAATCAGACCTTCACCGCGTCACGCGACGACATCTCCGTCATGCGCTCTACGGACGGCGGCGATCTGGTCGTCGCCCGTATCGATTCCCAGTGGAAGAGAAGCGCCGGCGAGGGACGCAAGTCATTGCCCGCGTCCGATGCCGAGAAGGCGTTGTTCGGTTCCGGAACGGCCACCTCCGTGATGACGGTGACGTATGTCAATGTCGTGGCGCTGTATATCCCTCCGGCGAATTCAGGCAAGCAGGTCGTGGCGGTGGGTGCCGAGAGGCAGCCGGTGGCCGTGAAGGCCTCATGATCGCGGCGGTGCCCTACCGAGGCTAAGCTGAGGGGGGACCGTCATGGGACGGGCGACGGAAATGAGGAATGATGGCGCGTGATGGGCAGATGACTCCGGGGGTTTCCTTGGCCGGAGCGGTTGATCTTGAATCACTGAAGCATAAGGCGGAGGCCCAGTCGTCGCCGCGGTCCGGGGCGGGGAAGTCCGGCGGATTCGTGGTGGACGTCGATGAGTCCGGTTTCGAGGCGATGGTCCAGACGTCGACGACCTTCCCCATCCTTCTTCTCTTCTGGATGCCGGATGATGAGAGACTCGTCTCCATGGCCACGGCATTGGCCGACGCCGTCAACGCGCATAACGGAGAGATACAGCTGTGCCGGATCGATGCCGCGGCCAATCCCTCCATCGCCCAGGCGTTCCGCCTTCAGGGTGCGCCCGCGTTGTTCGCGCTTATCGGAGGCCGTCCCATGCCGCTGCTGCAGGGGCTGCCCAACGACGACGAGATGGATCAGATCAAGAACGACGTCATACCCCGTGTTATCGAGGTCGCCCATCAGGCGGGCGTCTCCGGAACGGCACCGCGTCAGGATGCCAAGGATTCCGCCGAGGAGGACGGCGCTCCCGCCGAGTCCGCGTCCGAGCCCGAGATTCCGCCGGAGCATGCCGAGGCCCATCGTCTGGCGCTCGCAGGTGACTACGCCGGTGCGGCGCAGGCCTATCGCGAGGTTCTGGAGGCGGATCCCACCGATGCCCTCGCCGCGAGGGAGAGGGCCAAGGCGCTGCTGCTGGCACGTTCGGGATCGGTTGACGTCCGGGTCGTGCGCGATGCCGCCGCCGCCCATCCCGATGACGTCGACGCCCAATTGGCCGTCGCCGATGTCGATATGATCGGTGGCCAGATATCCGATGCGTTCGATCGTCTGCTGGACTTCCTGTCATCCGGGCATCGTCAGGACATCGCCGCCGTCCGGGATCGCCTTGTGGAGTACTTCCTGATCCTCGACCCGGCCGATCCGCGTCTGGGGAGCGCCCGTCGCAGGCTCGCGACGCTGATGTACTAGCGCAGGCTTGTGCGACGCTGATGTGACGCTGATGCCCCGGAGGCCCGTGCACGGAACATGCCGCGCATCGGTCATGTCCCGAAGCGGCGGGGCATCAGGTGCTGGAGTGCCGGAGCGCTGCTGGAGTGCCGGAGTGCGGGATGTGACGGTTGGAGGTGACGGGCGCATCGGGTGCGGGATGTGACCGGATGCGTCCGGCCTGATCGTGCGCACGTCGTCCGGCATTCGTGGGGGTTCCTCTCTCGCGGCGGATCTTTCCGCGGTGGATTCCGGGCGTCTATACGCGTCTATATGCGTCTATACGCGGCGGTTGCGGCCGAAGACCTGCTCGAAATGCGGACCCTGATCGTCAAGCTCTCTGATGAACTCGTCGCGCCACTGGTCGAACGGCCGGGATGCAAGACCGTCATTCGAGAATCGGCGCTGGTCCGTGATCTCGCTGACGCAGAAGGCGGGAATGGCCAGATTGGTGACGGGGCCGCTTCTTTCGGCCTCGGCGACCACCAGAGGATGGTTGTCGCCCCCGAACACGTCGACGCTCCATCCATCCTCTCCCATCCACAGGGAGAAGCGGTTCTTGATGATCACCGATCCGCCTCGCAGGATCAGCTCGGTGGCCACATGCTGGTCGATCTCGCGCTCGGCCTCGTACCGCGTTCCGCCGACGGCGGGACCCTTGACGGTCACGAACGCCTCCGAGACCCTGTCCGTGAGCGAGCGCAGGACGCTGCGGGCGTCCGTGGCGCGGGTCATGTCGACGTCGACGTCATGGACTTGGACGCGCACCCGCAGCGCGTAGTTGTCCTGATGGACGTAGTAGCTCTGCACTATCAGGGTGGGGCTTTCGTCGGCGAGCTCGGCCGGCGGCTGCGCGCAGTAGAAGCGGCGTTCGAACTCGAAGTCGGTCATGGAATCCCAAGGGCCACTGGTCATGGGTCCCAGTCTATGCCGTCCTCATGTCGTCGGCGCCGTTCTGATGCCATCGGCCTGTCCGTGCCCCGCACCATGGGTGTCGTCACTGCCGTGTCCGGGGTGCGTGTACAGTGGTGTGGGTGCGTGAGGGTTTGTAGCTCAGTGGATAGAGCGTCTGTCTCCGGAACAGAAGGTCGTGGGTTCGAATCCCATCAAGCCCACCGGTCGGTCCTTGGAACCATTGGTTTCCGGGGCTTTTTTGATTCTCCCTCTGGTTGCCCTCGTGGACACGATTGGGCACGATGGCCGTGGAATGAGCCGCTCGCCCCATTGTTACGGCCGTGAGGGATATTGTTCAGTGTGGTTCACCGTCCATTGCGGATCTATCGAAAGGATTGCCATGTCAGAGGGAGTCAATGAGGTTGCCACGGCATATGCGCCGGCGGCTCTGGGTGCCTACAGCCAGGCGGTGAAGGCCAACGGCCTGATATTCGTCTCCGGTCAGCTCGGCATCGATCCGGCGACCGGCGAGCTGGCGGGACCCAGCGCGGGGGAGCAGACCGCGCAGGCGCTGAAGAACATCAAATACATTCTCGACGCCGCCGGCAGCGGAATCGAGAAGGTCGTGCGCACGACGATCTATATGAAGAACGTGGATGATTTCCACGAGGTCGACTCCCGGTATGCCCAGGTCTTCATCGGCTCGGTGAAGCCGGCGCGCGTGGCGTTCGGCGGCAACGACATCCCCAAGGGCGCTCTGGTGGAGATCGACGCCATAGCCGTCGCGTGACTTTGAGCTGCTGAGCTGCTGAGACGAAGGGGCGCATAATCGTTGCGTCGTGGGATCCGGTTCCTCCGATTGGAGGGCCGGATCCTTGCGTATGCGGGACGGTATGACGGGACGGTTATCCACATTCCCCGTGGCAGTGGCGGCCCTCCGTCGTCGTCGGGCAGAGTGTGGGTGGGAGGTCTGAAGGCCTGTCATCCGCATGGGGGAAGCCGAGGTCAGAGGGAATGGTGGTCGTCAACGAACTCATCCGTCATCGTTATCGCATTCTGGGGGAGATCGGCGCCGGAGGCATGTCGGTCGTCCATCTTGCCCGTGATGAGCGTCTGAACAAACTGTGGGCGGTCAAGCAGATCAGAGGCAGCTCCGATCCGGTCAGGCGGGATCTGGTCGTGAGAAGCTTGACCGTCGAGGCGGCCATGATCAAGGGGCTCGACCACCCGGCGATTCCGCGAATCGTCGATCTGATCGATGACGACGGCGACCTTCTTGTCGTCATGGACTATGTCGAGGGACGGACGCTGGAATCCATAATCGACAGTGACGGGCCTCAGCGCGAGGATGACGTGGCCGACTGGGGCGTCCAGCTGTGCGACGTTCTGGAGTATCTTCACGCACGCCGTCCTCCGGTGGTGTTTCGCGATATGAAGCCCAGCAACGTCATGCTCACTCCGGATGGAATGGTCAAACTCATCGATTTCGGCATCGCACTTGAGTCCGGCACCGAGGACCGTCCTCATATCGGCGATGACAGGACCTTGGGAACGCCCGGCTATGGCGCCCCCGAGCAGTTCGATCCGAACGCCTCCGTCGACTCGCGTGCCGATGTGTATGCGCTGGGCGCGACGTTGTTCCATCTTCTGACGGGTTCGGATCCGCGACGGAACGCCATCGTGACGGTACGCACCATCAGACCCGGTCTGTCCGAGGGGATGGAGCGAATCATCAGCCGGGCGACAAGCGCATGTCCCGGGGACAGATACGCGGGCTGCGTGGAGATGGCGTACGACCTTCTCCATTATCGGGAGCGTGATCGCGCCCATCGTTTGATGCTTGTCCGACGATGGAGGGGGTTTCTGGCGGCCGTCGTCGCAGTCGCCGCGTGTCTGGCGTTCGGCGGCGCGTCCCTTATCGGCGCCGCCTATGTCACGGCCATCGATTTCGACCATTGGATGCGGGTCGGGTCGCAGAGCACCCGGCCGGACCATGCCCGCGCCGCCTATCTCACTGCCATCGGGATCAAACCGTCCTCGACTGCTCCATACGGGAGACTCATCGCCCTGTATACCGCGGATGGGATTCTGTCGGACGCCGAGGAGTACGAATACAACACGGTCATCACGCAGAACGCCGAACTTCTGCGCGCGGACGCGGATGAGTGGGCGGCGCTGTCCTACGAGACCGGAAAGATGTACTGGTACTACTACGCGGGATCGTCGGAACGGTCCACTGCGGATCCGCCGTCGGCGGAAGGCGACCAACGGTATGCGAGGATGCGTGCGGCTTCGCAGTGGATGCGCGACGCGGCATCGAACACCGGCTTTGCCGAACGCTCCATGGCCGGGGTGTACGCGGATATCGCCGAATTCAACATGGGCATCGTCCCGCGTATCAACGACGGGTCGGATCGTGGTGAATACGGACCGTACTTCGGCAGGCTGAAGAACCTCGTCACGGCGGCCGGACGTGGAGGAAACGATGTGCTCGGCATGGATTCGGCCAATCTGGCGCTGGCCGCGATGCAGGTCTATCCACGCAAGTTCAGGGCCGACGGGGTGGACAGGGCCGACATGGAGCGTCTGCTCGAATCGGTTGGGGCCCTGATCGAGTCGACCGTTCCCACGACGGAGTCGCTTGACGGGCAGAGAAGGGACGCCATCGAGGGGTTGCCGTGCGCCCGTTCGGCCGTCGATAACGCGTTCGTGGACGTCACGGGGGCGTCGCGATGAGCGCCGGAACCCTGGACATGATGGCCGTGGCGTTCTTTGCCATGGCGGGGATCCTGCTGACTCTCGCGGTCGTCCTGTACAAGGTCTGGGATATCCGCACCGTCCGCGATGTTCTCAGCGGACGCGCCGCGGGCAGGGAGATCGAACGGATGAGGGGATCGCGCCCGGGCGCGTGGGGATACGCCGGAAGATCGCGGCGGCGATGCTCCTGTGAGCGCGGTGCGAGCGTCTGCGGGACCGCCGACAGGGGCAACGACAGGGGCCTGGAACCGGTCGGTTTTCGTCCTTGGTGGGATTGCGGGATCCAGCTGGATGGGGATGCGACCGTGCATGGGGACGGGCCTGTGGATACGGAAGGGCCTGTAGACAGGGAGGAACTTGTGGATATGGAGAGGCCTGTGGATGACGACGTGACATCGCTGCTGCGGATCCGCACGGCCGCGGACCCGTCGGATGATGACGGGATGCCGACGAGGATGATGCAGGGGACGATGCGGGGGACGATACAGGGGGAGAAACGATGAACGTCTTTGCGGGACGGGCTGTTCACATGCGCCGAATTCTGGCTATGGCGTCCATGATGGCGATGGGGATCGGCTCCGTCATGGCGGTGGCCGCGGTTCTGCCCGCGATGGCGGAACCCTCCGCGGACGGCCTTCGGTGGGGATCCATGACCATCGCGTCACGGAACTCCACTCCGACGATAATGTCGGATGACACATGGCTGGCGACGGGGGAGCAGACGATCACCGTGAGGCCGTCCGCCGACATGGAGGACGTGGGTTCCGTCGCACTGTATGCGCCGTCGCGTGATGGGGTCCGCTGCCCGGCTCCGGACGACCCGGGGGCATGCGACGTGGTGCCGATCTCGCCGGACGGGGAAGGTGCCTTCGCATGGACGGTCCATGACGGGCAGACCTACCGTCTGGACAGGATGGCCATCGTGACCGTTGACGGGAACGGCCACGTCCTGTCGTCCGAGGCGCTCGCCGATATCCCATTGGATGGTTCGTCGCAGGATAGGCTTCCGACGCCGACGACCCTTATCGTGGACGATGCGTCGGCGGAGACCACGGTGAGTCTGGACACGGCCGTCATCGCCGGCGACGGCCACAATATCGTCCGCAGGATGCCGACGGTGATGTTGACGGGATCGTCGCCGTTCTTCGAGGAACGCATGGCGCTTCTTCGGCGGGAGGGTCACCGTTCCATTGCGATTCTGACGGTGGATGGGAAGCCCGGATCGGATGGTTCCGCGTCGGATGGTTCCGCGTCGCACGGCTTCCCGGCCGGAGCGTTCTCCGACTGCACGAATCCCCGGGGTTCCGCTGGCGCGGCGGCATACTGCCTGTCGGGCGACGCGATCACGGCCGCCTTCGTCGGTGATGGTGATGGTGATGGCGATGGTGATGGCGATGGTGATGGTGATGAATCAACGGCTCCGGGAACATTCGTCATCTCCCTCGCATCGCCATACCTGCCGATGGTCGATTTTCCGCACGACGGCGTTCCCCTGTCGATTGATTCCACGCCTCCCGCATTGTCGTCGTCGCGCGGACCGGCCGTGGGCGAGGCGGGATCATTGGCGGCCGACGTCCGGGTCGGATCGGAGCTCCATGACGTCGTCGTCTCATCCTCCGCGATGGCTTTCGACTTCCGTGTGGAGGACCCGATGCCTGCCTCATCCGATGGGAGGAGTGCCGGCGGTGACACGGTCGCATCCGGCGTCGCGTCCATATCGGTGAGCATTCCAGTTCCCACGGATCTTGCCGGAACGCCGATTCCGGACGCCACGCGGACCACGCTGACGATCGACCCCGCGACGCGTTCCGCCGACGGCTCCGTGTCATTCGAACTCGACGGTGAGGGGTTCTACGATCTGCGCGCGATCACCATCGTCGTCGCCGACAAGGCGGGAAACAGCCGCAGCATGCCCCTGATCGAGGATATCGGCGCATGGGAATACGACGCCGTCGTCATTGACCGCGGAGCCACCAGAAGCGTGGATCTCGCCGTACGAAAGGCGGGGACCTATGCGGATCCCACAGGACACGACGGCGTCCCGCACTATCGCGGCGACGTCGAGGCGACATACACCGTGACCGATCGGTGGTTCCCGCTGTATCAGAAGCTGCATGGCGGCGTGAGCCTCACCCGGGGAAGCGTGGTGGATGCCGACCCATGGGACGGGTCGGCATCGACGCGGGACGTCCGGTCCATAACGCCCGCCGAACTCGCTTCCCACGGGCATGATGAGGAGTACGTCTATTCGGTCACGGTTCCCGTGCGTCCGGAGGGTGACGCGAGGGCGACCGAAGGCCGATACGTTGTCGCATTGTCCTACGGGGGCTTCGGCACGACTGGCAGAGATGCCGTGGCGTCGGCCCGCAAGGAGTTCATCATGGACTGGACGGCACCATCGACGGGAGGCCTGTCGTCGTCGGTGATGGATTCCATGCAGTGGGGCTGGGCGTTCTCCACGGAGCCGGTCATCATCACGCTCGATGGCGTGAGGGATGCCGTCTCCGGAGTCGACGCCGCGTCGGCCGAATTCGCCTCGCTGGACTTCGATTCCCCTCCGGCGGATCAGGCGCGCCATCCGCTCCCGTCGATCTCCTACTCCGGCTCGGTCTCCGGAGGCTCCCTTTCCTTCGGATTCGATCGTGATGGCCAGCGGTTGTCGCTGAACGGAACATCCATCAGAGTCTGCGACGTCGCGGGAAACTGCGCGCAGACCGGTTCCCTCCGGGATTACGGACGAGGCAGCGACATGGGGTCCCTGATCGGAATCGTCGTCGACCGCGGATCGCCCGCTCTGGACGTGTCCTATGACAACACCGACGCACGCAACGGCACGTACTACAAGGCCCATCGAACCGCCACCATCACCGTCGACGAGGTGAACTTCGATCTTCTGCAGCGCAACGTCCCTCACCGCATCGTCGCCGTGGGCGAGACGGAGGGAGCCAGACGGACGGTTCCCGTCAGCGCTTTCCGCAATCCCTCGGGAGATGGACGCACGTATGTGGCGCAGCTTCCCCTGGATGTCGATGGGGACTGGTCCGTGGACGTCGCGCTCGCCGATCCCGCGGGACGCGCGGCGGCCCCCCGCCATGACGAGTTCACCATCGACACCGCGGCCCCCATCCTGTCGGTGTCGTTCGACCGGACGTCGGCGGTCAACGGCCGGTACTACGACACGTCCAGAACGGCCACCGTAACCGTTGCCGAAAGGAACTTCAGCCCGAACGAATCCGTGATCTCGACCACGCGGAAGGACGACGAGGGCGTGGTGGCGCAGGCTCCCTCCCCATCGCGATGGACGGTACGGAACGGCGCCTCGGACCATCGGCGGTCGGCGTCCGTCGTGTTCTCGCGGGATGGGACTTACGCCCTCACCGTCAGGGCCGCCGATCTGGCGGGCAACGTGGCCACGGTGGTCAGGGAACCGGAGTTCGTCATCGATACGACCGCACCCGCCATCACCATCGTCGGCGTCTCCGACAACACGGCCTATGCCGGTTCCGTCATCCCCGGAATCTCCTATGACGATGCCAACATCGATAGATCAAGCGTCTCCTGCACGCTGAGCGGCGCCCGGCGTGGGGACATGGACGACGTGGAGCTCGACGCAATGACGACGAGAAGCGATCGGCCCGATGGCGTCGCGATGGCCTTCCGGGATTTTGACCGCACCCCCTCCACCGACGACATGTACACGCTATCGGCCACCGTCAGGGATCTGGCGGGGAACGTGATCACGGCATCACGAACGTTCTCCGTCAACCGCTTCGGATCGACGTATTCCTTCGTGGGCGACACCGGGAATCTGCGCGGCGCGTATCTCAGGAAGCCATCGGACGTGACGATAGCGGAGACCAATGTCTCCGGGCTCAGGCAGGGGACGACCAGGATCGTGGTGTCGCATGGCGACCGGGCGATTGCGTTGGAGAACGACCAGTACGCGATCGACACGGGTTCCGACGAGGGATGGAGCCGGACCGTCTACACCATCCCGGCGGCACGGTTCTCGCGGGACGGCTACTATCGCGTGCTCCTGCAGTCCGTGGACAACGCCGGAAACCTGTCGCAGAACACCATGGACGGCAAGGATCCCACGCGCACCGAAAGCGCCGAGCTGAGCTTCGCCATCGACGGCACGTCGCCCAGCGCGCGTCTGCTGGGGGTTCGTTCCGGAGGAGTCTACCGATCCGCCCTCGGCAGGGACGTCGGAATCGACGTCAAGGACAATATGGCCGTCAACGTCGCCGAGCTGTATGTCGACGGCCGGCTCGTCAGGAGATGGACGGGCGAGGAGACCCTGTACCGCACGCCACGGTACCTCATTCCATCCGATGGGGAATTCCACACGATGACGGTCCGCACGGTGGACGACGCGGGGAACGAGGCCAGAACCGAATATGACCATGTGTATGTGGGTTCCAGCTGGGCTGTGTACGCCATGCGCGCGCCTTCCGCCGCCAACGCAATCATCGTGGGCGTCGTCGCGGCGTGTGTGGTCATTGTGGGGATCTCCGTCGCCGCGATCGTATCCGGACGGTTCGCACGACGTGGCTCGTATCGGGGACGGGATCCGGAATCGGCCGATCCGGAGGATTCATGAGGGTTCTCGACCGAAAGGGCCGACCATGATCTCCATGGCCGGAATGACGTCCCGACGCCCCCATCGACCTCCTGTGCATCATGGTGGCGACCGTCCCGCTCCTGTCACGAGGGACGTTAGACTGGGGGGAATGAGTCCTGAAGAGCTGAGCGAAGTCATCACACGCATCGTCCATGATCTGGCGGCATCCGGCCGGATCGGATCTTTGGGGGAGGATGACGTCCCTCCCGCTTCGGCGTTGGCGGTCATGCGTCCCAAGGACCGTTCCCATGGTGATTGGGCCTCCAACGTCGCCATGAAGGTGGCGCGCAAAGCCTCCATGGCCCCGCGTGAGATCGCCCAGCGGATCGCCGACGTGCTGGGACGGCAGACGGGCATAGCCTCCGTCGAAGTCGCCGGACCGGGCTTCATCAACATCGTTCTGGACTCGGCCTCCGCCGCCGCCGTGGTCGATACGGTTCTGGAACGGGGTTCCTCCTATGGTCGCAACGACCATCTGTCGGGAAAGACGCTCAACCTCGAGTTCGTCTCCGCCAACCCCACCGGTCCCATCCATATCGGCGGGACGCGGTGGGCCGCCGTGGGCGACTCCATGGCACGTGTTCTGGAGGCCAACGGCGCCAAGGTCGTGCGCGAATACTATTTCAACGACCACGGTGAGCAGATCAACCGCTTCGCTAAATCGCTGGTGGCGGCCGCGCACGGCGAGCCGGCTCCCATAGACGGGTACAAGGGCGCCTATATCGACGACATCGCGTCCCGTGTGGTCGAGCAGGCCGCGTCGGAGGGCATCGACATCCTCGACCTTCCTCGCGAGGACTCCGGTGCGGATGACGACGGCCAGCCTCTGGGCGAGGGCGACTCCCCCCAGCGCGAGGAATTCCGCAGGCGTGCCGTCCCGATGATGTTCGAGGAGATCCAACGGTCGATGTCGGCATTCCGCGTCGACTTCGACGTGTGGTTCCACGAGAACAGTCTGTACGAGGACGGCGAGGTCGAGCGGGCGATACGGGCGCTTCGCGACAAGGGCGACATCGCCCAGAAGGACGGAGCCACATGGTTCCTGTCCACCAGGCACGGCGACGACAAGGACCGCGTCATCGTCAAGTCGGACGGCAACTACGCGTACTTCGCCGCGGACATCGCCTACTACTACAACAAGCGCCACCGCAAAACCGATCCGGCGGACGTGGCCATCTACATGCTGGGCGCCGACCACCACGGATACATCGGCCGCATGATGGCGATGTGCGCGGCGTTCGGCGACAAGCCGGGCGTCAACATGCAGATCCTCATCGGTCAGCTGGTCAACGTGATGAAGGACGGCAAGGCCGTGCGCATGTCGAAGCGGGCCGGCAACGTCGTCACCATTGATGACCTCGTCGAAGCCGTCGGGGTGGATGCGGCGCGTTACTCGCTGGCCCGCACCGACTACAACACGAGCGTGGACATCGACCTCGATCTGCTGGCTTCGCACACCAACGACAATCCCGTCTACTACGTCCAGTACGCCCATGCCCGGTCCCGCAACGTCGCACGCAACGCGAAGGACGCCGGAATCGGGTATGAGGGCGCGGACCTCGCCCTTCTCGACACGACGGCGGATGGCGAGGTTCTGGCGGCGCTCGCCCAGTGGCCGTCGGCGCTTGAGCAGGCCGGAGACATGCGGGCCCCGCACCGCATCGCCCACTATCTCGAGGATCTGGCAGGCACCTACCATCGGTGGTACAACGTCGAGCGCGTCGTGCCGATGCCGCTGACGGACCACGAGACGTCATTGCCGCAGGCCGAGCGCGACGCGCTCGAGACGAGCAAGAACCCGGAGCCCGCGCGGGCGGCGGCCCGTCTGCGTCTGAACGACGCGGTGGGAACGGTGATCCGGTCCGGTCTCGATCTTCTCGGCGTGGACGCCCCTGAAAGGATGTGACCGCATGGGATGTGACCGCATGGAGGACAGCGGAATCTGGCCCCAGGGCGTCGACCGGGACGATCAGGGATCGTTGAGGATGCACGGCAGGCCCGTCCGGTCACTTCTCGACCGCTTCGGCTCCCCTCTCTACGTCCTGGATACTGACGATCTGCGCTCTCGCGCCGCGCGTTTCGTCACGGCGGCGACACGGGCCTTCCCGACCACCACAACGCACGTGAGCTACGCGGGAAAGGCGTTCCTCTCCAAGGAGGTCGTCCGACTCGTTCTTGACGCCGGCATGTCCGTGGACACCTGCACCATGGGCGAGATGCGCATCGCGCTCGCAGCGGGGGCTCCGGGCCGACGTCTGGTGCTTCATGGGAACAACAAATCCGACGAGGAGATCACGCTCGCCGTGCGTGAGGGATTCTCCAAAATAGTCATCGACGAGACATCCGAACCGGCCCGCATCGCCGCCATCGCCCGCAGCGAGGGGCGCAGGGCGCGGGTGATGCTGCGGGTGACCTGCGGAATCCACGCAGGAGGCCATGAATACATATCGACCGCGCATGAGGACCAGAAGTTCGGTGTCCCGCTTCTCGCCCCCGGGACGGATGCGTCCGCACTGGACATGCTGTCGCACATTGTACCGGCCTCGCCCGCGGCCGCCAACGCCCGTGTGGGTGAGACCGCGGCACGGGATGAGCGATGCTCCGCGTCGTCCCCTCCGTTGCCGTCCCCCGCGTCGTCGCCTGCGGCCCCGCGGCCGCGCGCTCTGCGTCATGATGTCCGGTACCCCTTCGATCTGCATGCCGTCGACGTGTCGTCCAGTGACCGCGAGCTCGCGCAGGCGATGCAGGCCGTCGCCGATGGCCCCGCCCTCGCGGTCCTGCAGGAGATCGCGCGTCACGGCGACGATCTTGAGCTGGTGGGCATCCACTCGCATATCGGATCGCAGATCCATGACGCCTCCGCGTTCATCGAGGCCGCCCGTCGCATGATGCTGCTGCGCAAGACGTTCTACGCCACCGACGCGATCACCCTGCCTGAAGTCGATCTGGGAGGCGGGTTCTCCGTCGCCTACACCCCCGACGAGGACTCCATGGACGTGGACGTCGAACTCGACCGTCTCGCCACGGCGATCCGTGAGGCGAACACCGCCTGGGGCATGCCGCAGCCGATAATCTCCTTCGAACCCGGACGGTGGATCGTGGCGCCCGCGGGCATGACGCTGTATCGGGTCGGGGTGATCAAAACCGTGCCGCTGCCGGCGGGGACGCTTGACGGACGGGGAAGGCCGTTGGACGCTCGCGTGTATGTCTCCGTGGACGGCGGGATGAGCGACAACATCCGTCCCGCGCTCTACGGCGCCGACTACACCGCGATGCTGGCCAACCGGACGGGGTCGTCGTGGACCATGACGTGCCGTGTCGTCGGCATGCACTGCGAATCCGGCGATATCCTCGTCCATGAATGCCAGCTTCCCTGCGACATCAGACGCGGCGATATCCTCGCGATCCCCGTCACCGGCGCGTACGGACGCACGATGGCGAGCAACTACAACCAGGCGTTGTTCCCTGCGGTGGTCGGCGTGGGGGATGACGACGCCCACGTCATGCTGCGTCGTCAGACCATGGAGGATCTGCTCGGCTACGATCTGGCTGAGCCGACGATTATGGCGGTCGAGGCGAGCATGGGGGTAGAGGCGATCATCGATGTAGCGGCGGAGAAGGGGCGTCGTCGCGCGCCCCGGAATGGTCCGTGAGATTTCCCCTGTGATCGGGTGTCCGGCGCGCTTCCTGCAGGGCGGAGGGGGACTGACGTCCTCATTCCGGGGCACTGGTCGATCCTTCGGCGTGAGCGTCCCGACGTTGTCCGGCGCGGGTGTCCGTCAGATGGTTCCAGAGCGCACGTTTCCGGCGATACGTCAGCTTGTTCCGGTAGGATCGGCGAAGATGATGATGACGCATCGCGTCCCCGCCGGCATCCGTTGACGCCGGCGTCCGTTGGCGCGATGGTCGCGAGTTCATGAACTTCATGGGAGGGATTCACTGTGGCACAAGACAATCAAGCCCCGATCCGCATCGCACTGCTTGGCGCGGGAACCGTCGGTTCGCAGACCGCACGGCTGATCGTCGAGCAGCGTGAGGACCTGTCGCAGCGCATCGGACGTGACATCGAGCTCGTGGGGGTGGCCTGCCTCGATCCCGATGAGGTGACCGTGCCATGGATCGACAGATCGCTGCTGACCACCGACACGGCGGGGCTGTGCACGCGGGCCGACATCGTCATCGAGCTCATCGGCGGCCTCGAGCCCGCCAGAACGTTCGTCCTCAGGGCCATCGAATCCGGCGCCTGCGTGGTCACGGCCAACAAGGCCCTGCTCGCCAAGCACGGACCCGAGATCTACCGCGCGGCCGAGAAGCGCGGAGTCGACATCTATTTCGAGGCCGCGGTCGGCGGGGCCATCCCCATCGTCAGACCCCTGCGTGAATCCCTGGTCGGTGATTCCGTCACTTCCATGCTGGGTATCGTCAACGGCACCACCAACTACATTCTCGACGAGATGACCACCAAGGGGCTCGACTTCGACGTCGCACTCAAGGACGCGCAGGACAAGGGCTATGCCGAGGCCGATCCGACCGGCGACATCGAAGGTCATGACGCGGCCAACAAGGCGGCCATCATGGCGACGCTCGGATTCCACACCCCCGTGTCCATCGACGACGTGACCGTCGAAGGCATCACGGCGATCACTGCCGACGACATCGCGGCGGCCACCGCCGAGCACAAGGTCGTCAAGCTGCTCGCCGTGGTCGAGAACGGCGAGGAGGGTGTGTCGGCCCGCGTCTATCCGGCGCTGATCGACGAGAACCATCCGCTGGCGTCCGTCCATGGAAGCTTCAACGCGGTGTTCGTGCATGCCGAGGCGGCCGATGATCTGATGTTCTACGGTCGTGGCGCTGGCGGCGCGCCGACCGCGTCGGCCGTCGTCGGCGATGTGGTGACCGAGGCGCGGCATATCGCGCAGGGCTGCGTCGGTCCGTCGATACCCCTGTACCGGTCGCTGCGGAAGGCGCCGCTCGACTCGTCGACCGCCGTGTTCGCGGTTCGTTTCCTCATACACGACAAGCCCGGCGTCCTCGCCGCGATCGCCCAGGAGTTCGCCGATCACGGGATTTCCATCAACGGAGTCAACCAGGACCTCAAGCCCACCCTGCATGATCCCGGATACTCGGGTGAGATACAGCAGCTTCGTCTGGTCACGCACCGATGCGACGAGGTGACGCTGCGCGAGACGGTCACGGCGGTCTGCGCTCTTGACTGCGTGGCAGGAACACCTTCGATATTGCGTGTCCTCGACTGATGCGCCCATCGTCGCGGAAGCGTTGAATCCGCGGGTGCGGGCGGGGGAGGAGAGAGCGTTGAAGGAAAGGGAGTGCGGAAGGAGAATGATGAATCCGGTATGTCGGCAGGTGACCGTCAGCGTTCCCGCGACAAGCGCGAATCTGGGGTCCGGGTTCGATTCCGTCGGACTCGCCTTGGACTACCATGACGATCTGACCTTCACCCTTCATGACGATCCGGACGACCACACGGCCACCGTCATCATCCATGGCGAGGGGGAATCGACGCTTCCGCGCGACGAGAGCCATCTTGTCGTGTCGACCTTCCGCAGGGCCTGTCAGACATGGGGGCTGGGGCGGTGCGGCTTCACGCTGGAATCGACCAACCGCATACCCCAGGCGCGTGGCATGGGGTCCTCGGCGGAGGCCATCGTCGCGGCCATCGCCGCGGCCGACGCGTTCGCCCATGACGGGGAATCCGCGCGCCAGACCATATTCGACATGGCGGCCACCATCGAAGGCCACCCCGACAATGTGGCGCCGGCGGTTTTCGGCGGTCTGACCGTGTCGTGGAACTTCGACGTCCCGGAGGGCGCGGGATCCGCTCATGTTGCCGGAGGCGAGCCGATGCATTCGGGATTCCACACGGTGACCTATCCCGTCGACGGTGACATCATGGCGTCGGTGTTCGTTCCCGACGTCGAGCTTTCCACCCAGAAGGCGCGTCAGGCGCTTCCCGCGACGCTTCCCCATGGCGCGGCGGTGGCCAACATCTCCCGTGCGGCGCTACTGCCGGGGGCTATGAGTCCCACGGTTCTCGGGTGGAGCGCCGACGATCCCAACGGCCTTCTCCTCGTGGCCACGCAGGACGCCGTGCACCAACCCTTCCGGGCGTCCCTGATGCCGTCATCGTGGGATCTTATCGGGACGCTCAGGGCGCATGGCTACGCCGCTGCGGTGTCGGGCGCAGGCCCCTGCGTCCTCGTGCTCCATCATGGGGATGCGAGAGCTGACATCGAGTCCGTCGCACGGGATCGTCTGGCGTCCGGACACTGGCGTGCGCTCCATCTGGGCGTCGACACCGATGGAGTGCGTGTGGAGCGGCTGCTGACCGATGCCGGACGCGGCGGCGTTCCGGCGGCGTCCGGGGACGGCTCCGGCCGCGGCGAAAACTAGGAAACCGGAAAGAAGCGGAAAGACAAGGGATCAGGAAAGACCAGGGACTAGGAACCAGGGAAGACCGGATCCGGGTCGCCGCCGGAACATACGGCATTCATGGCACATCAACGGAACATGGCAGGGAGATCATGGCAATTCAGTTGATTCTCGCATCGCAATCACCCTCACGGCGCAATGTTCTGGCTTCGGCCGGAATCCGGGCATTGGTGAGGGTGTCCCATGTGGACGAGCCGGCGGTTCTGGCTTCGGAGGCCGAGGCGCGCGGCGTCTCCGTGGACGATCTCGGCATCGGCGACCGCGTGGCGATCCTCGCCCGTGCGAAGGCGTCCGTGGTCGCGGACGAATGCCGTCAGATGGCAGAAGTCATCCGCGACGCGAGGGGGGATGTCGTCACGGCCTATCCGGTGAAGGCCATGAGACGGAATGAAGCCATGCGGGCCGGCACCGGCGACATGGGGGCCGGCACTGCCCGGCATGGGTCGGACGCCGGCTCCCATGAGGTCTCCATGATGACCAGGGACTTCTCCGGTCTGACCATTCCTATGACCACGACAGCTCTGCAAGGTTCCCTTATCGAGGCATACGGAAGCGATGCCGGTAATGACGGGGATGACGGGAATGCCGGCCCTCTCCTTCTGGGATGCGATTCGTTGTTCGCCATTAATGGGCGGATCCAGGGCAAGCCGCATACCGCGGACGTGGCGCGTGCGCGGCTGCGTTCCATGCGTGGACGATCGGGTGAGCTGTGGACGGGACACACCCTCATCGATCTGGCGTCAGGGCGGTCCGTGTCGGGCACCAGCCATGCCGTCGTGCGCTTCGGCGACTATGACGACGCGGACATCGACGACTACGTCGCCACGGGCGAACCGTTGGAGATTGCGGGATCGTTCGCTTTGGAGGGACTGGGCGGGGCGTTCGTCGATGGGGTCGACGGCGATCCGCACGGCGTTCTGGGATTGAGCCTGCCTCTGGTGCGCCGGCTCGCGCGGGATCTCGGCGTGCGATGGTCCGATATGTGGAACATGCGGCGCACGCCCATCGGCGGCTCGTCCTCCGCGGCTTCCGGGAAGTCCCCGGACGCCCCCTCGCCCTCCGATGCCGCCCCCACCGTCTCTGACATCCCCACCGTCGCCGTTGCTCCTGCCTCTGCCGCCTCTGTTTCCGCCGCCCCCGCGGACAACGTCCATCAGCCTGGGGACGGGTGGGTGGACTGTGTGTGCGGCCGTCGCCACTGGGGGCTCAATGGGGCCGCCGGGGTTCTTCTCGCGCGGCGCGACGGGAAGGGGCATGTGACCCATGTGGTCATGCAGCATCGCGCGCTGTGGAGCGCCGAGGGGGGAACATGGGGGATTCCCGGGGGCGCCATAGCCGATGGCGAGAACGCCGTCGAGGGTGCTTTGAGGGAAAGCCACGAGGAGGCGGGGATCAGTCCCGGAGACATCCGTGTGGTGGGCGCCTATCGCGAGGACCATGGCCCTTGGGCGTACACCACCATCATTGCCTTTGAACGTGAGGGACACCGCGTCGACCCCGTCGCGAACGACGACGAAAGTATGAACGTCACGTGGGTTCCCGTCGAGGACGTGCCGTCCCTGCGGCTGCTCACGGCCTTCCGTGCCGATTGGCCGAACTTCCGGCGGCGATTGGATGATCTGTCCGGTTCCGGTTCGGATTCCGGCGTTCGATAGCCCTTCCGGTCGGGCGGCGGCGACCGCGTGGTGATCCTCGCCCGTGCGAAGGCGTCCGCGGCGGCCCACGTGGCGGCCCCCGTGGTGGTGTTCATGGCGGGCGACCGCCGCTCCGGCGCCGGCCTCATTCCCGCGGATGAGGGACCGGGCGGCGCCGCGGTCTAACCATCCATCGGCATGATGGAATCGCGCGCACGGGATTCCTACGGTCGAAGACATGCGCATACCATCGTCTCCCGCCCGGGGGAACACACGGCCCAGGGGGAACACACAGAGGTTCGTCGAGGAATCCTCGGGAGGGGCGGCGGCTCCCGATCCCTGGAATACAAGGAACACCGAAAACACGGGGATCGCCGGAAATGCAGGGAATGCGGAAAGCCCCGGAATCCTGAGGGCGACGGATCTCGTCATGGACTACACGCCCGGCATCATGGGAACCATGGCGGGACGGACCACGTCGATCGCCCAGCCCTCCACGGGCATGCGGCACACGCTGGGCCTCGACCACGTCTCCCTCTCGCTGGGGACGGGGGAGACCGTGGCGGTCATGGGACCATCCGGCTCGGGAAAGTCCACCCTTCTGCATGTGCTTGCGGGCATCCTTCCGCCGACGTCGGGAACGGTGTCTTTCCATGGTCGGGACATCGGAGGAATGCCGGATTCGAAGCGCACGGCGCTTCGCAGAAAATCGTTCGGATTCGTCTTCCAATCCGGCCAGCTGCTTCCCGAGCTTCCCGCCGTGGAGAACATTGCGCTTCCCATGATGATGGGGGGCGTCCCCTACGATCAGGCCGTGAGCCGGGCCATGCTATGGCTGGAGCGCATGGGCCTTCGGGAGCTGTCTACACACCGCCCGGGAGAGATGAGCGGAGGGCAGGTGCAGCGCGTGGCCATCGCCCGTGCATTGTGCGTTGAGCCCGAGATCGTCTTCGCCGACGAGCCCACCGGAGCGCTTGACAGGGCGACCGGGCATGACGTCATGACGATGCTGGTGCAGACGGCCCGGGACTGCCATGCCACGGTGGTCGTGGTGACGCATGACCCCAGCGTCGCGCGGTTCTGCCAACGTACGCTGATGATGCGTGACGGTCGCATCATGACGCCGCGCGACCCCTCCGCGTCGGCCTGCCATAATCCATACCCCGATACGGACGCACGGCCATGAGCACATGGAGATTGTGGCGTCTTTTCCACGGTGTCGGAGGTCCTCGGCGCGGCGGCACATCGGTGTTGTCGATTATCGCCTTCGCGGCGGATGGCGCGATCTTCCTCACGGTCCTCGGCGGCGTCCATGGTTTTGCTCGCAGGGCGTCGCCGGATGGGACGCTGCGGTGTCTGATCGATTCATCGAGGTGCGGGCGTCGAATCGTCGCGGTGGATTCATACGCCGGCATCTACGTGATTCTTTCGGTGATAGCGTGTCTTCTTCTCACCGTCCCCTTCGCGGCGTTGGCGGGATCCGCGGCGCGTCTGGCCGCTTCCCGTCGCGACGCGCGTCTTGCGGCGCTTCGTCTGGTCGGCGCGACCACCGGACAGGTCGTCCGTCTCACCGCCATGGAGGCCGCGGGGCAGGCCCTCGTCGGCGTCCTTCTGGGAATCGTGGGCTATGTGGCGCTGATGCCCGTGGTGGGGTTGGTGCCCTTCCAGCGTCGGCATTTCCGCATGGGGGAGCTGTGGGTCGGCGCCGGGGTGCTTGCCGCGGTGTGCGTGGCGGTTATGGCTCTCGCGCTGGTCTCTTCCCTCGTCGCGCTGCGGCGCGTGTCCATCACGCCGTTGGGTGTGGCCCAGCGGTCGGCCCAGCCCCTGCCGACGGCGTGGCGGCTTGTCGTCTTCGTCGTGGTCGTGGCGGCGTCGGTGGCTCTGATGCGCTCGCGGGCCGTCATGGCCCATCTGGCGCTCGCCCAGCAGATCATGGTCGTCGTCGGCGTGATCCTCGTCTGCTTCGCTCTGGTGAATCTGGTGGGGACGTGGGCGATCGCGTCGCGTGCCAGACATCGTGCCAGACGTCCCCGGAACGCGGCCACCATGATCGCCATGCGCCGCATACTCGACAACCCCCGGCGGGCGTGGCGCAACGTGTCGGGAATCGCGCTGTCCGTGTTCGTCGCGGGGATCACCTCCGTAGCGGGCTATATGGCGCGGGCCGTCGATACGGGACGAACGGACGATCCCGCCGTGACGCTGCTCGGCGACATCGGCACCGGAGGACTCCTTACGCTTGCTTTCGCCGCGGTTCTTGCAGCCGTGAGCTGTGGCGTCATGCAGGCCGGATCGGTGTATGAGCAGCAGGACGAGTACCGCATGCTCGCCCTCGAGGGCATGGATATGGCGACTATGGGCAAGGCCCGGTTCATCGAGGTGATGACCCCATTGAATGTCGTGGTGGTCATCGCCGCGGGATGCTCGATGCTGCTGATGCTGCCGCTGATGGCCGCGGTGATGACGAGTCCCACGACGCTCCTCTATGCGGCTGGAGGCATAGCCCTGTGCTATGCGCTGGTGTCGGTGGGCGTGGTGGCGGCGAACCGGGTCGCCAAGGGCCTTGATCTGGTCGATCGCCGCGGCGACAACTGACGTCTTCGAGGCGTGTCGTCAGCTGAGGAGCATCGCGATCAGAGCGATCACCAGAGGGCTGGTGACGGTCGAGAGAAGTATGCCGTCGCGTGCGAAGGTGAGGCCCACGTTGTACCGGGCCGCGTAGTTGTAGACGTTCTGTCCGGTCGGCAGCGCGGCGAGCACCACGCAGGCGTAGAGCGTCGGACCCCGGAATCCCATAAGGCCGTAGGCCAGAGCGAAGGCCACGATCGGCATGACGACGTTCTTCAGCACCGCCACGGTGACGATCGCGGTCCGGTCGCTGCGTTCCCTCATCGGCGTGCTGCCGTGGAGGGACATTCCGAACGCCATCAGGATCATCGGCACCGCGGAGTCGCCGATCATGTCGATGGGATCGAACAGGAACGAGGGGATGACGAACCATCCCGTCCGGGCGCTTATCGCCGATACCGCGATGCCTGCGAGCGATCCGATGAGAAGGGGCTGATGAAGGGGCTGCGCGAGGATGCGTCTGACCGAGACGGTGCCCTGCGTCGTCACGTCGAGGACGGTGAGTCCGATGGGAGTGAAAACCGCCTGCTGCATCACGAGGATGGGCGCGACCAACGCGGGGTTCCCCAATATGTAGGTGGCGATCGGCAGGCCGATGTTGTTCGAATTGAGATACAGGGAGTTCAGGGCGCCGATGGTGGCGTCCGCCGCGTCCATATGGAAGTGCAGACGGTTGAGCAGAAGAAAGAGCCCTCCCACGGCCACGGCCGACAGGAACGCGACCACGATCGAGGAATGGAAGATGTCGAATATCGGCTCCTTGGACAGGATGGCGAACATCAGGCACGGACTCGAGACGAAGAAGCTGAACTTGTTGAGGACCATCTGCGCGCTGGGTCCGCCGATGCGCATGCGTGCGGCCATGTACCCCACGAGGATTACCACGCCTATGACGCAGAAGCCCTCCATGGCGCTGAGCAGACCTGGCATGCGACCCCCACCTTTCCTCGGCTCATCATTGTTCATCGTGGCAGAGACCGGTGCCGCGCGCCGTCCTCCGTCCGCTGTGTGGGAATCGCCGTCGATCCCATCGAGGGTGGATGGCACACTGGCGTGGAGGCGTCGCGCCAGGGAGGTCGTCGCCGGGGGAGGGAACCATGCGCGCGGATTCCACCGTGGAGGACATTCTGGCCGAGGTGATGGCGATCCGGTCCGTCAGCGGGGAGGAGACGGTGATCGCCGACGCCGTGGAGTCGTTCCTTCGCGGTCTCGGCTCCCTGGAGGTCCATCGCGACGGTGACGCCGTGGTGGCGTCGACCCGCCTGAACCGTCCGACGAGGGTTATCCTCGCAGGACATCTCGATACGGTTCCGATCATCGACAATTTCCCGCCACGATGGCTTGAGCCCGGCGATCGCCTCATCCGGGCGGATGTGGCCGACCTCGCGCCCGGTCAGCGCGTCATGTGGGGCCGCGGGGCGACGGATATGAAGGCCTCCGACGCCGTCCTCCTTCATCTGGCGGCAACCCTGCGCGATCCCCGCCACGACCTGACCTTCGTGTTCTATGACCATGAGGAGGTCGCCGCCGAACTGAACGGTCTGGGCAGGGTGGCGCGGAACCATCCGCAGTGGCTGGAGGGGGACTTCGCCATCATCGGCGAACCCACCAGCTGCGCCATCGAGGGGGGATGCAACGGGACGATGCGGTTCGACGTCGTATCGCACGGGGTGGCGGCGCATTCGGCCCGTGCCTGGATGGGACGCAACGCGATCCATGGCGTGGCGCCGGTGCTGGATCGTCTTGCCTCCTACGAGCCGGTCGACGTCACGGTGGAGGGGCTCACGTATCGCGAGGGCGTGAACGCGACCCTGATCTCGGGCGGCAAGGGGACCAACGTGATCCCGGACGAATGCAGGGTCCATGTGAACTACCGATTCGCGCCGGACAAGTCGATCGATGAGGCCAAGGCCCTCATGATGGGCGAGGGGACGGACGCCCGTCTGGGCAATGGGGAGCATCTCGCGCGTGGAGGGATGTTCGAGGGGTTCGGCATCGAGATGCGTGACGAGTCTCCGGCGGCCCGTCCCGGCATGGACTCCCCGATGACGGCCGATCTGGTCTCCCTGGTCATGGAGGCGACGGGACGTCCTCCCGTGGCGAAGCTGGGATGGACCGATGTCGCGCGCTTCTCTGCCCTGGGGATCCCCGCGGTGAACTTCGGCGCGGGCAGTCCCCTGCTTGCCCACAAGCAGGACGAGCAGGTTCCCGTAGGCGATCTGACCATGATGGAGTCGATTCTTCGGCGGTGGCTGGGGTCGGATTCGGCGTGATGCCGTGTCGGCCGTCCGGGCGGTGGCAGCGCGGTGGTAGTGCGTATGTCACGTGGTGTGTCATACTGGGAGGTGGTGGCTCTGCAAGCCATCAAGGCATTCGATGATGTCGATCCCCTCGCGCGGTAGTTCGCGAGCGTTGGTGTCCGTCATCGTGCAGCTGAAGACTTTTCCAGTCGCCTCGTACGGGCGCCGAGGGCGTGGTCACGGTGAGAGCGTGGCGTGACAGCGGCGAGGCCATAGCAAGGCGAGATGGTTGCAGCGTCTCGCGAGGAGCATCGTGCCCAGAAAACGCCATGAGGACGTCGACGACGTCGAGTCCATATCACCATCATCGCAATCACCGTCATCATCGTCTATGCCCGTGCATGCCGTGACGGAGGCCGCGTCGCCGTCTCCGCAGCAGGACGCCGCAGACGCGCCTCGGAACGCCCCCGTCCGCCGCCGCCGCTCGGGACGTCGTGTCGTCAGAGGGGCCGGCGCCGCCGACGCGGACGTGGCCCTGAAGGTCGAGGAGCATTCGTCCCCCATATTCGAGGAGCCCCACGTGCCCGGTGACGCGCAGGACGCCATGCAGGACGACGCCCCCGCGCCGGCACAGCCCTCCGCCCGTTCATCCTCGTCTCCCCGGCCCATGACCTCTCTGCTTTTCCGTGAGCCCGTTCTTCCCCATGATGGCGGCACGGACGCCGAGTTCGAATCCGCCGCCCCCTTCGACGGCGCCGATGCCGATGCCGAGGCGGAGCCGGAGGTCGAGGCCCCCCGTCGCGGTCGGGGACGTTCCCGGTCGCGTGCGGGCCTTGACGAGGATTCGCGATCCGAGACCAAAACATCCCGGCGCGCGTCACGTCGGCGTGGCCGTGCGCGCGAGGATGAGGACGCCCCGCGCGACGACCGCGAGGATGAGGATTCCCGCGATGGCGTGGTGCCGCAGGCGCCCACGATCATGCGCATCACCGATGACGATGCGCATGACGGAATGGACGCCGACGAGGATCGCGTCCGTTCCCGTCGTTCCCGCAGACTGAACGCGCAGGAGCGTCGTGCCGCCGCCGAGGTCGAGCGCATTCAGGATGATCTGGAATACGACGACATCGTGTACGCGCCGATTGACGCGACCGCGCATGACTCCCCGGATCGGGGCGAGGACGACGAGTCGGATGATTCCGCCCCCACCCGTTCGCGTCGTCGGCGTCGTTCCCGTCGTACCCATGACGATGACGTCGAGCAGGAATCATCGCAGTCCTCTCGCGACTCGGAGGATGGGGATTCGTCGTCGGCACGGTCCGCGCGCGGTTCGCACGCCTCCGAGGACGGCGACGAGGGGACCGTGATCACCCGTCGTCGTCGGCGTCGTCGCTCGGGGAAGCATGATTCCGAACAATCCGGCGACGAGCAGCCGCAGTCCAGACGTTCGCGCAAGCAGCAGTACATCGACGAGATCACCGACATCGAGGGATCGACCCGTCTGGAGGCCAAGAAGCAGCGCCGTCGTGACAACCGGCGTGAGCGCAGCCGCCAGAGCCAGCTCGTCGAAGCGGATTTCCTGTCCCGTCGTGAGAACGTCGACAGACTTATGGTCGTGCGGGAGAAGGGACGTCACACCCAGATCTCCGTCATCGAGGACAACGTCCTCGTCGAGCACTACGTCTCCGACATCCAGGAGGTCTCGACGGTGGGCAACGTCTATCTGGGGCGCGTGCAGAACGTGCTCCCCAGCATGGAGGCAGCGTTCGTCGACATCGGGCAGGCCCGCAACGGCGTGCTCTACGCGGGGGAGGTCAACTGGGACTCCACCCGTCTGGAGGGGCAGCCCCGCCGCATCGAGCTGGCGTACCGGTCCGGGGATCCGGTCCTCGTCCAGGTGACCAAGGATCCCATCGGGCACAAGGGCGCGCGACTGACCTCGCAGGTCACGTTGGCGGGCAGGTTCCTGGTCCTTGTGCCTTCCGGCGGAATGACGGGCGTCAGCCGCAAGCTGCCGGACGCCGAGCGGTCCCGTCTCAAGTCGATCGTGTCGAAGATCGCGCCCAAGAGCGTCGGGGTCATCATCAGAACCGCGGCCGAGGGCGCGTCCGAGGATGCCATCGCCAAGGATCTGGCCGCGCTGCAATCCCAATGGGACTCGATCCAGGCCAAACGCGAGGAGTTCCTCCACGGCAGGCATCCCAAGCTCCTGCAGGGCGAGCCGGACGTCGCCATCCGCGTGGTGCGCGACATCTTCAACGACGATTTCAGATCGATGATCGTTGAGGGCGCCGGCGTGCACGCCCGCATCAGCGAGTACCTGTCCACGATGGCCCCCGATCTGTGCGATCGCGTGGAGCTGTGGGATCCCCAGGACCACGGCGGGAAGGACGTCTTCGACCGCTGGCAGATCGACAGCCAGCTGCGCAAGGGCATGGAGCGGCAGGTGTATCTGCCGTCCGGCGGGTCCATCGTCATCGACCGCACGGAGGCGATGACCACGATCGACGTCAACACCGGACGGTTCATCGGCCGCGGGAAAAGCCTTGAGGAGACCGTCACCCGATGCAATCTGGAGGCGTCGGAGGAGATCGCGCGTCAGCTGCGTCTGCGCGACATCGGCGGCATGGTGATGATCGACTATGTCGATATGGTGATGCCCGCCAATCGCGACCTTGTCCTGCGTCGCCTGCTGGAATGCCTGTCGCGTGACAGGACCAAGCATCAGGTGGCTGAGGTCACGTCCCTGGGGCTGGTCCAGATGACGCGCAAGCGCATCGGCCAGGGGCTTGTGGAGGCGTTCTCCGAGGAGTGCCCCACATGCAAGGGGCGCGGGTTCATACTCCATGACGAGCCGACGGTCTCGTCCGATTTCTCCGATCCGTACGCACTGAAGGGCGGCGATCCGTTCGTCAAGACGAACAAGCATGGGCATGGGGTGGAATCCTCGTCCCCGCAGGGGTCGTCGCCGGACGTCAAGGCGAAGCTCGCGCAGATCGCGGCCGCGGCCGTTGCGGCGAACGACGCGGACGGCGAAGGGGACGGGAAGGACTGATCGTCCCGATGCCGGGACGTCGTCGCCGTGCGCGGCGGCGTTCCCGGATGGTCGACCGGTCGGGATCTCCCGATGCCCCGTCGTCCCGTCGCGATGACACGCATCGTGGTGGGACTTGACGTCTGTAGGGACGTTGATGTAACGTGGGACGTCGGTGTCTGGCCGCGGGCTCGAGTGTGCCGGATAAGATGCTTGTCCAGTAGCTAAGGAATGGGATATGTACGCGATTGTGAAGGCCGGTGGCCATCAGGAAAAGGTCGAGGTCGGTGACGTCATCCTGGTCAACCGTCTCGCGGCGAAGAAGGGTGATTCCGTGGAGTTTCCGGCGGCGCTGGTCGTTGACGGATCCACGGTGACCCTGTCGGCGAAGGATCTCGCCGACCGTTCGGTCAAGGCCGAGGTCGTGGATGATGAGGTCAAGGGTCCGAAGATCTCCATCCAGAAATTCAAGAACAAGACGGGCGTGGCGCGCCGCAAGGGGCATCGTCAGCCGTTGACCGCTGTGAAGATCACGGCCATCGCCTGATTCGATCGTCCATCCACGACGAGTAGCTTCGAAAGGATCACATCATGGCACATAAGAAGGGCGCTTCCAGCTCGCGCAACGGGCGCGATTCGCAGCCCCAGTATCTGGGAGTCAAGAAGTTCGGTGGCGAGGCCGTCGTGGCGGGCAACATCATCCTGCGTCAGCGCGGCACCAAGGTCCATCCCGGGCAGAACGTCGGCGTCGGCAAGGACCACACCCTGTTCGCGCTCAAGGACGGCAGCGTGAAGTTCGGCGTCCGTCGTGACCGCAAGGTCGTCGACGTCGTCGACTGACATTCGGCGCAGTTTCTTGTAAGGCCGCATCCCTTTTGTGGGTGCGGCCTTTGTCGTCGCGGCCTTTGTCGTCATCGTGGCGTGGACGACGTGGCGTGGAGGACGCGGCGCGGGGCGGTGGGGTGCATGGTGGGGTGCGTGGCGATGGTCTTCATCCAGCCGCGAATCGATTCCTTCGGGGAAGTAAGGTGGTCGCATGAGTGATTTCGTTGATCGGGTGACGGTCCATGTCAAAGGCGGTGACGGTGGCAACGGCTCCGCCGGAGTGCGCCGTGAGAAGTACAAGCCGCTCGCCGGTCCCAATGGCGGCAACGGCGGTGACGGGGGATCCGTGATCGTCGTCGCCGATTCGCGGACGAACAGCCTTCTGGACTACCGTTTCATCCCGCATCGCACGGCTCCCAGCGGGACCATGGGTCTGGGGGACACCAAGGACGGGTCGCGCGGGGAGGATCTCATCATGCCGGTGCCCGTGGGAACCGTGCTTTTCGAGGCCGTCGGACGTCCGGGTCAGCGCAGGGCCAATGGGCGGCAGCTGGCCGATCTGAAGCATGATGGCGACCGCTACGTCGTGGCCGCCGGAGGGGTCGGGGGGTTGGGGAACGCCGCACTGGCCAACAAGACCCGTCGCGCCCCCGGCTTCGCACTGCTGGGCGAGCCGGGTGAGGAGCGCGACATCATCCTCGAACTGAAGTCCATCGCCGACGTCGCGTTGGTCGGGTTCCCGTCGGCCGGCAAATCAAGTCTTATCGCCGCCATGAGCGCGGCTCGGCCCAAGATCGCGGACTATCCCTTCACCACGCTCACTCCGAATCTGGGCGTGGTCAGCGCCGGCGAGGGGCGGTTCACCATCGCCGACGTCCCCGGCCTCATACCCGGCGCCGCGCAGGGCAAGGGACTTGGTCTTGAGTTCCTTCGGCATATAGAGCGCACCGAGGTCATCGCCCATGTCATCGACTGCGCGACCATCGAGCCCGGCCGTGATCCGCTCTCCGACTATGAGGCGCTGGAGCGCGAACTGTCCCAGTACGCCGACCGTCTCGAGCTGCCGGTGGGCGCCATTCCCATTCCCGAGCGACCCAGGGTCGTCATCCTCAACAAGATCGACGTTCCCGAAGCCCGCGATCTGGCCGAGATGGTCAAGCCGGAATTCACCGCGAGGGGGCTTCGCGTGTTCATGGTTTCCACGGCATCGCACGAGGGTCTGAGGGAGTTGGGATTCGCGCTGTCCTCGTTGGTGGACGAGATGCGCCGCGAGGTCGAGCTGCGCGAGCGGTCGCAGGATGAGGATGAGCGTGTGATCCTCCGTCCCCTCGACGAGACTCCGCGTCGCGCCCGCGAAGGCCGTCGCGAGCAGGGGCGGTTCGAGGTGAGCCGCAAGGGCGGCGCTGACGACTACTGGTTCGCGGTCACTGGCGAGAAGCCCGAGCGATGGGTTCTGCAGACCAATTTCGACAACGACGAGGCGGTCGGATATCTCGCGGATCGTCTGGCCAAACTCGGGGTTGAGGATGAGCTTCGCAGGCATGGGGCCAAACCCGGCGATGAGGTCCGCATCGGCACGGGGGACCGTCAGGTGGCCTTCGACTGGGATCCGACCATCGCGGCGGGGGCCGAGATGCTTGACGGCGCGCAGCTGGGCAGTCGCGGCCGCGACCTGCGGCTTGAGGAGACCGAGACCCGTTCCCATCGCCGCACGAACGCCGAGCGACGCCGCGAATACCATCAGATGATGGACGCGAAGACGGCCGTGCGCGAGGCCATGATGAAGGAGCGCAAGGCCGGCCATTGGTCCGACCCCAGCGTGGACGACGATCCCCATGACGAGAAGGCCATCGTCGGACGTGGAGGGGACGGCGACCAGTGACGTCGCCGCAGGAGGATGAGGTGCGCTCCTGGGTCGCGCAGGCCCGCACCATCGTGGTCAAAATCGGCTCCAGTTCCCTCACCGGCGCTTCGGGGCACCTCGATGCGCGACGACTCGAACGTCTTGTCGGCTCCATCGCCCACGCCCGGATGTCCGGCGCGCGCATCGTGGTCGTCTCATCGGGCGCCATCGCCGCGGGATTCGGACTTCTGGGATTCCCCTCGCGTCCCCGTGACGTCGTGACGCAGCAGGCGACCGCGTCGGTCGGCCAGGGGCTGCTGATGGCGCACTACGAGACGGCGTTCGCCCGTTATTCGATACGCGTGGGACAGATACTTCTCACGGCGCAGAACACCATCCAGGCCTCGCAGTACCGCAACGCGCAGCGGACCCTGTCGCGGATGCTCGACCTGGGCGTCGTGCCCATCGTCAACGAGAACGACGCTCTGGCGAGCAACGAGATCCGCTTCGGAGACAACGACCATCTCTCGGCGCTGGTGGCCAACATCGTCCGTGCCGACGCGCTCGTCCTGCTGACCGACGTGGATGGGCTCTACACCGCCCCGCCGTCGGATCCCGACGCGAGACGGATCGGCTACGTTCCGGACATCGCGAGCGTTCTTCGGACCGTCGACGTGGGGGGGAGCGAATCGGGCGTGGGAACCGGGGGGATGGTCACCAAGCTCGAGGCCGCTCGCATCGCCGCCGCGTCGGGAATCCCCACGGTTCTGGCCTCGGCGGAGGACGCCGGCCCGGCGTTGATGGGGGATCCCGTCGGGACCGTCGTCGCTCCGATCAGGCACCGGGGCTCGTCGCGCCGCCTGTGGATCGGATTCGCCGCGGAGCCCCGGGGCATCGTCGTCGCCGACGCGGGGGCGGCCCACGCCGTGGCGTCCGGTCGCGCCAGTCTTCTGTCCGCCGGGGTCGTGGGGGCGTCGGGGGATTTCTCCGCGGGTGACCCCGTGTGGATCGACGATGAGAACGGCATGCATGTGGCCAAGGGGCTGTCGGGGTTCGACTCCGAGGAGATCCCTCGTATGGCGGGTCGCAAAACGGGGGAGTTGAGGCGTGAACTGGGGCCGGAATACGTTCATCCCGTGGTCCATCGCGACGATCTCGTCCTTGTGGTGGGCAGGCCCTCCGACGGGGCCCGGAGGACGGCGGTCGACGGCGTGTGAATTTCCTGACTCGGTTATACAGTTGGGCACATGACTGGGTCTGATTGGCGCGCAGTAAGCGATCGCATCGATTCGGTGGCGCCAAGCGCCACATTGGCAGTGGATTCCGAAGCCAAGGCCATGAAGGCCAACGGCGTCGACGTCATCGGATTCGGCGCGGGCGAGCCGAACTTCCCGACGCCTGATTATGTGGTCGAGGCCGCGGTGCGTGCCTGCCGCGATCCCCGCAACCACCGCTATACGCCCACGCCGGGGCTGCCGGAGCTGCGCGAGGCGATAGCCGCCAAGACGCTGAGGGATTCGGGATATCGGGTGGATCCCGCGCAGGTCGTCGTCACCAATGGCGGCAAGCAGGCGGTGTACGAAACCTTTCAGGTGCTTCTCAACGATGGCGACGAGGTCATCATTCCCGCACCCTATTGGACGAGTTATCCCGAGGCCGTCCGTCTGGCCGGCGGCGTCCCCGTTCCCGTCTTCTCCGGAGCCGACAGGGGGTTCGAGCCTCGCATCGAGGATCTGGAGGCCGCCCGGACGGCTCGGACCACGGCGGTTATCGTCAATTCCCCGTCGAACCCGACAGGCGCCGTGTGGAGCGCGGACACCATCGAGGCCATAGGGCGTTGGGCCGTGGAGCACCGCATCTGGGTGATATCGGACGAGATCTATGAGCATCTGAACTATGACGGCGCGCATACCGCCTATATCGGGGAGAGCGTTCCCGAGGTCCGCGAGCAGCTGGTCGTTCTCAACGGGGTCGCGAAGACCTACGCGATGACGGGGTGGCGCGTGGGCTGGATGGTCGCGCCCGAGCCCATACGCGCGGCGGCGGTGAAGCTGCAAAGCCATCTGACGTCCAATGTGTCGAACGTCTCCCAGCGGGCCGCTCTGGCGGCGGTGGGCGGATCCCTGGACGCGGTGGCCGCCATGCGCGAGGCCTTCGACCGTCGTCGTCGGACGATCGTGAGGGCGTTGAACTCCATCCCCGGCGTGGTCTGTCCGACGCCCACGGGCGCCTTCTACGCCTTCGCCGACGTGACGGGGCTGCTCGGGCATGAGCTGGGACCCCACCACGCGGTGGCGCAGTCCTCGTCCATGCTGGCGTCGCTGCTCCTTCAGGAGGCCCATATCGCGGCCGTTCCCGGGGAGGCGTTCGGGGCCCCGGGGTACCTGCGGTTCTCGTATGCGCTGTCCGACGATGACCTCAAGGAGGGGATGAGGCGGTTCGCCGAATGGGCCCGATGACCGTCGTTCCCCGTCACGATCGGTCACGATCGGTCACGATCGGTCAGGGACGGTCAGGGACGGTCGCAGCGAGCCGTGCCATAGCAGGCCGTCATGTCGCAGCGAGCCGTCATGCCATGGGTGTGTCCCGCGATTCCGCATGGCGTCCGGGCTGCGCAGCATACGGTGATTGGACGAAATCGGGCCCACCCGCTAGTATGGCTCCTTGGCGGTTTTGTTTGCGCGCGCCGTGCGCGGATGGGACTGTGGCCTTAGGGATGTGGCGCAATTGGTAGCGCAACGGTCTCCAAAACCGTAGGTTGTGGGTTCGAGTCCCGCCGTCCCTGCAAAGGATAGTGAGAGTGACCAGCCGAGTGAGGGATGACTAATGGCGAAGGCAAATGCCAAGAATGCGGATAAGGCCGTCAAGGCTCCCAAGCCCAATGTGTTCATGCGCATCGGCCGGTTCATCAGGCAGACCATCGACGAGCTTCTCAAAGTGGTGACCCCCACGGGCAAGGAGCTTCTGGCGTGGTCCTTCGCGGTGTTCGTCTTCGTTCTGCTGCTTATGGCTCTGGTCACGGGGATGGATTTCGGTCTGGGCAAGCTTGTCCTCTGGGTGTTTGGCTGATACGACGAATCGAAGGTGTGTGAATGTCTGAAGAACTCAATCCCGCGCAGACCGATGCCGATGTGACGGCGGAGGTGGCCTCGCCGGCCGAGGCGGATGCCGCCGAGGTTCAGGAGGAGGGCGCTCAGGAGTCTCAGCAGCCCATGGATGCGGGTTCCAAGGCCGTCGAGGAGTTCACAAGCAACCTCCGGACGCTTCCCGGTCATTGGTATGTGCTCCACACGTATTCGGGATACGAGAAGCGCGTGAAGGCCAATATCGAGTCCCGTGTGCAGAACTACGGCATGGAGGACAACATCTTCCAGGTCGAGGTGCCCATGGAGGAGGTGGAGCAGCATACCGAGAAGGGACGCAAGGTCGTTGTCCGCGTGCGCGTCCCCGGTTATGTCCTCATCCGGATGAACCCCGATGAGGAGGCCCGTCGCATCGTCAGGGACACCGAGGGCGTTACCGGTTTCGTCGGTCCGTCGCGCGAGCCCGCCGCCTTGAGCAATAAGGAGGTCGTGGCCATGATGGCTCCGATGATCGCGGCCGAGGCCCTGCACGCCGCCGGCGACAAGCCCGCCGCCGCCAAGGAGCGCAAGGTCGAGGTGTCCTACGCGGTCGGAGATCAGGTCACCGTGACGGATGGGCCGTTCGAGACGATGCCGGCGGTGGTGTCCGACATCGAGCCTGCCACGCAGAAGCTCACGGTTCTTGTGTCCATCTTCGGGCGCGACACCCCGGTCGAGCTTGGTTTCAATCAGGTCGAGAAGCTGTCCTGATCGGACGGAGTCCCGGCTTTTCGGCAAGGGACGGTTCCTCTTCTCCGCGGGGAGGGGCCGTCCCTCGCGTTGTCTTCGGCGTTTTGCGGGAATTCCATTTTGTCCGCTCCATGGTGCATAGTGGTGAAGCTTGTGTCCATGGTGATCATCAGGACACCGGCACGGTAACATCCGTTGCGGGAGGGTCCATGTCCGGACCGGTTCATCCGGCCCGATGCAGGAACCGTTCGCACCGCTGATAGAAAGAAGAACCATAGTATGGCTCCCAAGAAGAAAGTCTCAGCGCTGATCAAGCTCGAGATCCAGGCGGGCAAGGCCAACCCGGCGCCGCCGCTGGGTCCTGCGCTGGGCTCGCATGGCGTGAACATCATGGAGTTCTGCAAGGCATACAACGCGGCCACGCAGGACAAGATGGGCCAGATCGTCCCCGTGGAGATCACGGTTTTCGAGGATCGCTCGTTCACCTTCATCCTCAAGACCCCGCCGGCCGCGGCTCTGCTTCTCAAGGCCGCCGGTATCGACAAGGGCACCGAGAACCCGCTGACGCACAAGGTCGGTTCGGTCACCAAGGCGCAGGTCCGCGAGATCGCGGAAATCAAGATGCCGGATCTTTCCGCCCGTGACGTCGAGGCCGGAATGAAGATCATCGCGGGCACCGCCCGTTCGATGGGCATCACGGTCACGGACTGAGAGGAGAAGGACAGATGGCCAAGCAGCATTCGAAGAAGTACCGTGAGGCGGCCGAGAAGGTCGATAGCACCAACCTCTACACCGCTCCCGAGGCGATTGCCCTGCTCAAGAGCATGCCCAAGCGTGGTTTCGATGAGACGGTCGAGGCCGTGTACCGGCTGGGCGTCGATCCCCGCAAAGCCGATCAGCTTGTGCGCGGCGTGGTGAATCTTCCCCACGGAACCGGCAAAACCGCCAAGGTCCTCGTCTTCGCCCGTGGCCCCAAGGCCACCGAAGCCACCGAGGCCGGTGCCGACATCGTCGGTGATGACGATCTCGTCGCGAAGGTTCAGGATGGTTTCCTCGACTTCGACGCCGTGGTGGCCACTCCGGACATGATGGGCAAGGTCGGTCGTCTGGGACGCGTGCTCGGACCGCGTGGTCTGATGCCGAATCCCAAGACCGGAACCGTCACGATGGACGTCACCAAGGCCGTCAAGGACATCAAGGGCGGCAAGATCGAGTTCCGCGTCGACAAGCACGGCAACCTCTCCTTCCTCATCGGCAAGCTCTCGTTCGACGAGAGCGCGCTTGACGAGAACTTCAAGGCCGTGGCAGACGAGATCAAGCGTCTCAAGCCCGCGACGGTGAAGGGCCGCTACGTTTCTAAGGCGACTCTCACCTCCACGATGGGCCCCGGAATCCCGCTCGATCCGGCCGCGCTGGCCTGATCCGCGCATTCGAATCGCAGTCCACCGGATCGCAGTCCACGCTCCCGAAGGAATCCTCGTCGTCATGACAGTCATGCCATGGTCGGCGGGATTCCTCCGGGGGCGTCGTCTTTTCCGTGGTCGTCTTTTGCGTGGCCCGGTCAGGCACGATCCGATCCTGCTGATCCGCGCTGATCCCGCTGGCCTCGCACCGCTATGAGTCGCGCAGCGCGGCGTCTCCGATTCGCCCGATGGCCAGCGCGGTGCGCAGAACATAGGCCTCCCGGGGATCGGTCGCGTCCCATCCGGTTGTTTCGGCGATGCGTTTGAGGCGGTAGCGCACGGTGTTCGGATGCACCTTCAGCTGACGGGCGGTGGCGTCCAACGATCCCCCCAACCGGAGGAACGCGTCCACCGTGGGGAGGTTCGGGTTGAGCGGACCTCCCTCGCATAGCGCCGAATAGACGGCGTCGTAGAGCTGGCGTCGCGCGTCCGCGTCGCCCAGAAGGGCCCGTTCGGGAAGAACGTCGCTTGACCTCATCACCCGCGGGAGGTCGGGGACGGCGGGGATCGTGCGCAGAGCGGAGAGCACCCCTCGGATCGACGAGGACGCGCCCTGCGCGGAACGGCCCATATCGCCCAGGCATACCGGCGAATCCTCGTCGAACAGGGATGCGGCCGCCTGGATCCCATCCTCCACCGTCTGCGCCTCACGGGCCGCCGCCACGATAATCGTCCAGCCTGAGCGCGTCCCGCTGAGCACGAGGCCCACGCCGTGCGGTCTCATGAACTCGAGAAGGCCATCCTCCCCCGCGTCATCGTGATCGTCATGGGAATGGCCGGCGACGGCCATGCAGGCGTCCTCGTCATGCCATCCCATCACATGCATGAGGGATACCACGCGATCATCGGCGATTCCATCGGCAAGGCATTCGAAAACGATGGAATGCAGACGGTCCTCGGGAACCGCGTCATCGGTCGTCGGGCGCCTGTGCCGAATCGTAAGACGGCTCACCAGATCGAGAAAATCGCCATGTCCGGACATGCCCATCACCGCTCCTTCGCGTGTCGTCGTTCGATGGCGGCCGTTCCGGAGCCACGCGACTCGCGGTGGAACTGCAACGCCAGGAAGAGGGCGACGAAGACCACAGGCAGCATATGCCTCTCGAAGTCGTTCGCGGGCGCCATGATCATCACCCCCATGAGGGCAAGAAGGGGGATATGCCAGGCCAGGGACCTCCAGCGTCTCAGCACGACCTCCGCGGCTCCGACGAGCAGCGTGAGAGTGACGTAGAGATTGCCGTGAGTCACCCACCCAAGCACCGGTATGTCGCTCCACTGGCGCGCGAATCCGACGATGGAGGAGCGGCCCGCGGAGTTCCAGTGGCCGATCCAGTCCGTGGAGTTGCGCACGTAGTCGTTGTCGACGTAATAGTCCATGGCGACATAGGGATGGTCGCACACGTTGAAGTATCCGAAGCTTTTTGCGAGGAAGGCGTCGATCGCGGTCACCGGATCGCTGAGGACGATCCGCAGCCAGGCGTCATTGAAGCGGGAGAGGTCGTCGCGCGTGACGGAACGCCAGCGATAGCTCACCTTCTTGGACTGGATGCCCGAGGATTTGACCGGATCGGCATCATAGGGGGTATAGGCCTCGGCCATCTGGTCGAGGTTGAAGATCGGGGCCATCTCCGTCCGGGCCTTCTGCGGAATCGCGTCCGGGTTGCGTTGGGCGATCCGTGCGATCTGCTGCAGCTGCACCCCCCGGCTTTCGATCGGGTCGCCGTTGATGATCAGCCCTTGGGATATCAGCAGGGCGATGCCGCCATGGACCAGCAGTGCGGGAAGGACCATGGAAACGAGAATCGCACGCCATCGCCGACGGTCGGACAGCACAACGGTGACCGCGGTGATCAGGATGATGTACCACGCGTACTTCGCGCTGATAAGCATCACCACGCCGGAGACCGCCAACCCCACAAGAGAGGAGCGTCGCATGGAACGGGGGTGGCCGCCGCGGCTGGCGGCGTCGCGCGTGGCGTGCTCATCGTGCGGGGAGAACGCCGTCCTGCGCATCTCGTAGCCGATGCCGAACCACCAGACGAAGGCGAAGGCGAAGACCGGGGATTTGGTCAGCGATATCGTGCTGAAAACCACCAATGGGCACGTCAGAAAGAAGACGAGAAGAAGGACGCGCATTCCCGACCCCGCGAAATCCGGCGACGGCGTGCGAGGGATCGTCCGCGTCCAGACGCGAATCGCCGTGGTGGGACGGAACGACATTCCCCGCTCCGGTCGGGAGAAGTCGACGGGGGACGTGGCGGGTCCGCGTTCCGGCCGGCCGGGGTGGCGCGTTTCGGCTCCCCATGCGTGGCGCCGCCCAAGCCATGGGGAGTTGAGGAATCTGTTGGCG
Organism: Bifidobacterium minimum; assembly: GCF_000741645.1. Lineage (GTDB taxonomy): Bacteria > Actinomycetota > Actinomycetes > Actinomycetales > Bifidobacteriaceae > Bifidobacterium > Bifidobacterium minimum. The sequence goes on from NZ_JGZD01000009.1 coordinate 61,521, forward strand.
GTCGACGCGCAGCAGAAGGCGGCGAACACCAACTGGGCCAGAGACAGTGCGGCCAGTCCCCAGTCGTTTCCGCCGGTGAGGAAACGGGACACGGTTCCCGTCGCCCCGTAGAGGACGGTGAGAACGATGTTGTGCTGATCCGTGAGATACGTCGCGTGGGCGGGCCACAGATAGTGCGCGGTGGGATAGATGTCCATCGGGACGAACGAGAAGAAGCCGATATACGGCTGCTGGACGCCCGTCCATTGGTTCCAGGCCCAGCTGAACTCCTTGAACTGCGAGAAGACGTCCGCGCCGAAGGCCGATACCAAAGTCAGGGGAATCCACATCCATCCGATCAGAAGAACGAGCATGATCTTCCATCCGGCGTCGGACCCGTGGATCACGGCGCGGGACAGCACTCGACGCCATCCGGCGGTGCGTGTCGCGATGCGGACGGCGAGCCTGCGGACCCCCGACGGAGCGGCATCCGTGTCGTGGCGCCGGCGGCGTGAACGTCCCGCACCACGCCCATGCCGGACCAGAAGCATGACGATTCCCAGATATATGGCGAAGGAGACCACACCATAGAACCCGTTGAGCCAGGAGAACCGGGCGATCGAGGAATCCTTCCAGTACAGGGGGCCGACCGCGGTGCACAGGGCGAGCCACAGACATGCCAGCACGGCCACGGTCCAGGTGAGAACGGACCCGATGCCGGCCGTTCTCGTCGGGACGACCTCTGATGGGGACGCCATCGGATGGGGGTCATGTGAGACAGAGGTCATGGCATGGCATTGTACTTGTGCCCCACGGACGCTGACGCGGAAGGACCACGCGAGTAGTGTGGTCGGCATGATGCATGTCAGGGGGAAGGAAGGGCCGTCGGACGGGTCGGCGACCCCGGTGGCCGTGCCGGCGGTGGCGTCCGAGTCGTATGCCGGATCCGCCGCCGATGATGGTGACGATGTCATTGGGGCCCGGGTGCTGGCGTCTCGTCGTCTGCCAGTGACGTGCGGTCTGGGCGTGGACGCGATGCTGTTCGAGCGTACGGACTCGACGAACAGCGTCGCGGAGAGGCTGCTGGGGTCTGTAGGACCGGAACCTGTAGGGTCGGAGTCTGCGGGATCGGGTCCTGCGGGATCGATACCGTCGGCGGCGGGAGGCGTCTCGACCATACGACCCCGTTTTCCCGATCTGGTGATCGTCGCTGATTCCCAGAGTCGGGGACATGGGCGTCTGGGTCGTCGCTGGGTGGAGCATCCCGGCAAGTCCCTGATGGCATCGTTCGTCGGATCCATGCCGTGGAGCGTGGTCTCGGACGCATCGGTGAACGGATGGATTCCCCTTGCGGCGGGATTGGCAGCCCTCGACGCCACGGCTGACGTGGTCCGGGACTGTGGGGCGCGCCCGACGCATAAGCCATGCGACATGGCGGTGAAATGGCCGAATGACATCTTCTGCGACGGGCTCAAACTGGGGGGCATCCTCGTCCAGATCGTCTCACCGGGTGACCCGGTGTGCGCGGTGGTGGTCGGTGTGGGGATGAACCTGGCGATTCCCGAATCCGATCTGTCCGTCGAGGGGTCGACGTCGCTGCTGGCGCACAGGTCTCCGCTGCCCGATGACGATAAGCTGCGCGACATGATGGTGGCGGCGCTGACCCGTCGGCTGCGGGCGCGGATGGCGGAGTTCCTGGACTCCCCGGTGGAGGCCGCGGCACGTGCGCGCAGGGACATGGGCGACCGGTGCTGGACGCTGGGACGCCGCGTCAGGGCGCGGATCGTCGGTGGCGGGTCGATCGTCGGCGTCGCCGTTGGTGTGGAGGATGACGCGTCGTTGAGGATACGCGATGATGCCGGCGTCCTCCATATCGTGAGCACGGGGGATGTCGGCATCCTGGCGGGATAGACGGGATGAGGGGAACAGGTGGGACGGGAGTCCATAGCCGGGCGGGATGGCGGCGTGCGGCGCCGAACGGTCACCTGACGGCGTCGTGGCTGGGGTCTTTCCGGACGGCGTCGTTACGGACGTCGTCGTTAAGGGCGGCGTCATCCGGAACGCCGGTCGTGGCGTGGGTGGTGCCGCGCGATGCCCGGCCTGCGGACATTCCCGCATGCAGTCCCGTGACGGTGATGCAGGCCACGGTCGCCTTGAGCATGTCCACGGCGATGAACGATGCGCTCGAGGCGGCCACGACGGACAGCGGCACGGCCGTCACCGCGCTTTGCAGGGCGATTCCCAGGATGTAGAGAACGCCGACGCATCCGATGAGGGCCGCCGCAAGATTGGCGGTCAGAGCGGCCATCCATCTCATCAGCGGAGTGCGTATGGCTTGGGTGCGTTCGCGCAGCGGTGTGGCGACAAGAGCGGTGACGATCACGGCGGGAAGGAACCCGATGAGGAATCCCGCGGATGGCCCCATGAACGATCCGATCGAACCGCCTCCCGCGAAAACCGGCAGTCCGGCCGCGCCGGCTCCGAGATACAGGACCACGCTGGCCGCGGCCTCGTGCCATGGCAGCATGAGGCCCGTGAGCATCACGACGAGGGTCTGAACCGTGATGGGAACGGGCGTGCCCGGGAGGGGTATCTCGCCGGCGGAGGCCGCGGCCATCAGAAGGACGGCGAACAGGACGGACCGCATGATCGCGCGGCTCAGGGGGCGTGCGGTTGCGGGGATGCGTGTCAGAATCTCATGCATGGTGTCTCCTTTGATAATCGGCGAACTGTCGCGGCATATCGTAGGCGGATGCGCCGCGCGGCTCTTTGTCGAAACCCACAGTCGGACGGCATCACCCACGGTTCAGGGCCCTTTTCTCCGTGATGGAGCCGATCCGGTGTATGCCTGCGGCGTCCGCCATCGGAGATGATGGTGCCATGTAACGGTTTCGTTTGAGGAAACCTCCAAAGTCGATGGTGTTTCTTGTGCGATTCCTGAGGACCATGCGCGGCGCCGCCATAATACGGTCTGCCGTATGCCCAATTCCATCACCTCTCTTCTTGTGGCCAATCGCGGGGAGATCGCCCTGCGCGTCATCCGAACGGCCAGGGAAATGGGGATTCGAACCATCGCGGTGTATGCGCAGCAGGATCGGGACGCCCCTTATGTGGCGATGGCCGACGATGCGTATCTGGTGCCCGGCGACAGCTACCGGGACACCTATCTCAACGAGGACGGCCTTATGGAGGTCATCGCACGGTCCGGAGCCCGGGCCGTTCATCCCGGCTACGGCTTCCTGTCCGAATCCCCCTCGTTCGCCCGCCGCGTCATCGCCGCGGGCGTGGTCTGGATCGGCCCATCTCCCGAGGCTCTGGAAAGGCTGGGCGACAAGGTTCTGGCCCGGCGCACGGCGTCCGCGGCGAAGGTCCCCGTTTCGGCCGGAATCGACCACCCCGTCCACGGTCTGGACGAGCTGCTGTCGTTTGCCGGAGAGCAGGGGTACCCGCTGGTCCTCAAACGCATGGATGGCGGTGGCGGACGCGGAATCTGCGTGGTGGAGGACGATGACGCGCTACGGACGTTCTTCCTCTCCCACGACGCCGTTCAGGGGGGCGACCTTTCCTCGTACTTCGCCGAGGAGTTCATCGGATCGTCCCGGCATGTGGAGACGCAGTGCGCCAGGGATTCGCGGGGTGGATTCGTGGTCTACTCCACCCGCGACTGCACGGTCCAGCGGCGGCATCAGAAACTGATCGAGGAGGCGCCCGCCCCGTTTCTTCCCGATGGCGTGGAGGACGCCCTGGGGCGTTATTCGCATGCGCTGTTCGACGCCGTGGATTACGTGGGTCTGGGAACCTGTGAGTTCATGATGGATCCGCATGGCGGGGTGCGGTTCCTGGAGGTGAATCCTCGGCTGCAGGTCGAGCACACGGTCAGCGAGGAGGTGTGCGGGATCGATCTTGTGCGTGAGCAGATCATCATAGCCGGCGGCGGAGCGGCGTCGCACCCGGGACGGTCGCGGGGGCACAGCATCGAACTGCGCATCACCTGCGAGGATCCTGCCACGAACCTCACTCCCGTGTCGGGGACGATCGACAGGCTGGAATGGCCGTCCGGCCCCGGCATACGCGTGGATTCGGGGGTGGAGGTCGGCGATGTGGTGTCGCCGGCATTCGATTCGCTGATGGGCAAGCTCATCATCACCGCCCAGAACAGGGAATGCGCCATCGCCCGCGCCCTGCGGGCCCTCGACGAGATAAGAGTCGACGGCGTGGCCACGCCGATTCCGCTGTATCGGCGGATCCTGGAGGATCCGGCGTTTGCCGCTGCCTCGGGATGTCTGGGAATCTCGGCCACATGGCTGGAGGACACCTACCTGAACCATCCGCCCGCGGCCGCGGCCGCGGGGCAGCCGGCCTCCCTCAACCCCGATGCCCATGCGCCCGATGCCCATGCGACGGCGGGTCGCGACCGTTGCGAGGATGAGTCCTTCGTCGTGGAGATCAATGGGCGTCGGACCACGATCACCATTCCCGGCGATGTCGTCGGCCATGTCCTGGGATCGCCGGTCACGCGTCCCACCGCCCGACGCATCCAGCCACTTCGAGGAGGACAGGGAGTTTCGGTCGCGGGGCCCGCCAGGCGTCCTCAGGAGACCCCCGGCGTCATAGCCTCGCCCATGAGGGCCGTGGTGACCAGAATTATGGCGCAGGTGGGTGATGAGGTCGATCAGGGCGATCTTCTGATCGTGGTCGAGTCCATGAAGATGGAGAACTACATCTACGCGCCGGAGAAGGGCGTGGTCGTCTCGGTCAAAGTCGATGTGGGAATCAGCGTCGAGCCCGGCGACGTTCTGGTGGTCATGGACGGTGGGGAGCGGTCCGCGCGGGAGCGGCGGACCACCGAACGCGCGTCGTCCCCGTCCCCTCGCCGCGTGCGACGGGATTCCGCGGCAACCGGTGAGGACAAGGAGCAGCAATGAGCATATCGATGAGGGAACGAACCGACGGCGCCGTGGGTCGGGCTGGCGCCCCATCGCCGGCGGAAGCGGATCGTCAGCCGCTCCGGCCGGCGATTTCGCGGGCCGCCGATCTGGCGAGGGCGGGCGAAAACCGCGCGTGCGCCAAACAGCACGCCAAGGGGAAGAAAACCGCGCGCGAGCGTCTTGATCTGCTGTTCGATCCGGGGAGCTTCCGAGAGACCGGACGCTTCATCGGAGCGGACATCAACAACGATCGGTCCGGCTGCGCGGTCGTGACGGGTATGGGGCAGGTGCGGGGACGCACCGTCGCCGCCTATGCCCAGGATTTCTCCATACGGGGAGGAACGCTCGGCGCCGTGGAAGGCGACAAGATCCTGCGGCTGATGGACGAGGCGATGCGGATCGGCGCTCCCATCGTCGCCCTCCTCGACTCGGGAGGGGCGAGGATCCAGGAGGGCGTGGCCGCTCTCTCCCGATACGGCGGCATATTCCGCGCGACCTGTCGGGCCAGCGGAACCGTTCCCCAGATATCGATCATCCTTGGTCCCTGCGCCGGCGGGGCGGTGTATTGCCCGGCGTTGACGGATCTGATCATCATGACGCGCGAGAACTCGCATATGTTCGTCACCGGCCCTGACGTCGTCCGTGAGGCCACGGGGGAGACCATCGGCATGGATGAGCTCGGCGGCGGCCTGCTGCATGGAACGGTGTCGGGCGTGGCCCACTATCTCGCGCAGGACGAGACCGACGCCATCGACTATGCGAGGGTCGTCCTGTCGTATCTCCCCTCCAACTGCATGGAGCAGGCGCCGCGCTACGACTATGTGGCCACCCGCGCCGACAGAAGAACCGCCGACGCGCTGTCCTCCATCGTTCCCGAGCGTGATCGTGAGCCGTACGACATGCGCGAGGTCATCGGTCTCATCGTCGATTACGGGGAGTTCGTCCAGGTGCATGAGATGTATGCGGGAAGCGCCCTGACCGGGTTCGCGTGCATCGATGGCCGCAGCGTCGGAATCGTGGCCAACCAGCCGTCCGTGATGGGCGGTGTGCTTGACGTCGAGTCGTCCGAGAAGATCGCACGGTTCGTCAGACTGTGCGACGCCTTCAACCTTCCCGTCGTCACTCTGGTGGACACCCCGGGTTACCGTCCCGGCTCCGATCAGGAGAGGGCCGGCATCATCCGTCGCGGAGCCAAGGTGATCTACGCCTATGCCGAGGCGCAGGTTCCTCTGGTGACGGTGGTGCTGCGCAAGGCGTTCGGAGGCGCGTACATCGTCATGGGATCGCGGTCCATCGGCGCGGACGAGGTGTTCGCCTGGCCCACCAGCCGCATCGCCGTTCTGGGCGCGAAGGGGGCGGTCGACATCATCCATCGGCGCGACCTCATCACGGCGCGCGAAGGCGGGGGGGGACGTCGAGGCTCTTCGCCGGACGTTGGTGGACGACTACGAGAACCGTGTGGTCAACGCGAACCTGGCTCTGGAGACGGGACAGATAGACGCGATGATCGATCCCGCGCAGACCCGTGACGTCCTCGTCTCCTCGTTGTCCGCCCTGGAATCCAAGAGGAGGGCCGTTCATGGACCACGGCATCACGGCAATCCGCCTCTGTGACCGCTGACCGGCCGGTCGGGATTCGGACCCGTCCGTTTCCCGATTAAGCCGTTGCCCTCATCCACCGTGTTTCCCTTATCCGACCCGTTTCCTCATCCACCGTTTTCCGATTCGACCCGTTTCCCGATTCAATCCGTTGTTTCCATCCAACCGTTGTCGTTCGTTCCGCGGCATCGCCGGTTCGTGTCCGCTGGCCCCAGGGCCTCTGCCGGAGCCGGTCGTCGCATATCAGCAGAAGGACCAATACAATCATGACCACATCATTCCTGTCCGGTCTATCCGGCCGCCCGCATGCCCTTGTCTTCGCAGGTCAGTCCACGCCGTGGAGGTCCTCGCTGTCCGAGCTTCGGGGGGACCCGGTGCTGGAGGAGTCGCTGGTCTCCCTGATGGATGACGTCGAGACGGAGCTGGGGCCGGTCAGCGCCGATCTCATGAAGGCGGTGGGCCGTCCCGTGTCGCTGATCCATGACATTCGCGACATCCATGACATCCACGACATGAGTGGCGACGACCCGAATGATGGTGACGTCGATGGCGTGGATGGGCCATCGGCCGTATCGGACGCCGCCGTCAGCGTGCCGGGAATCGCTTTGGCCCAGTACGGCGCCTTTGTGGATCTCATCCAGCTGGGATACGGCCTCGACTCACGCCCCAAGGCCGTGATGGGTCATTCGCAGGGAGTCCTCGCCGTCAGGATGGTCGAGGCGGTTCTCGGCGCCGGGTCGGTGGACGCCGCCCGCAGAACCATAGTCGGCACCATGATGATCGCCCGGCTTATCGGTGCCGCGGCGACCAGATGCGCGCGGATCCAGGGCATCCATGTGATGGGCGAGGCCACTCCCATGTTGTCGGTGACCGGGATGACCCCAGCGCAGGCGACGGCTCTGATCGATCGCATCCCCGATCCGCGCGGTCCCGTCGAGGTGGCCGTCGTCAATGACGTCGACCGCGTCGTGCTGTCCGGATACCCCCAGGATCTGATGGCCGTCGCCGCGGCCGCCGCTGCGGAGAAGAACCGTGAGGCCGCGCAGCGCAAGGAGGGGAAGCGCGGTGGTTCCCTGTTCGATCCAGTTCTCGAGTATCTCGATGTGAGCGTCCCCTTCCATTCGCCGTTGATGAAACCTGCCGTCGACGAGGTGCGGCGCTGGGCCGAGCGGTGCGGTCTGGACGGTGACGTCGCCCGCTCGCTGGCCGCGAGGGTTCTTGTCGAGCATGTGGATTGGGCGGGCGAGATGAGGTCGATGCTCGAACGGTCCTCCGTGGAGGATGATCCGTTGTGGATCGTTGACATGGGTCCAGGGCATGCCGTGGGGCGTATCGTCTCCGCGGTGGCGCAGGGGACGGGTGTCGGAGTGGCCGACGCCTCCGATTCATCCGTGAGGGAGGGATTGTCGACGCGCGTGACCGATCCTGATCGTCTTCAGGATTGGAGCCGGTTCCTTCCGCGCGTTCGCGGACGCCGTGGAAGCCGGAACCTGGTGACCCGTTTCACCGAGCTGACAGGGAAGCCCCCCGTTCTTCTTGCGGGAATGACGCCGACGACGGTGGATCCAGGCATCGTCGCGGCCGCCGCGAATGCGGGGTACTGGGCCGAGCTGGCCGGTGGCGGCCAGGTGACGGCCGAGGTGTTCGACGCGAATATGGATCGTCTTTCCGGACTTCTGGAGGAGGGTCGCTCCATAGAGTTCAACGCGATGTACATGGACCGGTATCTGTGGGATCTGCAGTTCGGGGCCTCGCGGATAGTTCCGCGGCGCCGTGCCGCGGGGGCTCCTATCGATGGGGTCGTCGTATCCGCGGGAATCCCGGCACTGGACGAGGCCGTGAAGCTCGTCCGCGACCTACGTGCCGACGGGTTCCCGTATGTGGCGTTCAAACCGGGAACCGTGGACCAGATCCGTCAGGTCGTCGCCATAGCGCGGGAGGTGGCGCCCGTACCGGTTATCATGCAGGTCGAGGGGGGGCAGGCCGGTGGCCACCACTCCTGGGAGTCCCTGGATGATCTTCTGGCGAGGACCTACGCGCATGTGAGGGCGAACGACAACATCATCCTCGTCGCCGGAGGAGGCATCGGAACCGCCGACGTCGCGTCCCGCTACCTATGGGGTTCGTGGTCCGTGGAGCGCTCTCTCCCTCCCATGCCGGTGGATGCGGTGATGGTCGGGACGGCGGCGATGACGGCGCGTGAGGCCCTGACGAGTCCCGACGTCAAACGCATGCTCGTCGCGACCCCGGGGCTGTCGTCGGGCGGAAAAGCGCAGGACGACGATCCCTTCGCCCCTCGTGAGCCATGGGTCAGGGCCTTCCGGGTCGACGGCGGCATGACCTCGGGCATGAGTCATCTGCACGCGGACATCTATGAGGTCGAGAACTCCTCGGCGCGGTGCGGAAGGCTGCTGGCGCATCTGACCACGCATCCCGAGGAGATGGAGACGCGGCGCGGGGAGGTCATCGAGGCGCTCTCCGGAACGGCCAAGCCCTATTTCGGTGATCTGGAGACGATGACATACGAGGGGTGGGCTCGGCGTTTCGCCGAACTGTGCTTCCCGTGGGCGGACGACACGTATGCGCGGCGTTTCTCCCATCTGCTCGATCGCATCGAGGCCCGGGTGTGCGACAAGGACTCGGGGTCGGTGTCATCCGTGCTCGACGCGGGTCGTGCCGTCGAGGATCCTCAGGCGGCGATCGACGCCATGCTCGACGCCTATCCCGCCATCGCGTCGTTGAGGGTCGAGCCCCAGGACGCCGCATGGTTCCCCGAGCTGGTGCGAGAATATCCCAAGCCCATGCCCTTCGTTCCGGTTCTGGATCAGGACCTTCTGCGGTGGTGGGGGCAGGACCAGCTGTGGCAGTCCCAGGACCCCCGGTACGCGGCGGATTCCGTGCGCGTGATCCCCGGACCCGTCTCGGTGGCGGGCGTGACCTCTATGGATGAGCCCGTGGCCTCCATCCTGCGCCGATTCGAGCAGGCGGCGATCGACGCCGAACCATCCTCGGATGATGCGGCGTCCACGCGCGATGGCGCCATGGACGATGGCGCCGTGAACGATGACGACGTGGACGATGGCGCCGTGGACGATGGCGCCATGGACGATGACGTCGTGGACGTTGTGGGCGGCGGGTCGGGGTTCGATGCCCCGGCCATCGTCCGCAGCAGTCCCGTCATCTCGTGGCTGGGACGAATGATCCCCAACCCTCTTCGCAGCGATCCGTCGTCCCGGGATGCCGATGCGCACCGGGACGGGACGGCGCCCGCCACCGGGGATGATGCCGGAACGTCGGGCCTTGGCCGGATCACCGTCGCGGGACGTGAGGGGGACGACGTCCTGCTCGAGGCCGTCATCGATCTGGACACCTATGACGGGAGCCGCGGCGAAGGAGACCCCGCGCGCCACGCCGTGCGCTCGATATCCATTCCCCTGCGGGTGGACGCGGAGTCCGTCGGCCGGATCCCCCGTGTGGATCGCAACCGTCTGGCCGCGGACGTCCGTGCGCTGCTTGCCGGCACGGCGGGCGTCCACGGCATCGGCGCCGGAGGGGACCCCATCGAGGAGCTGCCGCCCGTGGGCTCTTCGGACGCCGAGCACCCCTTCGGCGTCGTGACGTACGCCTACACATGGTCGCGCGCTCTGGGAACGGACCATGAGTCCGCGACCGCGGGGACGCTCCCCGACGGACTCGAGCCCTCGACCTTCGCTCCCGACGCGCTGGTGGGACCCGTGTGGCCCGCCATATACGCGGCTCTGGGATCCATCGACATGGATGGGACCCCCGTCATCGAGGGTCTGCTTGATGCGGTGCACCTCGACCATATGATCCGGCTTCTTGTGGAACCGTCGGAGGCGGAGCGGTATGTCGGAGGGCGAATCGGAGTGACGGCGTGGGCCGACCTCTGCCAGGAGTCCTCGTCCGGCCGTCTGGTCACGATCCACGTCCGGCATGCCGGAGCCGATGGCGCGGCCATCGCCGAGGAAACCGAACGGTTCATCATCCGCGGCCGCGTGGGATCGGATGAGCAGCCACGATCCTGCGCCCCGTACGGCGGGTCGGTGGACGGGGACGAGGCCGTCGACGTCGTCCGTCGACGCCTGCGCCGCGTGGTGCTTTCCGCTCCCGACGACATGACCACGTTCGCCAGAACGTCGGGGGATTTCAACCCCATCCACACCTCGTACCGTGCGGCGCGCGTAGCCGGATTGGACGCGCCTCTCGTGCACGGCATGTGGCTGTCCGCCGCGGTCCAGCACATCATGCAGGCCCGTGACGGGAAGGGGCGCGCGTGGAGGATCGAAGGATGGACCTACACGATGTTCGGCATGGTCGCGCTCGGGGACTCGGTCGAGGTGACGGTCGACAGGGTCGGACGCGTGCGCCACGGCGGGATGCTTCTGGAGGCCACGTGCCGCGTCGGCGACGTGGTGGTGTCGCGTGGAACGGCTCGGGCGTATCCTCCGGTCACCGCATTCGTCTATCCGGGGCAGGGCGTCCAGAGCGTGGGCATGACGCTGGACGAGCGCTCGTCGTCCCCGGCCGTGCGCGAGGTCTGGGACCGTGCCGATGCCGTCACCAGAAACCGTCTGGGATTCTCGATACTTGCGATCGTGCGCGACAACCCCCGCAGCATCGTCGTCAACGGAAAGGTTCTACGCCATCCGGACGGTCTTCTCAACCTCACGCAGTTCACCCAGGTCGCGCTCGCCGTCGTCGCCTTCGCCCAGACCGCCCGTCTGCGGGAGGCGGGGGCCGATGTGTGGCCGGCCTATTATGCGGGGCACTCCCTCGGGGAGTACAACGCGCTGAGCTCCTTCGCCTCGATCATCCCCCTCGAGACGGTGATCGAGCTGGTGTACCACCGCGGATCGACCATGCACCACCTCATCGACCGCGATGAGCGGGGGCGTTCGAACTACCGGATGGGGGCGCTGCGTCCCAACCAGTTCGGCGTGGGGGACGCTGACGTGCGCGACTACGTCGATGCGGTGTCGCGCGACAGCGGGGAGTTCCTCGAGATCGTCAACTACAACCTCGAGGGATCCCAGTATGCGGTCGCGGGAACGATCGCGGGTCTGAAGGCGCTGAAAGACGACAGCGAGCGCCGGGCCGCGGAATACGGGGGCAAACCCCCGTTCATGCTGGTGCCGGGAATCGACGTGCCCTTCCATTCGACGCTGCTGCGCAAGGGCGTTCCGGAATTCCGCCGAACCCTTGAGCGGCTTCTTCCCCAGGACATCGACTGCGACTGCCTGGTGGGGCGATACATCCCCAATCTCGTGGCGAGGCCGTTCGAGCTCACCCGTGACTTCGCGTCGTCCATACTCGACGTGGTCCCGTCGGAGCCGGTCTCCCGGCTGCTGGAGGATCCCGCGCGGTGGGAGGAGCTCTCCCGCGAGCCGCGCCGTCTGGCCCGGGTCCTGCTCATCGAACTGCTGTGCTGGCAGTTCGCGTCACCGGTGAGGTGGATAGAGACCCAGAACCTGTTGTTCTCCTCCCGGCGTCGCGGCGGTCTCGGCGTGGAGAAGTGCGTGGAGGTCGGGCCGGGATCGGCTCCGACGCTGGCGAATATGGCGGCCAAGACATTGAGGCTGCCGCGTTTCTCCGGCTCCCATGTGGATGTGCGCAATGTGGGCAGGGACGCCGCCGTCGTGTATATGACGGATGCCGATGCGCGTCCCGAGGAGTCCCCGACCTCGTCGTCCGTGCGAGCGGAGAGCGCCCCGTCATCGCGTCGCGCCCCGTCGCGGGAAGAGGGGACGGAAGCGGGAAGCGGGACCTCCTCGGTGGCCCCGGCCGGATCGGGTGATTCCGCGCGGCCGCTTGCGCGGGGAGGCGAGACCGACAATCCGGGCTCCGGAGCGGGTTCCGGCGTCGACGCGGCTTCGGGCGCGGCTTCGGGCGCGGCTTCGGGCGCGGCTTCGGGATTGACCGTCCCGGATCTGGAATTCCCCGCCCATGAGGCCGTCGCGGCGGTGATCGCCTATGAGGCGAAGATCAGGCCGGATCAGATCGTCGATCATGACACCACCGACACCCTGACGAGCGGGGTTTCGTCAAGACGCAACCAGCTCATCATGGACATGGGGGTGGAACTGGGGGTTCCGGGCGTCGACGGCGCGGCGGATGCGCCGATGGCGCGTCTGGCCGGCATGGTCGATGCGGCCGCGCCGTCGTACCGTCCCTTTGGCCGGGTGCTGGGCGAAGCCGTCGCCTCGCGGATCAGGGAGGTGTTCGGCGCATCGGGAATGTCCCGCAAGGACATCGAGGACAGGATTACCTCCGTCTGGTCCCTGGGCTCCGGATGGGTTTTCCATGTGCTGCTGGAACTGTCTCTGGCGACCCGCGAGGGCGAATCGCTGCGCGGGGGGGATCTGGCGACGATGGGCGCGGACGCGTCCGATCGCGCCTCGGCCCAGGCCCTTGTCGACGAGGCCGTTCTCTCGGTCGCGAAGGCTCACGGCGTCCATGTCGCCAAGCCGGTCCACGGGTCCGGATCGGCGGTTGTCGATTCGGCGGCTCTGGAGGATTATGCCAACCGCGTCACCGGTCCCGAGGGGGTTCTTGCGGTTACCGCCAGATGCGTGCTGGATCAGCTGGGGCTGTCCGTCCCCGCTCCGACCGGCGATGACGACGCCGACGCGCGGGATACGGTCGCGGCGGTTCGCGCGGAGCTGGGGGAGGATTGGCCTGATCAGGTCCGTCCCGTCTTCGACCCGCGGGCCGCGATCCTTTTCGACGACCGATGGGCGACCGCGCGCGAGGATATCGCACGCGTCTATCACGAGCATGACGCTCGCGCGGCGGCGAGGGACTTCGTCGGCGCGGGAACCGCGGCGCATGACGAGGCCGAATGGTTCGCCGGGGCCGCCAGGAGGAACGGGGACGTCGAGACCGCGGATCGGCTGGAGTCCATGGCGGCGGATGCGCTGCGCGACCCACGGGATGGGGACCGTCGCCGTTTCCGCTCCACCGTCGCCGTCGTGACCGGCGTGGGGCCTCGATCCATAGCGGGAGCCGTGTCCTCGCACCTTCTTGAGGAGGGCGCCACCGTCATCGCGGTGTGCCATCGCCTCGATGATCGCATGAGGGTATGGGCCCGTGACATGTACCGTGACCATGCCGGCGTGGAATCGTCCCTCTGGGTGGTGGCCGCGAATCTGTCGAGCTACCGCGACGTGGATGCGCTCACGGAGTGGATCACGCGGGAGCAGACCTCCGTCTCGGGGGCGACGACGACCATCGTGAAGCCCGCGTACGAGCCTGATGCCCTTTTCCCCTTCGCGGCGCCCCGGGTGCATGGCTCCCTGGAGGATTCCGGCCCGTTGTTCGAGTCCCAGACGAGACTCATGCTGTGGGGCGTGGAGCGTCTGATCTCCGGCCTGTCCCGTGCGGGATCCGGGGTGGATGTCTCCCACCGCATGCATGTGGTCCTTCCCGGATCGCCCAACCGCGGGGTCTTCGGCGGTGATGGCGCCTATGGAGAGGTCAAGGCGGCCTTCGACGCCCTGGTGGCGCGGTCCACCTCCGAATCGGGGTGGTCGTCACGGGTCACCTTCGCCCATCCCCTTATCGGATGGGTGCGGGGGACGGGTCTTATGGGAGGCAACGATCCCCTGGCCGCGGCGGCGGAACGCCATGGGCTGCGGACCTACTCCACCGACGATATGGCCCGGGAGATTCTGGAGCTCGCCACGCCGGACGCTCGGAGCCGAGCGGTGGACTCCCCGCTGCATGCCGATCTCACGGGAGGTCTGGGAGCCACGCCGGTGGATATCCGCTCTCTTCGCGCGGAGGCGGAGCGTGACGCCTCCGGAGCCGCGGATGCCGGGCCGGATCATGGCCTCCGTTCCTCCGCGGACGACGATGGTCGGCATGTCATCCGCGCGCTTCCCACTCCGCGCATCCCGCGTCTGGCGGAGGTCGCCCCCGAGCGGTGGGGTGAGGTCGAGGCCAGGCCCGACGAGATGATCGTCGTGGTCTCCGTGGGCGAGCTGGGTCCGTGGGGATCGGGACGAACCAGATTCGAGGCGGAGATGGGGCTGGAGTCCGACGGGACCGTGGAATTGTCCGCGGCGGCCGTTCTTGAGCTCGCATGGGGGATGGGACTGATCCATTGGCAGGATGGTCCCGTTCCCGGGTGGTACGACGGCGATGGCGACCGCGTGCCCGAGGAGGACATCCACGACAGGTTCCATGACGAGGTGGTGGCGCGCAGCGGAATCCGGCCCTTCGAGGAGGGTATGGGCGACGACTATCGCGACGGAGCCGACGAGCATGAGGTCGAGGTGTTCCTTGACCATGACGTCTCGTTCCATGTTCCGGATGAGCGCAGGGCCCGTGAGTATCTGGCCCAGGACGCGCGACGCACGACGATCGCATGGGACGGGGACTCGCGCGATTGGGTCGTGACGCGCCGGCCCGGATCCATGGTCAGGGTTCCGCGCCGTGCCGCCATGACGCGCACCGTCGGCGGGCAGATACCCGCCGGCTTCGATCCGCGCCGATGGGGAATCCCGGCGTCCATGGTCGGCGAGGTCGATCCGATCGCCTTGTGGAATCTCGTCACCACGGTGGACGCCTTCCTGTCCGCGGGCGTGACGCCCGCCCAGCTGCTGCGATCGGTCCATCCATCGCTAGTGGCTGACACGCAGGGCACGGGATTCGGCGGGATGCGGTCGATGCGGCGGCTGTATCTGGATCGTTTCCTTGGGCATGACGTTCCGAGTGACATCCTTCAGGAGGCGTTGCCCAACGTCGTCGCGGCGCATGTCATGCAGTCCTACGTGGGTGGCTACGGCGCGATGGTCCAGCCGGTGTCGGCCTGCGCGACGGCCGCGGTCTCCCTGGAGGAGGCCTGCGACAAAATCGCCTTGGGCAAGGCGGACGTCGTCGTCGCCGGCGCCATCGATGACATCGGCGTCGAATCCGTTGAGGGATTCGGCAACATGAACGCGACGGCCAACAGCGCGGACATGGCCGACAAGGGCATAGCCCCGAGGTTCTTCTCACGCGCGAACGATCGCCGGCGAGGCGGCTTCGTCGAGGCCCAGGGAGGCGGAACGGTTCTGGTCATGCGAGGGGATGTCGCGCTGTCCATGGGATTGCCGGTGTCCGCGGTGGTGGGTTACGTCCACTCCTTCGCCGATGGCGCGCACACCTCAATCCCCGCCCCGGGTCTCGGGGCGCTCGCCGCGGGATTGGGCGGGCGGAACTCCCGTCTGGTTCGGGACCTCGCGCGTTTGGGAGTGTCTCCGGACGACATAGCCGTCGTGTCCAAGCACGACACCTCCACCGGAGCCAACGATCCCAACGAGTCGGAGCTTCACAACCGCCTGGCTCGCGCCATTGGCCGCACCGACGGCAATCCTCTGCTCGTCGTCTCGCAGAAGACGCTGACCGGACATGCCAAGGGTGGAGCCTGCGTGTTCCAGATCAATGGGCTCACGCAGATCTTCGCCTCCGGAACGGTTCCGGGTAACAAGGCACTGGATTGCCTGGATCCGGCGATGCGCCGCGACGGGGCGATGGTGTGGCCACGCGCTGCGCTTCACGTCGGGCTGGTCAAGGCCGCCCTGGCCACGTCGCTGGGGTTCGGCCACGTCTCGGCGCTTGTGGCGTTGGTCCATCCGGGTGCCTTCGAGGCCTCCGTCGCGAGATATGAAGGCATGGAGGCGTTGGATCGCTGGAGAACGCTCGCCAACGACCGTCTGGCGCGGGGCCGGCGTCGTCTTATCGAGGGGATGATGGGCCACGGCCCGTTGTATGAGCCCATCGAGAACCGTCGTCTGGGCGGCGCCATGGCGGACGGCACGTCGCATGACGTGGAGGCCGCGATGCTGCTTGATCCCACCGCCCGTCTGGGCGATGACGGGGTCTATCACGGATCCGGGGCGCCGAGCGGCCATGGCGGCGACGGCAGACGCCGATGATGGACGCTCGCGTCAGGTGGCGTGGCGAACCGTCCATGGCGGTCGGCGGTTGCGTCGTCGCAGTGGAGGATACCGCAGTGGAGGACGCCGCGTCCGTTCTGGGCGTCGGATGCGACGTCGTCGACGTCCCCGCGTTCCGGGAGGAGATCGCCCTGCCGGGGTCGCGGATGGGGCTCCTGTTCTCGGTCAGAGAGCGCAGGCAGTGTCGTTCCCGTGCCCTGTCTCAGGGGAGCGACGCCGCGATGCATCTCGCCGCCCGATGGGCGGGCAAGGAGTCGGTGATCAAGGCGTGGTGCCAGGCTCTGGGCGAGTCGGATTTCCCGTATTCGCCCGACGATGTGCCGTGGAGCCGCATCGAGATTCTCGGCGACCGGCGCTCGGTCCCCCATGTGGTGATGGACGACGTCGTGCGCGGAGTCCTGCGGGCGGGCCTTGACGCGTGCGGCGGCATGTCGCCGCGTGGGCCGGTTCCGCCGGATGGGATGATGTCGCCGCGGTGGCGGCTGTCGCTGTCCCACGATGGCGATCGCGCGATGGCGTTCGCGGTGCTGTCGGCGTGCCGTCTTGTCGCCGTCGGGGGGAAACGTGTATACTCACACGAGTTGCCTCACGGTGACACGCGGACGTAGCTCAATGGTAGAGCCTCAGTCTTCCAAACTGATTACGCGGGTTCGATTCCCGTCGTCCGCTCCATTCCCTAGCCGTATCGTCGTATGGCGTCGACGTGCGGATTAATGGAATGGATGGAGCGTGTATGGCTGATTCGTCCACGTCCGCGGCGCGTGTGGCGCCGCATGTCGATGATGCGGGGGAATCCGTCCCCCAGAGCCCCTCCTCCGGTCGTCCCGTCTCCCATGCCCCCGTGGAGGGCGACTCCGTGACGGACAACACGGACGGCTCCGTGGAGGACAATCCCGTGGTCGACAATCTCGCGGAGGACAATCTCGCCACCGAGATCGTGCATGGCGTTCCGGAGACCGTCGAGGTCTCCAGGCATCCGGATCCCTCGATCGGCGATTCCGATCTCTCTCTGGCCGATATCGGCCGTCGGCGGTCCCATCCCGTGCAGTGGAGCGTCTATGCGGTGGGTGTTCTGACGGCCATCATCCTTCCCTATTGGCTGGGCAGGATGATGGCGGTGCGGCAGACCGACTGGCTGATCTCCCATATGCCGCCCGTCACCGTCGAAGGCGTCGCGCTGGTGTCATGGATGGTGACGGTCGTCATGTTCTCCGGATTGGGGCTGGCCATAGTCGAGTCCTCGCGCTGGCTGTGGCGCATCGTCTTCGCGGTCGGACTGGCGGTGGAGCAGCTGATCGCGGGAGTGGGCCTTCTGAAGTTCGATTTCTGGAACTCCACGTACGTCATATATGGCGAGCATGCGCAGTTCGCCAATGCGGCGAACGTCGGCATCATGGCTGCCGGGTTCGCCGTCGCGATCTATGCGATCCTGTTCGTGGGCCTTCTCGTGCTGATCCCCAAGAGATCACGGCTGAATGTTCTGACGCGCAGCTGGTCCTCCTTCATCCTGTTCTTCGTCATCGAGGTTCTTGCCTATCTGGTGGTCGTGTTCTCGGGCCTCCTGTATGTTTTCTAGATGTTTCTCAGGTGTCCTCAGGCGTGTGGTCCCCGTGGTGCCGTAGACTGGTGACTTGGCGTGTTTCGCCCGCGGATACAGAGCGCCATGGCAAAGGGTCATGGCACCGCGCAGCAAGACACCAAAGGAGGACGCCGTGGCATTGACGGTTGAGGATAAGAACAGCATCATCTCCGAGTACGCGACACATGAGGGCGACACGGGATCCCCGGAGGTTCAGGTCGCGTTGCTGAGCCGCAGAATCGCCGATTTGACCGAGCATCTCAAGGAGCACTCGCACGACCATCATTCGCGTCGTGGACTGCTGCTGATGGTCGGACGGCGCCGTCGTCTGCTGGACTATCTCAAACGCGTCGACATCAACAGGTACCGTTCGCTGATCGAGCGTCTGGGACTGCGTCGATAGGATCGTTTCGGCTCCCGGGTGGACAATCCACCCGGGAGCCGTTTTTCGTCAGCGGTATCGGCCGCCGCGGGTCTCGGGGATTCTCCCGGGGATTCCAAGGTCTGTCGTGGGTGCGATAATTGCAGACGCTGAGGGGGCGTTCCGGGATGGGACGCCCGTAAACATGAGGAATGACATCTGACATACGAGGGTCGCGGCCGGGTATGCCGCGCGGAAAAGCACCGGAGACTGCCGGGCGTCAGATCAGCATGTGGGTATCAGAGGATAAGAAAACAAAACAACAAAAGGAGGAACCCAGTGGAGGGTCCCGAAATCAAGGCCGTTGAGGCCGTTATAGACAATGGGTCGTTTGGTACGCGTACGCTTCGCTTCGAGACGGGAAGGCTCGCGCAGCAGGCCGATGGGGCGGTTGCCGCCTATCTTGATGATGATTCCATGGTGCTGTCCACCACGACGGCGGGATCGAGCCCCAAGGAGAACTACGACTTCTTCCCGCTCACCGTCGACGTCGAGGAGAAGATGTACGCGGCGGGGAAGATCCCCGGCTCGTTCTTCCGTCGTGAGGGACGGCCCTCGACCGACGCCATCCTCGCCTGCCGCATCATCGACCGTCCTCTGCGTCCTCTGTTCCCGCACACGCTGCGCAACGAGGTCCAGGTCGTCGAAACCGTGCTTTCGGTGAATCCCGAGGATTCGTACGACATGATCGCGTTGAACGCGGCGTCGGCTTCGACGCTTATCTCCGGACTGCCCTTCGAGGGGCCCGTCTCCGGCGTCCGGCTGGCTCTGGTCGATGGACAGTGGATCGCGTTCCCGACGTGGAGCGACCGCGACCGCGCGGTGTTCGAGCTCGTCGTGGCCGGACGCGTCGTGGAGAACGGTGACGTCGCGATCGCCATGATCGAGGCGGGAGCCGGCAAGAACGCCTGGCATCTCATCTACGACGAGGGACAGACCAAGCCCGACGAGGAGGTTGTGGCCGGGGGCATCGAAGCGGCCAAGCCCTTCATCAAGGTCATCTGCGAGGCGCAGGACAAGCTCAGGGATCTGGCCGCCAAGCCCACCAAGGACTTCCAGCTTTTCCCGGAGTACACGGACGCGTTGTACGCCCGCATCGACGAGATCGCCCACAAGGACCTCGATGAGGCCCTGTCCATCGCCCAGAAGCTCCCCCGGCAGGAGCGGATCCATGAGATCAAGGAGGCCGTCCGCGCTCGCATCGCCGACGAGTTCTCCGATATGGACGACGCCGAGAAGGACAAGGAGCTGGGCAACGCCTTCAAGGAGCTTCAGCGCCAGATCGTTCGCCGCCGCATCCTGACGGAGGACTTCCGCATCGACGGCCGTGGCCTGCGGGACATCCGCACGCTGTCCGCCGAGGTCGACATCGTCCCCCGAGTCCATGGATCGGCGCTGTTCCAGCGCGGCGAGACCCAGATTCTGGGCGTGACGACCCTGAACATGCTCAAGATGGAGCAGCAGGTCGATTCGCTGTCCGGCCCCCAGACCAAGCGCTACATGCACAACTACGAGATGCCCCCCTACTCGACCGGCGAGACCGGCCGCGTCGGATCGCCCAAGCGCCGTGAGGTCGGGCATGGAGCCCTCGCCGAGAAGGCCATCGTGCCGGTCCTCCCCAGCCGTGAGGAGTTCCCCTACGCGATCCGTCAGGTCTCCGAGGCCATCGGATCCAATGGATCCACGTCGATGGGATCCGTGTGCGCCTCGACGCTGTCTCTGTTGGCCGCCGGCGTCCCACTGAAGGCTCCTGTGGCTGGAATCGCCATGGGTCTGGTGTCGGGCGACGTCGATGGACGGCATGTCTTCAAAACCCTGACGGATATCCTCGGGGCCGAGGACGCGTTCGGTGACATGGACTTCAAGGTCGCCGGCACGTCGGAGTTCATCACCGCGCTGCAGCTTGACACCAAGCTCGACGGAATCCCCGCCGACATTCTGGCGGCCGCCCTGCAGCAGGCCAAGGAGGCCCGTGCGACCATCCTCGACGTGGTCACCGAGTGCATCGATGCCCCCGCCGAGATGAGCCCCTATGCTCCGCGTATCATCACCACGACCGTTCCCGTCGAGAAGATCGGCGAGGTCATCGGGCCCAAGGGCAAGATGATCAACAAGATCCAGGAGGACACCGGGGCTGAAGTGGCGATCGAGGACGACGGAACCGTCTTCATCTCGTCCGAGGGCGGCGAGGCCGCTCAGAAGGCCAAGGAGATCATCGACTCCATCGCCAACCCGCATGTTCCCGAGGCCGGTGAGACGTACAACGGCAAGGTCGTGAAGACCACGAGCTTCGGAGCCTTCGTGAACCTCACCCCCGGCACCGATGGACTGCTGCATATCTCGCAGATCCGCAATCTCGCGGGCGGCGAGCGCATCGACGCCGTCGAGGACGTCCTCAAGGAGGGTGATGCCGTCGAGGTCGTCGTTCAGAGCGTCGACGATCGCGGCAAGATCTCCCTCGCCGTCCCCGGCTTCGAGGATCAGGAGCAGTCGGCTCCTCGCGGCGGACGAGACCATGACAGGGATCGCGACCGCGATGATCGTCGTGACCGCCGTGGCCGTCGTGACGATCGCGGATATCGTGGGCGTTCGGATCGCGATGACGACGATTCACGCTCCGACAAGCCGAGCCGTTCGGATCGCGATGACCGGTACGAGGATCGTCCCCGCCGCCGTCGTTATGACGATGACCGTCGTTCGGATCGCGATGATCGTGACGACCGTCGTGATCATCGTGACCACCGTGGCCGTCGTGACGACCGCAATCCGCGTTACGCCGCCGACGAGAACTACGACGAGTATCGCGCCGATCGCGAGGAGCGTTCGGAGCGTCCGCGCCGTCGGGTGCGCCGCGACTTCGATCCCTTCGAGGACTGATATGGCGTGATGTGACCCATTCGGATGCCGCCCGGCTTTACGAGCCCGGCATCGTGACGGGTTTGGGCAGGGCCGTGATGGGGAACCGTCACGGCCCTGCCGGCATGTTCGCGCCCGCTCGTCGTCGTGATCGTGACTACGGTACGCCGATCTTCCGGATACGCCGACCTTCCGTGATGGGGGCGTGCACATCCGCCCCGACTGGTTAAATGGATAGCGAATCATCGAGGCAAAGGAGACTGCTATGAGCGGAGGGATGCTATGAAGACCGGAACCGTAATTCTTATCGTGGTGCTGGTGGTGGTCGCCGTCATCGTCATATGGGCCGTGACCGCCTACAACGGTCTGGTCACCCTCCGCAACCGGGTCAGGAACGGATGGGCGCAGATCGACGTGCAGCTCAAGCAGCGTGCCGACCTGATACCGAATCTGGTGGAGACCGTGAAGGGATACGCCGGACACGAGTCCAGCGTCCTGACCGAGGTCACCAAGGCGCGGGCGGGCGTGGTCGCGGCGGCCAACGATCCCAGCGCGACGACGGTTCAGCGTGCGACTGCCGAGAACGCCCTGTCGAACGCGCTGGTGAACCTGCGTGCGACGGCCGAGGCCTATCCCGATCTCAAAGCCGACTCGAACTTCATGGATCTGCAGAACAAGCTCAGCGAGCTAGAGCAGAAAATCGCGTACGCCCGACAGTTCTACAACGATGTCGTCCTTAAGTTCAACACGTCGATCGAGAAGGTCCCGACCAACATCATCGCCGGCATGTTCCACTTCACGCAGGCGCAGTACTTCGAGGCGGCCGACTCCGACCGCTCCGTCCCCCAGGTCAAGTTCTAGGCCATTCGAGTTCTGACCCATACGCTTCCAGACCGCATGCGTTTCGACCCGTGTCGTTTTGGGCCCGTGTCCGCCTTGATGGGCCGGTCGTGGGTCGAGAGGTCCGGGGAGGTCCGGGTGCGATCGGGAGTTCAGGATGCGGCGCACTCCCGAGCCGATCCGGACGGGCGCCGAGAGGGCTGCAGCCCATGGATGGCGCCGCATCGCGATCCGGTCGGAACGCGGATCATACGCGGATCATAGGCATAAGACGAAGGGAGACGACATGTCTCGTGGCAGCATGATCAGGCGGATCATCGGGGCCGCCGTCATCAGCGCCGTTCTTGTCCTCGTCACCGTCGGGTCGATGGCGTCCCAGGGGTCGGAGGCCGATCTCAGCTACAGATCGCTGGACTATCAGGCGACGGTTTTGTCCAACGGCGATCTTCGCGTCGTGCAGACCATCGACGTGCATCTCAGGGACCGTGACGAGCCATGGCGGCAGCTGTATCAGGACTATCAGATCAAGCCGTCCAACCTCACCGCGATCACCGATGTGAGCGTGCGGAACCTTAGCACGGGAACCGACTATTCCGTTCTCACGAATCCTCGCGTCCCCTCGGACGTTCCGGAAGGCATGTGGGACTCGACGCAGGCCGGTCATTGGTACATGGCCGATGTGACCCAGGGGGACGACTCCCTGTCGCCCTACGACCCCTCGAGCGACACCGGCGAGCGGACAGTCGAGGTCGGATGGAACATCCCCGCCACCGATTCCGCGTCAAGCATGAGATTCCGCGTGTCGATGACGTTCGTCGGCGTGGCCACCGCGCATCCCGACGTGGCCAGTCTCAAATGGGAGCCCTTCGGACAGAAGAACCAGACGCCCATCGGCAAGGTCACGGGGTCCGTGTCCTTCCCGGAGGGCATCGACTCCTCGAACTCGTGGGCGTGGCTTCATTTCGATGGCACCTCGACCACGAGCAGAGCCTCCGACGGATCGCTGCGGTTCAGCGCGGACGACGTCCGTGCGGGCCAGTATCTGGACGTGGTGGCCATGTTCGACGTATCCGCCGCGAAGGGCGTGGCCCGAACCGATTCCACCGACGCCAAACAGCGCATCATCGACGACGAGACCCAGCAGGAAAGCGAGTGGCGCGAGAGCCAGAGGCGTGCGGCCATCAGAAGAATCGTCCTCGTCGTGGTTTTCGCCGTCGCAGGATTGGCGGCGATCGTCGTGGGACTTGTTCTGGCACGACGCTCTCGCCGGCAGGCCTCCTACCAGGGGGACCTCGACTATTGGCGGGATCCGCCCGATCTCAGCCCTGCCAGTGCGGCCTCCATGCTTGTCATGCTCAATGGGGAGAAGGGGAAGGCCTCACTGCAGAACCGTCAGATGAGCTCGACGGTTCTCTCGCTTGTCTCCAAGGGCGCAATCTCGTTGCTTCCCGGTTCCGACCGCCTCTATCGGGGACTCGACCCCGGGCGGATCGACGCGTCCACGATCGTGCGGTCTGCCGCGCGAAGCGGAACTGGCGCATCGCGCGATGCGATGACGATGGCCATCATGCCGGTGTGTCGCGATAACCGCGAATCGCTGGCGCTGAGCCAATCGGAGGACGCGGTTCTGCGTCTGCTCGAAACGGCTGCGGGACGTCTGGGAACCTCCGTCTTCGATTTCGCGTCGCTGCGCAGGGCGTTCAAGGGATGGAAGGACGGATACAAGGTTTCCGAGGATGTGTCCAGCGCGATGGCCAACGAGTTCGCCCTGCTGGGAGCCACCCGTTCGATCGGCGGGGGAGCCGTGCTGTGCGGCGTTCTGGGGGTGGCCTGCGCCGTGGCCCTTGCCATGCAGGGGTCGTTGGCGGTGGTTGTGTCGCTCGCCGCGCCGGTCCTCTTTCTGTCCCTGTGCGTCATCGCCACGTCCCGGACCAAGGGACTTACCGTCCCCGAAGGGCAGCGCCTCGCCGGTCAGGTTCTCGGCCTGCGGCGCTACCTTGAGGATTTCAGCGATTTCACCGATCGCGGAGCGGCCGACCTTGTGCTGTGGGACCGTTATCTCGTCTACGCCGCGGCCTTTGGGATCAGCGAGAAGGCCCTGCGGCAGCTGGCGCTCGCCTATCCGGAGCTGTCCGACGGGCAGTGGCTGGATCAGAACGCCTCCGGCTCCCTGATCTATTGGTCCTATCGTCCCTGGGCCTTCCAGCGGGCGGCCATGGCGGGTGGAATCGCGGGAACGGCGGCGTCCATCGACCCCTCGGCCTTCTCCGCCACCGTGGGAGACATCGGCTCGCAGATATCGTCGAGCTTCTCCGAGCTGAGATCGACCATCGCCGCGGCGCGGCCCTCGTCGTCGGGCAGCGGCGGATCGTTCTCCGGAGGGGGATTCGGCGGCTCGGGCGGCGGCTCGGGCGGCGGATCCTTCGGCGGACGGTAGACGGCCGCCGAACATCCGGCGGCGCATGAGGCGCATAGGATATCCGCGTAACATATCAGGACGGACAAAGGAAACGGAGACATCATGGTTCTTCATCGCGATCTTGGACCCTTCGACACCACGGCCATCGGATTGGGCGAGATGCCCCTGACCATCGAGGACAACCTCGGGCACGGCAAGGGCATCGAGACGATCCACGCCGCGTTGGACGCTGGATGCCGGCATATCGACACGGCATGGGCGTACTACTGCTCGGGCGGCGAGGAGCAGACCGGCGAGAAGCTCGTCGCCGAGGCGCTGTCCTCCTGGACGGGCCCGCGCGATGAGGTCTCGGTCGCCACGAAGGTCGGGCATTACCGCAACTTCACCGACGGGCGTCCCACATGGGATGTGGACGGGCGGCCCGAAAGCCTTATCCGGCACGCGAAGGAATCCGCCCTCGCCCTCGGGGTCGATTCCATCGATCTGCTGTATTTCCACCGCCCGGATCCCCGGATCCCGTACCGCGAGTCCGTCGAGGCCATCAGGCAGCTGGTCGACGAGGGCGTCGCGCGCACGGCGGGAGTCTCGAACGCGTCGGTGGAGCAGATAGACGCGGCGCGCGAGATTCTGGGAGCGGACCTCATCGCGGTGCAGAACCAGTTCTCTCCGATCTGGACCGAGACGGCCGACACCATGGCCCACACGGAGGAGCTGGGAATCGCCTTCGTATGCTGGAGTCCTCTCGGGGGCTTCCGCAAGCCCAAGGACGATGCGGTGTTCGAACCCTTCCGCCGGGTCGCCGACAGGCACGGCGTGAGCTATCAGCAGGTGGTTCTTGCATGGGAGCTGTCCCAGGGCGAGCATGTGTTCGTGATTCCCGGGGCGCATCGTCCCCAGACGATCCTCGACAGTCTTCATGCAGGCGACCTTCGCCTGGATCCCGACGATCAGGCGGTTCTGGAACACGGCGTGCGGAAGGACTGAGCTCGGCGCGCTCGGACGCCATGGACGTCGAGATGGTCCGATGGCCGTTCCGCTCCCGCGTCGCCGGGTCTCATGTCGCCGCGTAGTATGGGCCGCATGAACGGCGACACCACGATGATCCCCGACGGATCCGAAAAGGCCTCCCCCGACCGCATCCTCGACAGCGCAGCGCTGTCTCCCACCGATGGCGAGGGCCGTCCGATCCCCGTGACGATTCCCGTCGCCTTGGATGGAGGGGCCACGGTGGTGTACAGCACGCGACTGGGCGGCGTCAGCGACGGGGATTTCGCCTCATGCAATCTGGGTGGCAGGGGCGGAGACGATTCCGGCCACGTTCTGTCCAATCGTGAGGCCCTGTCCAGAACCGTCGGCGCGCCCATCGTTCTGGTCAGCCAGGTGCATTCCGGTCTCGCCGTCGACGTCGACCGTTCCCTTCGGCGTGAGACGTCGTTCGGCGCCGAGCTGATCGACGCAGAAGGCGGGGTCATCGAGGCCGATGCGATGGTGAGCTCCGGTGGTTCGTTCGCCTTGGGAATATTCGCGGCGGACTGCCTGCCCGTTCTTCTGACGGATCCGGTGGAGGGAATCATCGCGGCCGCGCACTGCGGGCGCCGAGGGCTCTGTTCGGGGATCATTCCGGCAACAATCGATCTGATGCGCGCCAAGGGAGCGGATTCCGACCGCATCGTGGCGACTCTCGGTCCGCGGATATGCGAGCGATGCTACGAGGTGGGGGACGACATCGCCCGGGACTTCGAATCGCGCTGGCCGGGAAGCTCCTCGCAGTCCCGTTTCGTGGGACTTGGGGTGGATCTGGCCAAGGCCGCGCGATGCGAGCTCATCGCCTCCGGCGTGGTGCCCGACAACATCGTCGATTCGGGTCCGCGCGTCGCGGCGGCCACGCAATATCTCGAAAACGATGAGGAGCTGGAGCGGCTATGCGCCCATGACGACGAGGGGGCCGTTGAACTCGAGACGCGTCTGTCCTCCCTTGAGAACGTGCTATGCACGATGGAGAACCCCCTGTGGTATTCGCATCGTCGCGCATCCGTGGCGGGGAAGCGTCGTGAGGGACGCATGCTCGCCGTGATCGTGCGCGGGCGGTGAGGCCCGGATCCCCCGCGACGCGCCAGCGGTTTCGCATGTTTGGTGGATGCTTGTGGACGATTCGGCGTCAGGAGCCATCCGCTCAATACGATGGACATCATGAGCGATGAGAGAGAGCCCCTGGGGGAGGGGATGGCGATGGGCGCGCCGTCCGTGGATGCCGATGCGCGGCGCGCCCCCGTCGTCGCGGTGATACTCGCGGCGGGTTTCGGCACGCGTTTCGATCCGATGCGTCCCAAACAGCTGGTGTCGGTGGGGGGGCGACCGGTCATCGCCTGGAGCATCGACGCATTCGAAGCCAATCCGCGGATCACCGACATCCTGGTCGTCGTCAATCCGCAGGTTCGCCATGCCGTGGAAAGGCTGGTCGACGAGCGCGGATATCCCAAGGTGCGCGCGGTTATCGACGGTGGGGAACAGCGCTTCGACAGCACGGTCAAC
The DNA here is from genome assembly GCF_000741645.1 of Bifidobacterium minimum. GTDB lineage: Bacteria > Actinomycetota > Actinomycetes > Actinomycetales > Bifidobacteriaceae > Bifidobacterium > Bifidobacterium minimum. Next base: position 88,633 of record NZ_JGZD01000009.1, read on the forward strand.
GCGCTGCGGATGCTGGATTCCGCGGGGATCCCCGATGATGCCAGGCTCCTCATCCACGATGCCGTCCGCCCCTTCGTCGGGCAATCCGTCATCACCGCGTGCGTGGCGTCCCTTGACGGCTATGCCGCGTCCACGGTCGCCGTTGCGTCGACCGACACCGTTCTGGTGACGGAGGAGTCGGAAGGATCACGGCTCATCACATCGGTGCCTGACAGATCCCTGATGTATCGCGCCCAGACGCCGCAGGCGTTCCGCTTCGCCACGCTGAGGAAGGCCTATGAGCTGGCGTCCCGCGATCCGGGATTCACGCCCACGGATGACACGCGGGTTGTGGTGGACTACCTTCCCCATACCGATGTCGCCATCGTGCCGGGCGACGACACGAACATCAAGATCACGACGCGGGAGGACATGCCCGTCGCCGAAAGGATAGCCGCCCGGATACTGGTCGGATCACGGTGACGCTCTGACGGGCGGGTCTCGGACATGGTCGTGGTGGGGGTCCGACGCCCGGCGATAGACTGATGCCATGCGCAGGCTGACAGTTGTCCTATCCGGATTCGGCTCCTACGAGGGGGTCGCCGTCAATCCCTCGCGTCGTGTGGTGGAGGAGATGGAAAGACGCGGTCTGCCGGAGGTGGAGGGCGTCCGGATCGACGTCCATGGCGTCCTTCTTCCGGTGAGCTTCGCCAAGGCATGGCCGGTTCTATGCGAGAGCATCGAGCGTTTCCATCCCGACATCGTCGTGGCCACCGGCCTCAAACGTCGCGCACGGGCCGTGGAGCTTGAGAGGTGCGCCACCAATCTGATGGATGCCTCCAGGCCCGACGCCGACAACATGTCCCCGCGAAGCACGCCTGTGAGGGATGAGGGGCCGGCCGCCTATTGGACGCGTCTTCCCCTGAGATCGATTCTGCGTGATTTCGCGGGGGAGGGAATCGCCGCCACCCTGAGCTCGGACGCGGGAACCTTCGTGTGCAATTCCCTGTTCTATCAGCTGCTGGACTGGGCGCGCTTCCGGGGACGAGTTCTTGCCGGGTTCGTCAGCCTGCCTCCGGTGCCCGAGGGTGAGGGCGCGGTGGCGGGGTCCACCGCGACGGGGCTTCCCGTCGACGTGCAGGTCCAGGCATGCGTGGACGTCGTGGCCAGGACGATCGAGTATTTCCTCGCCGAGCAGGACGCGACGGGGCGGGATTGACGCGGCGTCGCCCTTCGTTTCCTCGGGGGTCCTTCCGGAGGGCACGGAGTTCGTCGACGGGGACGCGGCGGACCGTCCGTGTGTGAGAGTATCAGTGACATTGTGGATGCGCCGCCGTTTCGCGGTCCCCCATGCGATACAGTGCAAACGGTGAGTTGGATGCGGACGTGATACGTCCGTGGTGAAAGGACACAGCATGGTGGATCGGTTCCCGGTCGTGTTGCGGGGTTATGACAAGGACAAGGTGGATGAGGCCTTCATATCGGCCCAGGAGACGCTGACACGACTACGCGAGCAGGTGCGGTCAAGCGATGAGGCCATCCTCCAGCTTCAGGCGAAGCTTCAGGAGGAGAAGACCAACGCCCGCAAGGCGGGCAAGGGAAGCACCTTCGCGTCCCTGGGCGCCAACGCGCAGCAGCTGCTCGCGTCGGCGGAACAGACCAGCGCCGAATTGGTGGAGCGAGCGAAGCGTGACGCGGCGGCGATTCGTCAGGAGGCCAAGGCCCAGGCCCAGACGCTGCTCAACAACGCCCGTCTTGACTCCTCGCACATCATCTCCGACGCCAACGCCAACGCGGCCTCGATCGTCACCAAAGCCAAAAGCCAGGCCGACACCATACTGACCAGCGCGAAGAACGATTCCGCCCAGCTGCGCGCCCAGACCGCGAAGGACGTCGCCGAGCAGCGGGAGACCACCAAGCTCGAGCTTGACAACGCCCGTCAGGAGACCGCCAAGAGACTGTCGTCCCAGAAGGCCACGCAGGAGCGCGAACTGGCGGATCTCAAGGCCAAGACCTCCCAGTGGGTCGCCAACCAGCGCAAAAGCGTGAGCGACGAGATCGCCCAGATGAAAAGCGACACGAACGATCAGATCGAGACCGCCCTCGCCGACGCCAACAAGAAGCTGGCGGATGTGCGCGAGCAGGTCTCCCGGATGATGACGGACGCGCAGCGTCAGGCGTCCGAGATCACCGACGCCGCCAACGCCAAGGCCCAGAGCATCCGCGATCAGGCCGAGGTCCATCGCGCATCGGTTATCAGCAAGGTCAGCGCCGAAGTCGAGCAGATTCGTTCCGACATCGCCAGCCAGCAGGATGAGGCGACCGCCAAGGTCAACGAGCTTCTCGGACAGCTTGACGAACGACGCACCGAGGCGAAGAAGGAGGCCGACGCCCTGGTGGCGAAGGCCGCCGAGGTGCGCAAGGAGGCCGACGAGTATGCCGCGTCGGTTCGCGCCGAGGCCGACGCCAAGGCCGCGCAGATCGTGGAGGCGGCCTCCAAGGAGGCGACCCGCCAGATCGAGGAGCGCCGGCTCGCCGCCAAGGACGAGCTGGACGACCTTCAGGATCACATCTCGCAGCTGCAGCAGCGTGAATCGATGATCACCCAGCGGGTCAGCGAGCTGCGTTCGATGTTCGCCAAGGCCTTCGCCGGATTCAGCTTCGGGGACGACTCCGAGGAGTCCTCCTCCGGTGGTGACGCCCCGGCGCGGGATGCTCAGGAGGATGACGCCCGCACGGATGATGACGTCGCCGATGATGACGCCGACGTGCCTGCCCCCGCATTCGCCGACGTCGATGGGGATCATGATCCCGCTGCGGCTCCGCAGTCGTCCGACGGCGCGTCATCGCCGGATCAGGAGGTTCGGTGAGGCCCGTGAATCTGCCTCGGTGAGCTCCACCTGATTCGCGCATGGCTGGAATCGACGTCCTCGACCGGTCCACGCGATATTCTTGACTGCGTCATGGGGTCCGAGCGACCCCGAACGCAGTGTCTATTGACAGCCGTCCCACAAGGACGCCGGAAGGAGCATGATGGGTTCCATCACGCCATTGGATCACAGCACACTTGACGATCTGCGCACGGGCTTCGAGGCCCGGCCCCAGAACCGTCTCGCGATGAACGCCGTCACCGTGGCGGGCATAGAGAAGGTGGCCCTCAACTATGAGCGTGCGCGCCGCCTCCAGCGCCGCTTCTCGGTGAGCGTGGACAACGGTGCCGTGACCAACCAGAACAGATCGGGGCGCTGCTGGCTGTTCAGCTCGCTGAACGTGGCCCGTTTCGTGGCCAAGAAGGCCCTGAACGTCAAGGAGTTCGAGTTCTCCCAGAACTACGCGATGTATTTCGACAAGCTCGAGCGCTTCAACTATTTCCTCGGCAACATGGCCGGTCTCATCACCGCGGGCGAACCAGTGGACTCACGCCTGTTCCAGCATCTCCTCTCCGACGTGATGGGCGACGGCGGGCAGTGGACGATGGCGATGAACGTCTATCGCAAGTACGGCGCCGTGCCCCAGGATCTTTTCCCCGAGACGGCGTCATCCAGGAACACCGGCGAGATGAACGTTCAGTTGAGGTCGCTGCTTCGGACGGCGGTCGCCCACATGAGCGCGAACCCCGAGGACATCGAGTCGATCACGGCGGACGCGCTGCGCGCCGGGCACCGCATCCTCACCATCCATCTGGGGGAGCCGCCGCGCAGCTTCGACTGGGAATGGACCGACGCCGACGGCGTGTTCCACCGCGACGGCGAGACGACGCCCGTGGAGTTCTGGAAGCGCTATGTCGACGCAGGGCTCGAGGACTACGTGTGCCTGGTGGATGATCCCCGTCCCGAGCACCCCAAAGGCCGCAAGATCGGCATCGAGCATCTGGGCAACGTCGTGGACGGAACGCCGACCGAGTACCTCAATGTTCCCAACGACTTCATGAAGGACTGCGCGCGGCGAATCCTCTCCGACCTCCGGATTCCCGTCTGGTTCGGCGCCGACTGCCATCCGATGATGGATCGCGAGAACGGCGCGTGGGCCACGGATCTCTTCTCCTATGGCGATGTGTATGACGTCGACTTCGATATGGACAAGGAGACGCGGGTGAGGTTCGCGGACTCCGCGATGAACCACGCGATGGCGTTCGTGGGCGTGGACGTGGACGAGGACGGCACGACGACCCGGCGCTGGCGCGTGGAGAACTCCTGGGGCGACAAAATCGCCGACAAGGGTTATTTCACCATGTCCGACGACTGGTTCAGCGAGTTCGTCTATGAGCTCGCGGTCCCCCGGACCATGCTTCCGCAGGAGTATCTGGACGCCCTGGACAAGCCGGCGATCATGCTTCCCGCATGGGATCCGATGGGAGCCCTCGCGCGCTGAGGGTCGCCGGCGTGGCCGCCGGCAGGGGAAAGAGGAACCGCCGTATGGGCGGGGAAGGTGATTATGGTGGCACAGCTGCGAGGTCCCGACAGTTCGCGTGACGAACTTATGCTCGACAGGAGCGCGGTGTTCCCCGAGACGGTGGACGTGAACATCCGTCAGCTTGATCCGATCCCCGCCCCACGGACCTTCCTCAAGGAGCTTCCCCTCACCGCGTCGATGAGCTCCGTGGTGCTGCGTTCCCGTCAGGAGATCCGGGATGTGCTGCATGGCGACGATGACCGGCTTCTGGTGATCGTGGGACCATGCTCGATCCATGACCCCCGCGCGGCCCACGACTATGCCGTTCGTCTGGCGGCGGTCAACAGGGAGCTACGCGACAGGCTGCTCATCGTCATGCGCGTGTACTTCGAGAAGCCGCGCACCACCATCGGATGGAAGGGCCTGATCAACGACCCGGACCTTGACGGACGGTTCAACATCCGCAAGGGGATGTTCCTCGCGCGCAGGGTTCTCACCGACGTCCTGTCCCAGGGGCTTCCCGCCGCCACCGAGTGGCTTGACCCCATCACCCCGCAGTATCTGTGCGATCTGATCAGCTGGGGTGCCATCGGCGCACGGAACACGGAGAGCCAGGTCCATCGGGAGCTGGCAAGCGGACTGTCGATGCCGGTCGGATTCAAGAACTCCACGGACGGCTCCGTCAAGGCGGCGGTCGACTCCTGCTACACCGCCGCCTTCGAGCACCACTTCCTCTCCATCAACCTTGATGGCCGCGTCATCTCCGCGCAGACACGGGGAAACAGGGATTGCCACGTCGTGCTCCGTGGATCGTCGCATGGCCCGAACTACGACGCCGAATCGGTGTGGCGGACGCTTGACGAGCTGTCGAGGTCGGATGCGCCCTGCGCGTGCAGACACGGCGTCGTGATCGACGCCGCGCATGGTAACTGCGGCAAGGACGAGCGTCGTGAGGCCGAGGTCGTCGACGAGCTCGCGGATCGTCTGGCGTCCGGGGAGCCGGGAATCGACGGCGTCATGATGGAAAGCTTCCTGGAGGGTGGACGTCAGGATCCCGGCCCCCTGGATTCCCTCGTCTACGGATGCTCCGTGACGGATCCATGCGTGCCATGGGACCGGACCGATGGGCTTCTGCATGCGCTCGCCGATGCGGTTGGGAAGCGCCGCGCCGTAGGAGGTGCCCGATGAGCGGCACGGAGGACGTGGCGGGGTCGGCCGTTCCCCTGAACACTCGCGAGGAGTTGCGGGCGATCCGCCGGGCGATGGCCGAGGGGAAGAATCCCCTCGTCTCCACGGATGTGCCCCGTTGGGAGGATGAGGTCGGCGTGAGCCGCATCATCAATCGGCGGGTTCTTGAGCTTGAGCCCCTTCCCACGCCGGCCCAGGTGCTCTCGGAGCTGTTCATGCCTCGCGGCGCGCAGGAGACGGTCGCCTACTCGCGAGACGAGATCCGTGCCTGTCTGTACGGGCAGGATGATCGCCTCATCGTGATCGTGGGGCCGTGCTCGGTGCATGATCCGCGCGCGGCTCTGGACTACGCCTCCCGACTGGCCGCGTTGCGCGATGAGCTGGGAGATCGTCTGATGATCGTCATGCGCGTGTATTTCGAGAAGCCGCGCACCACCATCGGGTGGAAGGGTCTGATCAACGATCCCGACATCGACGGCACCCATAACATCACCAAGGGGCTGCTGCTCGCCAGACGCATCCTGCTCGGGGTCCTTGACAAAGGCCTTCCGGCGGCGACCGAATTCCTGGAGCCGACGTCACCCCAGTACCTGTCCGATGCGATCAGCTGGGGGGCGATCGGCGCCCGCAACACGGAATCCCAGATCCATCGCCAGCTCGCCAGCGGACTGTCCATGCCGGTGGGCTTCAAGAACGCGACCGACGGCTCGGTCAAACCCGCGATCAACGGGTGCTATGCGGCGGCGCAACGGCATACGTTCTTCGGCATCGACCATCGTGGCCGGGCGTGCTCGGTCGAGACCCTGGGGAATCCCGACTGCCATGTGGTGCTGCGCGGATCCATCCATGGCCCCAACTACGACGCTCGGTCCGTGGCCGCGGCGATGGCGGCCATCCGGGAGGAGATGTCCTCCGATTCCGCGGCTTGCCATGGCGTGATCATCGACTGCTCCCATGGCAACTCCGGTAAGGACGAGCACCGTCAGGCCGAGGTGGTCAGGGAGATCTCGGCGCGGATCGCCGACGGTGAGCAGGGGATTTCCGGCGTGATGATGGAGAGCTTCATCGTGGGGGGCAACCAGCCGGCGGCGCCCGTGGACCGTCTGGTGTACGGGCAGTCCATCACGGACCGGTGCCTCTCGTGGTCCGACACGGAGGTTCTGCTGAGGGAGCTGGCCGACGCGGTGTCCGCGCGACGGTGGCGGTAGACGCGAATGGCGGACGGTGACCGCGGATGATGGCGGTCGTCGATGATGATGAGGAAACGGAGATGACGTATGAGTGACGTCACGGAAGCCATGTCGAACGCCGGCGCGTCGCGTCCGGACGGAACGATCGCCATCATCGGCGCTCTGGAGGAGGAGACGGCGCTGATATCGGCGGCGCTTCGGGACGCATCCACGCGGTCGGAGGCGGGGCTCGACGTCACCGTCGGCCTGCTGGATTCCGACGATGGCGGGGCGGTGCGGGTGGCGGTCACCGTCGGAGGAATGGGTCTGGTCAACGCCTCGGCGACGACGCAGCACCTTATCGACGCGTACGGGCCCGGCGCGGTCATCTTCTCCGGAATAGCGGGGAACCTCAATCCGGCGCTGCACGTCAACGACGTGGTTCTGGGACGGACTCTGCGCTATCTCGACACCGACATGCGGCTGGTCGGCCAATGGAAGCCGGGAACATCCGAATACCACAGCGATCCCGATCTTCTGTCGCTTGCGGATGCGGTTCTTTCCGATCGTGGGGTCACGCATATCGCGGGGGTCATCGCGTCCGGGAACCGCTTCGTCGATACCGATGAGCTTCGTGGGGAGGCCCGGAGGCAGACCTCGGCGGACGCCGTGGAGATGGAGGGCGCGGCCGTCGCGCATGTGGCGGCCAGGAACGGCGTTCCTGTGCTGGTGATCCGTGGGCTGAGTGACAACGCGGACACCAGCTATGACACTTTCGCGCAGTTCGACGTCAGCCGTTTCGCCGACACCGCCGCGGCCGTCGCACTGGACATCGCGCGTCGATGGCGATCGGGATCGGCGGCGTCGGACTTGCCTACGTCGGATCCGGGGGGATCCTTCGCCGCTCGTCGACGTCAGGGCTAGGCGTCAGGGCTAGGCGTCAGGGTTAACTCTGGACGAACTTTTGGTGACCGCGACGTTATCACTTGTCGATGCGGGTAGGGTGGCTGACGGGACCGCATGAGACGCTGGGCCAAGAGGTGGGAGTCCTATGAATCACGTCGTGACGTTGCCGGTCGCCATCGGTGTGGTGGTGGCGGTGGCTCTGGTGGTCGTGGGATTCCTTGCGGGCCGTGTGACGCGCCATGGCGGCGGTGGGCCGAGGCCGGTCGAGGCTACGCGTGGTCTGCCCGAGGGAGGGTTCGACCTTTCTTCCACGGGCAGGCGTCTGGTCGAGGTGATGCCGGACGCCGTGATGATCCTGGGTCCCACGGGCGTCATCCGATACGCCAGCGCCCAGGCCGCTCTTCTGCCCATCGGCGATGGGCCGCGCCTGTCCTCGAGGATCCTGATGGACATTCTTTCCCAGGTCGTCGCTGATGGCCGGACGAGGGAGCGTGAGGTCTCGGTGCCACGCCGTGACGGTCGCGCCGTGACGCGGGAATCCGGTCGTGGCGTGGACCCCGATGACGCGTCGGACTCCATGAACGCGCATCTCCGTGTCCGCGTCGCCCGCGTCGATGAGAACGATTACGCGATGTTCATCAAGGACGTCACCGAACAGCGCCGGTTCGAGTCCCTGCGCAGGGACTTCGTCACCAACGTCTCGCACGAACTCAAAACCCCGGCGGGGGCCATCTCGCTTCTGGCCGAGACCATCCATGACGCCGCCGACGACTCCCATGCCGTCAGGTACTTCGCGTCGCGGATAACCACGGAATCGTCGCGTCTGGTGGAGTTGGTGGGTCGTCTCATCGATCTTCAGCGTGCCGACATAGCCGATCCCGTTCTCGATCTCCACCCCGTCGATGTGCTTGTCGTCGTCGAGGACGCCGTGAAGCGGACGATGGTCCAGGCCAGAGCCAAGGGCATCGACGTCCGCGTGTCGGTGGACGGGCGTCTCGTCGGTTCCCCGGGCACCGATGCGGATTCCGCGTCAATGAGGAACTCGTCAGTGCAGAACTCGTCAGTCCGGAATTCGTCAGGCCAGGCCGCATCGGAGGGTGAGGCATCGGAGGGCGGGGCGTCGGAGGGCTCGACGGACGGGACGGGAGTCCGGAGCGGATACGTCGTCCGCGCGGACAGCGAGGCTCTGGTCGTCGCCGTCAAGAACCTGGTCGAGAACGCGGTCCGCTACTCGGCTTCGGGCACGGTCGTCGAGGTGGCCGTCGGAGGGGGGAACGGACGGGTCTCGATCCGGGTCGTCGACCGTGGGATCGGAATACCCCGTGAGGCTCTGGGAAGGATATTCGAGCGTTTCTATCGCGTCGACCCCGCTCGCTCCCGCAGTACCGGCGGCTCCGGTCTGGGCTTGTCCATCGTGAAGCATTGCGTGCAGGAGTGCGGGGGAACCATCACCGTGTGGTCACGGGAGGGGGAGGGGTCGACCTTCACCATCGAGCTTCCGGCTCTTTCCGATGCCGAAGCCGATGCCGATGCCGATCCTGATTCCGATCCCGAGTCTGATTCCGATGACGACGGTTCCTCGGCCCCGCCCGGAGCGTCGGGCGCCATCGCCGCCTCGGATGACGGTGGTGCGGCGGTTTCCGGCGCCGCTGAGGACGCTAAGGACGCCGAGGACGCTGAGGACGTCGGGGACGTCGGGACGCAGCCGGTGGACGGTTCGTCCGACAATGGAACAGTGATGGGAGATGATATCGATGACACGCGTGTTGATAGTCGAGGATGAGGAATCCTATCGTGAGCCGCTGGCGTATCAGCTGACGCGTGAGGGGTATGAGGTGGCTTCCGCGGGAACCGGCGAGGAGGGGCTTGAGATCTTCACCCGTGGCGGAGTGGACATGGTCCTTCTGGATCTGATGCTTCCCGGTCTGGACGGCATCTCCCTATGCAGGCGGATTCGTGGCCAGAGCCGCGTCCCCATCATCATGCTCACCGCCAAAAGCACGGAGATCGACAAGGTCGTCGGTCTGGAGATCGGGGCCGACGACTATGTGACCAAGCCTTATTCCTTCAGGGAGCTTCTGGCTCGTATACGTGCCGTCATGCGGCGCAACTCCCTGGCGGCCGACCAGACGGCGGAGGGCGCGGACGACGATCTTCCCCTCCGGTGTTCGAGGGTGTCGATGCTGGTGGGGCAGCATGAGGTGAGGATCGACGGGGATGCGGTGTTCTTTCCCCTCAAGGAATTCGAGCTTCTGGAGTATCTTATGCGCAACAAGGGCCGCGTGATGACGCGCCATCAGCTCATCGACCACATATGGGGCTCCGACTACGTGGGGGACACCAAAACCCTGGATGTCCACGTCAAGAGGATCCGGTCCAAAATCGAGCGCGATCCCGCCCACCCGGCCATCCTGACGACGGTTCGTGGTCTGGGGTACAAAATCGATGATCCGCAGTGAGACCTTTCGCCGTGGTGAGGCCCATCCGCGTGAGGTGGCCTTCGGGTCGCTCCGGTGGGGGGAGAGCCACAAGGGAGGGGAGGGCCACAAGTGTTCACCGTGCGTTCATCTCATTCGGTGCACGGGCCCTCCGGGGTTTTCTAATCTGGAATTGTCACGGATCGCAGTGCGTCGTGGTCGGTGGCGGTGGCCGGTTGATGGCCATGGTCGGTGGGGCGCACGGACGGTCACATCGCCCTTGAATGACAACGACAACAGAGACAAAACGTACGATAGACACGTACGACATGACAAGAGGGAAAGCAGATTATGCGCAAGAATGTCCTCGTTCGTTCAATCGCCGTGGTGTCCGGGCTGGCCGTGATGGCCTCGCTCGCCGCCTGCGGCGACAACACAGCAGCATCGACCTCCACGGATTCGGGGTCGACGAGCTCGACGATCACCGGCGAATACCAGGGAGCGGGCTCGAGCGCCCAGGAGGCGGCGGTCGAGGCGTGGATCGCCGGATACACCGAGAAGAACCCGGACGTCAAGGTCGCCTATAACCCCACGGGATCCGGTGCCGGGGTGAGCACGTTCCTTACGGGTGCGACGGCGTGGGCCGGCTCCGACGCCTCGCTGAGCGCGGATCAGGTCACGCAGTCGTCGTCGGTGTGCGCCTCGGGAACGGCCTTCGACATTCCCGTCTACATCTCCCCCATCGCCATAGTCTTCAACCTCGATGGCGTGTCGGGCAAGGACAAGCATCTGAAGCTTGACGCCGAGACGATCGCGAAGATCTTCAACGGCAAGATCACCAAGTGGAACGACTCCGCCATCGCCAGGCAGAACTCGGGTGTCGATCTTCCCAACACCGCCATCACCGTGGTCCACCGCTCCGACAAGTCCGGCACCACCAAGAACTTCCTGAGCTACGTCAAGGATGCGGGCGGCAGCGCATGGCCGTACGAGGTCGGCGAGAACTGGCCCAATAACGTCGGACAGGGTGCCAAGGGCACCGATGGCGTGATCAGCACCGTCGGACAGGCGGACGGGACGATCGGCTACGCCGACGCCTCGAAGGCCGGGGATCTCGGCACCGTGTCGGTCAAGGTGGGAGACGATTACGTTCCCTATTCGGCCGAGGCTGCGGCCAAGGTCGTGGACGCCTCCCCGATGGACGACACGGCGACCCAGGACAACCGAGTCGTCGTCAAGCTCGACCACAACACCACCGAGTCCGGCGCCTATCCGCTCGTCCTCGTCTCCTACGACATCGCCTGCCCTGCCTACAAGGATTCCAAGACCGCGGAATTCGTGAAGTCCTGGCTCACCTACGTCGTGAGTGAGGACGGGCAGCGGACCGCCGCCGACAACGCGGGGTCCGCCCCGATGAGCGACACGATGCGCGCGAAGGTGACCAAGTCCATCGAGGCCATCAGCGTCAAGTAGGACGCGAACCGGGGTGGATCGTGGTGTCGTTCCGCACCTGATCCACCCCCTCCGTCGTGTCCGGTGGGGTCCCGGGGGAAGGGCCGCTAGAATCGGTGGCAGTGGGATCGTGGCCGTGCCGCGGGATCCGCCACCCTGGGATGGCGCTCGCGCCGGCGGGCCGATCCGATCGAATAAGGAGAGCTTGTGAGTTCGCAAGACACGAAGTCGTCATCCACCACGGATGGCCGGATGGCGGATAGGGTCTTCCGGGGCGTGGCCTACGCCAGTGGGATCCTCATACTCGTGGTTCTCGCCGCGGTGGCGTTGTTCCTTCTTTTCCGGGCATGGCCCCTGATCGGGGGGGATCAGAAGGCCAATTCCCAGACGATCGAATCCTTCACGGGGGGTCGGTCGCATAATTTCTGGCAGTACGTCGGTCCTCTGGTCTTCGGCACGGTAGTCGTCTCGACGCTTGCGCTGGTGATCGCCTTCTTCGTCGCGGTCGGAATCGCGTTGTTCATATCGCACTACGCGCCCCGCCGCATAGCCACGGCCCTGAGCTACATCGTCGATCTGCTGGCGGCCATCCCCTCGGTCGTCTACGGACTGTGGGGCGGCATCGTTCTGGTGCCCGCCATCGCGCCGTTCTGGAAATGGGTCGCCGCATATCTCGGATGGATTCCGCTCTTCCGCGGACCGGCGGCGAATCCTCCCCGGACGGTGGCGACCGTCGCGGTCGTGCTCGCGGTCATGATCCTGCCGATCATCACATCCATGTCCCGTGACATCTTCCTCCAGACCCCGCGGTTGCAGGAGGAGGCCGCGCTCGCGTTGGGCGCCACCAAGTGGGAGATGATCAGGCTCGCCGTCCTGCCGTTCGGACGGTCGGGAATCGTCTCCGCGTCGATGCTGGGGCTGGGCCGTGCGTTGGGGGAGACCATGGCCGTCCTCATGATCCTCTCTCCGGGGATGCTCTACTCCCTGCGGCTGCTGTGGGCGTCGCAGAACCAGACGATCGCCGCGAATATCGCGGCACAGTACCCTGAGGCCAACAGTCTGGGCGTTTCCACGCTGATCGGCACCGGTCTCGTCCTGTTCCTCATCACCTTCCTGGTCAACTTCGCGGCCCGGAAGATCACCGAGAAAGTGAGCGCGCAATGAGTGGCGGCAACACACACTCGAACGGCGCCGCGGCCGCCCAGGAGCCCGCGCAGACGGCGCCGGTTATAGACTTCGCGAGGTTCGCACCCACCCGGTCGCATGTGGCGGCGAGAAAACGCCATAGCGTCATCATGGGGTCGTTGATCTCGCTCGCCTTCATCATCGCCCTGATTCCTCTTGCGTCGGTTCTGTGGACGACGATCAGCAGGGGGATCGCGCGGCTGAACCTCAACTTCCTGTCGTACAACATGACCGGGGTCGTCGGCGGTCGCCCCACGCCGTCGGGTGGCTATGGAGGAATACTCCACGCCATCATCGGGACGCTGGAGGTGACGCTGGGGGCCATGGTCATCTCGGTGCCGATCGGTCTTATGTGCGCGGTGTTCCTCATCGAGTACGCGCGGCGCGGAGCCCTTCCCCGGGCGATCTCCCTGATGGTGGACGTGATGAGCGGTATACCGTCCATCGTCGCGGGCCTGTTCGCCTTCTCGATGTTCGCGGTGCTTTTCGGCCCCGGAACGATCAACGGCTTCGAGGGGTCGGTGGCGTTGGCGCTTCTGATGATTCCCACGGTCGTGAAATCGAGCGAGGAGATGCTCAAGGTCGTGCCGACGGATCTTCGCGAGGCGTCGTACGCTCTGGGGGTCACCAAGCAGCGGACGATTTCCAAGGTCGTTCTGCGCACAGCGCTTCCCGGGATCGTCTCGGGGATCATCCTGGCCATCGCCCGCGTGATCGGCGAGACCGCGCCACTGCTGATGACGGCCGGCTTCATCTCATCAACGAACCTCAACCTGTTCTCCGGTCAGATGACCACCCTTCCGGTGTACGTCTACCAGGAGTACAGCAAGCTGTCGGCCACATGCCCGGCGAACGCCGGTTCCTCGTGCGTCACGTCGATTCCCGTGGAACGCGCGTGGGCCGCGGCCCTGGCGCTGATCATCATCGTTCTTCTGCTCAATCTCGTGGGTCGGCTTGTGGCGAAGGTCTTCGCCGTGCCGACGCAGCGCTAGACACCATACAATCTGGGAGGCCATCAATGGGACAACGCATAGACGTCCGCAACCTCAACATCTACTACGGTGATTTCCTCGCCGTCGAGGACGTCAACATCGCCATCGAACCCGATAAGGTCACGGCCTTCATCGGACCGTCCGGCTGCGGCAAGTCCACCGTTCTGCGGACGCTCGATCGGATGCACGAGATCATTCCCGGGGCGCATGTCAAAGGGGAGGTGCTTCTCGAGGGGCGGAACCTCTATGCCAAGGACGTCGATCCGGTGGCGGTGCGGCGTGATGTCGGCATGGTGTTCCAGAGGCCGAACCCGTTCCCGACGATGTCCATCCGCGAGAACGTCCTTGCGGGAATACGCCTGAACAACAGGAAGCTCGCCAAATCCGACGCGGATGATCTTGTGGAATGGGCGCTGCGGGGCGCGAATCTGTGGAACGAGGTCAAGGATCGTCTCGACAAGCCGGGAACCGGTCTGTCGGGTGGACAGCAGCAGAGGCTGTGCATAGCCCGTGCGGTGGCCGTGCATCCTCAGGTCCTGCTGATGGACGAGCCCTGTTCGGCTCTTGACCCCATCTCCACGCTCGCCGTCGAGGACCTGATTAACGAGCTCAAGAACGACTACACGATCGTCATCGTGACCCATAACATGCAGCAGGCCGCGAGGATCGCCGACTACACGGCCTTCTTCAACCTCAAGGCCGTGGGGGAGCCGGGGCACCTGACGTATTTCTCCGATACGACCACGATGTTCAACAACCCCCAGAACGAGGAGGCCGAGCGGTACATCTCGGGACGATTCGGCTGATCGTCGTCCCCCGGTCTCCCATATTCACGAAGCCTCCCGATGCCTACCGATGCGCGGGCGCCGCGGTGGTCGGCGCGCGCGTGCGCATGCCGTTCTTCCCGACATCCGTGGGGAGGGGGATGCGCACGCGAAATATGTCATGCCGGCGACATGACCTGGTGCTAGGCTCTCCCGTGTCCGGCCCGGTCGGACGAGTCGCAGCAACCTCGGCGCGATCACTTCGCGCGCAAACCAAGGAAGAAGAGAGAGTACATGGAGAAGTACTTCCATCTCAAAGAGAATGGGACCACGGTGTCCACGGAGATCACCGCCGGTCTGACGACGTTCTTCGCGATGTCGTACATCATCGTCGTCAATCCACAGATCCTCAGCAAGACGGGAATGCCCTGGGGCGGGGTGTTCCTGGCGACGATCATCGCGGCGATCATCGGAACGCTGGTGATGGGTCTTTTCGCCAACGTCCCCTACGCGCAGGCCGCGGGCATGGGCCTGAACGCCTTCTTCACCTACACCGTGTGCTTCGGCCTGGGATTCACCTGGCAGGAGGCGCTGTGCATGGTGTTCCTGTGCGGCCTCATCAACATCCTCATCACCGTCACGAAGATCCGCAAAATGATCATCGAGGCGATCCCCGAGGTGCTGCAGCACGCCATCGGCGGCGGCATCGGTCTGTTCGTCGCCTATGTGGGCATGATGAACGTCGGACTCATCACCTTCACCTCCAATGACGCCAAGGCCGCGGGCAAGGGCCTCGCCACGGCGGGAACCCCGGGCCTCGCCACGCTCAACACCAAGATTCTGTGGGTGTTCCTCATCGGTCTTTTCCTGGCCATCATCCTCACCGTGCTCAAGGTCAGGGGGGCGCTGCTAATCTCCATCGTCGTGACGACGCTTATCGGGATCCCCTTCGGCGTGACCACCATGGCGAACTCCGTCTCCATCGGTGACACCTTCGCCCAGCTTCCCCAGACGTTCGGTGCGATCTTCACCTCGGCGGGCTTCCCGGCGCTGTTCTCCAACGTGGAGCGCCTTCCGCTCGTCCTCGTGACCATCTTCGCGTTCTCGATGTCCGACACGTTCGACACCATCGGCACCTTCATCGGGACCGGTCGCCGCACGGGGATCTTCTCCGACGAGGACGAGAAGGCGCTTGAGAACGGCCACGGGTTCAGCTCCAAAATGGACAAGGCCCTGTTCGCCGATTCCATCGCCACGTCGATCGGCTCCATCTTCGGCACCTCCAACACCACCACGTACGTCGAGTCGGCGGCGGGCATCGGCGCTGGCGGACGCACCGGCCTGACCTCCGTCGTCGTCTCCGCGTGCTTCGC
Organism: Bifidobacterium minimum; assembly: GCF_000741645.1. Taxonomy (GTDB): domain Bacteria; phylum Actinomycetota; class Actinomycetes; order Actinomycetales; family Bifidobacteriaceae; genus Bifidobacterium; species Bifidobacterium minimum. The sequence goes on from NZ_JGZD01000009.1 coordinate 104,450, forward strand.
GCTGTCCATCTTCCTGTCGCCCGTGATCTCGGCCATCCCCTCCGCGGCGACGGCCGGCGTGCTCGTGCTGGTCGGGTGCATGATGGCGGCCAGCCTCAAGGAGATCGCCTGGGATGACATCACCGAGGCGATTCCGGCGTTCTTCGCCGCCGTGTTCATGTCGTTCTCGTACTCGATCTCCTATGGGATCGCGGGCGGGTTCATCATGTACTGCGTCGTCATGACCTGCAAGAAGAAGGCCAACAAGGTCCATCCGGTCGTGTGGGTCGTCGCGGGACTGTTCATCCTCGACTTCATCATGCAGGCGTATCTCGCCTAGGCTTCCGGTTCGTATCGGAATCGACGGAGGCGGCGGTATTATGACCGCCGCCTCCGTCGATTCCGCTCACGCCGGTGTTCGTCCGTGGTGTCCGTGGTGTTCGTGGATTTCGTGGATGCGCCGGTGTGGTGTGGATGCGCTGGCGTGCGGGCGGGGTGCCTCATGGAGACACGCCGGCCTCATGCGGACACGCCGGTGCGGCTCGGTGTCGCGTGATGCTATCATTAACTGGTTGTAACCATAGACCGTTGGTTTGAATCCTAGGATTCGTGAAGCCGGTTATCCGGGCCATCGCAGGTTGAGCATGAGGGTGCGTGACGTCGTCGCGCGTGATGTGGCTCTGCCTGCGGGCAGGGCTTTTTTGTTGCCTGCGTCGGGATGATCGCGTTTCGATCAGTGGTCACTCAAGGAAGGAACGCCATGAAAAGGCCCGACAAGGCAGCGGCGATCGCCGAGCTTACGGAACGTTTCCGTAACGCCGACGCGGTCTACCTCACCGAGTACCGCGGGCTTACCGTTCCCCAGATCTCTGATCTCCGGGAAAAGCTAGGCCGCGATACTTCCTATTCCGTGGCGAAGAACACTCTGGCGCGCATTGCGGCCAAAGAGGCCGGTATCGAGGGGCTCGACGAGACCCTCAAAGGCCCCGTGGCCATCGCGTTCGTCAAGGGTGATTTCGTGGAGGCTGCAAAGACTCTGCGCGACTTCGCCAAAACCAACAAAACCCTCATCGTCAAGGGCGGGTACGCCGATGGTACCGTCTACGACGCCGAAGGCTTCATGAAGCTCGCGGATCTCGAATCCCGCGAGGTTCTGCTCTCCAAGATGGCCGGCGCGCTCAAGGGCACGATGGCCAAGGCCGCGTTCCTCTTCGTCGCTCTGCCCACCAAGGCCGTGCGCACGATCGACGCTCTGCGCGAAAAGCAGGAAAAGGCCGCCTGAGACGCGTCCGGAGATCATCGGACCGTTCTCGGTAATCATCGGGAAACACCATAAGACATATGGCGAGCGGGTTTAAGGAATCCGCCGCCGCAACCGAAAGGAAGCCATCATGGCAAAGCTTTCCAAAGAAGAGCTGCTTGACGCGTTCAAGGATATGACCCTCGTCGAGCTCTCCGAGTTCGTCAAGGCGTTCGAGGACGAGTTCGACGTCGAGGCCGCCGCCCCGGTCGCAGCCGTCGCCGCCGCCGCTCCGGCCGCCGCCGCCGAGGAGGAGGAGAAGACCGAGTTCGACGTCATCCTCAGCGCCGTCGGAGACAAGAAGATCCAGGTCATCAAGGCCGTCAAGGCCATCACCTCCCTCGGTCTCGCCGATGCCAAGAAGCTTGTCGACGAGGCCCCCAAGCCCGTCCTCGAGAAGGCCAAGAAGGAGGACGCCGAGAAGGCGAAGTCCCAGCTTGAGGAGGCCGGAGCCACCGTCGAGCTCAAGTGAGCGCGGTGACGTCCGACTGACGTCAGGTCGTGTCTTCCCCCGTCGTGGAGTGATCCCGGCGGGGGAAGTTGTATATGCTGGTTTCTGACGACGTCGGTCTGGCTGGAGGCGACCTGTCCGCTGGAAACGCCGGAGCGTGACGCCTGCGCCGTGGGCGCGCCACACGATGGAACCCCTACTGCGTGCGGTGAATCGCACTCGTGCGGAATATGCGAGAAAAACCCGCGGATATGTCCGTGCGCGGATAACAGCGCGATACTGGATAATGAGTGTGGACGGGCGGCGGCGATGTCGTCGGTGACGACATGACGTGGGTGAAAGGAGATCGGTAATGGCGCAGAGGCGAATCACCAGACAGTGGGTCGTCACGGCCAAGGGGGTCGAATGCGCGCGCGTGGATCAGGGCCACTCCGTGGAGATCGGCCGCAGGCCCATTCGACCGATCGCCGATTCCTCCATGACGCGCGTCGAGATCGTCGATCCCGCCAGATCGATGTCGAAGCGCCACGCCATATTCCGCGTGGACGAGTCGGGAGTCGCGACCGTCCGTGATCTGAACTCCACCAATGGCAGCTATGTGGTGAGGGCCGATGGCGGCCTGATGCGTCTCCAGCCCGGAATGGACTTCCTGCTCCCCACGTCATCGATGCGGTTGCAATTCGGTGACGTCGCGCTTGACTTCCAGCGCATCGACGTCGAGATCGGGCAGCGCGAGACCAGCGATGCCGACGATGTCAAGGATCTGTTCCGCTACGCGCGGCCTGATGCGTCTCCGCAGGGCCATGATCTTGGAGGGCTGTCGGTGGGGGACATTCTGGATGTCCGGGCAGGTGAGCCCACCATCGTGTTCCACGCCAGACATAGCGCCGCAGCCGAGGGGGTGGCCGCCGCCGGTGCAGCCGCTGCGGACAAGCCGGAGCGGACCGCCTTGGAGGAGCCGGATGCGCGGATTCCTTCGGAAGCGCAGCGCTCCCACGACGTTGCGTATTGCTCGTTCAATGCGAATGCCCCCGTGCAGGACGATCCGGTCGTTCAGCCTGCGCCGGTTGTTCAGTCTGCACCGGTCGTTCAGCCTACGCCGGGCACCCCGGACTCCCGTGATGATCGGAAGGATCCGGGCATCGGGCGCTCTCCCAGGGAATCGCTCGATGGCGGCGGATCGCGTTCCGATGGGACGCGTGCTGACGCGCCGTATCGTGACGGGAATCTGGAGTTCCCCGTTGCTCCTGATCAGGTCGCTCCTGATCAGGTCGCATCCGATCAGACCGCTTCCGAGTCCGATGCCGCGGGATCGTCTTCAGGCTCATCCGGACCGGATGGTGTCCCGGCCTTTCTGGTGGATGCGAGCGACGAGCGGGAACGGGGCGCGGCCGCCGAGTCCGACGACGTGGCCGGCAGCGGGTATGCCGATGCGCGCCATTCCGACGATATGCGAGTGACGCCGGCGACGCAGACGATTCGGCCCCGCGACCTGTTCGCGGACGCGGCGCGGTCGTCGTCCGTTTCCACGACGGCTGACAAGCCGGACGAGCGGCTCGTTTCGTCCGTCACGTCGTCGTCCGTCACGTCCGCATCCGAGGAAGCCTCGCCTGATGCGGCTTCGGCGTCACCTGATCGGGAATCGGCATCCATGCCGGTCACATCCATGCCGGTCACATCCATGCCGGTCGCCTCCGAGGCCTCTGACCCGGCGCCATCCGATGCGGCGGCGGCCTCCGGGACATTGTCCGGCGTGGCCTTCGAGCCCGGCTCGGTGTTCCAGCGCGTGAGCTCAGGAAGTCTTAACGCTTCCCGGCCCCGCATCGAGGTCGCGGGTTTCACCTCCGATCAGGCTCGCACCACAGCCGACTACACTGAGCAGTTCGAGATGGCGCGTCATTCCGAGCTTCTCGGATTCCTTGCCATGAACCCGTCGCTGTACGACGATCTGTATGCATGGCTGGCGTCCCAGGGGGACAAGGACATCGACGCGGCGTTGGCTCGGAACGACGGGTACCGCGACTATCTCACGACGATAGGGAAGTGAGCCTGACATGAGCGCAGAGCACCGCACATCACTGGAGGACATCCGCCGGTGGAGGGCCGACTATAGGGAGGGGCTCGGCCCGTCGCCGCTGGATGACATCGCGAAGCTCCCCGCGCGGATGGACGTCACCCACGCCCATCCTTCGGGCATCGCCCAGTTGTTCGCATCCGGCCGGGCGCCGCTCGCGTCGTTGTTCCGGGATCCCGGAACGTTGCGTGCGGCCGGGCGCCGGCTGGAGCGCGTGCTGGACGACTGCGCGGCCAAGGAGCGCGTCGGCGGGATATCCCAGGTGTCCCTGGTCGTCGGCGTGGCCTCCTGGAAGGGCAACTCGGTTCCGGTTCTGCTCTATCCGGTCGACGTCACGCGTGACGCGAAAGGCGATTGCACGGACGCCGTCGTCTCGATCGTCGGTCCCGCCACGCTCAACCATTCCTTCGTGTCCCTGATGCGTCAGGAGCATGTCGATCTTGATGAGGATGAGGTGCTTGGAGCCGCGCGGTACGGCAAGAACGGCCCCCAGACCTCCGCGGTATTCGATTCCATCGTGGAGGCCGTGGGAACGACCATCGTGGATTTCGACGTGGAGCGGCACATCATCCTCGGATGCTTCATGGACGCTTCGGCGCTGTACCTGTCGGAAAGCCGGAGGCTGATCGAATCGATGTCGTCGGGGGGAACGGGGAACACCGTTCTCGACGCGTTGTCCGGCGATTCGGATTCCGTCGCGGCGCTCGCGGGACCTGCGCTTCCCAATTACAGTCCGTTCGATGCGGATCCCCACGGCGAGTTCGCGGCGGGGGATGTCGACAACGTCATACGATATGCGGCGGATGTCGCAGCTTCGGGGCGTTCGATCATGATCGATTCCGCCGATGGGTCGGACACGGCGCTGCAATCGGCCGCCATAGCGTCGCGCTGCGTCGCCGAGGGGCGGACGGTTCTGTACGTCTCGGGGGTCACCGAACGCAGACGACGGTTCCGCAGGGTGATGGACAGACTCGATCTGGGAGGTCTGGTCCTCGATCTCGGCGGCGAGAATCTGGGCAGGGAGATCGATCAGCAGCTGATCGCGGCGGTGGGATTCCAGGAGGGGAAGGCCACCGCGAATTTCAACAGGCTGGCCGACGAGCTGGTCGGGGTGCGCTCGCGCCTGACCAGATATCTGGGCGATCTTCATGGAACGTCCAACAAATGGGGGATATCGGCATATGAGACGATGGAGCATCTCGCGGCCGTCGCGGCGCTCCCCAGCCACCCCAGCACCCGCGTGAGGCTTTCTCCCGCCTGCGCGGTGGCGCTGTCGGGTCATCTTGACGAGTGGTCGCGCAGATTGTCGCGGGCCGGGGAGCTGGGCGAATACAGGATCGGCCCCGACGACACGCCCTGGTTCGGGGCATCGGTCGAATCCGAGGATCAGGCGGTCGCGGTGTATCGCCGCGTCGACGATCTTCTGAGGATCACCCTTCCCACGATGCGCGCGCAGATCGCCTCCACGGTGCAGGCGTGTGGCTTCCCGGTCCCGCAGACGGCGGATGAGTGGGGGCGTCAGGTCACCGTACTGAAGAATCTGCGTCTTGTCCTCAACGTCTTCCAGCCGCAGATTTTCGAGCGTGACATCGCGGCGATGATCGAGGCGACGAAGCCCAAGGAGGTGCGCAAGGCCGAGGGGACGACCATGGGCTTCTGGGAGCGTCGACGCAGAACGAAGGAGGCCAAGGGCCTTCTGCGGGCGGGTGCGCAGATCGAAAGCCTGCATAAGGCGTTGATTGTCGTCGCGAAGCAGGCGCGGCAGTGGCGTGAGCTTGTACCCCATGGGGGATGGCCGGTGCTTCCCGGCAAGCTGGACTCCATCGTCGCTCAGGCGGATGAGCTTTCCTCCGGACTGACCTCCCTGGGTTCGGTTCTGGCCACCACCCCGGCGGGCGGCGATCTGGGATCGCTGACGTTCGTCGAGCTGGAGGAGAGGCTCAAATCCCTTCACGCCGATCAGCACGCGCTGGACACGCTTCCGGGGCGATGGGCGCTCGAACGTGAGTTCGAGACCGTGGGGTTGTCCGAGCTGGTCGCCGACCTTCGAGAGCGTGGCATCGAACCCGACGAGGCCGATGGCGAGTTGAGATTGTCATGGTGGACGACGGTTTTCGAGGACATCGTCCGGTCCTCGGCCGTCATCTCCAATCAGGACGGCATGGCGATGCAGTCGGCCTCAGACAGATTCGCGCAGGTCGATGCCGAGCACGTCCAGTCCATCGGACCGATGGTCCGGCAGGAATCGGTGCGGCGCTTGTGCGACCTGCTGTTCTCCCACACCAAGGAGGCCAACCAGCTCCATACGGTGCTTGCCGGCGCGGGGCACGTCCCCTTCTCGACGTTCCGCTCCGGGCATCCGCAGATGGTTTCGGCCGCCAAACCGGTTCTTGTGGCCACTCCGGCGACGTTGGTCGCAACGACGGGACTCGGTCCCATCGCCGATCTGGTGATCGTGGACGCGGGGGCGCATATGCCGTCGCTGGAGCTGCTGTCCGTTCTGTCCCGAGCGCGTCAGGTCGTGGTTGTCGCCCATTCCGCCACCGTCACGTCCCCGGCCACGCTTGCGCTGATGTCGTTGCTGCCGTCGGTGGCCTGTGCCGGCCACGCTTCGTGCAGGGATCCTAGGCTGTCCCGGTTCCTTGAGGAGCATGGCTATGGAGAGCTTCGTCATGACCCCGTCTGCGAAACCTCGCGCGGAACCGTCCGCCTGCATCGAGTCGAGGCCACTGGAGCTCCGGCCATGTCCACGGGACTGGTGGAGAGCAGCCAGCCCGAGGTCGATGAGGTCGTCCGGCTGATCACGCAGAGGGCGAAGTCGTTCACCGTGATCCCCCCGGGCTACGTTCTGACGGTCGTTACCCTGACCACGGCGTTCAGGGACCGTCTGGGCGCGGAGCTCAAGACGCTGGCGACACGGGACAAGGCACGGACGCGTTTTCTCCGGCATGTGAGGATCGTCGACATCTCCGAGGTGTGCGGTTCCATGGGCGACGACGTCATACTGTCGCTATGCTATGCGAAGACGGCCCATGGCCGGTTGCTGCAGCAGTTCGGAAGCCTTGAGGGTGACCATGGCGATCGTCTGCTTCTCGATGCGTGCGCTCTGGCCCGTCGGGATCTCGACATCACCGCGGCCTTCGGATCGGAGGACCTCGACGAGAGCCGTCTCCACCAACCTGGCCCCCGGCTGCTGCGTCGGTTGCTCGAATGGGGGGAGTCGTTGACCGGCGACGTCGATGAGGCCGGTCCCGTCGTCCATCCCGGTGAGGGTAACGTCCTTCTGGCCGATCTGGCGGCGCGTCTGACCGCTCGTGGCGTATCCGCTGGAGTCGACTACGGGTGCTCCGGGGGGATGAGGATACCCCTCGTCGTGGGACTTCCGGGCGGCCGGTACACCGTCGCGGTGATGACGGATGATGCGGCGTTCATGGGGGTGCAGTCGACAAGGGTCCGCCACCGGACCATCATCCGGGAGCTTGAGTCACTGGGGTGGTCGGTGATCACGGTGTGGAGCGTCGCGGCATTCGTTAATCCCGACAAAGAGGTGGATCGGATCATCACGCGCCTCGGGGAGGTTTCGGGACGTGAATCGTCGGGGTCCCGATGAGCGGATCGGATACCCGGGGGTATGATCCTTCCCGACGCACGCCGCGTGGGGGGCATCGTCGCGTCGTGGTCCCGGGCCGTGAGCTCTTCGAGGATGATTCTTCGCCGTCCGGAGACATGGACTCCGGGGATCGCCCTCAGGGGGCGGAATCGGACGATGACGACCGGATACTTCGTGAGCTCCCACCCCACTGGGCCATCTTCAATCAGAGGAGCTGACCGCCACCAGAGGCGTGTCTCGCGCCATTCGCGTCACGCGGAGGGCGTCCGCGGCGGGCATCGCGCACGAGAGGATCGTCGTGCCCTCGGATTCATGGGGGACGTCGAGGATGATGGCGTCCGAGCTCACCGTGCAAAGGCCATCGTCGTCCGTGGTCCCCTCGCCGCATCCCGTATCGGTGGCGAGTATGGCGTGCCTGCCGACGGAGTTCCCCTGAGGCGCGGCGACCACCGGCACGTCCATCGTCGCATAGTGAGCAGGAGGCTGAACGGCATCCGAGGCCATCGAGTGTGACACCACATCCCCCTGGGCCGTATCGACGAGAAGAACCAGTCCGACCGCGTCGTCGACGCGCGAGAATACCCTTCCCAACGCGCTTTCAAACGCGCTTCCCAACGCGGAGCCGACGGGAATGGAGCGTGATTCGAGATCCTTCCGAGATAGGACGCTTCCCGCCCGCAGCGAATCGGCCGCCACGACGATGGATATGGTCTGGCGGTTGGTCTGCATGAACGCCATGGCGATGCATGCCAGCGCGATGGCCACGACGGCGAACCCGTCACGCGCCCTCCGGATCCGGCGGCGGTTCCTCAGGGAGAGTGGTCCCGGGGGGATTCGGCCGTGTCCATGGTCATGAAAAAAAGTCATCATGCGTTCATGATGACCGGGGAAGCGTGCGGATGGGATGACGCTGGAGCATTGTGGACGAACGTCATCCTTCCGGGGAACGTGGGATCAGTGGGACGATCCGGCTCCGTCCGTGTGGTAGAAGCCGTGCCCCTTGAATTCTATGGGGACCGCCGAGAAGATCTTGCGCACCTGCGGCGCGTGGCATTCGGGGCATACGGTTATGGGATCGTCCTCGAACGATTGATACGTGGTGAAATCATATCCGCAGTTCTTGCAGCGGTAGTGATATGTGGGCAACGCGATACCTCCCGGCCAGTGTGGGTCGTTATGACATAGTATGCGGCCAATACTAATACGACGGGTGGTATCACGGGCCGTTTCGCATATCGTGAAGAGGGATGCGCGGGCGGCTCCTGATTCGGCGCGATCCTCGTCACATCCCGGGGAGTGACGATCGCGGTCATCGGGACGTCGTGGTCCTCCCTCGGCAGGGGCGTTGCAACGCGCTCCCAGGGCCAGCAGACTCCCGCGATCGTCGCGCCGGATGGAACGTGCCGAAGCGCGCGATCATACCAGCCCCCGCCCCGTCCCAGACGCGTGCCATGAGTGTCCACCGCGAAGGCGGGGACCAGAATGAGGTCCGCGGATTCGAGCGCGTTCGGCGGCAGGCGACGCCCGGTCGGCTCGTCCGGACGCCGTTGCGAGGCTCCCGAGGGGCGTTGAAGATCCTCCATCTTCGTCAGGAGGCCCCACCCCACATCGTCCGCCGCGCCGCCGCCCAGACGGGGCACGAGAACCCGCATGCCGTGGCCGAGGAGAGCCTCCAACGTTGGACGAAGAGGAATCTCCGTCCCCATCGACACGTAGGCGGCGATGGTCCGAGGACGCGTCGGACGCAGGAATTCCTTCATGATGAGGTTCATGAGGGCGATTCCCGCTCGCTCGCGTTGCCCGGGATCGATGAGCTTTCTGCGGGCGATGGCGGCGTGGCGCAGACGCGTCTTTTCCGATCGTGGTGAGATGTCGGTCACCCCTCCGTTGTATCAGCGTGGAGTCCATTACGCGCCGGATGTCCACGCGGCGGGCGTTCGGCGTATGCCGACACACCGACGCGTTTCGTCGTCAGTGGTCGAAGAGTCTTCTATCCTTGGATTCTATGGATGACAAATGGGTGAGCACGGCCATTGTGCTTGTCGCCATTATCATCATGGTTGTTGTGTGGCTGCCCAGGCGTGCCCGGGACAGCATGAGGAAGGTGGCCGAACATCGGCAGGATCGGTATTCGCCCTCGTTGCATCTCATCGATGAACGAAGCGGAACAAGGTTCTCGGATGGGGTGACGCCGACGGTGAAAGGGGTGCTGATGCAGCCGAATGGGACCGCTTCGTCGGCGTTGACGAAATCACGGATTGCCCGGGTTCGTCGTTTGCGGCGGGAGGCGATCCATCGCCGGAGGATTCTCGTCCTGTCGCTGTTGGCGCTGGGAATCGTTCTGACGGCGGCCATTCTGTTGTCGCCGGTGTCGTCGTGGTGGTCGATCGTCGCCTATGTCCCGTGCGCCGTCGTCCTTGCGCTCGGCGCCCATGCCTCCGCGCAGGCACGGGAATGGGAGCGTCGCGTGCATGCGGCCCATGATGGACGTGGGCCTTCGGAGGCTTCCCATATGAGGTCGAACGACGCGCCTGCTGCGGCGGATCGTGCCATCTCTCCGTCCGAGAACGGGCAACGGCGGGGTCATGTCGATGCGGATGAGCCGCACGCGTCCGGAAGCCCCGCGGATGACACGCCCACGGACGTCATGGAGTCACGCCAGATCCGTGAGGCGCTTGACCGATCGCGAGCCGAACGGGACCGGAGGTCGCCTCATCGGGCGGATGCCGCTGATGCGGGGCACGGCGGTTCGGATGAGGGGAGCAGGGGGACGAGGAAGCAGGGGGTCTCCCAGGGGGTCTCCGTGGTGCCCTCGTCCATGGAAGACGCCATGGGGGATGACGGTGGTGCCGCGAAAACCGAGAGCGTCGACGGCGACGCGCAGCCCCGTGCCCGCGCGGAGGTGTCCGTGGAGGCCGCCGTCGCGGATGACCCGTTCACGAGTTCCGCCGGGCAGGATCTGATCTCCTTCTCCCTGGGGGCGTCCTCCGACGAGGATAATGGCTCGCAGGGCCCCGAAAGCAGGGAGATTCAGTCCACTCGGCAGGTGTCCAGGGCCGTGCCTCCCGAAACTCCCGCCCGCCGTTCCTCCCGTCCTTCCCGGAGCGATGCCGACGCCGCGGCGGTCGAGGCGATGGAAGGGAGGCTGGCCTTCGAAGGTCAGGGTAATGCCGAGTCCTTCCACCGGCATGAGCTTGAGGCGGACATCGACGTTCCGGATGCGACGTCCGAATCCCTCGCGGTGGGCGTCGAATCGATTCTGGCCCGGCGCTCGCGCTGATTCCGCTGGATTGGATTTTAGGGGATTCACGACGACGCGGCCGGGGGACCGTGGACGGCGGCGCTTTTCGTAGGGCTTTTCACTTACAGCGTTAGCACTCGAGTTGGCAGAGTGCTAGCAATCGCGCTAGTATGAGTGCCAGCGCGAAGGAACGCGGCCATTCGTGATCGTCAGCCGCGAGGGGTGGCGTTTCGGCGCGGGTATTATCTATTTCTCTTAATAAGAAAGAGGAGGTCCACAGTGTCGATCTCACTCACACCGTTGGAAGACAAGATCATCGTCAAGCAGGCCGAAGCCGAGGAGAAGACCGCGTCAGGTCTCTTCATCCCGGACAACGCCAAGGAGAAGCCCCAGCAGGGCGAGGTTCTGGCCGTTGGGCCCGGACGTCGTGATGATGACGGCAAGCGCATCCCCGTGGACGTCAAGGTCGGGGACAAGATTCTGTACTCGAAGTACGGCGGCACTGAGGTCCATTATCAGGGTGAGGATTACCTGATCGTGGCTGCGCGCGACGTTCTGGCGATTTTCAACTGACCTTCCTTCGCTGCGAAGGGGCCCTGCGGAAGCTTTTCCGCAGGGCCCCTTGCTGTTCCGGCGCGTTCCGCCTTATCGACGGAATGCGCCGGGACGGAATAAGACCGGATGAGGCGGTCAGATGCCGGCTTCGGCCAGGGCGTGGTCGATGTCGCGGAGGATGTCGTCGACATCCTCCAGTCCGATCGCAAGGCGGAAGAATCCGTTGCGGAACCGTGGCGGGTAGAGATCCCGGCGCTCGTCGTCCTCGCCGAGGAAGACGATGAGGCTTTCGTCATGACCCAGAGACACCGCCGATGTGATCACGTTGAGGTGGGACACGAACCGGTTGTGCCCATCATGGTCGGTGTCCAGAGCGAAGCTCAGCACGCCTCCGAATCCGGCCTCGGGCGACGTCAGCTGCGAGACCGCGACGTCATGCCCGGGATGGTCCTCCAGACCGGGGTAGGCGACGAATCGAACCTTGCCGAGGCCTTCCAGATGCCGGGCCACGGCCAGAGCCGAGGCGTTGTGGCGCCTCATCCGCAATTCCAGGGTGCTTGACCCGCGGTTGATCAGCCAGGCGTTGAAGGGGCTGATGATCCCGCCGTAATTGACCTGATAGACGTAGCGTATGCGATCCGTCCTCTCCTTCGTCGTCGCGATCACGCCGCCAAGGGCGTCCCCGTGCCCATTGATGTATTTCGTCAGGCTTTCGATGACGATATCCGCTCCGAGATCGAGCGGACGGACGTTGAAGGGACTGTTGAAGGTGTTGTCGACGCTGAGGAGGATGTCGTGTCCATAGCGGCGCTCCGCATCGCGTACGACGGCCGCGACGGCCGCGATGTCGGTGACCTTCAGAGTGGGGTTCGCCGGGGTCTCAATATGGACCAGACGCGTCTGCGGGCCTATGGCGGCGGCGACGGCGGAGGTGTCGGACGAGTCGACCATGCTGGTGCGGATTCCGTATTTCTCAGGCAGGATCTGATGCAGAAGCCGGTAGGCAGCGATGTACGTGGTGTCCGAAAAGACGGCGTGGTCGCCCGAGTCGAGAAACGTCGTGAAGGTCGCCGACAGCGCCGCCACCCCCGATGCCAGCACGACGCTGTCCTCGGCGCCCTCGAGGTCGGCGAGCTTCTTCTCGAGATACCGCTGGTTCGGATGCCCGTTGCGCGCGTAGAGATTGACGTCGGATGAGGACCAGTTGATGTCGGAGGGGTCGTAGGGCAGCGCGTAGGCGTTGGCGAAGGTCAGGGGGCGGCGGATGGCGCCCGTTTCGGCGTCGACGCCATTGCCCACGTGAATGGTCCGTGTGGAGAATCCGAGTGGGGTGTCGTCGAAGGATGTCCCGTTGTGAACAAGATCTGCAATCATGTCTTAACAGTGGCATCGGGCCTTCGCCGGGTCAATGCCGTCGATGCGTCCGTCTGCCGCCCATCGGAGCCTTCCTGCAACGGGCTATCAGTAACGGGTATAGGACGATTGGCCGCTCCGGCGGGCGTGTGGCCGTGGCCGCGGGTTCTGTCGCCGTCGCGCCTACGATGGGTGTATGACTTTCCGACACCGTCCCATCGTCGACACCATACCCGCCTATCGGCAGGGCCGTCCCGCTCCGTCGTCCTCGGGGAAGCGGTCCTTCAAGATATCCAGCAACGAGAATCCGTTCGATCCTCTTCCCAGCGTGCTTGAGGCCATATCCACCCAGGCTTTGGGAAGCATCAACAGGTATCCCGATATGCGGGGGTGGGCGGTTGTCGAGCGCATCTCGTCCCAGCTCGGCGTGGATCCCGGGAACGTCGTCCTTGGATGCGGATCCACCGAGGTCATCACGCAGCTCGTCGGTCTGGTCGCGGGCCCCGGCGACGAGGTCATCTATCCGTGGAGAAGCTTCGAGGCCTATCCGATCATCGTCGCCGGAGCGGGGGCCGACAGCGTGCGGGTGCCCAATCGGGCCGATGGCTCTCACGATGTGGACGCACTGATCGCGTCCGTGACCGAGCGCACCCGGCTGCTTATCGTGAACAACCCCAACAATCCGACGTCGACGCCCCTGTCGGATGTCGACGCCAGACGGATCATGGACGCCGTTCCCTCCGACGTGATCGTGCTTTTCGACGAGGCCTACTGGCAGTTCAACACCTTCGCCGGGGCGAGCTCGGCCATGGATCTGTTCGCGGAGTACCCAAATGTCGTCGTGGCCCGGACCTTCTCGAAGGCGTATGGTCTGGCCGGATTGAGGATCGGATACGCCGTGGCTCCCCCCGACGTGGCCGAGGGCATGATGAAGCTGTCCCTGCCCTTCGCGGTCACCGACGTCGCCCAGAAGGCGGCACTGGCGTCCCTGGACGCTTCCGAGGAGCTCGCCGCTCGCGTGCGTTCGATTATCGCCGAAAGGGATCGCGTGGTCGCCGCGCTGCACGATCAGGGCTGGGAGTTTCCGGAGCCGTATGCGAACTTTTTCTGGCTTCCGCTTGCGGGCCGCACCGGGGAGGCTGCCGAAGCCTTCACTCGGGCGGGGCTGTCCACTCGGGTGTTCGACGGTGAGGGCGTGCGCATCTCCATCGGGGAGCCAGAGGCCAATGATCGTGTTATCGCGGTCTGCGGAGGGCTTCGCGAATAGGCGGATTCCCTTTTGCGCCCGGAGCGGCGGCGGTGCGTTCTGATGCGCCCGCGCCGCCGGTCGGACGCTCCGTCGGGCGCCGAAGATGGCGGTGTGCGGCGTGTCCTCGACTTGCATAAGTCGGCGGCACGTGGCAGTATGGCCAAGTTGCCGATTGAGGCCTAGGTCTTGTGCGGCAACATGGCGGATTTCCCAAGCGGTCAAAGGGAGCTGACTGTAAATCAGCCGCTTCGTGCTTCAGTGGTTCGAATCCACTATCCGCCACGCCTCGATAGCTCAGTGGTAGAGCACTTCCTTGGTAAGGAAGAGGTCGTGAGTCCGATTCTCACTCGAGGCTCGATGGCGGGGTAGCTCAGCTGGCTAGAGCGTACGACTCATAATCGTAAGGTCAAGAGTTCGAGTCTCTTCCTCGCTACGAACATCGGCCAACGTCGATGACCACACGAACACAGAGGTGAGACATATGGCAAGCAAAAGCGCCGATATCCGTCCGGGCATCACGCTCGCATGTACCGTGTGCAAGGAACGCAACTACATCACGACGAAGAACCGCCGCAACACCCCGGATCGTCTTGAGTTGAAGAAGTTCTGCCCACGCTGCGGCAAGCAGACCGTGCACCGCGAGACTCGATGAGAGCATACGTGTCGCATCAGGCCCGGCCCAGTGCCGGGCCTTTTGTGTCGCGGCCGCTGTCCCCGACGCCGTGACGCGGTTTCGATACCGGGTACCATGTCCAGCATGACGACGACCTTCGCGGATCTGACCACCATCGGGGTGGGCGGTCCCATATCCTCCTTCATTGAACCCGCCGACGATGATGAGCTCATCGACTCCATCAGACGTGCCGATGGTGGCCGGATTCCCCTTGCCGTCATCGGCGGGGGCTCCAACATCCTCGTGGCGGATGAGCCCTTCGACGGCGTCGTGCTCCGTGACGCGCGTAGGGGCGTCTCCATCGTCGACGGTGGTTCCACGGGTTCCGGGGGTAATCGTGTCCGGATCAAGGCCCAGGCGGGATGCGTCTGGGATGATCTCGTCGACGCCACGGTCTCCAGGGGATGGCACGGCATCGAGGGGCTGTCCGGCATACCCGGGACCGTGGGCGCGAGCGTGGTCCAGAACATCGGCGCGTATGGGCAGGAGGTCGCCACGTCGGTGAGATCCGTCCGAGTCTGGGATCGTGCCGCTCTGGTCGTTCGCGATATCGAGGCCTCCCGGATGGGATTCGGCTACCGGACCAGTATGCTCAAGCACAGCATGTATCAGGCCCCCGGCGTGCCTGATCGACGTTTTTTCCCCACTCCCCGTTTCGTCGTGCTCGCGGTGGAGTTCGAGCTGTTTCGCACCGGATACGCGACGGTGGGATACGGGCAGCTTGCCAAGGCTCTTGGCGTCGAGGTGGGCGCGGAGATGGAACCGGCCCGCGTGCGGACGGCGGTGCTGTCGATACGCGGAGCCAAGGGAATGCTGGAGGACGCCCGTCGATACAATCTGGCCGCGATGCGTGGCATGAGGGCGCAGTCCGGCCTCGCCGCTGCGTTGTCCCATCAGAAGGGGCTGGATGAGGAGTCGCTCGCGGATCGGCATAGTTGCGGGAGCTTTTTCGTCAACCCGGTTCTGCCCCTTCGACGGGGCGCGACCCTTCCGCCGGAGGCTCCGAGGTTCGAGGCGGTGCTTCCGGACGGTTCGCCGGGCGTCAAGACCTCGGCGGCATGGCTGATCGAGCATTCGGGATTCGCGAGGGGGTTCCGGGTGACCCCGCAGGCCCGGGCGTCCCTGTCCACTCGGCATACGCTGGCGTTGACGAACCGGGGAGGGGCCACCGCCGAGGATGTGGCGGTTCTGGCGCGGACGGTCGCCGCTGGGGTCCTGTCGACGTTCAAGGTGGATCTGATGCCCGAACCCGTCATCGTGGGAGTGGATGTGCCGTAGTCGCGTGCGGTCGGTGCCGTTGGCGCCTTTGATGGATGGTTCTGCCGCTGGGCCCGTCGGGCCGGCCACGAACCGCGGAAATGTCAGGAGAGGACGATTGCCATGCAGGTGTTTCGCACCAAATCGGTCGAACAGACCATAGCGGAGACCGGGGAGGAGGGGCGATCCCTCAAACGTAATCTGACATGGTGGGATCTGGCGGTTATGGGCGTCGCGGTGGCGGTCGGAGCGGGGATCTTCTCGGTGGGCGCCCAGGCCGCGGCCTTCCACGCGGGGCCCGCGGTCATCGTCAGCTTCCTGATAGCGGGGATCGTATGCGGCGCCGCGGTCATGTGCTATGCAGAGCTCGCCTCGATCATACCTGTGGCGGGTTCCGCCTACACCTTCACCTACACCACGATAGGCGAGATCGTGGCATGGGTCATCGGCTGGGATCTCATCCTGGAGATGCTGATGGCGGGATCGGTGATCTCCAAATACTGGGGCGTGTACCTCAATGACTTCATGCGCCTTATGGGGTGGCAGGGGAACACCAATCTTGTCGTCGGGAATATCCACCTCGACGTGGCTCCCACCATCATCGTCACGTTCTTCACCGTGCTCCTCGTCTTAGGGACGAAAATAAGCGCGCGCGTCGATGGCGCCATGACGGTGCTGAAGATCGGCATCGTCCTCTTCGTCGTGGTCGTCGGATTCTTCTATGTCAAGGCCGAGAACTTCAGTCCCTTCATCCCGCCCGCGCAGCCGACGTCTTCCGCTGCGGGCTCCGCATCCGTTGGCGGGGTGATGACGCAGACGCTGTGGCAGTATGCCACGGGCACGCGGCCGATGATGTACGGAGTCGCAGGGATCGTCTCGGGCGCGGCTCTGGTGTTCTTCGCCTTCATCGGGTTCGACGTCGTGGCCACAGCGGCGGAAGAGACGGAGAATCCGCGTCGGAACGTGCCGTTGGGAATCGGCGTCGGCATGGCGCTCATCATCGTGATGTACATCCTTGTGGCGATCGTGACGACCGGCATGGTTTCCTACAAGGATCTCGCGAAGCAGCAGGACCCCTCCCTGGCGACGGCCTTCGAGCTCGTCGGAGCCGATTGGGCGGCCAGAATCATCAGCTTCGGCATCGTGCTGGGGCTGACGACGGTGGTGATGGTCCTCCTTCTCGGTCTGACCCGCGTGGTGTTCGCCATGAGCCGTGATTGTCTGCTCCCGCGGGGTCTGTCCGCAACGGGGCGCAGGGGGACGCCCGTCGCGCTGCAGATCTGCTCGGGTGTTCTGGTGGCGGCGGTCGCGTCCTTCTCGGACATCGACGTCCTCAGCGACATGGTCAACATCGGCACGCTGTCCGCCTTCGCCCTGGTCTCCATCTCCATCCCGATCATGCGACGCAAGCGTCCGGATCTTCCGCGTTCCTTCTCCGTCCCCGGCAATCCTTGGGTGCCCATCCTCATCTCGCTGGCCACGATGTGGCTGATGCTGAATCTGTCGGTTCTCACGTGGATCCGATTCGTGGTCTGGCTGGCGCTGGGCTTCATCGTGTATTTCTCGTACGGATACCGGCATGCACTTGCGGGAGGGCGGCATGCGGTTGCCGAAGCCCCGGGCGGCGACGATGGATCGTGAGTCCCCTATGGTGGGTAGCCTAGGAGGGGACGTGAACCCAAGGAGGTAGCTATGGCATATGTGATTGCCCAACCCTGCGTGGACGTCAAGGACAAGGCGTGCGTGGACGAATGCCCCGTCGATTGCATCTATGAGGGGGACCGTTCGCTGTACATCAACCCCAACGAGTGCGTGGACTGCGGGGCGTGCGAGCCGGTGTGTCCTACGGAGGCCATCTTCTACGAGGAGGATCTCCCCGAGGAATGGGCCTGGTACAAGGATGCAGCGGTGGACTTCTTCTCCGAGGTCGGTGATCTGGGAGGCGCCTCCGCCGCCGGTCCGATCGGACATGATCCCGCTCAGGTGGCGGCGCTTCCGCCTCAGGCCGCCAGCTGACGTGGCCACGCAGGACGGTATTGGAGGAGCATGGGACTGAGGTCTTTCGGCAGCGTCTACGATTGGAGCCGCCTGAGCGGTTATCGGAGCGTGGCGGGCGACTACCCCGAAGGCATGATTGACCTGTCGGTCGGGTCTCCGGTGGATTCCGTGCCCAAACGCATCATGATGGCTCTGACGGACGCCGCGGATGCGCCCGGCTATCCGAAGACGGCGGGATCCCCGGAACTGAGGACGGCGATGGCCGATTGGTTCCTCAACTGCCGGGGCTTCGATCTGCGTGAGATCGACGCGGTCTCCCTTCCCACGGTCGGATCCAAGGAGGCCGTCGCCCTGATGGCGTCCCTGCTGGGGCTTGGCGAGGGCGATGTCGTGGTGCAGCCCCAGGTGTCCTATCCGACATACGAAATCGGCACCCAGTTGGCCGGCGCGACGGTTATGAAGGTCGCTGACGTCGCCGACGTCGCCGCATGGTCGCATCAGCCGGGCGTGCGTATGGTGTGGGTGAACTCCCCCTCGAACCCCACCGGGGAGACGCTGTCCATCGCCCAGATGTCCGGCATCGTCCGCGCCGCGCGCTCCATCGGGGCCGTGGTCGTGTCCGACGAATGCTATGCCATGATGTCCTGGTCGGGGTCGCCGTCGTGCTGCGTTCTCGATCCCGCCGTGTGCGGCGGCGACTGTTCGAATCTGGTCATGCTCTACTCGCTGAGCAAGCAATCAAGCATCGCGGGTTATCGCGCCGCCTTCATGGCGGGGGACCGGGCCATCGTGGAACGGATGTCCGTCTATAGGCGCCAGATGGGCCTCATCGTTCCCGGACCCATCCAGCATGCCATGGTGGAGGCCCTGCGCGACGTCCAGGATGTTGAGGCGCAGGCGGACCGCTACCGTTCCCGTCTCGTCAGACTGGTCGCCGCCCTTCGGGACGCCGGCTACGATGCCTCCATGCCGCAGGGGGGACTCTATGTCTGGGTGCGCGCGCTGTCCGGTGACTGCTGGAAGGATCTCGGGGCTCTGGCGAAACTGGGCATCATGGCCAGTCCCGGTGAATTCTACGGTGACGGATCCCGGCTGCGTTTCTCTTCGACGGCAAGGGATGATGACGTGGATGCGGCATGCTCCCGACTGTCCCGAGGGGTGTGACGAACGTGTGACGAACGGGAGTGTGACGAACTAGGGCGTGACGAAAAGAGACGCAGACCGTCGGGGCCGGCGGGCGTAGAGAACCCCGCGTCTATCGAGAACCCCGCGTCTATCGAGAACCCCGTGTCTGTCGCGAATCCCGGCACCGAGAATCCCGGCGTCTGGGACGCCGGCCTCTAGAACCCCAGACGGGCCGCTCCGGATCCGTACTTGTGGCGGACCGTGTCCAATGCGGCCTGCGTGAGTCGGAGTCTGCTTGAGGGATCGCCGAGATCGGGGTCCTCGCCTGGCGCCGTCTCGTCCAATGATGGCTGCACGGCGGTGGTGCCGGTGTCCGAGAGCGAACTCACTGACACTCCAACGAGCCTCAGGGGCGTGAGCGGATGATCCTGCGAATGCGTGGACAGCGTTTCGGAATCCACCCGCAGGATTCGGGCGAGGAGAATCACAGCCTCGTGATAGACGCGCGAGTCGAGATCGCTTGGCGACGGCATGCTGTGCGATCTTGATTCATACCTGAGATCGGGATACCGGACTTTGACTGTGACGGTCCGCGCCACGCGGTGACGGTCCCGCAACGTGGCCGATACGTCCTGACAGCACCAGCGAAGCAGTCCCAGTATCGTCTCGCTGCCGGATGCGTCATGCTGGAAGGTCCGCTCGGCGCCGATGGATTTCTCCGTCGTGCGGGGCGCGATGACGCGCTCGTCGTCCCCGTGCGACATCAGGCGCAAACGCCGCGCGATCGTGGCGGATCCCGCCGCGGCCGTCAGCGCCTTGTCGTCAAGTCCGTTCAGGTCGGCGACGGTGCTTATCCCCCATAGGTGGAGCCTCCGCTCCATGGCGGGTCCTATTCCGGGCATGGCGCGCAATGGCATCATCCCGACGAACTCCTCGCGGCGGGATCGCGGGATGAGGAGCATGCCATCCGGTTTGGCCATCGTCGACGCGAGCTTCGCCACCACCGCGCTGGACGCGATGCCCACCGAGCACGTCACATGGAAGCGCGCGCTCACCTCCGCGCGGATCCATCGTGCGATCGCGGTGGGGCGTCCCCATGCCAGCAGGGCGGAGGATACGTCCATATAGGCCTCGTCGACCGACACCTGTTCGATGCGGTCCGTGACGCGGCCGAGGACGTCGGAGAAGATCCGGCGTGACGTCTCGCGGTAGTATCGCATATCCACCGGGAGGAAGACGCCGTCCGGGCACAGCCGTCTCGCCTGGGCCGTCGCCATGGCCGAGTTGACCCCATATCGGCGGGCCTCGTAGCTGGCGGCGGAGACGACCGACCGGGGACCGGTGCCTATGATCACCGGTCGCCCCCGCAGCTCCGGATGCCTCGCGACTTCCAGGGAGGCATAGAACGCATCCATGTCTATATGGAGAACGCGGCATCCCGTTTCGTCATGGCCCCAGTCGCGTCGGGCTTCCCGGGGGCGTGGTGAGGTGCTCATATCACCATCCTAGGCAGGATCCGGCGGTTGAATGCGGACGGTGACCCGTGAGTGCGTGGCCCCGTGCGTCGGGTTCCGTGAGCCGAGTTCCGTAAGTCGGGTCGTCAGCGATTGGCGATTTCGGACAGCATCACCGAGCCGAAGATAAGCGCGAACCCTACGGCGGCCACCGGGGTGGGCCGTTCGGAATACACCAGGATCGACAGGATCAGGGTGAACAGGGTCTCGGTGCACAGCAGAATGGAGGCCTCGTTCGGCGACGTCCCCGCGATGCCCAGATTCTGCAGCACCTGCGCGGCGAACGTGGCCAGCAGAAGGATGCCGACGGCCCACAGGGTCCGCGAGTGGAGGGGGAGGGAGGGCAATTGACGTTCCCAGATCAGCGATCCGACCAGAAAGAGGACGAAGGAGCTGCAGAACACGATGAAGGTCAGGGTTATGGGGTCGTGGCGCACGGAGGCCATCGCGATGAGGAAGAAGTACAGCGCCCAGCCGACCGCTCCGAGAAGCGTCATGGCGTCGGAAAGCGCGTGGGGCGTTCCGCTCGCAAGGCCTCCGCTCTGGGACGAGGCCACGAAACCCACTCCTATGAGGCATAGAAGCGATGCTCCGATATGCTGCACGCCGGGCGCCCTTTTGCGGAAAACCCACATCAGGAATGGCGTCAGAACGCAGTAGGAGGCCGTCAGAAAGGCGTTGCGCCCGGGCGGCATGCCCCGCAGCCCGACGGTCTGGAGAAGGAAGGCGCCGTAGTACAGGATCCCGGCGATGACTCCCGAGCGCAGGGACGCGACGGTGAACGTGGAGATAATCCGTTTGCCGAAGAATATCCACATAAGAACGATGCCGCCGAACATCCGTATGGCGAGGAGCTGCTGTACCGATATGTCGGCTATGGCCTCCTTCGACAGCGTGTAGGTGCTGCCCCAGATCGCGGCGGCGGCCACGAGCATGAAGCGCGACAGTCGTCGGCGCGCGATCTGGTCGCGGTCGGTCCGCGTCGGGGTCTCTTCGGGATATGCGGATGTGGGCATGGGTGTCATGATGGTGGTTGATTGTTTCGATTTTCTTTATGCGCGCGTGAATGGAGTGCGCATATCGTCGTCAAAAGTCTATCGGACTCCAAAATCGTATCTTTGCGATGCCAATGTCAGGTAGGTGAATATCTCCGTTCTGAGAACGCCCTCGATGGATCTGATCGAGGTCACGACGGATAGGAGCTCATCGTCCGATGAGCTGAAAGCCTCGACGAGAAGATCGAATCTCCCGGCCGTCACCACGATGTAGTCGATGTTGTAGAGGGATTTGAGCCGTTCGATGATCTCGTCCAGGTTCGCCGATCCACCGATCGTCACCCCGATCATCGCCTGACGCGTGAAGCCCAGCTGCAGGGGGTTGGTGACGGCGACGATCTGGATTACCCCGGCTTCGGTCAGACGCTGGACCCTGTTGCGGACGGCTGCTTCCGAGAGGCCGACCGATTTGCCGATCGATACGTACGAGCGTCTGCCGTTCTCCTGAAGCTGTTTGATGATCACCTTGTTGATGTCATCGAGGAGCGGATGGGGGCCTGAAGCGCCGTCATGGGGGTCGTCATGCGTGTTTTCTGTTGGCATGGCTCCATTATCCACCGGAGAAGACGGGGGACCGTCGGACGAAAACTCGTCGTTACGAAAAGACGCGGATGGCAACGTGGATTTTACGCTAAGGAAATCAAGACAAACTTTGATGAATACCAACAAAAACAAATCGAAAATATGTATTCACCTCGTGAACCGCAATGAAAAACGATAAATGATAAGTTGTTCGTTTTGAATGTCCGGTTTGCTGAATGCGGTTGCGGGGTCTTTCCTCTTGTGGTCTTGGCTGTGGACGCGGCGAAAGGATGGTGCGATGATCGGCGCGGTGGATTCGACGGCGGTGGATTCGACGGTTGGCAGGGATCGGGGCGTTGCCCTCCGGGAGTCCGGGCTCACCATCAATAGGGCATGCAAGGTTTTCCGGTCGGCGGAGGGCAAGGAGGTCCGCGCCATCGACGATGTGAGCCTCGCCATATGCCGGGGCGAGTTCTTCGTCATGCTTGGCCCGTCGGGCTGCGGCAAAACCACCCTTCTGCGGTCGATAGCCGGTCTGGAGACCTTGGACGCGGGCGAGATCTACCTTGACGATCGCAAGATCGACGATCTTCCGCCCTATGAGCGCCCGGTGAACACGGTGTTCCAGAGCTATGCGCTGTTTCCCCACATGACCGTTGAGCAGAACGTCGCCTTCGGGCTCGAGATGGAGCGAAAGCCGAAGAAGGAGATCCGCAAAACCGTGTCGGACATGCTCGATCTCGTTCATCTCGGCGACATCGCCTCCCGCCGTCCCGACCAGCTTTCCGGTGGGCAGCAGCAGCGCGTCGCCCTTGCCCGGGCGTTGGCGAAAAGCCCGCAGGTCCTTCTCCTTGACGAATCGCTATCCGCGCTGGACTTCAAGCTCAGAAGGCAGATGCAGGTCGAGCTCAAGAGGATACAGCGCGAAACGGGCGTGACGTTCGTTTTCGTCACCCACGATCAGGAGGAGGCCCTGTCCATGGCGGATCGGATCGCGGTGTTCTCCAACGGCCGCCCCGAACAGGTGGGAACGCCGGAGCAGATATACAACGAGCCGGTGAATCGTTTTGTGGCTGACTTCATCGGTGACATCAACTTCATCGAGGGGCGCAAGGGGCGGGGCGACTGCGTGGTGCTGGAGGAGTCGACGTTCCCCATCGCTCAGGACCTCAGCGGTCTCGCCGAGGGCGATCGCGTCTGCGTGGCGGTGCGTCCCGAGCACATTGCGCTGAGCGCGCCGGGGGGAGAAGGCATACAGGGAACGGTCACGTGGCTGACGTTCATGGGTGCGCATATCAGTTGTTCCGTGCTGCTGTCCGACGGAACCACCGTGATGGCGCGGTTGACGCCATCCTCGGTCGATGTTCCGCTGTCGCCGAACGCTCCGGTCACAGTCGTGATCGGGGCGGAGCGCATGAGGGTGGTGGAACGGTGATCGGCGCGGCTGGCCCGAGTGCGGAGAAACCCGATTCCGCGCGCATTCCGGAGTCGTCGCGGCGTCGTTCGGCGTTCTCCCATCGCCCGGTGCGTCCCGGGATGCTTGGCCACTGGTACGCCGTTCCGTCGGTGATCATCGGACTGTTGTTCACGCTGGGGCCGGTGGGCGTCATCGTGGCGTTCTCGTTCATGAGTCAGCCGGATTCCGGTGGGGGCGTGGTTTTCCGGTTCAGCACCATGGCCTACGAGAAACTGATCTACCGCGAGGATTTCTCCGGGAACCGCTTCCTCGATGCCAGATATCTTGAGGTGTGCTGGACGTCGTTGTTCCAAGCCCTCGTCACCACGGTGACCTGCATCGTCCTGTCCTTCTTCATCGCGTTGTGGATGTCCCTGCAGAAGCCGCGGACCCAACGGACCCTCGTGCTTCTCGTGACGATTCCCTTCTGGACCAATCTGATCGTGCGCACATACGCGTGGATGCTGATCCTCAATGAGAACGGCCCGGTCAACGCCCTTCTCCGGGCCGTGGGGCTTGGGAGCAGACAGCTTCTGTATACGTCCTCCGCATCGCTGATAGGTCTTATCTTCACGTTCCTTCCCTTCGCCATCCTGCCCATGTATTCCGCGCTTTCCGGATTCGACTTCAGGCTGGTCGAGGCCGCGTTCGATCTGGGCGCGCGAAAGATCACGGTGATGCGCAGGATCATTCTGCGGGCGGCGAGGCCCGGGGTGGTGTCGGCCATAGCCCTGTGTTTCATACCGGCCTTCGGCTCGTACGTCCAACCGGTTCTTCTCGGTGGCGGAAAGGTTCTAATGATGGGCAACCTCATCGCCTCGCAGTTCGCCGAGGCCCGCAACTGGCCCTTCGGCGCGGCCCTCTCCACGATCATTCTCGTCGTCACACTCGTCTGCGGGTTGGCCGCCACCGTTCTTGGCGGCAAGGCCTCGAGGAAGGCTGGGCAGTTGATGTGAGCAAGCCGGTAACGATTATGTCCGATGACGCTTCCGCAACGGAGGCCCCGCAAGTCTCCCCGCGTTTCGCTGGACTTCCCCTGAGCACCAGACGCTCGGGCCGTCGTGGCGGAAACTCGCTGAGAAGATTTCCCGGCGTCGCCCCGATAAGCGTGCTGGTGCTGATCTTCCTCTACGTGCCCATGGTCTTCGTGGTGGTGTTCTCCTTCAACAAAGGACAGCAGGCTCTTCTATGGCGGGGCTTCTCCCTGAGGTGGTTCGCCAAGGTCTTCACGGATTCCTCCATAATCTCCGCGACGCTCGTGTCCCTGGAGGTCGCCTCCATCGCCATGGTGCTGTCCACGATCCTCGGCGTGGCCTTCGTTCTCGCCGCCGACAACATGTCGAGGGCCGGATCAAGACTCGCGACGGCGCTTATCAACGCCTCGCTCATTATTCCCGAGGTGGTTCTGGGCATCTCCACCATGGCCTTCATCAGGCTTCTGGGCATGTCGCCGGGCTTCGTCCCGTTGATCCTGGCACACACCACATTCTGCATACCTTTCGTGGTCATGCCGGTGCGCGCCAGGCTTCAGACCATAGACCAGTCCTGTTTCGAGGCGGCCGTCGATCTGGGAGCCACCCGTATGCGAACCGTCATGCGGGTGACGCTTCCCCTTCTGACTCCGGCGATTATCTCCGGAGCTCTTATGGCCTTCGTGATCTCGATGGATGACTTCATGATCTCCAATTTCCTGACGGCGGCGGGAACCACGACGCTGCCCATCTACATCTTCTCGCTTATCCGCAAGGGGGTGAATCCCAGCATCAACGTCGTGGCGACGCTGCTGCTGCTGATGGCCGTCGTCGTAACCGTGGTGTCGACGCTTCTGACGAATGGGCGGAGGAGAAAATCGTGACCTTCGCTCCTTCCGGACGGTCCGGGCGTCGCGCTTCCGGGATCATGCGGAGCGGAACGGAACGAATCAGGGACAAGAGACAAGACAAGGGATAAGAGGACAAGAGGAAGGACAATCATGAACGCGATGAAGAGGGTGGCGTCGCTAGCCGTGGCGACCGCGATGGTTTTTGCCATGGGGGCCTGCGGGGGCGGCGTGAGCGATTCCGCGCAGACCGGGTCGGCTTCGGCGGCCACCGGCGACTACAAGGCGGCCACGGGAGGAGAACTGCACGTCTACACCTGGGCCGGGTACATGCCCGACAGCGTGATCAAGGCGTTTGAGAAGGACACCGGCATCGAACTCACCGTCGACACCTTCGACAGCAACGAGGCGCTTGAGGCCAAGATGAAGTCCACGGGAGGGACGGGCTACGACGTCATCATGCCCAGCGACTACATGGTCAAACAGATGATCTCCGAGGGTCTTCTGCTCAAGTTCGACACGTCGAGCCTGCCGAATGCGAAGAACATCGCCACCGAATTCACGAGCCCCTATTATGACTCGGATCTCGAGTACTCCGCGCCATACATCGTCGGCTACACGGGTATCGTGTATGACTCGTCCTCCATCTCCGCGCAGGACGCGCCGACGTCGTGGAAGAAGTTCTTCAGCTCGTCGTCGTCGATCGGCAAGGCGCAGGTGCTTGACGACCAGATCGAGATCACGAACGCCGCGCTGCGGGCGGTGGGATCCGACCAATGCTCGACGAATTCCGATGACTATCAGAAGGCATCCACTCTGCTGGATGGCTTCAAAAGCAAGGTCGGCGTCCTGAGCTCCGAGGGAGTGGCGGACCGTCTGGCGTCCGGAGAGGAGAAATACGGCATGGCGTGGAGCTATGACGCTTACCAGGCGACCGTCTCGAATCCGAATCTGAAATTCGTCTATCCCACCGACGGCACATCGAAGTTCGTTGACAACATGGCCATTTCGGCCGGGGCGGAGAACGTGTCCCAGGCCAAGACGTTCATCAACTGGATGCTCAACCCCAAGAACAAGGTGGCCGTTGAGGAATCGGGAGGCGCGGGCAGCGTTCTTAAGGGCGGCAACGAACTGCTTCCCGAGGCGATGAGGAAAAGCAACGTCATCGTTCCCTCCAGCGCGGAGCTCAAGACGCTGCGCATAGAGAAGGCGTGCTCCAACAAGGTCAACGACTACTACACGCAGCTTTTCGAGGACTTCCGTCGTTAAGAGGATCCGTGCCGTCGGTTCGACCCTGAGCGCGGGCGCGGCGGCGACGCGGGGGTATGACGTTGTCGTTCCGAGCGGATACGGAGTCGAGGAGCTGATGCCGGATGATCTGAAGAACGATTCGGCCATCATCACTCCCAGCGACGTCAAACTCATGGACGTCCCCCAGTGCTCCACGGACGTCGTCAACAAATATTCCCAGATCTGGGAGCAGTTCAAGGAGTGACCATGAGTCAGACGTCAATGTTGTCCGGTGTTGATCGTGATGATCCTCTGCGCGTTTACCGTGGTGGCAGAGTGTGGGTTCGCAGGGGGGTGATGACGTCCGCCGTCGCGGTACGCGGGGCGGTCGTCGCGGCTTTGGGGAGAACCGCGGAGGGACTGGTCGACGAGGCGGACGAGGTGGTGGACCTGCGCTCGGGTCTGCTGCTGCCGGCATTCGGCGACGGACACTGCCATCCCATTTTCGGCGGTCTGGAGGCCCAGGGGCCTGACGTCGCCCATGCGACGAGCGTCTCGCGGATACAGCATGCGCTGAGGGATTGGGCGGACTCGCATCCGGGCGGCGATTGGATATTCGCCGCCAGCTATGATCCGGCTCTCGTGGAGGGGGGATCCTTCGACGCTCGGTGGATAGATGAGGTCGTCCCGGACCGTCCCGTGTGGCTTCGCGCCCATGACTACCACACCGCGTGGTGCAACACCAAGGCCCTTGCCCTTGCCGGCATAACGGCCGACACTCCCGATCCTCCGCTTGGCCGCATCGATCGTCGGGAGGATGGTTCGCCCAAGGGGACGCTCCGTGAATGGGGGGCCGTGGATCTGCTTCTGAAGGTCGCTCCCGAGCCCTCCCGTGAAGCCCTGGACCGCGCCTTGCGAACCGCATGCGAGGAGCAGAACGGATGCGGTGTGACGTGGATGCAGGACGCGTGGGTGGACGGGGGCATGCACCTGCCGTATTGCGATCTCCTCTCTCGCGGGGAGCTTTCCGTGCGATCGAATCTGGCGTTCAGGGCGGATTCGCGATACTGGCGTGGTCAGTTCGACGGATTCCGTCGCGCTCGTCAGGAAGTGCGGGATGCGGGGGATGCGGGGCTTCTTGACGCCCGAACCGTCAAGTTCTTCGCCGATGGGGTCATCGAATCGGGAACGGGGGCCATGCTTGATCCCTACGTCGACGCCGGTGGCGGGCGTGGGATGGAGGTGTGGGATCATGATGAGCTCGCGAGGGCGGTCACCGTCGCCGATTCACTGGGGTTCCAGGTGCACATCCATGCCATCGGCGACCGTGCCGTGCGTAACGCCCTTGACGCGATCGAAGCGGCGACGCTGAACAATCCCGGATGGGACAGGCGCCCGGTCATCACCCATGTCCAACTCGTCGATTCCGTGGATGTCGAACGATTCGCCGATCTTGGGGTGATCGCCAACATCGAGTCCTTCTGGATTCAGCGGGATCCGGTGATGGTCCGTCTCACCGAGCCTCGTCTTGGCGAGGCGCGGTCGCGTCGACAGTATGCCCTGGCTGACCTTCGCGAAGCCGGAGTCATGCTTTCTCATGGATCGGACTGGCCCATTTCCAGCAACAACCCCGTCCAGGCCATCGGGCGCGCGGTGACGAGGAAGACGGATCGGGGCCTCCCCCAGGGAGGTTGGATACCCGAGGAGAGGATCACCGTCGAGGATGCCATCGATATGGCGACCCGGGGAAGCGCAGTGCAGGGGTTCACCGAGGGGTTCCGCGGGACGCTTGACGTCGGGCGCCATGCGGACATGGTTCTTCTTGAGAGGGACATCACCTCGATTCCTCCGGAGGATATCGCGCGGACCCCTGTTCTGGGGACCTGGCTGGACGGATCGAACGTCTTTCGGAGATGAGGGCGGCAAGGTAATAGGAGAATTAATGCATTCTGCCATGATGACGATGTAATTCGAAGGTTTTTGAGTTCACCAAGAAGAAATAATTATCTGATTAGGTAAAAACACCACTAAAAACGAAACCTCCAACGTCGGCTGGTCGTATGCCGGAGTATGGAGGATGGCTAAGGAGAATCCCATGACGGGAATCATCGATCCGACACGACTCAAGGAACTGACCGCGAAGGAATCGGACAGGCTCGACGCGAAGCTGGTCAGGTCTCGCGAGATGTACGGGAAGGCGCGTGAGCATCTCTGCAACGGCGTTGCGTCCTCGTATCAGCTGCGCGACCCGTGGCCGATCTACGTGGATCACGGCGAGGGATCCCGCGTGTGGGACGTGGACGGCAACGAGTACTACGACTTCCACAACGGTTTCGGCGCCATGGTCCAGGGGCACGCGAATCCGGTGATCGGTGAGGCCGTGAACAAGCGCTTCGCCAAGGGGACGCATTTCGCGCTTCCCGACGAGGACGACTTCGTCGTCGCCGGCGAGCTGTCGGAGCGCTTCGGCCTTCCGAAGTGGAGATACACGAATTCGGGATCCGAGTCCACCATGGACGCGATCCGCATCGCGCGCGCCTACACGCACCGGGACCCCATCATGAAGATCTTCGGGTCCTATCATGGCCATCACGACGCGGTGATGATATCCATTGCCGAGGATTATGACAAGATCGGCGACCGTCTGCATCTGAGGTCCCTTCCCTATGGAGCGGGAATCCCGGCGGCGACGATTCCGCTGACCGTCCCGGTCCCCTTCAACGACGCCGAGGCGCTCGAGCACCGCATCGTCGAGATGGAGGGCGAGGGCAACGCTCCGGCGTGCCTGATCATGGAGGCGTGTCTGATGAACATGTCCATCGTGCCGCCGGAGCCGGGGTATCTGGAGGCGGTGCGGGACATCACGACGCGGCATGGCATGGTGCTGATATTCGACGAGGTCAAAACGGGTCTGACCATAGGACCCGGTGGCGCCACGAAGCTTTTCGGCGTGCGTCCCGACATGGTCACCATGGCCAAGGCCTTGGGAGGCGGGCTCCCCATGGGCGCCATCGGAGGCACCGAAGAGGTCATGAGCGTGGTGGAAAGCGGCGAGGTCTACCAGGTGGGGACGTACAGCGGGAATCCTCTGTGCGTCGCCGCGGCCCGGGCGAACCTGGAGAAGGTCCTCACGCCCGACGCCTACGATCATTTCGATCATCTCAACAAGCGCCTTATGGACGGCTGCACCGAGGTGGTCCATCGCTACGGCTTCCCGGGATACGCCGTGGGATTCGGGGCCAAGGGCTGCGTGACGTTCTCGCCGCACAAGATCGTCGACTACGTCACCTTCCGGCAGGGACAGCGATCGGATCTGAACCAGCTGTGCTGGCTGTACGCCATGAATAGAGGCGTGTTCATGACACCGGGGCGTGAGGAGGAATGGACCCTCTCCGTTGCCCATGACGACAAGGCGTGTGACGCCTACATCAACGCATTCGCCGAGATGGCCCACGATCTCATGTCCGACTAGATGATCGGAGGTCCGCATCCCTCGGTGATGCGGTCCTCCTGCGGACCGATGGTCAGACGGACGAGAAGAACGAAGGAAAGGACGGCTTCCATGTACGCAGTCATCAACCCCGCCACGGGCGAGGTCGAGGAGGAATACGAGACCTTCACCGATGACCAGGTCAGGGAGGCCGTCGCCTCCGCGGACCGCACCTGGCGCGAATGGTCGCTGGTCTCGTCGCTGGACTCGCGCATCCCGCTCATGCGCAACGTCGTGGAGATCTACATGAGGCGACGCGACGAACTGGCGGACATCATCCATCACGAGATGGGCAAGTCGCTTGAGGAGGCCGTCGGCGAGGTGGAGTTCTCCGCGCAGATCTACGCCTACTACGCCGACCACGCCCGCGAGCTGCTCGCCGACATGCCGGTCGACCGTCTCGGCGGCGGCACCGCGCTCGTCCGCAAGCTTCCCCTGGGACCTCTTCTGGGCATCATGCCGTGGAACTACCCCTATTATCAGGTGGCGCGCTTCGCCGGACCGAACCTGCTCATCGGGAACACGGTGATTCTCAAGCACGCGTCCCTGTGCCCGAAGTCATCCGCCGCGATGGAGGCGATCTTCCTTGAGGCGGGGTTTCCCCGGGGGGCGTTCGTCAACATATATGCGACCATCGATCAGGTGGCCGCCGTTATCGCCGACCCCAGAGTGCGGGGCGTCTCCCTCACCGGTTCGGAACGGGCCGGGAAACAGGTCGCGTCCGAAGCCGGCAGCGCCCTGAAGAAGGTCGTCTGCGAGCTCGGAGGCAACGACCCCTTCATCGTCATGAGCACCGATGACCTCGATGAGGCCGTCGGCTACGGGATCGCCGCCAGATACGAGAACGTCGGGCAGATCTGCAACGGGGCCAAGCGCTTCATTGTCGTCGACGGCCTGTATGACGACTTCCTCGGCAGATTCGTCGAGGCGTCCAAAAAGCTTGATCTGGCGCCGATGTGCTCCGAGGCGGCCGCGGCGAATCTCAGCCGTCAGGTCCATAGGGCCTTGGACGAGGGCGCGACGCTCGTCATGGGGGACCCGGACAACCATGGGGCCCGGTTCAGCCCCGTGATTCTCGCCGACATCCCCGAGGGGGCGTCGGCGCGGCATGAGGAGTTCTTCGGTCCCGTGTCCCAGTTCTATCGTGTGGCGGACGCGGGGGAGGCCTTGCGCGTCGCCAACGATACGCCCTATGGTCTGGGATCCTACGTCTTCACGACGGATCCCTCCGAGGCCGAGTTCTTCGCCAACGGATTGGAGACGGGCATGACCTACGTCAACGAGGCGGGCGCCGACAGCGCCGAGCTTCCCTTCGGGGGTGTGAAGAACTCGGGGTTCGGGCGTGAGATGGGGGTGCTTGGCATGAGGGAGTTCGTCAATCTCAAGCTCATCACGCATCATCGCGGAGCCTAGTCCGGGATGGCGCTCGACGTCCTGGCGAATCCGCGTCGTTGAATCCGCGTCGTCGAATGCTGTCGCGCCGGAGCATGACCCGTCGATGTATGGCGTCGTCGGCCCATGGCGTCGTCGGCGGGTCAGATTCGCACGGGATGGTACAGTAATCAGTTGTTGCGCCAAAGCGCATCGTGGAGTCATGCCTGAGTGGCCGATAGGGGCACCCTGCTAAGGTGTTAGTCGTGTAAGCGGCTCGAGGGTTCGAATCCCTCTGACTCCGCGAATGGTCTTCGGGGATGATTCCCCGGAGGCCTTTTTTCATGCCGAAAACCGAGTGTTTCCAAGCCTTCCGGGACTGTTTCCCGCCATTGCGTCGCACAGACGTTTGCGTCAGGAATCGTCGGTTTGACTTGTCCGTAGCTTGTCTTTTAGATTGTCGGCAGGAGGGACGATGCCATGAGACGACAGTGGGGGAGTCTGTTCGGCGCCCGGCGCCGCCGGACCCTCGCAGGGATCCCTCGGATGCCGTGTTTCCCGACGCGGTACTATGTGGGCGATGGCAACTGAATCCCTTACGGTGATTGATGGGCCGGACTCTCCGGCCGTCTACGAGCATGACCAGCGCAAATCGCGTTTCATCGCCCAGATATGCCATCTCGCCGACGTCGCCGAGGTCGGCGACATCGTGGCGAGGGTCAGGTCGGCCGCCCCCAAGGCCCGGCATGTGGTTCACGTGGCGGTGCTGGGAATCGATCCGGGATCCCGTGACGTTCGCATGAGCGATGACGGGGAGCCCTCGGGAACCGCGTCCCGTCCGATTCTTGAAGTTCTGCGGTCCCGTGGACTCACCGATTGCCTGATCGTGGTGACGCGATATTTCGGAGGGGTGCTTCTGGGGGCCGGCGGGCTTGCCCGGGCCTATTCCGCCGCCGCCTCGGGGGCTCTCGGAGCGGCCACGCAGGCGGTTCTGACCGTTTATGAGCAATACGACGTCGAGGCCGACTACTCGGCCTTCGCCGTGGTGAACAGGATCGTCTCCCGTGTCGGAGGGAGAGTATCCCGGGCCGATTACACGCAGAGCGTCCGGTGCGGGATCGTCGTCCCGGAGTCGTCCGCCGGATCGTTTGAGAGGCTTGTCGTCGAGGAGACCGCGGGTATGGTGGTTCCTCGTCCGCGCGGCGCGATCCGGATGCCGAGACCGCTCGCCTCGGACGGTGATGCGTGATCGGCGTGCGCGCGTTGCGGTTCGACGGGCGCATGGCTTGGGTCGTCGAGGTCGGGGTCGTTGAGGTTAAGGTGGAGGTATGAGCGAGACGCATGACGGGGAGACCTCCTTTGAGCCGTTGACGGTGACCTATGAGAGATTGCGGCATTCGGACGATTCGCGGTCATTGAGCGAGTTCGCCCGTCGCACGCTTCCCGATCGTTCGGATCAGGCGGCCTTTTCGCGCGCCACGGCACTGCTGGAGGCCGTGGCGGGCAATGCGAACACGCCTGTTGAGGACCGCGTGTATCTGGCCACCGCGATGCCCTTTCCGAACGTGCTGGTGAAGCTGTCCACGGATCGGGATCCGTCCGTGCGGGCCGCCGTGGCGGGCAACGTCCATGACAAGAACTGGCTGGTGGGGCGTCTGTCGAAGGATCCGGACCCCACGGTCCGTTCGGCCGCCCTGCGCAACCCCCAGACGTCGTGGAAGATGCGGCTGGAGGGCGCCCAGAATCCGGACACCGATGCCGGCACTCTGGCGTATCTGGCCGGATTGGGATACGACGGGGATGATGGGTCGCCTGTCGTTCTGGCGGCTATGGTTCGCCGTGCCGTCGCCCTGAATCCCTCCTGTGACGCCGAGACGATCCGCCTGCTGTCCGAGGATCGCGATCCCGGCGTTCGCGCCGCCGCGGAAGCCGTTTCTGGCGCGTGAAACCGTACTCGGCGTGTCGTGTTCCATGACATGTCCCGCTTTGGGATGGCGCGGGTCTTGTCGAGTTACACTGGGTCTATGACAGAGAAGAGCGAAAGCAAAGAACGTCTGGCTCGTCCACTCATCCGTCTGGCCAAGTTGGTGGGAGTCGGCACGGATTATGTGGGGCAGTCCGACGATTACCACCAGATCGATGATGATGTCCTGGTGGCGATCCTGAAGTCTTTGGGCATTGACGCATCGAGCGATGAGGCCATCGACAAGGCGATCCATGGGATACTCGACCGGCGTCATGCCCGTCTTGTGCAGTCCACGATCCTGCATGTTCTGGGACAGGAGTCACAGGTCACCGTGAACACGGGAATCCTTGAGATTCCGACGGCCTCGATCACGCTGGAGTCCGGGGCCGACTATGCGGGCGCCGTCGTGGCGGGCCCGGGCGACGGGTCCCAGGCGTATTCGCTGGGGGACAGGTTCGTTTCCACCGCCACGGTGACGATTCCCGCGGATCTTCCAATGGGATACCACACGCTTCATGTCACGGTCGGCGATCGCACGCAGGACGCCACGCTGATATCCGCCCCCGACCATATCGAACTGCCTGATTCCCTCCGCCGGGGACGGCTGTGGGGGTGGATGGCGCAGCTTTATTCCATCCGTTCCGGAGGCTCATGGGGCGTGGGGGACTACGAGGATCTCAAGACGATGCTCACGTCGGCGAAGGCGAGGACCCAGGCCGACTTCATCCTCATCAATCCCCTTCACGCAAGTGAGCCGACCGTTCCGCTTACCCCCTCGCCCTATCTTCCGATCTCTCGCCGCTTCGTGAACTTCACGTATATCCGGCCCGAGTCCATACCTGAGTACGCCATGCTCGACGCCGATTCCCGTCGTCAGATCGTGGAGCTCCACGATCAGGTCGAGCCGCTCAACGGCGATGCCCAGCTCATCGACCGCGATGCCATGTGGCGCACGAAGATGAGGGCCCTGTGGCTTATTTTCAAGTCGGGACGTCCCGCCCAGCGGCAGCGGGAGTTCGACGCCTTCCGCGGGGAGTGCGGATCGGAGCTGGAATCCTACGCCACATGGTGCCTGTGCTACGACAAATGGGGCAAGCCCGAAGATGGCCCCGACAGCTGGGAGAAGCGGTTCGACCGCGAGTCCCCGGAGGTGACGGCCCTCAGGGAGCAGTTCCCCGATACGTTGGATTTCTACCGCTGGCTCGAGTGGATTGCCACCCAGCAACTGGAGGATGCGCAGAAGGCCGCCAAGGAGGCCGGGATGCGTCTGGGGATCATGTCCGATATGGCGGTCGGCGTGCATCCGGCGGGTTCGGATGTGTGGTGGTACCCGGAGCGGTTCGCCAAGGGTGCGACGGTCGGTGCCCCGCCCGACTACTTCAACCAGCAGGGGCAGGACTGGAGCCAGCCGCCGCTGAGTCCCATGGAGCTGGAGAACACCGGCTATGTGGTGTATCGGGACATGGTTCACGGCATGTTCGCCAAGGCCGGCGCGGTCAGAATCGATCATATTCTCGGACTCTTCCGCCTGTGGTGGATTCCCGAGGGCTGCTCGGCCAAACAGGGTGCCTACGTCTACTACGATTCCGAGGTCATGCTGGGGATTCTTGCGATCGAGGCCACCCGGGCGAACGGCGTCGTCGTGGGTGAGGATCTGGGTGTCGTCCCGGATTACGTCACGGAGTCGTTGTCCCGGCATGGCGTGTTCGGCTGCTCGGTGGAATGGTTCGAGCAGGACAGCGGCGTTTTCCGCAAGCCGTCCACATGGCGCGAGAACGCGTTGGCATCGGTGAACACGCATGATCTTCCGCCGGCGGCCGGGTATCTGAACTATGAGCAGGTGAAGATTCGTCAGCGTCTGAACCTTCTGACCACGTCGGTCGAGGAGTTCAAGGCCGATGCCGTCAGGGAGCACGACGGCATGATTGCGATGCTGGTGGACAACGGGTTCCTTGACCGCGAGCTGGCGCAGGACGAGGCGGCGCATGAGCAGGAGATCGTCGAGGCTCAGTACCGCGCTCTTACGTCCGCGCCCAGCAAGCTTCTTGCCGCTGCGGTCGTCGACGGGGTCGGGGAGCGTCGCGCCCAGAACCAGCCCGGGACCAACAACGAGTATCCGAACTGGCGTGTTCCGCTGGCCGACGGGAACGGCGACGTCGTCCCGTTGGAGGAGCTCTTCGACAATCCGCGGATGCAGTCTCTTGCGGATGTCATGAACGGTTAGGGTCGATGCCCCTTGCCCGCGCGCATGCTGACCGGCGATCAAGACGGTCAAGCCGATGGCGATCAGTCCGCCCTTGCCCGCGCGCGTGCGGACCGGCGCTGAATTCGACCCGCGCGGGTCCGTCGTGTTGCGGTTAGGCATAGCGGGCGATATAGTAAAGGATTGTTGTGTTTCCCTAAGGGGTCCTTCAAAGCGCTTTCCCACTCGCCACCGAGGACTTTCAGGGAGCCCACGGATAATGAGACCAATGCCAGTGCGCGTTCAGACGCGTGGGGGCCGCGGTCCGGAACACAATATCGAGAAAAGGTACACCCGTGAAAACGTTCACACCAAAGTCGGACGATCTGACTCATGATTGGTATGTCGTCGACGCCACAGACGTGGTCCTCGGTCGTCTTGCCACTCAGGTCGCCACGCTGCTGCGTGGCAAGAACAAACCTACATTCGCGCCCCATGCGGATTCAGGCAATCACGTCATCGTCATCAATGCGGGGAAGGTCGCTCTGACCGGCAACAAGCTGGGCAAGGAGCTCTACTCCCATTCCGGTCGTCCCGGCGGATTGCGCAGGGACACGTACGCCAAGCTGCTGACGACGAACCCTGAGCGCATCATTACCTCCGCGGTCCGCGGCATGCTGCCGAAGAACCGTCTGGCAAGCGTTCAGATGGGTCGTCTGCACGTGTTCGAGGGATCCGAGCATCCCCACACGCCGCAGAAGCCCACGATCTTCGAGATCACTCAGGTCTCGCAGCAGGCCAAGTGAGCCGAAGGGAGAAATAGATCATGGCTGATAACACAACCAACTCCGCCGTTGAGGCCGAGGAGACTTTGACCACGTACACCACCGAGACCAATGCCGGCGCAGGCACGGGATCGTCCGAAATCGCCCCGGGATATGGCACGGGACGCCGCAAGGAGGCCATCGCGCGCGTCCGTCTCGTTCCCGGAAGCGGGCAGTGGACGGTTAACGGTCGCGCCTTGGAGGACTACTTCCCGTCGCGGCTGCTGCAGCGCGAGGTGAATTCACCCATCGTCCTGCTCAAGCTTGAGAACAAGTTCGACGTCGTCGTTCTTGTCGATGGCGGTGGCAAAACCGGTCAGGCCGGAGCGATTCGCCTCGGCGTCGCCCGTGCCCTCAACTCCATCGACCGTGAGGCGAACCGTCCGGCCTTGAAGAAGGCGGGATTCCTCACTCGCGACGCTCGTGCGGTCGAGCGCAAGAAGGCCGGTCTGCACAAGGCCCGCCGCGCTCCGCAGTTCTCGAAGCGTTAGTCGTTCGTCGCCGTCTCAGGCCCCGGCCCCGTATGGGACCGGGGCCTGAGCGTTTGTCCGGAGAAATCCGAGTGTAAAACAAAACTCACAAATACCGTACAATACGGAACATCGTTGGCTCCTCATCATTCATGAAACGCTCAACTCGTGCATCGCGCGGGAATCGTACATCTCGTCCTATAGATTGTGACGAAGGTCACATACACCAGTGACGCTGAAGTGTTCATGGGTCTGGTGGTTCATGAACATCATTTGAGGAGGACTGCATGTCAGACGAACACAATGACGCGAATCTTGTCAAGCCGACGCCCGATGAGATACGGGCGCAGGCCGAAGCGGAGGTGGACGCCCTTGTGGGCAGGGCGCAGGAGGCCCTGACCGCTTTTGAAGCACTTAATCAGGAGCAGGTGGACAGAATCGTAGCCAAGGCGTCGATCGCCGCCTTGAACAAGCATCTGGTGCTGGCAAAGATGGCCGTGGATGAGACCGGTCGTGGTCTCGTAGAGGACAAGGCCACGAAGAACATCTTCGCATGCGAGCATGTAACCAATTATCTGGCCAACCAGCGTACCGTCGGTGTGATCCGCAGCGATGACGTTCTGGGGATCGACGAGATCGCCGAACCTGTCGGAGTCGTCGCCGGCGTGACCCCGGTAACGAATCCCACGTCCACCGCCATCTTCAAGTCGCTTATCGCGCTGAAGACGCGATGCCCCATCATCTTCGGATTCCACCCCTTCGCCCAGAAGAGCTCATCCGAGGCCGCGCGCATCGTGCGTGACGCCGCCGTCGCCGCAGGAGCCCCGGAAAACTGCATCCAGTGGATCGAGCATCCCTCAATCGATGCGACCGGAGCGTTGATGAAGCATCCGGGGGTCGCGACGATTCTGGCCACGGGCGGTCCGGGAATGGTCAAGGCCGCATACACGTCCGGCAAACCCGCGCTGGGAGTCGGGCCCGGGAACGCGCCTGCCTATGTCGACGCCGATGTCGATGTCGCCCGGGCGGCCAATGACCTCATTCTGTCGAAGCATTTCGACTACGGGATGATCTGCGCCACGGAGCAGGCCATCATCGCGCGCAAGGAGGTCTACACTCCTCTGGTGCGCGAGCTGAAGCGCCGTAAGGCATACTTCGTCAACGACGAGGAGAAGGCCAAGCTCGAGCAGTACATGTTCGGGTGCGTGTCCTACTCGGGGAAGACTCCGAAGCTCAACTCTGCCGTCCCCGGCAAATCGCCTCAGTTCATAGCCCATGCCGCGGGGTTCGACGTTCCCGAGGACGTCACCATACTCGCCGCCGAATGCAAGGAGGTCGGGGAGAACGAGCCGTTGACCATGGAGAAGCTCGCCCCGGTCCAGGCGGTCCTCAAGGCGGAGGACAAGGAGCAGGGATTCGAGATGTGCGAGCAGATGCTCGTTCATGGCGCCGGTCACACCGCCGCCATCCACACCAACGACGAGGATCTCGTCCGCGAGTATGGCCTGAGGATGCATGCCTGCCGGATTATCTGGAACTCCCCGTCGTCACTGGGCGGAATCGGCGACATCTACAATGCCATCGCGCCGTCGCTGACCCTCGGCTGCGGTTCGTATGGCGGCAACTCGGTGTCGGGCAACGTGCAGGCCGTGAACCTCATCAACATCAAGCGAATCGCGCGGAGGAACAACAACATGCAGTGGTTCAAGATTCCTGCGAAGACCTACTTCGAGCCCAACGCCATCCGGTATCTGCGCGATATGTACGGCATCGAGCGCGCCGTCATCGTCTGCGACAAGGTCATGGAGCAGCTCGGCATAGTCGACAAGATCATCGATCAGCTCAGGGCCCGTCACAACAGGGTCACCTTCCGGATCATCGACTACGTCGAGCCCGAGCCCTCGGTGGAGACCGTCGAGCGCGGCGCATCGATGATGCGCGACGAGTTCGAGCCCGACACCATCATCGCCGTCGGCGGGGATCCCCCATGGACGCGGCGAAGATCATGTGGCTGCTGTACGAGCGGCCGGAGATCGCGTTCTCGGATGTCCGGGAGAAGTTCTTCGACATCCGCAAACGCGCGTTCAAGATTCCGCCGCTGGGCAAGAAGGCCAAGCTCGTGTGCATCCCGACGTCCTCGGGAACGGGTTCCGAGGTCACGCCGTTCGCCGTCATCACCGATCACAAGACCGGATACAAGTACCCGATCACCGATTACGCGTTGACGCCGTCGGTGGCCATCGTCGACCCCGTCCTCGCCCGCACCCAGCCTCGGCGTCTTGCCCAGGATTCCGGCTTCGACGCGCTGACGCATGCGATGGAGGCCTACGTGTCCGTGTACGCCAACGACTTCACGGATGCCATGGCGCTTCACGCCGCGCGACTCATCTGGGACAACCTCGAGATCTCGGTCAATGGGGATGACGGCGAGGAACGCACCAAGGCGAAGGAACGCATGCACAACGCGGCCACCATGGCGGGCATGGCGTTCGGCTCCGCGTTCCTGGGGATGTGCCACGGCATGGCCCACACGATCGGAGCGCTCTGCCATCTCGCGCACGGGCGGACGAACTCGGTTCTTCTCCCGTACGTGATCCGGTACAACGGTTCGATCCCCATGGAGTCGACCAGCTGGCCGAAGTACAACAAGTACGTCGCCGCCGAGCGCTATCAGGATCTGGCGCGTGATCTGGGCGTGGATCCGGGATCCACACCCGAGGAGGGCGTCGAGAACCTCGCGCTCGCCGTTGAAGAGTATCGCGACGAGAAGCTGGGGATGAACTCCAGCTTCCAGCAGCTCGGCGTGGATGAGGACTACTTCTGGAGCATCCTCGACCAGATCGGCATGCGCGCTTTCGAGGACCAGTGCACCCCCGCGAATCCGCGCGTCCCCCAGATAGAGGATATGAAGGACATCGCCGTGGCGGCCTACTACGGCGTCCGTCAGGAGGAGGGACATCGGCTCAGGGTGCAGAGGGAGGGCGTCGGCGCCACCGAGGAGGCATCGGAGCGTCTGTGATGACGTCGTCTCCCTCCCATCATGGCCGTTGATCGCCTGCGTCCATGAGGTTGCGACCACCGGGGCGTCCACGGTACGTGGACGTCCCGGTCGTTGTCAGCGTCGTTGTCGGCGAAGCTCGTTCGTGGTCGGATGGGTGACGGTCGAATGCGACGGGCATCACCCGGTCATCCCCGGTCGTGCTCAGTCGTCGCCGGTTCGTCGTCCGGGCGCGCGATGACGCGGTCAGCGAAGCCCGATGAGGGACGCGCCGCAAGGCGACACGCCGTTGCGTGAAGACGGCCCGGGTGCTTTAATGGAGAAGTTGCCTGTTTTGGGCTCGCATATTTGTAAGAAAAAAGCGAGCGCGGCGCTCTCATCGGTCTATTCGGTCGAGGGGGTGGGCTGCGCACTGATGAACGGTGTCTTTCGTGGAACGACGCCTTTTGCCGGTGTCCTGTGCAGCAGGGTTAAGTAAATCAGCAAGACAACGCAAGAAAGGGCGGACGGCAATGGCGGGACAAAAAATCCGCATCAGGCTTAAGTCCTATGACCATGAGGTCATCGACCAGTCGGCGAAGAAGATCGTCGAAACGGTGACGAATGCGGGTGCCACCGTGGTGGGTCCGGTTCCTCTGCCGACGGAGAAGAACGTGTTCTGTGTTATTCGTTCTCCCCACAAATACAAGGATTCGCGCGAGCATTTCGAGATGCGTACGCATAAGCGTCTGATCGATATCGTGGACCCGACCCCCAAGGCCGTGGATTCCCTGATGCATATCGATCTGCCCGCCGATGTCAACATCGAGATCAAGCTGTAGGGGAGGAGGGACCGCAATGTCGCAGAAGGCCAACCGTAGCGCACTGCTGGGCAGGAAGCTCGGCATGTCGCAGGTGTGGGACGAGAACGGATACTTCGTTCCCGTCACCCTGCTCGACGTGTCCACCAACGTGGTCACGATGGTCAAGGATGGCGAGAAGGATGGCTACACGGCCATTCAGCTCGGCTATGGACAGATCGATCCGACCAAGGTGACCAAGCCCTTGGCCGGGCATTTCGCCAAGGCGGGAGTCACTCCCCGTCGTCATCTGGTCGAGGTCCGCACGGAGAACGCCGCGGACTATACGCCGGGGCAGGAGCTCACGGCCGAGCAGTTCGACGAGGGCGTTCAGGTGGACGTCACCGGAACGAGCAAGGGCAAGGGATTCGCGGGCACCATCAAGCGCTGGGGCTTCAAGTCCTATCGCCGTACCCACGGTTCGCACAAGAACGAGCGTCGTCCAGGTTCGGTCGGCGCATGCGCCACGCCAAGCCGCATCCTCAAGGGGAAGCACATGGCGGGTCGCATGGGGCATGACACCTCGACCGCGTTGAACCTCACCGTTGTCTCCTCGGACGTCGAGAGCGGAATCATCGCCGTCAAGGGTGCCGTTCCAGGGCCCAAGGGCGGAATCGTCCTCATTCGTTCGGCAGTGAAGGGAGCCTGACATTATGGCCAACATTACTCTGAACGTCAGTGGCGCCGAGGGCAAGGCTCTGGGCACCGTCGAGGCTCCCGCCGAGCTCTTCGGAGTCTCCGCCGAGGACATCCAGGCGCACGTGCCCCTGATCCATCAGGTGGTTATCGCGCAGCTGGCGGCGGCGCGCCAGGGAACCCATTCGGTGAAGACCCGCTCCACCGTCTCCGGCGGCGGACGCAAGCCTTGGAAGCAGAAGGGCACCGGCCGGGCTCGGCAGGGGTCGATACGCGCTCCTCAGTGGGCTCACGGAGCCATCGCCCATGGACCCGTTCCTCGTTCATACGAGCAGCGCACGCCCAAGAAGATGAAGGCGGCCGCGCTTCGCTACGTTCTGTCCGACAGGACCAATGCGGGACGCGTCGCCGTCGCGGACTTCGGCATCGGCGAAACGCCATCCACCAAGGCCGCGGTGTCCGTTCTCAATCCGCTAACCTCGAACAATTTCACCACGGTGGTGCTGTCGCGCGACAACATCAACGAGTGGCTCTCCGTGCGCAACATCCCCACGGTGCATGTTCTGTTCGCGGATCAGCTCAACACCTATGATGTGGTCACCGCTCAGTACGTCGTCTTCTCGCGTGAGGGTTTTGACGCCTTCGTCGCGGCGAAGACCGAGCCGACCGTGAAGGAGGCCTGATTATGGTAGCGATCCATAACCCAGCTCACGACGTCATCCTCAAGCCTGTTGTCTCCGAGAAAAGCTATGCGGCCTCGGATCGCGGACAGTACACCTTCGTGGTGGCCCCCGAAGCGAACAAGGTCCAGATCAAGCAGGCAATCGAAGAGATCTTCAAAGTCAAGGTGACGAACGTCAACACCCTCAACCGCGCCGGCAAGCGCCAGCGCACCAGGACGGGATTCGGCCGCCGCGTGAATCAGAAGCGTGCGATCATCACCGTTGCCGAGGGACAGACGATTGACATCTTCGGTAACTGAAGGTTAGCCGAGAAAGTCGAAGGAAGAACTACATTATGGCTATCCGCGTTTATAAGCCGACGACCGCGGGCCGTCGCAACGCATCCGTCTCGGATTTCTCCGAGCTCACGCGCTCAACACCCGAGAAGTCGCTGGTTCGCAAGCTCAGCAAGACTGGTGGTCGCAACTCATACGGCCGCATGACCTCACGCCATCGCGGCGGCGGCCACAAGCGCCAGTATCGTCTGATCGATTTCAAGCGTTGGGACAAGGACGGCGTTCCCGCGAAGGTCGCCCATATCGAGTATGACCCCAACAGATCCGCGCGCATCGCGCTGCTTCACTATGCCGATGGCGAGAAGCGCTACATCATCGCTCCTGAGGGAATCAAGCAGGGCGATGTCATCGAGACGGGCGCCCAGGCCGACATCAAGCCGGGCAACAACCTGCCTCTGCGCAACATACCCACCGGTACCGTGATCCACGCCATCGAGCTTCGTCCTCTGGGCGGTGCGAAGATCGCGCGTTCCGCCGGTGCCGCGGTTCAGCTGGTCGCCAAGGACGGCATCTACGCCCAGCTGCGCATGCCGTCCGGAGAGATCCGCAACGTCGACGCCCGCTGCCGCGCCACCGTCGGTGAGGTCGGGAACTCCGACCACGCCAACGTCGAGCTGGGCAAGGCCGGACGCGCCCGCTGGATCGGCAAGCGGCCGATCACCCGTGGCGAGTCCATGAACCCCGTCGACCATCCTCATGGCGGACGTACTCGCGGTGGCAAGCCGCCTGTGTCTCCGTGGGGCAAGGGCGAGGTCCGTACCCGTCGTCCGAAGAAGGCCTCGAACAAGATGATCGTTCGTCGTCGTCCCAATGGCAAGAACCGCAAGTAAGGGAGCGTCCACAAGATGACTCGTAGCATCAAGAAGGGCCCCTTCGTCGACGCCCACCTGCAGAAGAAAGTCGACGAGCAGAATGAGAAGGGCACGAAGAACGTCATCAAGACGTGGTCGCGCCGGTCGATGATCACCCCGGACTTCATCGGGCACACGTTCGCGGTCCATGATGGCCGCAAGCATGTTCCGGTTTTCGTCACCGAGGCGATGGTCGGTCATAAGCTTGGTGAGTTCGCCCCCACGAAGACCTTCAAGGGTCACGTGAAGGACGACAAGAAGGTACGCCGCTAAGGAGAGCATGACACATGGAAGCTAAAGCAATTGCTCGTCACGTACGCGTGACGCCGCGCAAGGCTCGTCGCATGGTCGACCTCATCCGCGGCAAAAAGGCGACCGAAGCAATCACCATTCTGAAGTTCGCACCCCAGTCGGCGGCCCTGCCCGTCCGCAAGGTCCTCGAAAGCGCCATCGCCAACGCACGGGTGAAGGCGGAGAAGGACGGGGAGTCGTTCCGCGAGAACGAACTCTTCATCCAGGAGACCTACGTCGATGAGGGTGTGACGCTCAAGCGCTTCCGCGCCAGGGCGCAGGGACGTGCGGCCCGTATCAACAAGCGGACCAGCCACATCACAGTTGTCGTCGCCAGCAAGGAAGGAGCCCGCTAAAGATGGGTCAGAAGATCAATCCCTTTGGCTACCGCCTGGGCATCACCGAAAGCCATCGTTCAAAGTGGTTCTCCGATTCCAACAAAGCCGGTGAGCGCTACCGCGACTTCGTTCTCGAAGACGACAAGATCCGCAAGGTCCTCAGCAAGGATCTGGAGCGGGCGGGCGTGTCCCGCATCGTTATCGAGCGCACCAGGGACCGGGTACGCATCGACATCCATACGGCGCGACCGGGCATCGTCATCGGACGCCGGGGAGCCGAGGCCGAGCGAGTCCGCGCCAAGCTCGAGAAGCTGACCGGCAAGCAGGTCCAGCTCAACATCTTCGAGGTGAAGAACGCCGCCATCGACGCGCAGCTCGTCGCCCAGGGGATCGCCGAGCAGCTCACCAACCGCGTCACCTTCCGCAGGGCCATGCGCAAGGCTCAGCAGGACGCCATGCGGGCGGGTGCCAAGGGCATCCGAATCAAGCTCGCAGGACGTCTCGGTGGCGCCGAGATGAGCCGTTCCGAGTTCTACCGCG
Organism: Bifidobacterium minimum; assembly: GCF_000741645.1. Taxonomy (GTDB): domain Bacteria; phylum Actinomycetota; class Actinomycetes; order Actinomycetales; family Bifidobacteriaceae; genus Bifidobacterium; species Bifidobacterium minimum. The sequence continues at coordinate 148,725 of NZ_JGZD01000009.1, forward strand.
AGGGTCGCGTCCCGCTGCAGACGCTGCGTGCCTTGATCGACTACGGCTTCTTCGAGGCCAAGACGACCTATGGCCGCATCGGCGTCAAGGTCTGGATATACAAGGGCGACATGACCGAGAAGGAATTCGAGGAGCAGCAGGCTCAGCAGGGCGCCGGTCGTTCCGGTCGTCGTGGTGACCGTCGTCCCCGTCGGGGACAGCGTCCCGAGTCCCAGTCCCAGCAGTCTCAGCCGAAGTCCGACGCCGCGGCACAGTCCGATAAAGCCGCCGTCGCGGAAACGAAGGAGTGAGCAATGCTTATCCCCAAGAGGACAAAATACCGTAAGCAGCAGCGTCCCGCCCGCCGTGGGATGTCCAAGGGCGGAAACGAGATCGCGTTCGGCGATTTCGGAATCCAGGCGCTGGCTCCCGCTTACATAACCAACCGCCAGATCGAGGCGGCCCGTATCGCCATGACGCGTTACATCAAGCGTGGCGGTCGTGTATGGATCACGATTTTCCCCGATCGTCCTTTGACCAAGCACGCTCTGGGAGCGCGAATGGGTTCGGGAAAGGGCGCGCCGGAGTTCTGGATCGCCAACGTGCATCCGGGTCGTGTGATGTTCGAGATCGGTGGAGTGTCGGAGGACGTCGCTCATGAGGCCCTTCGCCGTGCCATCGACAAACTCCCCATGAAGTGCAGGATCATTGCGCGAGAAGGCGGTGACATCTGATGTCGGTCGGAACAGCTGACTACAGCATCAAGAACCTCAATGAGAAGACGACCAGCGAGATCGAGGATTTCCTGAAGAAGTCCAAGGAGGAGATGTTCAATCTCCGTTTCCAGTCGGCCACCGGTCAGCTGGAGAACTCGGCGCGTCTCAAGGCGGTTCGCCATGACATCGCCCGTATGTACACCGTCCTGCGTGAACGCGAGCTAGGGATCAGCCAGGAGCCCGAGGCACCCGCGACCGCATCCAAGGAGAAGTGACCATGGTTGATCAGAAGGAACGCAACTTCCGCAAGGTTCGTCGCGGTTACGTGGTGTCCGAGGCAATGGACAAGACGGTGACCGTGGAGCTCGAGCAGCGTTCGACCCACCCGCTGTACGGCAAGGTCGTTCGCAGCACTCGTAAGGTCAAGGTCCATGATGAGGCGAACGACGCGCATGTCGGCGATCTCGTGAGTATCATGGAGACTCGGCCTTTGAGCAAAACGAAGCGTTGGCGTCTCGACACCATTATCGAGCGCGCCAAGTAATAAGGTTCGGCAAGGCTCCGCGTCCCACCCCTGTGGTGGACGTGGAGAACCAGCTCGGCTAAGGAGAATCAATGATTCAGCAGGAAACGCGGCTTCATGTCGCCGACAACACGGGTGCCAAGGAGATTCTTGCCATCCGCGTGCTCGGCGGATCGAAGCGACGCTATGCCGGCATCGGCGACGTCATCGTCGCCTCCGTCAAGGACGCCATCCCCGGCGGGTCGGTCAAGAAGGGCGACGTCGTCAAGGCGGTCGTCGTCCGTACCGTCAAGGAGCATCGCCGTGTCGATGGCTCCTACATCAAGTTCGATGAGAACGCTGCGGTTATTCTCGGCTCGGGACATGAGCCCAAGGGCACGCGTATCTTCGGACCGGTCGGTCGCGAACTGCGCGACAGGCGTTTCATGAAGATCGTGTCGCTCGCACCGGAGGTGATCTGACATGGTAGCCAAGATCAGAAGAGGCGATCAGGTCAGGGTCATCCGCGGCAAGGATCGCGGCAAGGAGGGCAAGGTCACCCGAGTCCTTCCCGATGACAAGCTCATCGTCGAGGGCGTGCAGATCGTCAAGCGCCATGTGAAGGCGACCCAGCAGGGGCAGCAGGCCGGCATCGTCCCGACCGAGGCCCCCATCCATCGCTCGAACGTGATGCTCGTCGATCCCGAGACCTCGCAGCCCACCCGCGTGGGCGTCGTCGTCAAGCAGGAGGCCCGTGACGGCAAGGTGAAGACCGTGCGCGTGCGCGTGGCCAAGAAGTCCGGAAAGGAGCTGGCATGACCGATACAACAGTTGAGGCGCCGGCGACCCCCCGTCTCAAGCAGGACTACCGTGACCGCATCGTCCCGGAGCTCGAGAAGGAATTCCATTACTCCAATCCCATGCAGGTGGCACGCATCCAGAAGGTCGTCGTGTCCATGGGCGTGGGAGCCGCAGCCCGTGATTCGAAGCTCATCGAGGGCGCGATCAAGGACCTCACCCTCATCACCGGGCAGAAGCCCAAGGTCACCAAGGCCAAGAAGTCCGTCGCGCAGTTCCATCTGCGTGAGGGGCAGGCCATCGGCGCGTACGTCACGCTGCGTGGCGACAGGATGTGGGAGTTCCTCGACAGGCTTCTGACGCTGGCTCTTCCCCGTATCCGTGATTTCCGCGGCATCAACGGGAACCAGTTCGACGGACAGGGCAACTACAATTTCGGCCTCACCGAGCAGTCCATGTTCCACGAGATCGATCCGGACTCCATTGATCACCAGCGCGGTATGGACATCACCGTGGTGACCAGCACCAAGGATGACAAGGAGGCGCAGGTGCTTCTGCGTCACCTCGGATTCCCCTTCAAGGAGAACTGATATGGCAAAAACCGCTCTGAAAAACAAAGCGGCCTCCAAGCCGAAGTTCCAGTCGCGTGCCTACACGCGCTGCCAGGTTTGCGGCCGCCCGCACTCCGTCTATCGCAAGTTCGGCCTGTGCCGTATCTGCCTTCGCGAGAAGGCCCATCGCGGCGAACTGCCCGGAGTAACGAAGTCCAGTTGGTAAACATCGACGCTGAAGGTCCCTGCCCGATGGGGGTCATGCCCCCGTCCGGCACCGGAAACCACGGCGAGAAAGGGCGTTAGCCCACATGACAATGACAGATCCAATCGCAGACATGCTCACGCGTCTGCGCAATGCCAGCGCGGCCAAGCACGAGACTGTGGACATGCCGTATTCGAAGTTCAAGGCGAACATCGCCGAGATCCTCAAGCGCGAAGGCTACATCAAGGACTTCGGCGCGAAGGAGGCCAAGGTCGGACGCACTCTTGAGCTCACCCTCAAGTACGGTCCCAACGGCGAGCGTTCGATTCAGGGAATCAAGCGCATCTCCAAGCCCGGACTTCGGCGCTACGCCAAGTCGGACGCGCTTCCCATGCCGCTCGGCGGACTTGGGGTGGCGATCATCTCGACAAGCTCGGGACTGCTGACTCAGAAGGAATGCCTCGACAGAGGCATCGGCGGCGAGATCGTCGCCTACGTGTGGTGAGAGGAGAGAGCTAAACATGGCATCGCATATTGGCAAGCTCCCCGTCGCCATTCCGGCGGGAGTCGAGGTCTCCATCGAGGGACAGCAGTTCTCGGCCAAGGGTCCGAAGGGATCCGACAGCTACGTGATTCCTGAGGGGATCACCGGTTCCGTGGAGGGTGCGGATATCGTGCTCACCGCGTCCGACGACGAGCGTCCGACACGCGCGCGTCACGGATTGAGCCGATCGATTATCGCGGGCATGGTTCAGGGCGTTCATCAGGGGTACACCAAGTCCCTTGATATCATCGGAACCGGCTACCGCGCCCAGCTCAAAGGCAAAAGCGTCGAGTTCTCCCTGGGATACTCGCACACCATCACCGTGAATCCGCCGGAGGGTATCGAGTTCGAGCTCCCGTCCGCGAACCAGATCCTCGTCAAGGGAACCGACAAGCAGATCGTCGGTCAGGTCGCGGCGAACATTCGCAGGCTTCGTCCTCCCGAGCCCTACAAGGGCAAGGGGATCAAGTACACGGATGAGCGTATCCGCCGCAAGGCCGGAAAGGCTGGTAAGTGATATGAGCGTCAAGATTTTCGGTAAGGGTACGAAGGTCGCCCGTCTCCGCCGTCATGCCCGTCTCCGCAAGCGCATCTCCGGAACCGCGGAAAGGCCCCGTCTTGTGGTGACTCGCTCGAACAGGCACATGGTGGCTCAGATCGTCGACGACACCAAGGGCGTGACCTTGGTGAGCGCATCCACATTGACCTCCGATTTCCAGGGATTCCAGGGGACCAAGGTCGAGGCCGCCCGCAAGGTCGGCGAGCTTGTCGCCCAGAAGGCCGCCGCTGCGGGAATCACCACCGTTGTCTTCGATCGCGGTGGCAACAACTACCATGGTCGCGTCGCAGCAGTCGCTGAGGGCGCCCGAGAGGGAGGTCTGGCACTGTGAGCGAGAACGTCAACCAGAAGGAAACCCCAGTGGCAGAGGAAACCAGAACCGCAACCGGCGGCGAGGGACGCGGCGAGGACCGTCGCGGTCGTCGCGGTGGCCAGCGTGGTGACCAGCGTCGTGGCGGCCAGCGCGGACGTCGCGAGGAGAATCGTGGCGACGAGCTTCTCGATCGCGTCGTGACGATCAACCGCGTCTCCAAAACGCACAAGGGCGGACGTACGTTCAGCTTCGCGGCCCTTGTGGTCGTCGGGGACGGCAACGGCACCGTCGGAGTGGGTTACGGCAAATCTCGGGAGGTCCCCGCGGCGATCGCGAAGGGACAGCTCGACGCCAAGAAGCACATGTTCACGGTTCCCCGCGTCAAGGGAACGGTGACCCATCCGGTGATCGGCCATGATTCGGCGGGAACCGTGCTGCTTCGCCCCGCGGCCCCGGGAACCGGCGTTATCGCCGGTGGCGCGGTCCGCGCGGTTATGGAATGCGCCGGCATCACGGACATCCTGACCAAGTCAATGGGTTCGCCTACCCCCGTCAACGTGGTCCGCGCCACGGTCGATGCTCTTCGCAGCCTTGAGGAGCCCGAGGAGATCGCCGCCCGTCGAGGCATGGCCCTTGACGAGGTCGCTCCCGATTCGATGCTCCGCTCTCGCGCCGAGGGTATCGCCGAAGCGCGTAAGGCCCGTGAGGAAGCCAAAGCGGCAGAGTCGAAGGATGGTGAGTGATGACCAACCTCAGGATCACATTGGTGCGTGGCGTCGTCAATTCGACCCCACGCCAGAGGGCAACAGTTCAGACCTTGGGTCTGCACAAGATCGGCCATACCGTCGTCCGTGAAGACACCCCAGCCAACAGGGGACTGGCCAACACGGTGCGTCATTTGGTCACCGTAGAGGAGGTCGACTGACCATGGCGAACGAGGAACCATCAATTCTGCAGATGCACGATCTGCATCCGGCTCCGGGAGCCAAGAAGGAGAGGATCCGCGTTGGACGCGGCGAAGGTTCCAAGGGCAAGACCTCGGGGCGTGGCGCCAAGGGAACGAAGAAGCGCTATCAGGTCCGTCCGGGCTTTGAGGGCGGGCAGCTTCCGCTGTACATGCGTCTTCCCAAGCTCCGTGGATTCCGCAGCCCCTTCAAGAAGGAATTCCAGGTCGTCAACGTTTCGGCGCTGTCCGACCTCTTCCCTCAGGGCGGCGACATCACCGTCGAGGATCTGGTGTCCAAGGGAGCCGTGCGTTCCGGATATCCGGTTAAGATCCTTGGCGATGGAGAGGCAACGGCCGCTTTCAATCTCAAGGGCGTCGTGGCTTCGGCATCCGCTCTTCGCAAGATTGAGGCGGCGGGCGGCTCAGTCGCTCAGAACTGACATCGGCTGAGAAACGGATCGATGATAGGAATGCGTTCGGCCCCTTCTGGTTTCCGGGAGGGGCCGAACCTGTAACGATATTTGTTGTCGAACCGTGCGTGTGCTCGAGGTAGAGGCGCTACGGTAGACTCGTGCATCGTGGCCGCTTAAGTAACCGTAGTGGTCCATCCGCGTCACGACAGGCGCAGGACAAGGGAGGAACCCCAGGTGAGGACGCTAATCCAAGCCCTGAGAACCAAAGAGCTTCGCAACAAGATCCTCTTCGTTCTCGGCATCATCGTCATCTATCGCATCGGCTCGTTTATTCCGACGCCGGGCGTTGACTATTCGGTCGTGCAGCAGTGCATCAGCACATCGAGTACGACATCCGAGAATTTCGTCGGTCTTGTCAACCTTTTCTCGGGCGGAGCCATGCTCCAGCTGTCGATCTTTGCTTTGGGAGTCATGCCCTATATCACGGCGTCGATCGTCATCCAGCTTCTCCGCGTGGTCATTCCGCGGTTTGAGGCCCTCCACAAGGAAGGGCAATCCGGGGAGACGAAGCTGACGCAGTACACCCGATATCTGACGATCGGTCTTGCCGTCCTCCAGTCGACGACGATTCTGGTCACCGCGCGTTCGGGCGCGCTGTTCAACTATCAGTGCTCGCAGGTCATTCCGGACGGTTCGGTGTGGAACCTCGTGGTCATGGTCCTCGTGATGACCGGCGGAACCGGCCTGATCATGTGGATGGCCGAGCTCATCACCGATAAGGGAATCGGACAGGGCATGTCCGTGCTCATCTTTATGTCCATCTGCTCCGGCTTCCTTCCGCAGCTGTGGGAGATCGGCTGGGGAACCAACGGAACCGACGGCAACTGGTCCAAGTTCGCGATCGTCACCTCCGTTCTTCTGCTGATTCTCATATTCGTTGACTACGTCGAGTTGTGCCAGCGTCGTATCCCCGTGCAGTACACGCGCCGGATGATCGGTCGCAAGATGTATGGAGGCTCGTCTACCTATCTCCCTCTGAAGATCAACATGAGCGGCGTCATCCCGCCGATCTTCGCCTCATCCATCCTGGCCATTCCGACGCTTATCGCGCAGTTCGGCAAGAGCGGCCAAAGCTGGGTCACATGGATCAACACGAATCTCGCGTCCACGACATCGGTGTGGTACATATCGCTGTATGCGGTGATGATCGTGTTCTTCTGCTTCTTCTACACGTCCATCACATTCAATCCCGATGAGACGGCCGACAACATGAAGGAATACGGCGGCTTCATTCCCGGGATTCGAGCGGGGAACGCGACGAGCCGGTACCTGAACTACGTCATGAACAGGCTCAACACCGTCGGTGCGGTCTACCTGCTGTTCGTCGCGCTGATCCCGACCGTCCTCATCATGTGGCTCGAGCTCAACAACAAGCTTCCGTTCGGTGGAACGACGATCCTCATCATCGCCGGCGTCGGTTTGGACACGCTTCGTCAGGCGAAGGCCCAGACCGAGCAGTTCCAATACAGCGGATTCCTGTTCAGCAACACCTCACATGTAGAAGGACAATGACGACGAAAGGGATGCATCCGATGCGACTTCTGATCATGGGACCACAGGGAGTGGGAAAGGGAACGCAGGCCGCGCTGCTGAGCAGGCATTTCGGCATTCCCGCGATCTCCACGGGCGACATCTTCCGATTCAACCTGAAGAACCACACGCCTCTGGGAGTTCAGGCTCAGGGATACATTGACAGGGGTGAGCTGGTTCCGGATGATCTGACCAACTCGATCGTCAAGGACCGGATCGGTCAGGACGATGCCGCGCAGGGGTGGATTCTTGATGGATATCCGCGCAACGCCTCCCAGGTCGACGCCTTGGACGCGATGCTGAAGGATCTCGGCACTCCTCTTGACGCCGTGGTGGCGCTCCAGGCGGATCGGGACGTCCTTCTTCATCGCATCAGTCGGCGCGCTCAGGAGGAGGGACGCTCGGACGACACCCCGGAGGCCATCTTCAGACGGTTGGAGACCTACGAGCGCGAGACGGCGCCTTTGCTTGCCGTCTATTCCAAGCGCGGCCAGCTGTTGTCCGTTGATGGAACGGGCGACGTCGACGCCATCAGCCAGCGAATAGTCGAGGGGCTGGCGCATTAGAATTCGGCACCGGATGGGAACCTCCTGGATGTCGGAGACGACACGACACGCGGGTAGCTGAAGCTGCCCGCGTGCTTTATCATTGTAATTTGGTGTGTCTTCGGACATGTCAAGTAATTCATCCGAGGAATGGAACGAGGCCCATGGCAAAAGACGGTGTGATAGAGGTCGAAGGTCAGGTAGTCGAAGCACTGCCCAACGCGATGTTTCGCGTGGAACTGGAGAACAAGCACATCGTTCTCGCCACCATCTCCGGCAAAATGCGTAAGAATTACATCCGCATTCTGCCGCAGGACCGTGTGGTGCTGGAGATGAGCCCATACGACCTCAACCGCGGACGAATTACGTACCGGTACAAGTAAAGGCAAAGGAAAACCATGAAGGTCAGCCCAAGCGTGAAGAGGATCTGCGAGAATTGCCGCGTGATCCGGCGTCACGGCCGTGTCATGGTGATCTGCACCAACCCGCGCCACAAGCAGCGCCAAGGCTGAGCAGATCCCAGCGGCATAACAATACAAGGCGCTAAGTCACAGCATTTGCTGAACCCCGGGGCGCAGGCCCGGGCCGGGAATCCGGAGGACTTGGTGCACGACCTGCGAAGCAGAAAAGGAATGGCAATGGCACGTCTTGCCGGAGTCGACATCCCCAATGACAAGCGCATCGAAATAGCCCTCACCTACATCTTTGGTGTCGGGCGGACTCGTGCGAAGGAAACGCTTGCCGCGACCGGTATCAATCCGGATACCCGCGTCAAGGATCTGACGGATGAGCAGCTGATCACACTCCGTGACCACCTCGAATCCAATTACAAGATCGAGGGTGATTTGCGTCGAGAGATCGATGCGGATATCCGCCGTAAGATTCAGATCAACTGCTATCAGGGTCTGCGCCACCGTCGCGGACTTCCTGTTCGCGGGCAGAGGACTAAGACCAATGCGCGTACCCGCAAGGGACCGAAGCGCACAGTGGCCGGAAAGAAGAAGGCCACCAAGTAATAGGCGGCTCGGTCCGGGCCACGAGGGTCACATCTCATCGTCCGGACAAATAACACAGGTCGATACTCAGGAAACGAGGGTCAATGGCAGCCACGAAGCAGGCCGCGCGCAAGCCGCGTCGCCGGGACCGCAAATCGGTGCCGGTTGGTCAGGCGCATATCAAATCCACATTCAACAACACGATCATTTCCATCACGGATCCGTCCGGTGCCGTGGTGTCCTGGGCCTCAGGCGGCGACGTCGGGTTCAAGGGATCACGTAAATCCACTCCGTACGCGGCCGGCATGGCCGCCGAGTCCGCGGCGCGCAAGGCCATGGAACATGGGGTGAAGAAGGTCGACGTTTTCGTCAAAGGGCCGGGTTCGGGTCGTGAGACCGCTATCCGCTCCCTCCAGTCCGCAGGGCTTGAAGTCGGATCCATCACCGATGTCACTCCGCAGGCGCATAACGGGGTTCGTCCCCCCAAGCGCCGTCGCGTCTGAGCACTACGTCACCCCAATTCGTCCAATGTGCCTGCGAACGGTGAGTGCACCACCGCTCAGAGGCTGAAAGGATATCACAGTGCTTATTGCACAGCGTCCGACACTTACGGAGGAATCTCTCACCCCGCAACGCTCGCGTTTTATCTTCGAGCCGCTTGAGCCTGGGTTCGGATATACGCTTGGCAACTCGCTTCGCCGTACTCTTCTGAGCTCCATTCCCGGCGCCGCCGTCACATCGGTGCGCATCTCAGGGGCTCTGCATGAGTTCACCACGATCCCCGGGGTGGAGGAGGATGTCACCGAGATTCTTCTGAACATCAAGGGAATCGTGCTGACAAGCGAGTACGACGAGCCAGTGGTGATGTATCTACGCAAATCCGGGAAGGGTGAGGTCACAGCGGCCGATATCACTCCGCCGGCAGGCGTCACCGTGGCCAATCCGGAACTGCATATCGCGTCGTTGGCCGAGGACGGCGAGCTTGAGATCGAGTTCACCGTCGAGCGTGGGCGTGGTTACGTTCCCGCGCAGCTCAACAAGCAGGACAATGACGAGATAGGCCGAATCCCCGTGGATTCGATCTATTCCCCGGTGCTGAAGGTGAGCTATAAGGTCGAAGCCACGCGAGTGGAGCAGCGGACCGATTTTGACAAGCTGATACTCGACGTGGAGACCAAGCCGGCGATATCGCCTCGCGATGCGGTCGCCTCGGCGGGATCGACGCTTGTCGAGCTCTTCGGGCTCTGCAAGGAGCTCAATGCCCAGGCCGAAGGCGTCGAGGTCGGCCCGGCTCCGGTGACCGAGCAGGCCAATCCCGAGATGACGGTTCCCATCGAGAATCTCAATCTCACGCAGCGCAGCTACAACTGCCTGAAAAGGGAGGGCATCCACACTGTCGGCGAGCTCGTCTCGCATACGGAACAGGATCTGCTGGACATTCGCAATTTCGGAATGAAGTCCATCGATGAGGTGAAGGAGAAGCTCCAGACCATGGGGCTGTCGCTGAAAGCCTCTCCGTTGGGTTTTGACACCAACAATCTGGAGGGTGGCACGTTCTTCTCGCCTGAGGACGAGTAGTCGGGCCTTCGCCACAACAAACCCCGGTGCCGGATGTTCGGGCCATTGCCCACCTAGCGCCGGGCGATAAGGAGCACACATACCATGCCAACACCAAAGAAGGGCCCGCGTCTGGCCTCAAGCCCCGCCCACGAGCGGCTTATGCTCGCGAACATGGCGACGAGTCTGTTTCAGAACGGACACATCACCACGACGCTGCCCAAGGCGAAGCGGCTTCGTCCCCTCGCCGAGCGTCTGTTGACCTTCGCGAAAAGGGGTGATCTTCACTCCCGTCGTCGCGTGATGCGGGTCATCCGCAACAAGTCGGTCGTCCACACGTTGTTCACGGACATCGCCGAGCAGATGGAGCAGCGTGAGGGTGGATACACCCGCATCGTGAAGATCGCTCCGCGCAAGGGTGATTCCGCGCCACGTGCGATTATCGAGCTCGTCACCGAGCCCCTCAGCGATAAGAAGGCCGTTGTCGCCGAAGCTGAGTCGGCGACGAAGGCCGCGTCCAAGGATGATGCCGCCGAAGTGACCGCTGCCGCAGATGCCGCGATTGCCGAGGGCGTCGCCAAGGATGCCGTCGACCAGGCCGTGGAGGCCAACGACGGCGGTTCGGATGCGTCCGTCGCCAATGAGGCGGCGATCGATCTCAACGACGTCGCGAAGAAGGCCGACGAGGCCGAGTCGGATGCCGAGGAGACGGCCGACGTCGCTGACGAGGCCGCGGATGCCGCCAAGTGATTGCCGTAGGCGATCGTCGACGATGATCTGATCATCTGATTTCGTCGGCATTCCATCGTCCCGCCGGCATGCCCATGCGCATGCCGGCGGGACGATGCTGTTTCCGGTGGGATGGTATTTCTATACTGGATTCAATGCGAGTCAAAATCGAGCTGGGATATGACGGCACCCGATTCCACGGATGGGCGACGCAACCGGGCATGGCGACGGTCCAGGGAACAGTCGAGGACTGTCTGGCGACCATCCTGCGGGTACGTAGTCACGATCGTGCCGCCGGCTGCGGCCTTGCCGATGGACGCGGCCATGCCGATGGGCACGGTCCCGATCCGGAACCGATGGGGCGTCTGGTCGTGGCCGGCCGGACGGACGCGGGCGTGCATGCCTCGCATCAGATATGTCACGTCGACGTCGATCCCGAGCTCCTTGACGGTGTGGTCGGGCATATGGGCGTCGGCTGGTCCCAGGCGCTGGCGCACAGGATGAATCATATCCTGCCGCCGGACATCAGGATCATCAACGTCTCGCAGGCCCCGAAGGGCTTCGACGCGCGATTCTCGGCCCTTGACAGATTGTATGTGTACCGGCTTGCCGACGGATCGGGCGTCGTGGATCCGCGCCTGAGGGGGTTCGTGGCTTCGTGCGGCCACACGCTTGACGTCGACGTCATGAACGATGTCGCGTCATTGATGATCGGACTGCATGATTTCGGATCCTTCGCGATCCCCAGTCCTCACGGGACGACCATCCGCAACGTCATCGAAGCCGCATGGCATCGTTGCGACACGGGTGATGGATGCCTTCGTGGCGTCGCCGGCGACCTCATGGAATTTACCATCAGGGCGGATGCCTTCGCGCACAATATGGTTCGTTCCCTGGTGGGCGCCAGCATCATCGTCGGGTCGGGGAAGCGCGATGTCGCATGGTTCTCGTCGAAGCTCGACGTGCCCCGGCGCGAGGGGTTCACGGGGCCGGCCGAGGCGCGGGGGCTGACGCTGGAAAGGGTGAGATATCCTGATGACGCGTTTCTCGGGTCTCGTGCGGAGTCGGTCAAGGCGCTTCGCACTCTCGATGGTGAATGACGCGCCGGGGTTTGACGGTGAAGGTCACGTTGAGATTCGACTCGCTTGTGTTTGCGCGTCCCCATGTTTATCCGTATACTAAGCGAGTTGCCTTGCGCAACGTTGGATGAGTGTCCGAGCGGTCTAAGGAGCACGCCTCGAAAGCGTGTGAGGACGAAATCCTCCGCGAGTTCGAATCTCGCCTCATCCGCGATACCCCTAGGGAATGGCTGAATACCGCCACTTCCTAGGGTTTTTACGTATAATTTCGATACTTCGCGTGTCATCACGCCACCCCCATCCCGTGGTTGGGCGGTGCCTAGAGTTTCATACAACAAGACGGCACAACTTACTCGCTGAAGCGGGTAATAATCTCCCATACGTGTGATCTATCCTGTGCATCAAGGAAGAATGAAAAGTGGATGGCAGAGCCCCAGTGCAAAACCGCTCCAGATTTCTTCGATTGTGACCGTGGCAGTATTTGTTTGTTTCGTAGTGGATGTTCTGGTTGATCCTGGTGTTCGTCGGTCACCGGTATTTTCCGCCGTTACTTGCTCATAATCTCGGTTTCCCAGTAACCAATCCACTCCGCATCGCTATCATATCGGCGATCGCAGCGATCGCGTGTCGGATTCTAGCTGCAAGTGCAACGCTGGGTTTGGGTTATTCTTGATGCGGTGAATGACCGGATGGTTCTATGACTATGCCGGGACGGACGTGAAGGATATTGCGTGCCATCTTCGCTACAGAAGGTTGTTGTTTTGGCGGTCCCTGTCCGTGAAGAGCCGGATGATCGAGGAACGACGGGTCTGGGGGGCGTGACGGAGTCGTGCCGATGCGTTGGCGACGCCATTGGGACGGGATTGGTACAGGTGGCAATGATGGGATCGCGGCATACGGCATGTTCCACCGGGTCTATTGACGGCAGCTGGACAACCGTTGGATTCCTGCCACGGATACGCGATGCGGCGCGGATGCCACTCCGGGTTCTGCGGAGAAGATTTCCTCACTTTGCGCAAGGTTCGTTGATGCCATTGATGGTGTTCCTTCTGGTCTGTTGCAGCGAGGCTTGTGCGTTCATCATGACGGTGGGGCCTTTGACCATGCCGGATCCGGATTTGCATCTCAGCGGCACCTATGCGCTGGCGACCTTGCAGTCATTCAACGCGACGAACGAGGTGGAGTCAGCGGTCGGTACCAAAGGGGGTGGTCTGGAAAAGAAAAGACTCCAGATGCTGCATGGCGACTCGAGATACCTCCGTCAGCATACGATGCGGAATGTTCTTATCGAGTCTCTTCATATCACATCTCTAACGGAGGATTATGCATATGACGCTCAGGTCGGTGAACTGGATTCTGTGTCGCATCATGCCGTAACCACGCCGATGCGCAGCAACCAGTATCTTTTCGTCGTATTTATTCCTCAGGCGATAGGGATGCGGATTGGCTGGCTTCTGGGGTTGCCTCCATCCAAGGTCCTGACATTGGCGCGTGTGTCGAACGTGTTGTTTTACATGGTGTGTTTGGGGGTCGCCATCCGTGTGGTCCCGCGGGCGAAATGGCTGCTTGCTTTTATAGGCTGCTTGCCTATCGCGGTTTTCTGTTCAAGCAGCTTGATGGCTGATGGCGTGGTAATCGGTTTCTCGACGTTTTTTGTGGCGTTGTCTTTATATTTGTGCTCCCGACGTCGTGGGATCGGCTGGGCTGGATGGTGTCTGCTCGTTATCATGGGCGTCGTCGAGTGCCTGATGAAGTTCGCCTATGCGCCTCTGGCTTTGCTCCCTTTGATGGCGATCCGTTCCATGAATAGGCGGCAACGTACGGCATATGCGGGAGCGGTGATCGGTTTTGCCGCGTTGATCACAATATGGTGGCAGAGGAATTATGCGCTGGTTATCCGACCGGAAACGTACCGGATGAACAAGGAGCTGCTTCTTGCCAGGCCGTTTGAATCCTTCGCCACCGTGATGATCAATGTGGTCGTTGGAACTTTCGACGTAGTGGTGAGGGACAGGGTTCTGGTGTTCGGCTTGTTGATTTTCCTCATGGCATTCGTGGTTGCCGGGCATGGTCGATTCCCCCGGGAGTCGATCACGGATTCATATGGGAGGATGATTTTCGCGGCATGCATTGTGGTCGGGGTCGCTTCTCTGATACTCGTGTGGCTTTCTCTGTTTCTGACCTGGAACGACCTGCAGGGGCTTGGGAATTGGGCGATCAGGCTTGATGGTTTTCAGGAGCGTTATCTCTGTCCCATTCTTCCTCTGCTTGTGGGCATGTGGTTCGTTCGCGCGCCTGAGGGCGCTCCGCGCGGTTACGATGCCACTCGGCGATGAACGGATTTGTGCCGGCTCCGGGCTTGGAATCAGTCGAGCAGCGCGCTATCGACCACGGGATACCCCCATTGAACCGCGTTCCAGAGGTGGTATTGGGCCAATGCCATCAGCAACGTCAGCGATTCGGCGTTGCCTAGACGTGTGGCCTTCTGCGTGGCGCCTTGTGTTTTCTGCGTGGCGCCTTGTGTGGTGGTGGCCGAGCTGGATGATCGCGCCGTCGCCGCGGCGGTGATCGCGCGCGCGCAGTCCATCTCGACCACTGCGGCGGTCGGGACGCTGAGTCCGGTGGCGGAATCGACGATGAGGTCGGGGTGCGCGATCAGCGATGTGACCGAGTAGACCTGCTGCCGGCGGTCGGGCCCGTTGTCGTTCTTTGCGGAGGACGTCAGCCTCGCGGCGATGGCGCGTCGCTGATCGCCTTCCTCGAGCGTGGCGTGTTGACCACCCCGCGCAGCCAGCAACTGCAATGCGAAACCCGCCCTGTCCTCGGCCACGGCCATGGAGGACAGGGCGTCGCCGTCGAAATCCACTGCGTTAAGCGAGCTTATGTCGATGGAGGGGGAGACGTCGCGGGATAATCCCAGCATCGCGGAGGCGGTCCGGAGAGACGCCCGATCATGGACGGACCACATGAGGGCCTGGGGGATCCGGTCCGGGCATTCCGTAGCCAGAGACGACCATAGATCCAGGGCGGTGTCACCGGCGAGAATCCGCTCGATCGCGGAAAACGCCGATTGCGCTTTTCGGGACATGTCAAGGGCGGCGCTGGTCGACGCCGCACATGTCGACGACGACGTCCGCGTGGATGACAGCACGGTGGTCCGCGGAGCTGCGCATGACGATAACGTCAACGCGACGACAAACGAGATGGCAAGAATCCCGATGCCGCGGAGGTGTGCCCCCCGCTGGCACATGGAATCCGGTGTCTGCATGACCTCCTACAATAGACATGATTGTGACTATATGGGCGACACGCGCCCTTTGATAACTTCACAGGAGGGCTTGCGGCATGGAATTAGACTTGAAGGGGATTCATCAGGTTGCTGCCGATCAGGGGATCGACGCCGATGCCGTTGATGACGCCCTTGCCGAAGCTCTCACGTTGGCGTACGCCAAGGCCGGCCGTAGCTCACGTCATATTCGTGTGGATCTTGATGAGCGAGCCGGCACCGTGACCATCTGGGCGCGGGACGAGAAGCCCGGCGAACCGACGGAGGAGAACCCGAACCCTGCGCCGGTGCTTGGCGAGGAATATGATGACACGCCGCATGATTTCGGTCGCCTTGCGGCGGCGACGTCACGGCAGGTCATCTCCCAGCTGTTCCGAAAGGCCGAGGACGAGCGCGTTTTCGGGGCCTTCTCCGGCCAGAAGGGCAAGCTCATCATGGGCGTTGTCCAGCAGGACGTCAAGGACCCCGCGAACGTGCATGTGGCGGTCGGCGACGTCGAGGCCATACTGCCGCGTCGTGAGCAGGTTCCGGGTGAACGCTACCGGCATGGTGAGCGCATTCGCGTGTATGTCGTCAACGTGGCCAGAGGGCTGCGCGGTCCTGAGATCGTGGTGTCGCGGTCGCATCCCGAACTCGTACGGAGGCTTTTCGAAAGGGAGGTGCCGGAACTGGTGTCGGGCGCCGTCTCCATCATGGCCATCGCCCGCGAGGCGGGCGCGCGGACGAAGGTCGCGGTTCGTGCCAACACGGCAGGCGTGAATCCCAAGGGTGCGTTGATTGGCCCTGGTGGAGCTCGCGTCCGGGCGGTTATGGAGAATCTTGGATCCGAGAAAATCGACATCGTCGATTGGTCCTCGGATCCGGCGGCACTGATCTCCGCCGCGCTGTCTCCCGCGCAGACGACATCGGTGCATATCGTCAGCGAGAAGAACAAAACCGCGGTGGCGTTCATCCACGACAACCAGCTTTCCCTGGCCATCGGCAAGGAGGGGCAGAACGCTCGGCTGGCGGCGAAGCTCACCGGCTGGCGCATAGGTATCGAGTCGGAGGAATCCCGTGCGGCCAAGGCGGCCCAGCAGACTCAGGCGGAAGGCGCGCAGCCGGACTCCGTGGGCGATCATGCTCAATCGCAGGAGGATTCAGACAAGGAAACGGACTGACGCCGCAATCCAGCGTCACGAGTATGCTGTGACGAGGACAACCGATCACGCGCACCCGAACGGTCGCGCGACGGGACGGAACGAGGTAAAGCAATCATGGTCGCACGATGAGACAGGATAGGCTCGCCGTCATCATAGAGTGACCGCGCCGGTTAGGAGCGCGCGGCCACGGAATAAGGAGAACACTGAGTGGCAAAACAGCGCGTATATGAACTGGCCAAGGATCTTGGCGTGGACAGCAAGACCGTTCTTGAGAAGCTCAAGGACATGGGCGAGTTCGTCAAATCCGCGTCCTCCACGGTCGAGGCGCCGGTGGTGCGCAGACTCAAGGAGTCCTTGGCTCCGCAGTCCGAGGGAGCGTCCGGTAAGAAGCCGTCGGCGAAACCGGCGAGGCCTCGTTCCGCGGCATCGATGAAGCCGTCGCCGGCCTCGGCGCGGAGGGCCTCTTCGCCCTCGGATTCCATGGCTCATCATGCCGAGTCCGTCCATCATTCCTCGGCCGGTTCCGCGGCGCCCATCCCTGGCCCGACGCATCCGCATCGTCCTGCGCAGTCCCAACATGCGGACGGTTCGGGATCGCTGCCCGAAAGGCGTCAGGGCCAGCATGACAGGTCGGCGCACCCGGGAGCGCCCCATCAGCGGTCCCAGGGATCGCGCGATGGCTCTCGCGGCAATACCCCCATGCCCCACGCGCCTCGTGCGGCGGGCGCCTCCGAGAGCAAGCAGGGCCAGCATTCTCGTGCGACGCCGGGGCCTCGTCCCGGGAACAATCCATTCAACCGCAAGCAGGGTATGAGGACTCCGACTCCAAGCGACATCCCTCGCCCGCATCCCATGGCTCGTCCCACCGTGGACAACGGGCATGGACGATCGAATCGTAACGGTGCGTCGCGCGGCGGATTCAGAGGTCGGCCCGGACAGGGGTCGACGGGTGCTCGTCCAGGGCAGTGGGGGCAGCATCGTCCCGGCGCCGGATCCCAAGGAGCGGGGTCGGCGCATTCGGGAGGCAATCGTTTCGGCGGCGGATTCCAAGGGAACGCCGGCGGAGCGGCATCGTCCGGCGGCCCCTCACGCGGTCGTGGGCGCGGAGGCGCGGCCGGTGCCTTCGGACGTCAGGGAGGACGCTCCTCGAAGTCAAGGAAGAACCGTCTTCAGAAGCGTCAGGAGTTCCAGGAGATCAAGGCCCCGGTTATCGGCGGAGTGAGGATACCCGCAGGCAATGGACGGGTCATCCGGCTGCGTCAGGGATCGACGCTGTCCGATCTGGCCGAGAAGATCAACGTCAATCCCGCGGCGCTGGTCACGGTGCTTTTCCACCTGGGGGAGATGGCCACGTCCACCCAGTCGTTGGATGAGTCGACCTTCCAGATCCTTGGCGAGGAGATTGGCTGGAACATTCAGATCGTGTCGGCTGAGGAGGAGGACAAGGAGCTTCTCCAGCAGTTCGACATCAATCTCGAAGACGAGCAGGAGCAGGATGACACGGCTCTGCGCCCGCGTCCGCCCGTGGTCACGGTTATGGGCCACGTCGACCACGGCAAGACGAGACTGCTCGACACGATTCGCCAGACCAACGTGATCTCGCGTGAGGCGGGTGGCATAACCCAGCGCATCGGTGCCTATCAGGTCACGGTCTCGCTTGAGGGCGAGAAGAGGAAGATCACCTTCCTCGACACGCCTGGTCATGAGGCCTTCACGGCTATGCGTGCCCGGGGCGCGGAGCTCACCGACGTGGCGATCCTCGTGGTCGCGGCCGACGACGGCGTTATGCCCCAGACGGTCGAGGCCATCAACCACGCGCAGGCCGCGCATGTGCCGATCGTCGTGGCGGTGAACAAGATCGACGTCCCCGGAGCCAACCCCGAAAAGGTCCGCGGCCAGCTCACGGAGTTCGGACTTGTTCCCGAGGAGTATGGCGGAGACACCATGTTCGTCGATATCTCGGCGAAGCTGGGGACGAACGTCGACAAGCTGCTTGAGGCCGTCCTGTTGACCGCCGACGCCGATCTGGATCTTCGTGCGAATCCTTCGATGGATGCGCGTGGCGCCACGATCGAGGCCCGTCTGGACAAGGGGCGTGGAGCGGTCGCCACCGTGCTGGTCCAGTCCGGAACGTTGCACGTCGGTGACGCGATCGTTGCCGGAACGTCGTACGGCCGGGTCCGCGCCATGCTTGACGAGAACGGGCGACAGATGAAGGAGGCCGCGCCCTCCGCGCCGGTTCAGGTTCTTGGTCTGACGTCGGTTCCCACTGCGGGCGACCTCTTCCTCGTCGCGCCCGATGATCGAACGGCCCGCCAGATAGCGGAGAAGAGGCAGGCCACCGAAAGGGCGGCGCAGCTGGCGAAGCGCCGCAAGGTCGTGTCGCTGGAGAGCCTGAAGGAGCAGTTCGCGAAGTCCGAGGTCGATATGCTCAATATCGTCATCAAGGGCGACTCCTCCGGATCGGTCGAGGCTCTGGAGGATTCGTTGATGAAAATCGACGTGTCCGACGAGGTCGGCATCCAGGTCATCCATCGCGGAGTCGGTGCGATCACCCAGAACGACGTCAATCTGGCGACGGTGGACAAGGCCGTCATCATCGGATTCAACGTGCGCCCGAACCGGCAGGTCGCGGATCTCGCCGAGCGGGAGGGCGTGGAGATCAAGTACTACTCGATTATCTACAAGGCGATCGAGGATATCGAGGCTTCGCTCAAGGGCATGCTCAAGCCCGAATACGAAGAGGTCACCACCTCGCACAGTGAGGTCCGCGAGATCTTCCGTTCCTCCAAGTTCGGCAACATCGCGGGAGTCATGGTGCAGGACGGCGAAGTCAAGCGCGGAACCACGTGCCGCATCCTGCGCAACGGGGTGGCGACGGTCAACGATCTGGAGATCTCGTCCCTGCGTCGTTTCAAGGACGACGTGCAGTCGGTCAAGGAGGGCTACGAGGCGGGAATCAACCTCGGAAGCTTCAACGATATCCAGATCGGCGACATCATCGAGACCTTCGAGATGAAGCAGATCGAACGCAAGTAGGCAGTGAGAGCGCGGCCCGGTGTTCGCCGCGCGTTCCGGGCGACATGACTATCCATGTCGCCCGGACCTTTCTTCGGAGGAGGTCGTTATGGCCGGAACCAATCCCCGTGCCGCCAGAGTCGCGGCACTCATCAAGCGCGTCATCGCCGAATCGGTGGAGTTTCATCTGCACGATGAGCGTCTCGCCAACGTCACCATCACGGATGTCCGTGTAACCAATGATCTGCAGATCGCCAAGGTCTACTGGACGCAGCTGGGAACCGAGGGCAAGGAGAGAGGCGAACGGCAGAGGGCGCAGCAGGGACTGAATCAGGCGCGTGGACGGCTGCGCTCCCTGGTCGGGGCCAAGGCCGGGCTGCGGCTGACTCCGCAACTGAGATTCATCTTCGACGAGGTCCCCCGGGAGGCGCATGAGATCGAGGACATCCTCGCCGTGGCACGTCACCGTGACGAGGAACTGGAGAAGACACGGTCGGTGGCCTCCTACGCCGGCGATCCCGACCCCTATCGCCATGATGACGATGATGCCGACGACGAGGTGCTCGGCGGCGACGATGAGCCTCGTAACGATGGGGACGTGCCTGTTGAGCCCGTTTCCGGCTCCGCCGCCGTTCCCGGGTCCGCCTCCGCTTTCGTCTCGGATGAAGCCGAATCCACAGGTGCGGATGCCATGGGTGATAAGGCCGCGGGCGGGGACGCGCTTCAGGGATGACGACTGCGGAATCCTTGGACGCTGGCCGTGAATCCGGTATCCTTCTCGTCGACAAACCATGGGGCGTGACCAGTCACGATGTCGTGTCCTCCCTGAGATCGGTGCTTGGGACGCGTCATGTGGGCCATGCGGGAACGCTGGATCCCATGGCGACGGGTCTGCTCATCGTCGGGTTCGGCAAGGCCACGCGACTCCTTAATTACGCGATGGGATCCTCGAAGGTATACGAGACCACGATACGGCTGGGCATGTCGACCACAACCGATGACCTCGAAGGCGATCCCGTCGTGATTCCGGATGCGTCGCGCGGAGTCGAACGAATCACGCGCGAACGGGTGGAATCCTTGGTGTCGAAGCGCTTCATGGGCGTCATCGACCAGACGCCCAGCCGCTTCTCCGCCGTACGCGTCCAGGGGCGGCACGCCTATGAGCTCGCCCGTGAGGGCCATGACTTCACCATAGCGCCCCGTCGTGTGACCATTCGACGCTTCGACGTCCTGGAACTCGATTCGGCGACCGTCCCCGATCCCCGTGGGGTGGAAGGCGACACCATGAACGTGGTTGACGTGAGGGCCCGCATCGAGTGCTCCAGCGGCACCTACATCCGTTCGATCGCGCGCGATCTGGGCGAGGCCCTGGGGGTGGGGGGGCATCTCGTGTCACTGCGGAGGACCGCCGTGGGACGGTTCTCCGTGGATGAGGACGGCGTGACGACGGCACAGTCGTACAACCGCACCATCACCAGAAGGGATGGCGAGCGCAGGACGGTGATGTCCGCGAGATTCGCCGACGACGACATGGTGATACGGTCTCGCGCGGTGGATATGTCCACGGCCGCGGCCCGGATGCTTCCGGTTGTGCGAATCGATTCCGGCATGGCCGCGCGGCTCCGCTACGGGAAGACCATCGATACCGTGGTCGAGGGTGCGACCGCCGCCATACTTTCCGGATCCGGGCGCCCGGGCGACTCCGGCTGTGATGAGCTCGTCGCCATCGTCGAACCCGCCGGGGATCACGAGGCTCGCCCCAGAGCGGTGTTCCCCGGCGCATCGGGACCGCGGGGCACGTGATCCAGGGATATCAGTAAGCACTGGGTATAAGTGAACGCGGAATAAACAAGTGCAGAATAAACAAGTGAACGCGGAGCGGTAACGAGCAGCAAGACGGTAATGAGTAGCAACGCGGTAGCGAGTAGCAACGAGTAGTAGTGAGTGGACACACGGCATAAGTGAACGCAGGACAAGGGAAGGCGCAATGATCGTCACCAGATTGGAACCGGACTCGCATGGCGACGTCGACTGGCCGATGCTCAACGGAGACAGACGCTCCGTGCTGACCGTCGGTGTTTTCGACGGTATGCATCGTGGTCATCGGGCCGTCATAGAGCGGCTGGTGGAGCGGGCCAGGGAGCTTGGCTGCCTATCCGTCGTCGTGATGTTCGACCCCCGCCCCGGAGCCGTCCACGCCTACGCGAGGAGACACAACAGCGAGGATCCCGGGAGGGGATACGTCGACGGGAATCTCGTCACCTCCGTGGACCAGCGCCTCGACGTCCTGCGTGAATACGGAGTGGACCGCGTCCTGATAGTGCGGTACACCATGGCGTTCTCGACGAAGTCCTATGTCTTCTTCCTCGGGCAGATGGTGGGACGTCTGGGGATGCGTCAGCTCGTTCTGGGTTCCGATGCGGTTATGGGAGCCAACCGGGAGGGGACCGTCAAGTCCATCGCCAACGTCGCCGCGTCCACGGGGGTGTTCGAGCTGGATGTGGTTGACGACCGTGGACCCGGGCACGCCCGCGTGCCCTCTGACAGCGTCGACCCCATATGGACGCCGGGCGGGGAGCCGCAGGATCCGACTAAGGGCATGACGCGCGCCGAGCTTCGGGCATGGAGCAAACGTCATCAGGCGCGGCAGGTGCGCGTGTGGAGCTCGACGAATATCCGTTATCTGCTGTCGCAGGGGAGGATAGGGGAGGCCAACGAGATCCTTGGATACGCCCACGCGGTCGAGTCCACGGTGATTCATGGAGAGCAGAGGGGGAGAACTCTGGGATTCCCCACGGCCAATCTTGATTCGCATGCCGAGGCTACATGCCCGCCGATGGCGTGTACGCCGGATGGATCGTCGATCTGGGGCCTGCGGCCACGTCTGGCACGGATGATGCGCATGGAACGGATGATGCGCATGGAATGGCGGATGATCGGACCGTCTCCGAGACGTTTGCGGACGACGCCCCTCACATGGATGGGGTGGACGGCACGGATGGGTCGTCGCCATCCCCCCGCCGATGGCCCGCCGCCATATCGCTGGGGTCAAAGCCGACATACAGCGCCGTGACGGGGCTGCACGATCGGGTTCTTGAGGTCTATGCGGTCACGGACGAATGGATCGACCTTTACGACCATCGCGTCCGCGTCGAGTTCCTGTCATACCTTCGCCCGCAGATCCGTTTCGGCTCCTCGCAGGATCTGATCGAGGAGATGCGGCGGAATGTCCGGCAGACGCTGGACGTTACGGGGTCGGAGTCCTAGGGCCGCTTCCGTTCACCTTGGGCCCGGTCCAGTCCCGGTTCGATCTCGCTGTAGTTCGATTTCGCCTTAGTCCGATCTTGCTTTAGCCCGAGTCTCGCCTCAGTCCAATCCCAGAGCACTAAGCGCCTCGGCAAGCGTCGACACCTCGATGACGTTCATGTCCGCGGGTATCCGCGTGTCCGACGAGCTCGAACGGTGACGGGGAACCACGGCCGTCGTGAATCCCAGTCGTGCCGCCTCGGACAGGCGATGCGTCAGCCGCGGCACCGGTCTGACCTGTCCGGTCAGGGATATCTCGCCCATGGCGCACGTGGTCCTATCAAGGGCCCGCTCCCGCACGGTGCTTGCCAGCGCCGCGACGATGGCGAGATCGCACGCGGGCTCCTTGGCGGATCCCCCCGCGATGGTCGACACGTACAGGTCACGGTCGAGAAGGTTGATCCGTCCATGGCGGTAGAGGACGGCGGTGAGCATCGCGATGCGGTTCGGGTCGACGCCGTTGGTCGCCCGGCGAGGGGTGGGAAGCACCGACGCGGTCACGAGGGCCTGTATCTCGATGGGAAGGCTACGGTGGCCGTCGATGGTGAACGTCACGCATGTGCCATCCGTGGGGACGTCGGAGGGTGACAGGAACAATCCCGTCGGATCCGAGACCTCGGCGATGCCGTCGCCCACCATGTCGAAGCATCCCACCTCATCGGTGGGGCCGAAACGGTTCTTCACGGCCCTGAGCAGGCGCAGCGCCGTCTGGGACTCACCTTCGAACTGGCATACGACGTCCACCAGATGCTCCAGCGTGCGCGGCCCGGCCACGGAACCGTCCTTGGTCACGTGTCCGACCAGCAGAAGCGGGCAGTCGAGCGACTTTGCCGTCTCGACCAGCATGCTCGTCACGGCCCTCACCTGCGCCGATCCTCCGGGGACTCCATCGACGTCTGACGAGGAGATCGTCTGGACGGAGTCGATAATCGCCAATGAAGGACGGATGGACGACATGGCTGCTACCGCGTCGGACGCGTCCGTCGTGGACGACAGAAGGAGGTTGGGCGTCACCGCGTCGACGCGGGATGCCCTCATGCGCACCTGGGCCAAGGACTCCTCGCCGGAGACGTACAGGACCGTGGAGTTCGGTTGCGCTCTGGACACCGATGCCGCGGTCTCCAGAAGGAGCGTCGATTTGCCGATTCCCGGTTCCCCCGCGACAAGCACCACGGAACCGGGTACGAGCCCTCCGCCGAGAACCCTGTCGAACTCATGGAACCCCGTGGGGATCCGATGCGACTGGTGGAGATCGACATCGGTGACAGGGGTCGGCTGCGGCCTGTCGTGGGACGTCGCCGACGCTCGTGATGCGCCACGGCGGCGTCCGTTGGAGGCGATGGCGGGCTCATGGAACTCGGTTACCGTTCCCCATTGCCCGCATTCCGGGCATCGGCCGTACCATTTGGGCCCGCTCCACCCGCACTCGGAGCAGAGGAATTGCGTCGTTGTCGCCATAGCATCCGACGCTAGACGTTTTTGGCGACAAGCGCATCGGGGCATGATCGTTGTGGAGGGATGAGGCCGAGTCGGGTCCAGCGCACGTCAGGTCAGGTGATCGTGCAAGAATGACAACCATGTCGAGCACTCGTGTATCCTCCTCCCATACCAAGCTGACGATCGTCGTCGCGTCGGCGGCGCTGGTCGTCGTTCTGGCGGTGTTGTCCGCGTTCGTCTGGCCGGGATGGGCGTTGGGAAGATCGGACTCCGATCAGACTGTGGCCACGTCGGCGGCCTCGTCGTCCGGCGGTACAAGCGCGTCGGCGGAGCCACTACCCCCACGATCTCCCCGTCGGCGTTGCCCGCCGACTCCACTACCCTGCTCAAGGCCATGCCTGAGAGCGTCCTGAACTTCGCCCGGACCGAGGCGTCGCCCAGCGCCAGCTGGACGTCCTCGTCGCCGCTGGAGGAATACACGCTGACGTATTCCACGGGCAAGGAAGCGCAGAACGTCACCATGATCGTTGCGCAGTGGACCACTTCCGATTCCGCCAAGACCCAGTACGACGCGCTTGTCTCGGCCCAGAAGGGCACGGACATCGCCACGGGCACGATCAAGGTGTCGGGATCGGCCACGGGGAGCTATGTCGTGCGTGAGGATGCGTCCGACTCGCAGCAGGCCGTGGCCATATGGCAGAATGACACCGCCGTTTTCCAGGTGTCGGGGCCTCGCAGCTCGGTTCTGCGGTTCTATCAGAAGTTCCCGCTGTGATGCTTCTTCGTGCAGTGGCTTCCTTCGAGCGGCCTCTTCTCGCACGCCATGGGGAACGCCATGCGCGCTAGTCGCCACGCGCGTGTATTATTGGGCAAGTTGCAGTCTTTCGAATAGGAATGGAGGCTTCCGATGGGTTCGGTCATCAAGAAGCGTCGCAAGCGTATGAGCAAAAAGAAGCATCGCAAATTGCTGCGCAAAACTCGTCATCAGCGCAAGTAGTGACGAGCGGCTCATAGCATGGATGGGGCGCCAGCCTTCAGTGATGTTATGACGCGCTGATTATGGTGTCCCGGGGCTCTCCAAGGCAATCGTCGTGGAGAGCCCCGGTGTTTTTTTACTTCGGTGTCTTTATATGACAAGGGTGTTTTATATACAAGCGGAGTCACACATATAGATGGAGTCCCTTCTTGCCTATCGGTCGGTGTCGCGGCATCGGTCGGTGTTGCCGCGGTGATCGGAGGCTCAGACATCGATCGGAGGCCCGGACCGGAGATCTTCCGCTTTCTCCCCATGATTTCTGATATGGAAACCGATCTCTGACATGGAAACCGCGCGACGTGGAAACCATGCGACACGGAAGCCGCAAGACGCGAGGATGGCGGAGCACAGGGCCCGCCACCCCCACGCACAGTTCAGTGCTTCTTGAAGGGATTGACCAATGTACGAGGCCCCTGCGGATCCCCGACGATGACCT
Organism: Bifidobacterium minimum; assembly: GCF_000741645.1. GTDB lineage: Bacteria > Actinomycetota > Actinomycetes > Actinomycetales > Bifidobacteriaceae > Bifidobacterium > Bifidobacterium minimum. Next base: position 174,407 of record NZ_JGZD01000009.1, read on the forward strand.
TGTCGACCATATTGAGGAACAGCCCGTGCTCGACGACGCCGACGGTGGTGATAAGGTCCTGGGCGAGTTCCTCGGGCTTGTCGATGCGTCCCAGATGAAGGTCGACCACGTAGTTGTTCTCGTCCGTGCGCACCTCCTTGCCCGCGGCGTCCTTGCGGAGAACGGGATGGTATCCGCGGTCCTCGAATCGTTTGATCACATGCCCGGCTCCGAAGGGAATGACCTCCACGGGAAGCGGGAACCGGCCGATGGTGTCGACGACCTTTGACTCATCGACGATCCATACGACCCGGTCGGAGTTCGTTGCCACGATCTTCTCCCACAGGAGCGCCGCGCCGCCTCCCTTGATGCCGTTGAAGTTGCCGTCCACCTCATCTGCTCCATCGATGGTCACGTCGATGTGGTCGACGTCGTCGATGTCGACGATGCGTATTCCGTAGCTCTCCGCCTGCTCCTGTGTGCGACGCGAGGTCGTCACGCCGGTGAAGGAGAGTCCCTCGTCCGTCACGCGACGTCCCAGCTCATCGACGAGAAAGCGGACGGTCGATCCGGTCCCCAATCCCGCGACCATACCGTTGGTAACGAGTGACGCGGCCTCGATGCCTGCCGCTTTCTTCAGCGCGTCCTGCTGTGCCTTATCCATCATTCTCCTGTCGGTTGAGTGTGTCTATGTCCCGCATTCCATGGTGCGTGTCCGGGGCCGGAATCCATCGCTCCGTCCCCGTCGGGCAGAACCATTCTATGGTGGGGGGAGGGCAGTGGCTATGAGCGTCCGTCGGACATGGTGAAGGGCATGTTGTCGACTGTCATGGATCCGTCGCCGTTGACCAGCGCGTCTATGTGGATCACGCCATGGATGCGGCGGGGACGTCCGTCGAAACTGGGGCTGCTTGCGGGGGGCGGCGAGAACCGGAGCGTGCCGGACACCGTCAACGATGCGCCGGTCGCGGACCGTCCGTCAGCGGCGACCGGCGCCTGCGTCGTCCGTGTGGCAGGGGGTTCGATGGGCGGTTCCTCGCTGCCCGTGCGGGAGCCGTCTCGCAGGTGATCGGCGCCGTCGTCATGCGTCGCCGGCGATGACGCTGGTATCGGATCCCCTGCAGAATCGGCATCAGCGGCGTCCCTGTTGGTGGCGGAGGACGTTCCCTCCGTCCGCCCCTCCACCTGTTTCCGCGTCCCGTCCCGCGGATCATCCTTGCCGATGCGCCCGCGATGATAGTCCCGATCGTCTATGGCCCCATCGAGAAGGAGCCGGGCGTCCGGGGGAACCGTCAGTCCGGTGGCGTAATCCGAGGCGAGCAATGATTGCCATCCCTCCTTCGGAAGATATCCGTCTCGGGATCCGTCGCGGCAGGAGGAGGCATAGTCGCGGGCCAGATCATCGACCATCTCGTTTCCGGCATTGCCGGCGTGGCCCTTCACCCACACGAAGCTCACCTTTCCGGGTCGCGAATGGAGCTCGGCGTCGATCGCCTTGATCAGCGCGTCGTTCTTGACCGGTTTCCCCTGTTTGTTGCGCCATCCGTTGCGCTTCCACCCGCGCACCCACGTGGTCGAGCAGTTGATCGCATACTGGGAGTCGGTTTCGATGACAAGTGGCTCGTCACCGTGATGGGACCGCAGGGCCTCGAGAACGGCGCAGAGCTCGCCGATCTGATTGGTTCCGTTGGTGGCGCCTCCGGCGTCATGATCATGGGGATGGTCGTGCCCTTTCTCCCCCTGCGGATGAGGATGGTCGGCCCATGCCCATCCCATCGGTCCATGGGGATTTGCCAGGGCGGATCCGTCTGTTGACACGGTGATTGTCACGGGTCTCCTTTTCTTCATAGGCTTCTTCGGCCTGATATCCGGTTGGGGCGCCTATGCTGGCGGTGGCGGTGGCGGTGGCGGTGGCGGTGGCCGGAGGACTCCTCGATGGCGGCGTTACCGGACGGGTTGGATCGGCTGGATCGGTTGGATCGGCTGGATCGGCTGGATGTTCGAATCGGCCGGATCGTCGGAATCAGCCGAATGAATCGAATGGAATCGTCCCATTGCCCGCGAACGCGTGATGCCGTCGGCAAGCATCAACTCCCGACGGCATCCGTTCCCGAATCGGCCGCGTCTCGTCATGCCATAACCGTTACGGCGTGACGAGACCGGTTCGCTCAGCCCTCAAGGGCCTTGTCCACCACATCGGTCGCCTCGTCGAGGACCTTGTCCAAGGCGTCGGGCGAGACGAACGACTCCGCGTAGACCTTATAGATGTTCTCGGTTCCCGAGGGGCGTGCGGCGAACCAGTTGTTCGCGGTCGTGACCTTGATCCCTCCGATGGCGGCGCCGTTCCCGGGGGCCGTGGTCAGCTTCGCGGTGATCTCCTCTCCCGCCAGCCGGGTCGCGGTGACGTCGTCGCCGGTGAGATGAGCGAACTTCTGCTTCTGCTCCAGCGTCGTGGGGGTGTCGATGCGTCGATACCAGCTTTCGCCGAAACGTGACACCTGATCCTGATGAAGCTGCGCGGGATTCTTCCCCGTGCGCGCGGTGATCTCGGCAGCCAACAGGTCGGGGATGAGCCCGTCCTTGTCGGTCGTCCACACGCGGCCGTCCTTTCGCAGGAAGCTCATCCCGGAGCTCTCCTCGCCGCCGAAGGCGACCTCCCCGGAGAACAGCGGGTCGACGAACCACTTGAATCCGACGGGGACCTCGACGAGGCGGGCGCCGATGGACGTCGCCACCCGGTCGATGAGGCTGGAGGAGACCAGCGTCTTGCCGATGCCGGCGTTCTCCGGCCAGCCGGGACGGTTGCCGCCGAAGAGGTACTCCACACACACGGCGATGTAGTGGTTGGGGTTCATCACGCCCCAGTCGGGGCAGACGATGCCATGGCGGTCGGCGTCGGGGTCGGTGCCGCCGACGAGGTCGTACTTCTTCCAGGCGCCGTTGTTGAGGGAGTCCACGAGGCCCTTCATGGCATAGGGGGAGCTGGGGTCCATGCGGATCTTGCCGTCATGGTCGATGGTCATGAAGCTCCAGGTCGGGTCGACCTGGGGACGCACGACGTCGATGCTCAGGCCGTACTTCTCGTTCATCAGCGGCCAGTAGTTGACGGAGGCGCCGCCCAGGGGGTCGATGCCCAGCCGCACGCCGGAGGAGCGGATGACGTCGAAGTCGATGACGTTGGACAGATCGTCCACGTAGTGCTCGCGATAGTCGAAGCGCTCCACCAGATCGGAGGCGATGGCCTGCTCGTAGGGTGTCCGCTTGACCGATTTGTATGATCCCAGAAGCTCGTTGGCTCTCGCCGCTATGGCGTTCGTGGCCTCGGCGGGCGCGGGGCCGCCGGTCGGCGGATCGTATTTGAAGCCGCCGTCGGTGGGTGGGTTGTGAGAGGGCGTGACGACGATGCCGTCGGCAATATCGTTCCCCGTAAAGCGCTGCGAGCCGTCGGCGGCGCGGTTGTGAGTGAGGATGGCCTGGGACACCACGGGAGTGGGGACGACGTCGTCACGGGAGTCGATACGCACGCGCACGCCGTTGGCCACGAGGACCTCGATGGCCGTCCGCGTCGCGGGTTCCGACAGAGCATGGGTGTCGCGGCCCAGATAGAGGGGGCCGGTGACCCCGGCCTTGGCTCGGTATTCCGCGATGGCCTGTGCTATGGCGACGATGTGGGCCTCGTTGAACGAGGTCTTCAATGAGGATCCGCGGTGTCCGGACGTGCCGAAGATGACGCGTTGCTCGGCTATGGATGGATCGGGAACGAGGTCGTAGTACTTGCCTATCACCTCGTCCACGTTGATCAGATCAGCAGGGGTGGCGGGTAGTCCCGCATTTTTAGCAACCATGCCTTTTATTGTGCCACGGAGACGCGATGAAATGTAAAGATATGTGTCATTCTGTTCGAAAAACATGGAATAAAAGGACGGAAGGGAACGCCGGTGCGGCCTGCCGTGGGATGTCGTTTTGTGCGGAGCGCGTTCGAGGGCTATCATAAGGGACGAATAACATATTGCAGGGTTGCAAGTTCATCAAGGACGCAAAACCTGAGGCACGACCGTGCCTCAGGTTTTTTTATTGCCTTCGTGTCCGGGAAGCCCTGTGATTCCAATCAGGATTAAGAGAAAGGGCAATGAGATGGCTGATTCAACCCCTTCGCAGATCATTTCTGCGGTCGGCGGCCCACGGAACGTCAAGAGTCTGACGCACTGTGCCACCCGTCTGAGGTTCGAGCTGAACGATTCCGCCAAGGTCGACCAGCATCGGTTGGAAACGATGGACGGTGTCCTTGGGGCCGTTCCCCAGTCAGGGAACCGCTATCAGGTAGTCATCGGCGGCGCCGTCGCCTCGATATATGACGAGATCATGGCGCTGCCGCAGATGAAGCAGATGGGATCCGCCGCCCAGGCTCCGTCCGGGGCCGGCTCCGATGATGGCATGTCCAACGCGGACGTGAAGGCGGCCGTAAGGGCCAAGGGACGCGGCCATGTCCAGTGGCTTGACTCCTTCATCGAATACCTGTCGGACTCCTTCCGTCCCATTCTGGGGGTCCTCCTCGGAGCTTCGCTAATCATCGCGCTGGTCAACCTCCTTATATCCGTGAAGGTGATCACGGGCGATGAGGCCAACACCAGCCTGATGTTCGTCAAAGCCATATGGAAGGGCGTCTTCTACTTCCTGCCCATCATGATCGCCTACAACGCCTCGAAGAAGCTGAGGGTGGATCCGTGGGTGGGGGCCACCATCATGGGCGCCCTCATGACACCGCAGTTCGTCAGCCTGTCCGATACGCAGAAGTGGAAGGGCGTCACGACATGCGTCGAGAACGCAACGCTGGGCACCAGCTCCTGCTCCACCACGGTGTTCGGTCTTCCCATGCAGCTGAATGACTACAGCGGGAACGTCTTCGTGCCGTTGCTGATGGCGGCGTTTCTCGCCTTGGTCTACCACGGGTTGGAGAAGATCATCCCCGACAGCGTCCAGCTGGTGTTCGTCCCCTTCCTCTCCATGATCATCGTCACCGCGCTCACGGCCTTCCTGATCGGCCCCATCGGAGTCTGGGCGGGCAATGGCATCGGCGTCGGCCTGGCCTGGATGAACTCCCATGCGCCGTTCATATTCGCCATCCTCATCCCCATGCTCTATCCGTTCCTCGTGCCGCTGGGCCTCCACTGGCCATTGAACGCACTGATGCTCATGAACATTCAGACCCTGGGATATGACTTCATCCAGGGGCCCATGGGCGTGTGGAACTTCGCCTGCTTCGGCGCGACCGCCGGCGTTCTGGCGCTCTCCATCAGGGACCGTGACGAGAAGATGCGGCAGATCTCCATCGGTGCCCTTGCGGCCGGTCTGCTGGGCGGGGTCTCCGAACCCAGCCTCTACGGCATTCATCTTCGCTACAAGCTCGTCTATCGTCGCATGCTGATCGGCTGCTTCGTGGGTGGCGTGGTCATCGCCGTCATGGGATGGCTGTTCCCCTCCGTGATCGCCTCGGGAGCCAGCGTCAAGGGCGTCACCACCACGGCGTTCGCGTCCACCTCGCTGCTGACGATCCCCGTCTTCGACCAGATGTGGGTGTACGCCATCGCCATCGCCGTGGCGTTCTTCGTCTCGATGATCCTCATCATCACGCTTGACTACCGCACCCCCGAGCAGAAGGCCGAGGCCCTCGCGTCGGTCGCCCAGGCGAAGTCCGGCTCGGCGGCGGCCGTTGCGGCTCCCGCAGCTTCTTCCGTGGGGGATGGCTCGGATGGTCATGCGAGTGGTTCCGACGACGGTCAGGAGTCCACGACGACGGTGGCCGCCCCTATCTCCGGCCATGTCGTCTCTCTGGACGACGCCGGTGATCCGGTGTTCGCGTCACGCGCCCTGGGGGAGGGCGTCGGAATCCGCCCCGAGTCCTCCGACGTTCTCGCTCCGGTCTCCGGAGTCCTTCAGACCGTGGCAGAGACCGGTCATGCCTTCGGCATCAAAACGGACGATGGCGTGGAGATCCTCGTCCACGTCGGAATAGACACCGTGAAGATGAACGGAGAGGGATTCAGCGTCAACGTGGTCAAGGGCCAACGCGTCCGCGTGGGCGACAAGCTGGCGACCGTCGACTTTGCTAAGGTGAAGGATGCGGGATACAGCACCACCACGTTGATGACCGTGCTCAACACCGCGGCGCTGGGCGGTGTCGTTCCGCGCACCGGCATCGATGTCACCGCCGGCGATCCGGTGCTGGAGGTGACGCGCTAGCCAGGATGGTCACAGTGGTCTGAATCGGGGAAGAGGACGTCGTGGAGATCCTTCGCGTGTTCAACAACAATGTCGTTCTGGCCATAGACGACGGGCGTGAGGTCATCCTCACGGGACGTGGGCTTGGATTCCATGCCCGGCCGGGACAAGAGGTGGACAGAGCGAAGATCGTCCGCACGTTCCTTCCCTCCGACGGCCGCGACCCCGACCATATCGCCGAGCACATAGCCGACATCCCACCGGAGATCATCCGGCTGGTCACCGACGCCATGGCGCGGGTGGGGATGGCCCGCCAGTCCCGGGAAAGCCCCACCCTCGTCGTTGCGCTCGCCGACCATGTGTCCGGCGTTCTCAGACGCGCGAGCGTCGGCGGAACATCCATCGAATATCCGCTGGAGGCCGAGGTCAGATCCCTGTATCCGGAGGAATACGAGAAGGCTCGATCACTGGTGGCTGAGCTCAATGCGGCGCTGAAGGGCGCTCTGCCGTCAAGCGAGGACGTGGCCTTTGCTCTCCATCTCGTGAACGCGGGCTTCTCGACGGGGGACCTGTCCTATACCTACAGGATGACGGGGGTCATACAGCAGATGCTCGCCGTCATCGAGCAGACCTACGGCATCAGAATGGATCAGCGAAGCGTGAACGTCGCACGGTTCATCACGCATCTGCGATACCTTTTCGTCCGCATCCACCAGGGCCGACAGCTGGAGAAGGGCTCTGAGCCGATTATCCAATCCATCCGCCAGACGTATCCCGACCAGATGCAGTGCGCATACCGTCTGGCCGCCGTTGTGGAGCTCAGGCTCGGCGCCAGCCTGACCGAGGACGAGATCGGGTATCTGGCACTCCACGTCGCCCGTGTCGTGGCGGATGCCACCCAGTCCTCGTGACGCCGTGTCGTTTCACTCGTGACGATCGTATCGTTCCCCGTGGCGACAGTCTCGTCGAAAGGCCCAGTGGACGATGCCATCCGATGGAAGGTGCCATCCAGTGGACGATGCCATCGGAGATGGCGTCATCGAGAAAGACGGAGTTGCCGAGGGGGTTGACAGGGAGTCCTGACGCGATATGCCGGTCGCGTGCTAACGCCCGTTGGATTCGGGGACGCGGACCGTCAGGGAACGGTGTTCGACGCTGAAGCCGATATGGCTGCTTTCGCCTAGCATATCGCCGTCCACCTGAACGAGTGCCGGTTTCTCCAGAACGATGTCGGCGGATACGCCCTGAACCTGTTCGATGCTCGAGTTCGTCGACAGCGGGCTTTGCTCCGCCTTGCCCGTGATCGTCTGATGGACGACGTCGCCGAAAAGGCTCGCCCATCCCAGAAGTCCGCCCGAGGTGTCGATGATCTCGAAATCCAGAAGCCCGTCGTCGAAGGACGCCTCCGGCATCAGCGAGAACACGGGGATCTGCCCGCAGTTTCCCGCCATCAGCGTGCGGAAGGTGAGGTCACGGGTCGTGTGGGTCTCTCCGTTCGGCTCCGCTATGGTCACCGTGCCATGATATTTGGGCGCGAAAAGATTCTTGACGCCTCCGATGAAGTACGCAAGCCAGCTGATGTTCTTTTTGAGGTTCGGGTCCGTGTCGTCGATCATCAGCGCGTCGAAGCCCATTCCCGCGACGATGAGGAACGCGTGGGCGTGGACATCTTCGGCGTCGAGAAGGGACATGCGCCCCACGTCGATGCGGCGGGATCCGTGCGATGTGGCCACCGTCAGCGCGGCCTCGACGTCGTCGAGGGGAATCCCCAGATTGCGCGCCAGAAGGTTTCCCGTTCCCGTCGGGATTATCCCCATGGCATGGCCGCTGCCCGACATCGCGCTCGCTACCGTCCGGACGGTCCCGTCCCCTCCCACGGCCACCACGACGTCGGCCCCGTCGTTCAGCGCTTCGCGCGCGCAGGCGCCCCCGTCCTTATTGACCTGAGTGTCAAGAAGAATGATCTCTCCGAGTCCGTGGTCCTCGCAGAAGCGGATGATGTGCTCGCGGTTTTGCTCGGCCTGCGGCTTGGAAGGATTGATGATGAACGCGTATCGGACGCTGTCGCCCCGACGATGCAGCAGGGAAACGATTATCTTTCTGCGCTTCTGCCATACGCGGATGCCCACCACAACCGTGATCACGGCCACGGTGATGACGGTGAGGACAAGAACGACGATTGAGGTCTGGGGCATACGTCAATTGTGCCTGTGCCCGTGCGTGAAACCGGTGCGGTGGACGTTACATTGACGATTTCTGCACGAAGACGCCCCTGCGCGCGGCGCCGACGTCCTTCGTGTCGGGGGTGTCGCCTTTCGGCATTAGGCTGAAGCCATGCTTGATATTCAGTTCATTCGCGATCACGCCGATATCGTCAGGGAATCACAGCGCAAACGGGGGGAGTCCGTCGAACTCGTCGACGAGGTCCTGCGCTCGGACGAGGTGCGTCGTTCGTCGCTGAAGAGCTTCGAGGAGGCCCGGTCCCGGCAGAAGGAGATCGGTCGCCAGGTGGCGGCGGCCGCACCCGATGCGAAGGCCGCGCTTATCGCCCAGACCAAGGAGCTGTCGGCGCGCGTGGCGGAATACAGGGCCTCCGCCGATTCCGCTGCGGAGGAGTACACCACGGCGATGTGGAAGCTTTCCAACATCGTCGAGCCCGAGGCTCCCGAGGGGGGCGAGGACGATTACGTCGTCGTCAAGAAGGTGGGAAGCATCCGGGATTTCGCGTCGGAGGGATTCGAACCGAAGGATCATCTGGCGTTGGGCGTGGGCGTCGCGGGCATCGATATGCGCCGCGGCGTGAAGGTGTCCGGGTCGCGCTTCTATTTCCTGCGTGGAGCCGTGGCCCGGCTGCAGATCGCGATGCTGACCATGGCCGTGGACCAGGCAGAGGAGAACGGCTTCACGCTTGCCATCACCCCGACACTGGTCCGGCCCGAGGTCATGGCGGGAACGGGGTTCCTCAACTCCCATGCCGACGAGATCTATCGTCTTCGCGAGCCCGACGACCAGTATCTTGTGGGGACGTCCGAGGTCGCGCTCGCGGGGATGCATGAGAACGAGATCCTCGATCTGGGCAATGGTCCGCTGAAGTACTGCGGGTGGTCGAGCTGCTACCGGCGCGAGGCCGGGGCGGCGGGCAAGGACACTGCGGGAATCATCCGCGTCCACCAGTTCGACAAGGTCGAGATGTTCGTCTACTGCCGTCAGGAGGATTCGCGCGACATGCACCAGCAGCTTCTGGGCATGGAGCAGAAGATGCTGGCCAAGGTCGAGGTGCCGTACCGCATCATCGACACCGCCGCGGGAGACCTGGGGTCGTCGGCCGCGCGCAAATTCGACTGCGAGGCGTGGGTGCCCACCCAGGGGCGTTACCGTGAGCTGACATCGACGTCCAACTGCACGGAATATCAGGCGCGACGGCTGAACATCCGCGAACGCACCGAGGACGGATCGACGCGGTCGGTGTCCACGCTGAACGGGACGTTGGCCACCACCCGATGGCTGGTCGCGATTCTGGAGAATCATCAGCAGAAGGATGGTTCGATCGAGATACCGCAGGCGATGAGGCCGTATATGGGCGGACGCGAGGTCATAGAACCCGCGACGTGGGAGGCCTGACGTCCATTCGTGCGAAATCCGCGATAAAGCCGTGGCATGTCGGGGTGGCATGCCGCCGCGTCCCGTTGCCGATGGGGTACAATGGACGCTCGTGACCGCAGGAGCATGGACGCGATCATGGACAGGTGTCCGAGCGGTCTAAGGAGACGGTCTTGAAAACCGTTGTGGTGCAAGCCACCGCGAGTTCGAATCTCGCCCTGTCCGCATGAGGGCCCCGGGAGCAATCCCGGGGCCCCTTCGTTATGCGGGTTTCCCGGTGATTCCGCGTTCGTTGATTCCATTTCCGCGTTGGGGACAAGGGATTATCCACTTCGTCGCGCTTTCCTACGCTACGCCTTTCCGCCATGCCATTCTTCCGCCATGCCGTTCTTCGTTACGCCCGTGTCTTCGTTACGCCCGCGTTCCTCGTCATACCTGTGGGGTGAGGCCTAGTCGGTGATTGTGATGGCGGCGGCTTCGCTGACTTCGCAGATCATGTAACACGCCGTTTATGGAGACCCTGTCATCCGTTACCTGTCCTTAACCGTCCGCTCGTGATTCTCCGAGGCGCTTCTGCGAGTATTCACGCATGGCCCTGGGCCGTCGATTTTCCCGCTCGTTTTCGGAGCGACCGGGAACGTCGCGATGAGCGCAAGCACAGGGGGAAAGGTGTGGATATGGTGTCGAAAACCATCGCAAGCCTGATGGACGTGGATTCCACGTCAACGAGTCTGGATGCGTTCTCGGGACTGTCGAAGGGCGATCCCGCTCCGTTCTGGCTGTTTCAGGGCGTGTGCGCGGCCTGGGGGATCGATCATACGAAGGCCGCGCTCAATCTGATCACGGTGTCGGAGAACGCCACGTTCGTCCTGCTTCTGGACGATGTTGAAGAGGGCGTCGTGAGGGTTTCGCAGCCGGGGTACGTCGGGGGGCCGCAGGCGGTGGCGTCCGAGATCACCTGGCTCAACGCGCTTCATGACATCGACGGCGTCAATCTGATCAATCCCGTCCCCACCGTCCGCGGAACGTTCGTGACCGGGATACGCGACATGACGGGAACCGTATGGACGGTCGTCTCGACGAAGTTCGTGGAGGGAACCGTGCTGGAGGATCTGGAAAACCCCGCCCCCTACTACGTCACGATCGGGCGGTGGGCCGCCATGTTCCACAAGCAGTCACGGCGGTGGACCCCACCATCGGGTTTCACGCGCTTCAATTGGGATCTGTCCAATATGGTCGGGCCCTCGCCCCGCTGGGGACGGTGGGAGAGCGCGGACCTCACCGAGGACGAGCGGGACGTCTGCACGAAGGCCCTGTGGAAGGCGATGGACGTCCTCATCAAGGTTCCCCGGACCGCCGAGACCTGGGGGCTGATTCACGCGGATCTGCGCCCGTCCAACGTCATCAGGGGACCGCAGGGAAAGCTGACCGTCATAGACTTCGACGACGCGGGCTACAGCTGGTACCTCTACGACTACGCCTCGTCCCTGAGCTTCATCGAGCATGAGGACTACGCCCCTGAACTCGCCTCCGCATGGGTGAAGGGATATGAGGAGATCGCCGGAACGTTCTCCGATGACGATCTGGAGATCATGTCGGCGCTGTCGATGATCCGCAGGCTGCAGATGCTCGGGTGGACCACGAACCACCGCGAGGACGCGCTGCCACCTGGATTGGCCCGACAGCAGTCTTCCGGATCGGTGACGTGCGCGGTCCGGTATCTGGAGGATTCGCGTTGGCTTCTTCGCTGATGGATTGGAGGGCAGACGGGATGGTATGGCGTGCCGCTGGCATTGTCGGCGTGCCGATCGCGTATTGACGGGTGATCAACCAGGTGATCAGGAGAGAGAGGACAACCATGGCTTCAACGGCAGGCGACTTGCGGTCGCGTGGGTCGGGTCTGGGAGCGGTGACCTACGTGGACATCGACGAGGACTACTTCGACAAAAGGCAATTGAAAAGGACCTCCGGGGCTTTCGGCCTGTGGGCGATCGGCATCGCGGCGGTCATCTCCGGGGATTTCTCGGGATGGAACGGCGGCATCGCCCAGGCGGGATGGGGCGGTATGCTCATCGCGGCGGTCATCGTGTACGTCATGTACGTTCTGATGCTCAACTCGATCAGCGAGATGGCCTCGGCGATGCCCCACACGGGCGGGGCGTACTCCTTCGCTCGTGCGGCCATGGGGCCATGGGGAGGATTCTTCACGGGACTGGCCGAGACCATCGAATACGTGATGACGGCCGCCACGATCGTGTACTTCTCATCCGCCTACGCGGACGCCATCGTGTCGGATCTGACGGGATACTCCCTGGACGACCATGGTCTGCAATGGGTATGGTGGCTGGCGTTGTACGTCATCTTCGTCATCGTGAACTGGCTGGGGGCCGAAACCTCCTTCCGCTTCGCGCAGGTCGTCTCGATCGCCGCCCTCGCGATAGTCGCGATCTTCGGCATCGGAGCGTTCGCGACGGGCAAGGTGGATTTCGGCTCGCTTCTTGACATCAAGCCCACGGCAGGCGGAACCTCGTTCCTTCCCATGGGTCCCGCGGCCATCCTCTTCGCCATGCCTTTCGCCATGTGGCTCTTCCTGGGGATCGAGCAGCTTCCGCTCGCCGCCGAGGAGGTTCGCGATCCCGAGCACAACATCCCGAAGGCGTCTCGTCTGTGCATCCTCACGCTGGGGATCTCGGCGCTGATCATCGTCTTCCTCAACCCCGCCGTGGTGGGATCCGCCGCCCTCGCCGGTTCCGACGAACCTCTGTTGGACGGGTACAGGGCCATTCTCCCCGGGAATGTCGCCGCGCTCCTGTCGGCCTTCGCGCTGATCGGCCTCCTAGCCTCCATCCAGGGGATCATGTTCGCGTATGGCCGCAACCTGTATTCGCTGTCCCGTGCAGGCTACTATCCGGCGTTCCTCAGTCTGACGGGGAAGCGCAAAACCCCGTACTGGGGCCTGATCGTGGGCGCCGTGATCGGCTTCGCCGCTCTGTTCATCATCGCCTACGGTGGCGAGGGCGCGGGATCCGTCGTTCTGAACATCGCCGTGTGGGGCGCCGTTCTGGCCTATCTTCTGCAGATGGTCTCATATGTCCTTCTCAAGAGGAACATGCCGGGGATATCACGCCCCTTCGTCAGCGCATATGGGGTGCCCGGGGCGGTCGTCTCGGGTCTGCTCGCCCTGGTGATCTTCGTGGCGGTTCTTTTCAACCCCGACTATCGGCTGGCGGTGTATGTGATGGTCGCGATCTATCTCGTGGCGACGGTGTTCTTCGCGCTCTATGGACGCAAGCATCTCATCATGTCGCCCGAGGAGGAGTTCGCCGCATCCGGAGGATCCCTGCAATACCACACGCACGAATAGTACGTCCGATGAACGAATGAATAACCCGCACCACGGAAACCGTCGCTTCCGATGCCGACGACCTCCGAGGACGATTCCCCGGAATGGCCGGCATCGGAAGGGATGCTTGGTGCGCACCCGTGCCGGCCGGATACCGGACGGCACGCGGTGATGACGTGAATGACGCAAGAAAGAAGACATAACGATGGCAACTCGATCGACCATTATGGATACGAACAGTTTCAGGCCCGAGATGGCGGACGCCTCGACCCCCGCACGAGGGAGCTGACCCGGGAGAGAAGCGTTCTCGGCGATGCGTACCGGCTGTTCTACCGCACGCCGGTCCATCTGGTCAAAGGACGCGGATCGCATCTGTGGGACGCCGACGGCGTCGAATATCTTGACGTGTACAACAACGTGGCGTCGGTCGGGCATTGCCATCCGCGGGTGGTCGAAGCCATGACCAGACAGGCGTCCGAACTGAACACGCATACCAGATACCTGCACGAGAACATCCTTCACTACGCGGAGGATATCCTGTCGACCATGCCCGATCCCCTGGATCGTGTGATGTTCCAGTGCACCGGATCCGAGGCCAATGATCTGGCGGTCCGCGTCGCCCAGGCATACACGGGCGGCGAGGGCGTGATCGTCACGCATGAGGCCTACCACGGGAACTCCGCGTTGACGTCGAAGCTTTCGCCCGCGTTGGGCACGGCCCAGGATCTGGGGTTGACGATGAGGATGATCCCCACTCCCGACACCTACCGGGTGAGCGTGGATGGAATCCGTGGCTCGCAATGCGATGCCGCGACCTTCGGCGCGTGGATGGCCGACCGTGTGCGCGACGCCGTGGCCGACATGAACCGGCATGGGATAAAATTCGCCGCCCTGCTGGCCGATTCGATTTTCTCGTCCGATGGAGTGTATCCCGATCCCGTGGGCTATCTTCAGCCGGTTATCGACGTCGTGCATGAGCTTGGCGGCGTGTGGATCGCCGATGAGGTCCAGCCAGGGTTCACCCGGACGGGGGACGCCTTCTGGGGGTTCGAGCGGCAGGGCATCGTTCCCGATCTCGTCACGTCGGGCAAGCCCATGGCGAATGGACTGCCGACGTCCCTGATGGCGGCGCGGCATGAGATCCTGGAGCCGTTTGCGGGCTCCATTCCATACTTCAACACCTTCGGCGGCAATCCGGTGTGCATGGCTGCGGCGCAGGCCGTTCTGGACGTCATGCGCGACGAGGACACCATGGGGAACTCCAAAAAGGTCGGCGCCGTGTTCAAGGCGGCGGTCGAGGGACTCAAGGACTCCCATCCATGCATCGGCGACGTGCGCGGCGCCGGGCTCTACATCGGATGTGAGATCGTCAAGCCCGGAACGACGGATCCCGATCAGGCCTCGGCTCTCGACATCCTGGAGACGCTGCGGCAGAACCATGTCCTCACCTCGGTGTGCGGTCGCTACGGCAACATCCTCAAACTGAGGCCGCCACTGGTGTTCAGCGAGGACGACGTCGACTGGTTCATGTCGGCGTTCAGCACGACGCTCGACTCGCTGGACAAATAGAGTGACGGGCTCTTCCGCGTCGTTTCCGCACATGACGAGTGTGCGGTTCGGGTGAGCATGAGGCGTGTAGGCGAGGTGATTGTTTCTGCTGGATGTCCGTGCAGTTGCGCAGCGGTTGCGGGGATTAATGGCTACGAACGTGAGGATTTCGTATCTCGGCGTCCAGGTAATTCAACTCATTTAGCATGAGTGCGTTCCATCATGGAGGTTCATGGGAATGCCGTTGCGGGCGATGAGTGGCGTCGAGCGTTCCATCCGAGAATCAGTGAGAATGAAATGAATGAAGGGAATCTGAAATGTCATATACAAGGAAACGAGCCGCATCCCTGGTTGTAGCCACGATCTCGGCGGTTCTGGCTATTTCTGCGGCTGGATGTGGATCGACGGAAAGTTCGACTGTGGACTCTAAGTCGGCATCCGCTACCAGCGCCGAGGACTTCGGTGGCATGGATGCTCTCGTCAAAGCCGCCAAGGCCGAAGGTAAGCTGACCCTGATCGCTTGCCCGGATGACTGGGCTAACTGGGGGAAGATCATCAAACTTTTCGAGAAAAAGTACGGCATCGACATCAACTCGACCAATCCCGACGCATCAAGCGCCGAGGAGATCAAGGCCGCGAAGAATCTCAAAGGCCAGTCGAACGCTCCGGATGTGTTCGACCTGGGTGCCGCCGTCGCTACGACGAGTACGGACTATTTCGCACCCTACAAGGTTACGCGATGGTCGTCGATTCCCGATGACAACAAGGAGAGCTCGGGCCTGTACGTCAACGACTACACCGGAGTCATGTCCATTGGGTACGATTCGTCGAAGGTTCCTCGCCCAACGTCCGTCGACGATCTTCTCAAGTCCGCCTATAAGGGCAAAGTCGCGATAAACGGGGATCCCACTCAGGCAGGGGCGGCCTTCGCCGCGGTCGGTTGGGTCACCCTTCAGGAGGGTGGGACGCTTGATGACTATTCGACGGGCATCAATTTCTTCAGGAAACTGAACAAGGCCGGCAATTTCCTGACGGTTTCCGCCACTTCGTCCACCATCGCATCGGGCGAGACTCCCGTAGTCATCGACTGGAACTATCTCAATGTCGCGGCTGCTGAACAGAACGCTAACTACAAGACGGTCGTTCTTCCGAACAAGGCCTACGGAGCCTATTACAATCAAGCGATCAACAAGGACGCCCCCCATCCCGCGGCGGCGCGTCTGTGGCAGGAGTTCGTGTTCTCCGACGATGTCCAGAACCTTTTCCTCAAGTCGGGAGCGTTGCCGGTCCTCGCCAAGTCCATGACTGATGCGGGAACAATCGACAAGGCTGCGTTGAAGAAGGCTGGCGGGCTGCCGGATGACATAGCGATTGCAACCTCGGCCCAAACGACGGCGGCCAATACTCTGTTGGCGGATACGTGGTCATCGGTCTCCGCATCATGAGGCATGTGAACGATTGTCAAGATTGAGCGTCGGCGTCCCGCGAACTGCGTGAAGACGTCGACGTCGGAATCATCGAGGAGGCCAGTGTGAAGAGAATCAGAAATATGGCATCGCTGGTGCCCTTCGTCGTCTATGTGACGATGATGTTTTTCGTTCCTACGCTTCTTGTGGCGAAAAGCGCATTCGAATCGGCAGATGGAGGATGGACCCTCGCGAATCTGGCGATCTTTTCCCGGCCGGGAGTGGGATCGGCCTTTCTGAACTCGTTGTGGTTGTCGTTGCTGACGGCACTCGTCGGAGCGGTTCTTGGCTCGATCATCTCCTTCGCGCTTCTTGGCTGTGCCCCGGGAGGGATCATTCGACGGACGGTCGATTCTGCGTCCAGTACACTATCCCAATTTGGTGGAGTCATGCTGGCATTCGCCTTCATCGCCACGCTAGGGAATCAAGGCATGGTGACGCTATTCCTCCGCAGGGCTTTCCATGTCGATATATATGCCGGAAGCATGTGGCTTTATACTCCGCGTGGATTGATCCTGCCATATCTGTTTTTCCAGATTCCCTTGATGATAATTATCTTTTTCCCCGCGATATCGCGGTTGTCTCCCCAATTCGCGGAAGCCGTCGCGATGTTGGGGGGCGGACGCCGGGATTATTGGCGCTATGTTGGTGTCCCCGTTCTTGTTCCCGCTTTCATGGGAGGGTTCCTGCTTCTTTTTGCAAACGCGTTCTCCGCGTATGCGACGGCGGCGGCGTTGATAAGTCAAGGATCGCAGATAGCCCCGCTCCAGGTGCGGGCGGCGCTCATCAGCGAGACGGGTCTGGGCAGTGGCGGAGAGGCCGGTGCCTTGGCCATGGGGATGTTGGGGGTCATGATCGTCGTCGTGGGCGCGTATGCGCTCGTGGAGAGAAAGGCCTCGACATGGATCGGATAGGAATAAAGAAGACCGTGGATCGTTCGGGCGAGAGACCTATCGCGGATCAGATGCCCGTCTGGTCGCCGTATGACCGTCCCACTCAGGTGTTTCGGCGTGTAGCCCTTGTTCTTTTTGCAGTGTTCATTGCGTTGCCCCTTATTGGCATGGTGTATTTCACATTTCGTTCGTCAACCGGTGGTTTTACCACAGAGCATTGGACGACGGTTTTTTCTCCACGTGGTTCGGACATCTGGGACTCCTTGGGACCAGGCCTCTACAATTCGCTGATTCTTGTAGTCTGCACGGTCGTCATCGTGTATGTTCTGGTTATCCCTGCCATCATCCTTATCGATGTGCGTTTCCCTAGGATGCGAAGAATGATGAGGGTGTTCATGCTGTTTCCGATTGCGGTGCCCGCGATAATCCTGGTGGTGGGTTTCGCGCCGGTCTTCGCTTTCCTTTCACGTGTGGTCGGTCCAGGCTCATGGACGCTGTCGCTCGCCTATGGCGTGCTTGCCATGCCCTTCGTTTACACGACGGTGGAATCGGATCTCAGCGGTCTTCACGCTGGGACGTTGGTGCAGGCCGCAGAGTCTCTCGGATCACGATGGTCGAGGACGTTGGTGCTGGTTCTTGTACCTTGTCTACGGCGCAGCATCGTGTCGGCGACACTGATGGTCTGCGCGATCGTCCTTGGTGAGTTCACCGTCGCCTCGCTGTTGAACAGGGAGACGCTGCAGACCGACCTGATCGTGATCTCCCAAGGTGATGTGTATGTATCGGTCATTATCACATTGATCGTCCTTGTGGGTACCTTCGCCGCGCTGTTTGCGGTGAGTGGAGCCGGTGGACGCCGGACGCGCGGGGATTCCGTGAAGTAACCCCACGCTGGTCGATAGTGACGCGCGACAATAGTCATAAGGAGCAGACCATGGTCACAGAGCATCATGACGCGGGTGACGCCGCATTGGGCGAGTCGGTGGTTTTCGACAATGTCACGAAATCATATGGGGGGCGGGAAGTACTACATTCGTTCTCGCTCAGCGTGCTTCCGGGCGAGATGGTTAGTCTTCTGGGGCCATCGGGATGCGGGAAGTCGACCGCGTTGAGGTGTTTGGCGGGCTTCGAACAGATATCCGGAGGGCGCGTCAGCGTAGGGGGACGTGAGGTGTCGAGAACCCCTCCACGAAGTCGTGGCATCGGCATGGTTTTCCAGCAGTATTCGCTGTTCCCTAATATGACGGTTGCGGACAATGTCGCTTTTGGTCTGCGGGTTAAGAGGGTGGGGCGTCAGGAGCGTAGGGCCAAGGCCGCGGATATGCTGTCCCTTGTCGGTCTTGGTGAGTTTGCCGATCGATATCCTTCTCAGCTGTCGGGAGGTCAGCAGCAGCGTGTTGCCGTGGCGCGCGCGCTGATTCTCAATCCGGGTGTTCTCCTTCTGGACGAGCCATTGTCTGCATTGGACGCCAAGATCCGAGTGCAGCTGCGTGATGAGATACGGTCGTTGCAGTTGAAGCTGGGAATCACGACGATTTTCGTGACGCACGATCAAGAGGAGGCTTTGGCTGTTTCAGATAGGATCGCGGTCATGCATGATGGCAACATCGAGCAGATTGGAACGCCGAAGGAACTGTATCTGACTCCGAAAACGCCTTTCGTCAGTGATTTCGTCGGGCAGTCGAACAAGGTCGACACGACCGTGGGACGAGACGGAGCCGTCACCGTATGCGAATGCCCGCTTCCCCTGTCATCCAAGGAAGCTCCAAACAGTCTCGTCACGGTCTTCATCCGTCCGGAGAACGTGGTGCTGTCTCCTGATGACGCGGGTGATGCCGTCGTCGTCCGCACAAGCTTCTTGGGGTCCATTCAGAGGACGACCGTTCATGTGGACGCAATGGAACTTGTAGCACAGCATGACATAGACGACCGGTTCGATATTGGCCAGCATGTTGATGTTGCCATCAAGCCCTATCCAGTCATGAGCAGGCGTATCGAGTTGAGGTGGGCCGAGGATGCGGGGAAGGATGGTGACGCTGATGCTGAATGATTCGACGTTGTCGTTCCGAAAGGATGGGACTTTCCGTGTTCTCCAGCTCGCCGACATTCAGGATGGCCCCGTCGTGGATCCGGATGCGGTTGCGCTTATCGATGCCGCCGTTCGCGAGGCCGACCCGGATTTGGTGGTACTTACCGGAGATCAGATTCGCGGGTATGATCCCGGGTATATGGAGACCTTCACGTCGAGGCGTGGAGATGCTATCGGGGCGCATGTCTCCCGCGCAGTTCGATTGGAGGCGATGATTGATGGTTATTCCACTCGTTGCTCGGAGTCACCGATGGCCACGGGAGGGAGCGAATCAGCGCTTCGGAGTACCCGTCTCAAGATCAGGGAGTCGATACGCCAATTTCTGGATCCCATCGTCTCGCGGGGAATTCCCTTCGCGGTGACCTACGGGAACCATGATTTCCAGTGCGGTGTGATGCCCGACGAGCAGGATGAGATTTATCGTCAGTTCCCCGGTTGTCTCAACCCTAGGATGGACGATGTGCGGGGAACGGAGCGCTCGGCTCTTGCCTGCGAGGTCGGCTCCTTCGCGATGCCTATTATGTCACGGGATGGTTCACGTGTGGCTATGGGCATTATGATGGTCAACTCAGGTGATTTCGACGAGAGCGGTGGATATGGGGCTCCCTCTGATGTGGCTGTCAAATGGCTGGAGAGGGTCCGGCTGGGGGCAGACGGTGGGAATCCGGTGCCGTCAGTGGTGTTCCAGCATATTCCTCCACAGGATTTCTATCGGTGCCTGAGAAAGACGGGCCCTTTGACGCCGAATGCGGTGCGCGGACATCGGATGTTCTCCGATTCCTGCTACGTGCTCAATCCCGAGGTCTGCCGTCCCGGGTCTACTCTGGGTGAGGGGCCGTGCTGTTCCGAACGGGCCGTCGGCGAGGTTGAGGCGATGCGTCGGGCAGGCGGCTATTTCGCGTTGTACTGCGGGCATGACCACAAGAACACTTTTGTGGCCACCATCGATGGAATGGATTATGGATATGCGCCGACATGTGGCTTCCGATCCTATGGCCCACACGCCTCCGACAGGGCATTGCGTCTTTTCGTTTTTCATGAGGACGATCCACGGTCTTATGAAACGAGGCTGCTCAGATACGGTGATCTTATCGGTCGTGCTTCGTGTGATCCTCTGCGGATCCTTGCCGGTGAATATATGGTGTCGAGTCTGTCATCGTTGGGTGATGTCCTCCGCCGTCCGCGGGTCGCGGGGTGTCTTCTTGTTTTGTCCTGTCTTCTTGTCACTGCGATCGGGCGTATCGGCACCCTGTGGAGACGGAGGATCGACAGATCGTGACATCGATGCGCGCGTTTGATGGTGACGACGTCGCTGATGTGGGCGACGTCGTCAGAAGGCTTCGCGCGATCATCTCCCGTGAGGAGTACCAGCCTGGCGAGCGCATGGGATCAGAGCGCGACCTCGCCCGGCAGTTGGGAGTCACGCGCTCTCGTCTGCGCGCGGCGCTCGCGGTTCTTGAGGGTTCCCATGAGATCGTTCGACGCATCGGCCGGTCGGGCGGCATCATAGTCTCCGACGACAGGCTCGAGCGCAACATCAACACCGTCGAGTCCCTTCCCGACATCGCAAAACGTCAGGGGCTGGTCATGTCCTCGTGGGTGATGTCGGCCGTCGTGACTTCCGCGTCTCCGGTGGACGCCAGAATGCTGGATCTGCGTGGCGACGCGCCCGTCATCTATGCCATCACCAGACTGAGGATGATAGCGGGACGGCCTTTCTCCCTGGAGGTCACCCACCTTCCGGCGGATCTTTTCCCCGGCTTCCTGTCCAAGGATCTCACCCGTCCGTTCTATCGTATCTTCGAGGACGATTATGGTGTGCGGCCGCAGTCGGTCGACGAAACGCTGGATTCCTTCATGGCGGATTCCCGCAGGGCGCAGCTGCTGAAGATCGCCGAGGGCACTCCCGTGACCCGCATCCGTCGCGTGGCTGTCGACCAGTCCGGCCGTCCCTGTGAAAGGGCGGTGGACGTGTACATCGCATCCCGCATCCGCTTCACCATGCATCATTCGGGGTATGTGAGATTGTCGGCGACGGCCGTTGGCAATGGCGGGGAGATTGGTAGAGACGGAGAGGCTGGCAATGATGACGAGGATGGACGCGGAGGGACGGCATGACGGTCGCCCGACGGTGACGGATGTCGTCATGGATTTCTGCGGCGTCCTTGTCGATTGGCGTCCCGAGCGCGCTCTGGAAGGACTGTATCCGCAAGGGGTCATCGATATGTTCTTCGATCCCGATGACCCGTATGGCTTCGATCACTATGATGCGTTGAGCGATCTGGGCTGGAGTGACGAGCGTGTGCTGGAGGATTATGAGGACCGCCATGGCCCGGCCGTCGCCTGGGTTTTCCGGATGTATTTCGAGCATCGCGACAGGACCATCGTCGGCATGATGCCGGGGATGGCCGATCTGCTGCGCGATCTCGACTCCAGAGGATTGAGGTTGTGGGGGCTGACGAACTTCACCACGCGGTTCGTCGACATCGCTCGGCGCGCATGTCCTGACCTCGCCCTGCTCGGTGGCGTCGTCATATCCTCGGAGGAGTCGGTGGCGAAGCCCGATCCTGAAATATATCGTCGCGCGCAGGAACGGTATGGACTTGATCCCGAGCGAACGGTGTTCGTCGACGATCGTGCGGAGAACGTCGACGCGGCGCTTTCCCTGGGATGGCGGGGGATGCGGTTCACCGACGCCGAGGATCTGCGCTCGCGAATTCTCGGCATCCGTGAACCGCCCCGCTCCCCGCGTTCCGTCTCCGCGCCGTCCCCGTCCGTGCCGTCCCCATCCGGACCGCTCGCTTCCATTCCGCCCGTTACCGATCCCAGTGTCCCTGCGACTTCTCGGCCTCATCCAGACCGGTGAATCCGGCGAGTCTCACGGTGTTCGCGATGGTGTCCTCGGTCAGATTCCCGTGTCCCGAGGTCAGCGAATCAACCATCCGCGCGTACAACGACAGCGTGCGATCCGAGTAGGTCCCCAGCTCGCCGCGCAGATAGGTCTCGAACGACGTGTTCTCGGTCGTGTCCTGATCGGTTGTCAGAACGCGCATTCCGGCTCCCAGACGGGGGTATCTTTCGCGGAAGTCGGCCGCCCATCCCACCTGCGTGGCGATGATCCTCTCCTGGACCTGCATGCGTCCCTCGTCGAGCCGCGGGATGAACGGGCGGATGTCGCGGTCGAACGTCGTCGGATCGGTGGACTCCATCATCCGCGCGTACTTCTCGGTGACCAGATTGCGCCCGGTGCGGTCGGCCTGCGTCAGATCGTTCTCGTAGGAATTCAGAAGATCGTGCGGCCACGTCAGGAACTGGCTGGTCCTCATCTGACTGAACATGGGCCAGTTGTCCTGACAGGAGGCCCGACCGCCCTCGTTGGTCGTGTCCTGGAACTGCCTCCACTCGTGGGCCACCACCGTGGCGATGAGCGGATCCGGCCGGCGGCTCCCGATGGGGGCGTCGGCCGCGCCGGTTCCAATGCCGCCGGTTCCAATGCCATCCTGTTGGACGGTCTGCGGTTTGCGGTTGTCCGGCCGGATTCCGGTGATGTCTGATTCATGTGCGGTCATGGTTCTAGTCCTCCAGACTTCGTAGAAGCGGCGAGTCCGACGTGATGCGGCTTTCCACATAAGGACGCTGCCATTCAAGAAACGTCTCGGTGCTTTCGCTGAGGCCCTCGCGTCGCAGCTCGGACGCGACATCGGCGCAGACGTCCTCCACGTGTTTGCGAACGGCCGCCATCGATGTCGACGCGCCTTTGCCGCCCTCACCGAAGCCGACTCCGGCATAGCAGGCGGCGGAGGAGAGGCGCATGATGTCCTCCAGGCCGGCGGCGACCTGGGGCAGGACGCTGCCCATGCGCTTCGACAGACGTCTCAGAGCGGCGAAGCGCCATTTGTAGTAGGGCAGGTAGCCCACGCTCGCGGGATTGTTGAGCAGAAAGACCAGCGACGACGTGGCGTCCACGAATTGGCCGATCGACAGCCATGCGCCCGCCGGGTCCCCCCGTTCGAGCATGCGGGGGAGGTTGTACTGCCCGGACTGGGCCATCATCCCGAGCCGTCGCGAGATGAGCGAGAGCCGAACGTCATCGGGCATGAGCATGAACCCGCGTCTCGTGCGGGAGAACATGCCGTAGGGGTCGCGGAACACGCGGCCGTTCGTGGCGGCCGCCAGCGTGGGCTCGTCCAGCATCAGCCATTCATGGGGTTTGTCGGCCGACGGCGCCTCCCGGAGCCCGGTGAGGGATTCGAAGAAGTCGCCGATCTCGAAGACCCCCACCCGTCGTCCCTGTCCCTGGGCGCGGGGGGTACGGACCCGGGGGCCGAATCCCATGAACGATTCGGGAAGGCCCTCGTAGTCGTGCTGGAGATCCGCTCCGATCACGGCGTAGTCCTCCGCGGTGAGCCACAGACAGAACCCCGGGCCGAAATCATGGTCATGGGAGATGTCGTCGTCGAATCCGTAGCATTCCGATCCGTGCCCCACGAGCCCCACTGCGGTGCGGTCGCGGAACCGTGAGTATCTGCCGTCCAGCAGCGGCTTTCCGTAGGCTTCCCAGTATCGACGGGACAGGTCGAGTCCGGAGATGGATGATGGCGCGGATGGCTCTGCTGCCGGCTCTGCGGATGATGCGTGGACACGTGACGTGGCATGCGGGACTTCGTCGGTGGGGTGGGGGATATCCGGTCCGTCCGCCGCAGCGTCGTCATGGCGCCGCCGGTCGTCTCCGCTTTGCACGGGGGGTGCCGGAGAGGACGTGTCGTCGGGCGTCCGCTTCCCGGCTCTGAGACGTGCGTCCTCGAGATTCTGCTTCGTGACGCGGTAGGAGTCCGCATCGGTGCCATAGCATTCCTCGATCAGCGCGAGCGCCTTGCCGTAGAAGGCCACGGCGTCGTCGAAGAGTCCCCGTGCGTATGACACCTGGGCCATGGCCGCGAGCGCCGACGCGTAATGCGACTCATGCTCGGCCCCCGCTGCCCGATACAGGGACAGGGCTGTCAGCGCATGATGGTCGGCCTGCCGAAGGTATTCGTCGGATTCCGATGATTGCGCCGCGACATCGAGAAGAATGAGGGCCATGTTCGCGTGCGTGGCGGCGATGTCGACGTCATGATCCGGGTCGGGACTGGATGATTCAAGGATGTCCAGGGCCGCCCGGAGCTCCGCGAGAGCCTGACGGGGTCTGCCCGTCTCGCTGTACAGCATGGAGAGGTTGTTGTGGAGGGCAGCCATCCGCCGATCGGTTGGCGACAGCGTCGCGTTGGCCGACTCCAGGGCCTGTTTGTAGAGGTCCTCGGCCTGATCGTGGAGGCCTGCGGCTCTCATGCCCGTGGCGGCGTTGATCAGCGTCGTCGTCCAGGCGTCGGTGCCGGTGATCCCCATGCGCAGCCCCAGCTCCAACGCCCGCTGGACCATCCATTGAACATCCTGATTCCGTCCCTGCGAGCGGTAGAAGCCTATGGCCTCGTTGAGAACCGTCAGTGTTCCCGCGTCATCGCCGGCGTTCTCCGCATCCGCCAGCGCCTGGAGGATGCTGGGCTCCGCGTCGGTCGCTCCCCGGTGCGAGGAGAATATGGCGTCCAGTTCGGCAAGGAAACGATCCTCGTCGAAAGCGTCTGTGGAGTCGTTCACTCTGTCCTCTTTTCCGTCGCCACCCATAGCGCAGTCGGCCTGCATCGGTCATGTCCGCGTGGTGCGGGTCGGGTGATGAAGAGGGTGGCGTCTCGTTGCCGTCCGTGCGTCGCTGCAGTGGTTCGCGGGGATTGCCGTATGTCCTTCGATATGCGCTATCAGTGTATATCAGGGTGTTGCGAGGCGCCCGCTCGTCCTGCCGTGATTTCTCCACGAACTACACATGGCACTACACATGGCACTACACGCGGCACTACACGTCGAACTACACAAGAAACTACATATCCATACTGAAAACGGGTGTTTTCTGGGTCAAACTGCACATTGGGGGAATGGCCGGTTACGGCCTCCGAGGCCAGTAAAAGCAATGAAAAAGCGGCCCCGCACCGAAGTGCGAAACCGCTCGCTGTCGGGCTGGCGAGATTTGAACTCGCGGCCTCTTCGTCCCGAACGAAGCGCGCTACCAAGCTGCGCCACAGCCCGCCGGACAACGGAGGTCATCGTACAACGTCACCTAGGACAATGCCAAGCTGCGTGTCGATGATAGGGTCCATCGCCGGAACCGGCCTCGCCGTGGAGCGGCCCCACCGTGTGTATCCGCCGCTCGGTACACTGGTGCGCTATGAGTGATTTGAGCGAGAACGAGGATGAGGATCGCGCGGACGGTGACACGCCCTCCACCATGACGACGCTTGAGCATGCCCGTCTGCTGTGGGAGCAGGATGCCGCCATTGCACAGAGCGTCGATGAGGGCATGGGTCTGGAGGAATCCATCGATCCCGGCAATACCCGGTTCGGTCCGGCGGCGCATCCCGAACAGACCCAGATGCGGGTGGCCAAACGTGCGATGATGCTGAGGGAGGGTCTTCAGCCGTATCCGGTTCATGTGGACGTCACCCACACCATTCAGCAGGTTCGCGAGAAATACGATGGGACGTTGGATCCCGGCGCCGAAACCGAGGATATGGTGGGTATCGCCGGTCGTGTGCTGTTCCTGCGCAACGCCGGAGGACTGTGCTTCGTCCAGCTGTCGGCGGGGGATGGAACCACCATCCAGGGAATGGTCTCGAAGCGGGAGATCGGCGCCGAGTCGCTCAAGAAGTTCAAGCAGTTCGTTGATCTTGGCGACCATCTGTATATTCGTGGTCGTGTCGTGTCCTCGCGGACCGGCGAGCTGTCGGTTTTCGCGACGGAATGGTCGATCGCGTCCAAGGCCCTTCAGCCGCTGCCCGCGCTCCACAAGGAGCTTGGCGATGACACTCGCATCCGCAAGCCGTATCTGGCGATGATCGCCGACAGGCGCACGCGCGACATGGTGCGCAACCGCTCCAAGGCGGTGTCGAGTCTGCGCCGCACCTTCGACGAGCACGACTTCCTCGAGGTGGAGACGCCCATGCTCCAGACGATCCACGGCGGTGCCGCGGCGCGCCCGTTCACGACGCATATGAACGCCTTCGACATGGATCTGTATCTGCGCATCGCTCCGGAGCTGTTCCTCAAGCGCTGTCTGGTCGGCGGGATCGACCGCGTGTTCGAGATCAACCGCGACTTCCGCAACGAGGGAGTGGACGCCACGCATGCCCCGGAGTTCACCATGGTCGAGGCCTATCAGGCCTATGGAACGTATGATTCCATAGGCAAGCTCGTCAGGGAGCTCGTCCAGCGCACGGCGACCGATGCGTTCGGATCGACCACGGTCACGCTGCTCGACGGAACCACCTACGACTTCGGCGGCGAATGGAAGCAGATCAGCATGTACGATTCGCTGTCCGAGGCGCTGGGGGAGGAGATCGTCCCGAACGGAGGGCCGGACAATCCGGGCACGTCCGTCGAGCATCTGGGGCGGATCGCCGACAGACTGGGCGTGGAACGCGATGACGTCGAGAACCACGGCAAGCTCGTCGAGCACCTGTGGGAGCACTTCTACGAGGACAAGCTCTACGAGCCCACCTTCGTGCGCGACTTCCCCGTCGAGACCTCGCCCCTCGTCAAGTCCCACCGCGCCAAGCCCGGCGTGGTGGAGAAGTGGGATCTCTACGTGCGCGGCTTCGAGCTGGCCACCGGATACTCCGAGCTCAACGATCCCGTCGTCCAGCGTGAGCGCTTCCTCGCGCAGGCACGGGATGCCATGGCCGGTGACGAGGAGGCCTCGGACATCGATGAGGACTTCCTGGAGGCCCTGGGCGTCGGCATGCCCCCGGCCGGCGGCATGGGGATGGGCATAGACCGGCTTCTGATCGCCTTGACCGGTGCCACGATCCGTGAAACGATCACCTTCCCCCTGATCAAGCCGCTGTCTCTGTGACCGTCCGGGACTGGCTGCGGGGAGCGCGTCCATGGACGTTGGTCATGGGCGCGTCTCCCGTGGTGGTCGGGGCCGCGGCATCATGGCCGCGGGTGATGCGTGGCGTGTGGGGCGGGGACATGGTCCACGTGCCATGTCCCGTCGTCGGAGGGCGACCGGTTCCACGGGCGTCGGCCGGAGAGGGCGTATGCGTCACGTCGACCGGATGGTTCCTTGCCGTCGCGCTGCTGTGCCTCGTCGTCTCGGTGGCCCTGCAGATCTCCGCGAACTTTCTGAACGACTATGCCGATGGCGTCAGGGGAGTGGATCGGGACAGAGGCGTGCCGGATGCGTCGTCGGCGGGGGCCCCCGTGCGTCTGGTGGCATCCGGGACCAGTCCCCGCTTCGTGCTCCATGCCGCGCTCTCCGCTGTGGCCGTCGCCATGCTCGCGGGAATCACCGTGGTGGTGTTGACAGGGCATATGCTTCTTCTCGCCGTGGGTGCGTTGTGCGCGATCATGGCCTGGGCGTACTCGGGCGGGCGCAGGCCCGGAGCGTACCGCGGCTGGGGCGAGGCCATGGCGTTTCTGTTCTTCGGGCCCGTAGCCTGCGTGGGCACCCAGTGGGCGCTGATGGGTGGTCTGGGATCCGTCGGAGGGCTTGATCCCTCGAGCGTCATGCTGTCCATCGTGCCCGGATGCTGCTCCGCCTGTCTGATGATGGTCAACAATCTGCGTGATCGTGAATCCGACGGAGCGATGGGCAAGCGAACGCTGATGGTCCGCATGGGCGAGGATCAGGGGGCCGTGCTTTTCGCCCTGTCGATGGCGGTGGCGACGGTCGTTCCCGTTCTGCTTTTCGCGTTGACCAGGCCATGGTCGCGGCTGGGATTGACGTCATGTGGCGTGACGTCGTCCGGCGATCGGGCGTGTTCCGGTCCCTCTCCGGCGGTCACGGTCGGTTTCTGGCTGATGTCCGTTCTGCTCGTGGCGCTGCTGTCTCAGGCGATCGCGGGTGTCGTGGCTGTTCGTCGGCGGTTGTGGAGACGGGCCTTCCTTCTGTGCGTCGGGGTTTCGGCGTCATCCGCCCTCGTTCTGTCCTTGTGCGTCCTCATCGCATGAGACGCGCGGCCCGTGGAACGATGCGGAACGATTGCGTGCGGACGGTGCCCGGAGCCGCTTCCTGGTGCGGGCGTCGCCGCCATGTCGTCTGTCCTTTCGCGTAGCATGACGTTATGTCTTACAAACTGGTATTGCTCCGACATGGTCAGAGCGCATGGAACAAGACCAATCAATTCACCGGCTGGGTGGATGTCCCGCTGACTGAGCAGGGCGTCGAGGAGGCCAAGCGCGGGGGCCGTCTTCTCAAGGAGAAGAACGTGCTTCCCGATATCGTCTTCACCTCGCTGCTTCGCCGGGCTATCAACACCGCCAACTACGCGTTGGACGAGGCCGACCGTCTGTGGATTCCCGTGGAGCGCAGCTGGCGTCTCAACGAGCGTCATTACGGCGCGTTGCAGGGCAAGAACAAGTCCGAGATCCGTGAGAAGTACGGCGACGAGAAGTTCATGATCTGGCGCCGTTCCTATGCTACTCCGCCGCCCGAGATCAACCCGGACGACGAGTACTCGCAGGATCATGACCCGCGCTACGCCGGGGATCCGGTTCCGGAGACCGAGGCCCTGTCGAACGTCGTCAGCCGCGTCATGCCGTATTGGGAGTCCGCGATCGTTCCGCAGCTCAAGTCCGGCAAGACCGTTCTGATCGCCGCCCACGGCAATTCGCTTCGTGCCATCGTCAAGATGCTTGACGGTCTGAGCGAGGAGGAGATCTCCAAGGTCAACATCCCGACCGCCATTCCGCTGGTCTACGAGCTTGACGAGAACTTCAAGCCCATCAAACCGCGTGGCGAGTACCTTGATCCCGAGGCCGCCGCCGCCGGCGCCGCCGCCGTCGCAGCCCAGGGACAGAAGTAACAGGGACAGAAGTAGGTCGAACGGATCGTTCCCCTGACGGGGGCCGCACCAAAAAGGTGCGGGGCCCCTTGTTCCGTGGTGAGCATCGGCGCCGGAATGGCGCGAACGGTCAGTTGATGCGAACGGTCAGTCGATGTCCGTTCCCTCGTCTCGCGACGGCTCCTTGGTGGGATCGAATCCGGAGACGATATAGACCACCCGCCGTGCCGCCGAAACCGCATGATCCCCAAGGCGCTCCATGAAGCGCGCCAGAAGGACGACGTTGATGAGATCCTGACGCGATCCGGTCCAGTCGTCCGCGAGGACCAGATCGAAGGTCTTGTGGTGGAGTGCGTCGAGCTGGTCGTCGCTGAGGATGATCTGCTCGGCCGTTTTGGCGTCACGGTCGGCGAGCATGCTGACCATGCGATCGGCCATCACGGTGAGGAAATCCCCCATCTGCGTGAAAAGCGGCATGGCGTCGGGGGTGATCGCCGATTGGGGATATGTCCGTCGGGCGGCTTCGGCGAGATGCCTTGCCAGATCGCCCATGCGCTCGAAGGTCGACGCCAGGCGCATGGTCGATACGACGACCCGCAGATCGGTTGCGACGGGATTCTGCTTGGCCAGCAGCTTCACGCATTGGTCGAGGATGCTTGATTCGAGATTGTCGATCGCGGAATCCCCGTCTATCACGCTTTGGGCCGCTTCGACGTCGCTTTTGAGCAGCGCCGTGCAGGACAGGTTGATGGCGCGGCGCACATCCTGGGCCATGGTGTCGAGGTCGTCCGCGACGGCCCTCATC
Organism: Bifidobacterium minimum; assembly: GCF_000741645.1. Taxonomy (GTDB): domain Bacteria; phylum Actinomycetota; class Actinomycetes; order Actinomycetales; family Bifidobacteriaceae; genus Bifidobacterium; species Bifidobacterium minimum. The sequence goes on from NZ_JGZD01000009.1 coordinate 204,221, forward strand.
TCCTCGTTGAATATCACACGCATATTCCCGCCAGCCTTTCGCGTATAGACGCATTCGATGAAACCAGTCTATTATGCCGAGCGCCATTGTCCATGGGCATGTCTGCATCCAAACGACTGTTCAGGAAGAATTCATGGTGGCGTTCACTCAAGATTCACCGCACCCTACGTCGACGCGGTGGGAGAATGGATACATGGAATGGTCTGCGCTATCGGGATCGTCGATGATCTGGCTGGTTGCCGGAGTCGTCATCGGAGCGGTTCTGATCGGGGTGGTGGCGCTGGTGGCGTCACGTCGGCGTGCGGATGGTGAGTTTGATGACGCCGGCGATGAGGTCGACGATTCGGTGGTGTCCGTGCTGTCGATGCTGGATGAGGCCTCCGTCGTTCTGGATTCCTCCGATGAGGTTGTTCAGGCGAGTCCCTCGGCCTATCGCATGGGGGTGGTGGCGGATGATGCCGTGTCCGATCCGCAGATACGCGCGATGGTCTGGCGTGCGAGGAGAGAGAGGCGAGTCGTCCGATCCGACGTCACGACGTGGACTCCGGAACGATTCCGCGAGGATTCCGCCTCTGATGCCTCCGACGCCGGAGGTTCCACAGCGGCCGTGTCGAGACGCAACTGGCTTACCGTGACCGTATCGATGATCGCAGGGGGAACCGTCATCGTGCTGATCGATGACGTCAGCGAGCGGGTGCGTTTCGCCCAGGTTCGCGACTCGTTCATCGACAACGTCTCGGAGCAGCTTGTGGGACCGACGGCGGCGATCGAGGATCTGGCCGAGTCGATGGAATCCGGCGGAATCGACGCCGCGCATGTCATGGAATCGGCCAGACAGGCGCGGCGGTACGCCTCGCATCTCAAACGGATGGTCGCGGATCTCCTTCTTCTGATCAAAGCCCAGGAGCCCGTGGTGCCTTCCATGGAGAATCGCCTTTCCCTGCGTGATGAGGTGGACGCCGCGTGTGATAGCTGTGCTGCGCTGGCGAAGGACAATGGCATCAGGGTGGAGGTCAGCGGGGAGGACGATCTGATGGTCAACGGCGATCCGGGACAGATCCGGGTGGCCGTGGCGAAGCTTGTCGAGAACGCGATTGCGTATTCGACGCAGGGTGCCGTCGTATCGGTTCTGGTCACGCGGGCCTCGTCGCCGGAACGGGCGATGGTCCAGGTGGTCGACCGTGGTTGCGGAATCGCGAAGGACGAATGCCCCCGCGTGTTCGAGAGATTCTATCGTGGCAGCAACCAGAACCATCGCACGTCCGAGGGCATCGGCCTGGGACTCGCGATCGTGAAGCACGTCTCGCTTACCCATCACGGCATTGTGTCGGTCTGGAGCGCTCCCGGTCAGGGGAGCACCTTCACGATGTCGTTGCCGGTCGCCCAGTAGGGACGCCATAGTCGATAGTCGATAGTCGATCGTCGTCGTTTGCCGGTGGCGCCGGTGGTGCCGTTTTATGCCGAATAAGCCGGATGCCGGAATCCGGTGGCGTCGAACGTCACTTCCCTAACTGGCTGTAGTTGCGCCTATCGAGCCGTTCCCATACAAGAAGGGCGACGCCGACTCCCAATCCTGCGAGAATTACCCAGAAGGCCCTTCCCGTGGGAATCGTGAGGGCCATCAGCACGAGACATACAACGAGCGCGATGAGCCACATCACCATGCCGGCGAGGAACACCCGTTGAAGGTTGACCCTTATTGGTTTGGGCATCGGCCTTCGAGCATCCGGGTTGATGATCGGTGCAAGCTTCATGGTTTCACCATATACCGGAACCGGTATTATGTGGTCCTTCAGCGGGTACCTTGATGAGGCGCCTGTCCGCGATCAGGGAGGAGCACCTTGTGTATCGCATCGAGCCAGTGCTCAAGCCCTATGAGTGGGGGTCGAAGGACCGCCTCCAGACGATGTTTCCCCATGGTCGGGCCGCGCATGTGACGGGTCCGCTCGCCGAGGTGTGGTTCAGCGGGCATCCCGTGTGGCCGTCGGTTGTCGATGGAGGGCCCGCCGGATCCTCCACCGTGGATCAGCTGATCCGTGACGATCCCACCTCCATGCTTGGTGAGTTTGACTCGTCCCGTTTTGGTCCCGTCCTTCCCTTTCTGCTCAAGGTGATCTCGGCCCGGCGTCCTCTGTCCCTTCAGGTTCATCCCGTGTCGTTCCGGGCGCGTGAGGGGTTCAACAGGGAGAACAGGGCCGGCATCGCCTCGGATTCCCCGTCGCGGGCCTATCGCGACCGTGTCGAGAAGAACGAGATGGTCGTGGCGCTGGATCCCTTTGAGCTGTCCGTCGGATTCGCGGGTATGGGGGTGACGCGTTCCGTCCTGGCGAGGGTCCGGCATCCCGTGGCGGCGGCGATGCTGCGTTGTGTCGAAGAGGCGGATGAGTCGCCTGGCTATGACGGCGTCGGTGATGACGACGTCGGTGATGACGACGCGATGGCATGGCTGTCGCATGGGGCCCGTGCCCGCCGCCGCGCGTTGGGCATCGCGGTCACGAGCCCTCCACGATGTGCCGCTGGCCTGTACGATGCGTTGCGGAAGGCTCTGGCGGGGGCGGACGATGGGCGCGGAGCGGCCATGCTTCGGCATGCCCTCGTCGCGGCGGACGCGTTCCCCGGTGACTGCAGTCCTTTGGCGCTGCTTCTTATGAATGCCGTCAGTCTTGACCGAGGGCAGGGCATGTACGTTCCCGCCGGCACATTGCATACGTATATCGGCGGGACGGCCGTTGAGATCATGACGAATTCGGACACCGTGCTCAGGGCCGGTTTGACGGTTAAGCCACGGCATGTGGATGAGGCTCTTCGCGTCGTGGACTATGAGGGCGATGGAGGTGTCAGACTGCTGTCGTTCTCGGGAGAGACCCCGGGGCTGAGCGTCCATGGGCGTGCCGTGGCCGGCGCGATGAGCCCGGGGATCGAGGAGTTCATGCTGTCCTGGTGCAGTTTGCCGGATTCCATCGGGGTTCGCGTCGGGGAGGGTGCCGGGGAGGAGTCCTACGTGGAGTTGGATCGGGGTCGTGTCCGCGTCGTGCTGTGCGTCTCGGGAGGTGTGCGATGCGAAACGACGGCTGGATCGTTGCTTCTGAACCCCGGTGAGGCGGCTCTTGCACCGGCGGTTGAGCGCGTTCGCGTGTTTCCCGTCCCGAATGACGGGGATTGCGCCATTCTGATGGCATCACCAGCGATTTGAGATCGCTGGGCCGTGCCGCCGTCACGCCGAACGGGTTCCACGGCATGGAACCGAGACAGCGTGGAACCGGGACGGCGTAAAACCAGGACGGCACGGAACCGGTGTGGTGGGGGAAACGAAAAGGACCTAGATCCGTGACACGACGTAATCAACGCATCGCGTCAGCGCCTGCACGTCCTTGGGGTCGACGGAGGGGAACACCCCGATGCGCAGCTGGTTGCGACCGAGTTTGCGGTATCCCGACGTGTCCACGATCCCGTTGTCGGTGAGCCTCGACACCACCGTTGCGGCGTCGACTGACGGGTCGAGATCGATGGTGACGACGGAATGGGACCGCGCATCCTGATCGGTCACGAACGGCGAGGCGTAATCGCTTCGTTCGGCCCAGTCGTAAAGCGTCCGCGCCGATTCCTCGCACCGTGACGTCGCCCAGTCCAGTCCGCCGTGGTCGTTCAGCCAGCGGATCTGATTCTCCATCAGGATCAGCGTGGCCACTGCCGGCGTATTGAGCGTCTGCTCCTTGCGTGAGTTCTCCAGGGCCGACGTCAGCGACAGGAACGCTGGTATCCAACGGTCCTTCGCCTCCTGACGCGCGGAGGTTTCTATGGAGTACGCGCGCTCGATGGCTTCGGGGGAGAGGACGGCGAACCAGAGGCCGCCGTCGGATCCGAAGGCCTTCTGCGGGGAGAAGTAGTAGGCGTCCGTCTGCGCGATGTCAACGGGCAGGGCTCCGGCCGCGCTGGTTCCATCGACGAGGATGAGCGCGCCCTGCCGTGCGCTTCCCCCGATTCTCGACACGGGGGCGCTGACTCCGGTGGAGGTCTCGTTGTGTGCCCAGCAGTAGGCGTCGACGCCGTCGGTGAGGTCGGGAAGGCGATAGGTTCCCGGTTGCGATGAGAACAGGACGGGGGAATCGAGGAATGGCGCGTTCTCGGCCTCCATGGCGAATTTCGCGCTGAATGATCCGTAGCTGCCGAACGCCGCCCTGTGGTCGATGAGGCATGCGCAGGCGATGTCCCAGAAGGCGCTTGCTCCGCCGTTTCCCAGCGCGATCTCATATCCGTCGGGGACGCGCAGGAACGAGCGCAGCCCATCGCGTATCGACGCGACGAGTCTTCTGACCGGGGGCTTGCGGTGGGACGTGCCCATGAGGGACGTCGAGCCTTCGTCAAGCGCGGCCATCTGGTCGGTGCGTATCTTGCTTGGGCCGGACCCGAAACGTCCATCCTGGGGAAGCAGGCTTGCGGGAATCTGTAGACCGTCATTCATGCTTCCGAGGGTAGTCTCCGCTGTGGATGGCGGGACGGCCTCGGAACGCAGCGTGTTCGTTCTGACGCCGCGGTATCCGGCTTTGCTGCCAGAAGCGTGTGCTACGATGACGCGGGTGTCCGGCCGTTTGCGCCGTTCAGCGACGTCGGAAACGTGAAATATCGTTAAATATCGCGATGATGTTCTCGTGTGATGATTGTGGATGCCGTGCGCGCGGGGTCGTGGCGGTTGATGATCCTCAAGGAGTGTGGTAATGGGTAGTGCCGCTCATAAGGCCCGATCTTCCGGTCGCAGTCGGTTTCTATCCGGCTGGGTCCTTGGGCGGGTCTCCTCTGACAAAGGCGCCCACGCCCAGCATTGCGAAGCCGTTTTGGACGATGGGAATCCGCTTGATGCCGGGCGCGACGACGGTACTTCGATAGCAGGCGTGGATCGTGACCTCCTTCGACGGTTGAATTCGTCCGCACCCGTCACCCGACGGGAGATGCGGCTGGCCGCCCGGGCGCAGCGGCGGAGGAACAACCTTGTCGCGTCGGCGTCGCTGGCGGCTTTGGTGGGTACCGTGACGTCGGTCATGGCCTGGGCGGGGCCGCAGGGGTCCTCGACGTCCACGGCTCAGGAGACGACCACCACGCAGATCCAACGGGTGCGGGGGGATTCGGCGGCCTCGCGGTCCGATGAACGGACGGATCTGACGCAGACGCAATCGTCGTCGACGGATGACGGCGGGTGGAGTCTGGGCGAGTCGAACTCCCAGTTTGATGTGAAGAAGATGTCCACCGTGGCGGCGTCGAACGTGCGGGTCGCTGCGTTGATGGAGAAGGACTCCGCCGTGCTCCCCTCCGGATTCAATCCGAATCACGCCACCGGTGATGCGGGCAACACGTACGAGTTCGGCCAGTGCACGTGGTGGGTCTACAAGCGACGGACCCAACTCGGCCTCCCTGTGGGGTCCCATATGGGTGATGGACGGATGTGGGCCGATTCCGCCAAGACGCTGGGGTACTGGGTCGATTCCACGCCTCGGCATGTGGGGGATGTCATCGTCTTCTCCGCGGGTCAGGACGGCGCGGATGCGGTATACGGCCATGTCGCCATCGTGGAGGCCATCAATGATGATGGTTCGGTGGTCACTTCCGAAACCAGCGCGGGCATGTCCGGCGAGACCTTCTCGAGGACCTTCACGGCATCTCAGGCCGCAGCCCTCCGGTACATTCATTACTAGGCCCCTCGGTACATCCATTACTGGGTAGCGTGCAGTGCCGGGCATCATGCTTCATCACCGGGCATCGTTAAATCGAATCATCCTGTTACGTCGAATCATCCTATGGAGTGATTGACGACGGGGCCCGTGGCGGCCATGCTTTCACGGCGTGTCTCCGCGTGGCATCGGCCCATGCGCTAGGCGCGGGATATGTGTTCAATCTGTGTGTGATAGAGTTTCGCGTGATGAAGAGCCTAAACAAACCTCTGCTGTCGATCGCCATTGTCGTGGTGGTCGCCATGATGCTTGCCCTGTTCGCGCCAATGTCGATTGCGAACACGGCCCCGGCCGTCGTCACCTCATCACGGTCCTTCCCGAAGAACAACGTCGTTCGTCGTAATCTTCTTGCCGAGTCTACGTCGGTGACGGTGGAGGGTGACTCCTCCGACCGCAGTCGCTATACCGAGACCCTGAACGTCGAGAAGACCAAATCGACGAAGGAGCTTCAGGCCGAGCAGAAGGCCAAGGAGCAGGCCGCGCAGGAGGAGGACGAACGCGAGCAGCAGGCCGCGGCAAGTCGCTCTCAGGAGCGGCAGTCGTTGAGCGCCTCGTCATCGTTGTCTTCGTCCTCGTCTTCGTCTTCGTCCTCGTCGTCCGCCACCAAGGGCACCGCGACCGGGTCGGCCATCGCGGCACTGGCCACCTCTTATGAGGGGAATGCCTATGTCTATGGGGGAGAGACTCCGAATCCCGGATGGGACTGCTCGGGTTTCGTGAAGTACATCTACGCCCAGTTTGGCATAACTCTTCCTCGCGTCTCAGGATCGCAGGCCACGGTGGGCACCGCGGTCGGCAGTTTGGCAGAGGCTCAGCCGGGGGATATTGTGGCCAACGGAATCCATTCGGGCATTTATCTTGGCAACGGTCTGATCATCAGCGCGTTGTTGCCGAGTCTGGGCACTCGGATCACCGGCACCGAAGTCTACACGGGAGCCTACTCGATTCGGCGCGTTGTGTAGTGGTCGTTGTGTAGTGCTTTTGCTGTGTAGTGCTTGTCTGTATCGTCCAGTGCTTTGAAAAGAACCTGTCTGCTATTGTTTGCAGGCGGGTTCTTTCACATCGGCTCATTTCATGTCCATGGTTCCGTACGGTCTTCTTCATGCTTCGTGCTTTCTTCAACTTCGTGCTTTCTCCGTGTTTCGTGGATGTCATGGAGCGCTTCTCATGGGGGCGCTTAGTGGATCTTGCGGAGGCCTTCGGTGAGTCCCTGTGTCGCGTGCGTTGTAGGGGAGCGTCAAACGGGTAAAATCGTTTATGGCGGCGCTGGGAATACCGCCATCCGCCGGAGGAGGTCATCATGATCAACGATAAGGCCATTCTTGTGGGAGTCGATGGCTCGCGCGCCAGCTACAAGGCCACGTGGTGGGCGGCGAACTATGCCAAGCACGCGGGACTGACGCTGCAGATCGTCTGTGCGTATTCGCTTCCGAGCTATGCTGCAGTGTCCTTTGACGCGACATATACCGCTTTCGGCGACGACAAAGCCGCCCACAACGACGCTCAGGAGATCCTGTCGAAGGCGAAGGCAATTGCGGACCAGCAGGGCGTCGAGGCGGTCACGCTGATAGTGACCGGCGATCCATCCTCGGTTTTCGTCGAGCTGTCCCGTAACTACAACCTCATTGTCATCGGCAATCGAGGCAAGGGCGGATTGGCGGAAAGGCTTCTGGGCACCACCAGCTCATCCCTCCCCGCATATGCGTATTGTCCGATCGTGGTCGTTCCCTATACCGACGATGACGGCAATCTCATGCATCTGAACAACACCATCACCCGGGTCGCCGTAGGTGCCGACGAGTCCATGTGGGGGATGAAGGCGCTGGAGATCGCCGCGGGGTTCGCCGACGGATGGGGAGCGGAACTCGACGTCATATCGGCCGTTCCGCACGTCCAGGGCGCCGACGGCGACGAGGACGTCACGGCCGCGTACCTCGAGGATCTTGACCATCGCGTCCAGCCGCTGCAGAAGAAGTATCCGTCATTGGTCGTGAGCAAGAAGGTCGTTCCCGGCAACGCCGTCGCTGCCCTGACCAAGGCCAGCCGTGACCACGACGTCGTGGTGGTCGGATCGCGGGGTCGTGGCGGGTTCACCGGTCTGATCCTCGGCTCGACCAGTCAGGGGCTCGTCCAGCATGCGGTCAGTCCGGTCTATGTGGTGCCACGCAAATACGTGGAGGCCGAGGAATCGCGGCCCATTGAGAAATCGGCCGATGACATCGAGGGGGTCACCGAGGTCTCGGTGCCCACCGCGGATTCTCGACAGGCGGAGGCCATCGACGCGAGCATCGATCCTCTTCACGGCGAGCATTGACCGGAAGCCGGCGATCGACGTAAACCATTGGCATAAATTCAATCAGGAGTCGTCCGGAATGGTATCGGACGACTCCTGATCGTTTTCCTCGTTACGCGACGACGCTGCCGTCTATCGGCCGCCGTCTATCGACGAATGGTGACGTCCAGACGGACCGGTGTGATCTGCTCCATCGTGTGCTTCACCGTGCAGCTCTTGTCTATGTGGCGTCTGACGCGCTCCTCGAGCTTGTTCGCGTCCTCCGCGCTCAGATCGGCGTCGGTCGCATCGACGGTGATCTGCTCCTCGAACGCGAGATACGAATCGCTGTCGTTGTCGTAGGTGCCATCGACGACGATATGGGCGCCGTGCCCCTCCCCGACGGTATGCTCGACGGCGAACTCGCTCGATAGTGCGCCGCAGCCGGCCAAGGCCACCTTCATCAGATCGCCGGGGCTGAAAAGTCCCTTCCCATGACCGAACTTGACGTGGGCTCCGTCCTCACTGAAGGCGTCCCAGGAGCCGTCCTTGTTCCTTTCGACCCAGATGCGCTTACCCATGCGATCCTCCTTGTGGTAGCGACGCGGGACTCCGCGTCTTGACATGGACAACTGTAGTTCACCCGGGCAACCGGAGGAATGCATTGGGCTTCTGGTGAGAATCCGGGGCGCGTCCCGGCATACGGACGTGTCGGCATACGGACGTGTCGGAACGCGGATGTGTCGGCACACGGTTCCGCCTGCGTCCGTATCCGTCGACGCATCGGCCCGCCGAGAAGTCATAAGCGTCGGTAGGATGGAACCCATGTCTTTGACCACAGAGGATCTTGACGATATCCGTTCACATGTGCCGCCGCGCCCGCAGTCCGTGGTGCCCACTCCGTACGAGGATCTTCTGCGTGAGATTCTCATGACGGGGACGCTCAAATCCGACAGAACCGGCACGGGGACCATCTCGTTGTTCGGCAAACAGATGAGGTTCGACCTTGCCGAGAGTTTCCCGCTGATCACGACCAAGCGGGTGTTCTTCCGCGGAGTGGCCTACGAGCTTCTGTGGTTTCTGCGGGGATCCGGCAATGTGCGCTGGCTTCAGGAGAACAACGTCCATATATGGGACGGGTGGGCCGACGAGAACGGTGATCTCGGTCCCGTCTACGGCGTCCAATGGCGCAGCTGGCCGGCGCCCACTCCCGATGATCCGAACCGGACGATCGATCAGATCGCTCGTGTGATGGACCTGATCCGGCATCATCCCGACTCGCGGCGTATGGTCGTCAGCGCGTGGAATCCAGCGGAGGTCGAGAACATGGCGCTTCCTCCCTGCCACGCGCTGTTCCAGTTCTATGTTGCGGATGGGCGGCTTTCCTGCCAGCTCTATCAGCGCTCGTGCGACATGTTCCTCGGGGTGCCCTTCAACATCGCCTCCTACGCTCTTCTGACATGCATGCTGGCCCAGCAGGCGGGACTGGAACCGGGGAAGTTCGTATGGACCGGTGGCGACTGCCACATCTACGACAACCACGTGGAGCAGGTGCTTGAGCAGCTGGGGCGTGAACCATATCCGTATCCCACTCTGCACATCGATCCGGCCGCGTCCCTCGCCGATTACGCGTATGAGGATTTCCATGTGGAGAACTATCGTCACCACCCCACGATCAGCGCGCCAATCGCGGTATGATCGCGTGGTCTGAGCCGGTCGTTACACTGATGACCCAGTCTTGAGTCCAAGGAGCGCTGTGAAATGGAGCATGACAGTAGTAGCCGCAGTGGCTATCACGAACCCGAGCCCGGTTATGCCGGGCTTGATGACGAGGGGGAGGATTGGGGGGATGATTTCCCCAAAACCTTCTCGGTGAATCTGATATGGGCACAGGCTTCGGACCTGTCGGGAAGGCCCGGGGCCATCGGCTTCGAGGGCGGCATGCCGTGGCATCTGTCCGAGGACCTGAAGCGGTTCAAGGAGCTGACGGTTTCGCATCCCGTCATCATGGGACGGAAGACCTGGGATTCCCTTGATCCGCGGTACCGTCCGTTGCGTAACCGCGACAACATCATCGTCTCGCACAATCCCCATATGACGGCGCCGGGGGCCACGGTGGTCAGCGACATGGACGCCGCGCTCGATCTGGCCCGGCAGGAGGCGATTCCCGATGATGGCATGGACCGCAGCGAGATATGGGTTATCGGCGGAGCCGCCGTTTTCCGTCAGGCCCTGCCTTTCGCGTCGAAGGCATATGTGACCCAGATCCGCGCCCAGGTTCATGCGGACACCTATGCCCCGGACATGGACGAGCTCGTCTCGGACGGATCGTGGCATGTCGAGGATGACGGAGAATGGCGTTCGCCCGCTGCGGATGGAACCATGATCAGGGGATACCGATTCGTCACATACGCGAGGAATCGCTGAACGTTCGGCCACGGTCCCGGATCGATCGTCCGGGACGAAGGCGGGGGAGACCGCGCCGCGCGGAGCGCCGATAATGCCAGCGCCGATAATGCCGACAATAAGAGGGAGCACCATGTCCGACGACCATCGCTACACCATTATGACCGTCTGCACGGGGAACATCTGCCGATCTCCCATGGCCCAGATCGTTCTGGCCACGAGGTTCAGGGACGCCGGGCTGGATGGCAGTGTCGACGTCCTGTCAAGCGGTGTGAGCGATGAGGAATATGGCCATCCCATCGACCCGCGTGCCGTCACGGTGCTGCGGGACCGGGGGTATGAGATCCCGCGTCATCATTTCGCGCATCGGATAGACCGCGATGAGATCGATCGGACCGACCTGTTCCTGCCCATGACGGCGGCGCATATGCGCGCGTTGCTGCGTATGCTGCCGCCCGAGGATCGTGGGGCCGTGCGTATGTACAGAAGCTTCGACCCGGCTTTGAACGCCGCGGACGTCGGAATCGATGACCGCCTTGATCTGGTGGACCCCTGGTATGGGGGACCGCGCGAGTTCAACACCGCCATCGATCAGATCGACGCCGTCGCGCCCTACATCGTCGACTGGGTGCGTGACCGGCTTGACGCGTGACGAGGCTGGTGCGTGATCTGGTTCGTGACAGTGCGGACGGGAACCATGCGGGCTAAGCTGCCGACTGAAAATCGCTAGGAAACAGCATGTCGTTGGGGAACGTCATGGAAAACCCCCGGAACCGTTGAAATGTGCGGCTTCCGGGGGTTTGTCGTGGTGGCTCCGAGCGGCATCGATCCGCTGACCTAACGATTTTCAGTCGTTCGCTCTACCAACTGAGCTACAGAGCCATGACAGTTAAAAAAACCCGGAATCACCGGGTTTCTTCACCATCGCGACCCCGGCCGGACTTGAACCGGTGACCTCCGCCGTGACAGGGCGGCGCTCTAACCAACTGAGCTACGGGGCCGATGGCCGCCGTAAAAGCAGCCAAGTGGATATATTACAGATACTTTACGGTCTCGCAAGGTGTCGGCGTGTCAGAGGCTGTCATGCGAGGCGCGATCCGGGTCAGACCGCGACGCCGGGCCATAATGTGGTGGTTGTGGCGTCGGGATTCGTCGTGATCACCGTTGGGGCATACTCCTCGGGGCTGTTGCGCGTGTCCGCTGCCGACCACTCGTCGGTGGAGTTCATCGAGTCGTCCCAGTCCTCATCGCAGGAGTCCCCATAGCAGTACGACCATGAGTCGCTGTCCGTGTCGATTCCCTTGATGGTCTGGCCGATTATCCAGAAGCCGAAGATGATTCCTATGACCGTGAGCACGGTGGATATTCCGCCGATGATGATTCCCGCGATGGAGAGACCTCGGCTTTTCCCGCCGGTTTTGTTGATCTGGTTAAGGGCGATGATCGATAGGATCAGCCCCACGACCGGGATTATGAAGGCGAGTGCGAATCCCACGATGCACAGGGTGTTCCAACGGTCGTTCGGGCCGTAGGGGGTCGCGTAGGGCTGTTGCCCGGGATAGCCGGGATAGTTGGGATAGCCGGGGTTCCCGGAATAGCCGGAGTTGCCAGCATTGCCGGGATAGTTGGGATAGTTCGGGTTGCCCGGGTTCCCGTCGAATGCGCCGTACTGGTTTGGCGCGCCTGCCCCGTCGGCATTCGGCCATTGCGATGATACGGGGAAGGTCTGCTGCGGCTGTTGCGCGTTCTGCTGATCCTGATATGGATTGTGCTGGCCGGCGTCGCCGCCATAGATCGGACGGGAGCTGGGGGTTTGGGAGTAGTGGGACGAGTCGGGATAGAGGGGCGTTTGCCGTGTCTCGTTCCCCTCTTCGTCCATGGGGTTCTGCGGCTGCTGATAGGGCTGCTGCCGGTCGTCATGCTGATCGGATGATGAGGACGGCGCCGACGGATTGTTATCGCTCATGACTCCATAGTAATTCCCGCGCGGCATCGCCGGAGGGCCGTGCGTGGATGTGGTTGGATGCGGGCGATCGGGCTGATGCTGGAGGCGGCCCGTGCCGTGCGGACGCGAACCGCATGTCCACGGCGTGGATGTCTTTGGTTATCGTGGATTCTTGCCCGGAGAATACGGCCGTGCGCCGGGCGTTCGTCGCTGCACGTTCCCCGCCGATGCTCGCATGACGAGTTCTGGCCGGAACAGCATCTCCTTGCCGGATCCCAGATCCCCGCTGCGCATGGCGTTGACGAGGAAGTCGACGGCGGCCTGGCTGATTCCCAGCGTTGACTGGCGGATCGTTGTCAGCGAGGGATGAACGAATCGCATCAACGGCGAGTCGTCATACCCGATAATCGATATATCGCGAGGGACGCCCAATCCCTGACGGTTCGCTTCCTGTATCGCGCCGAAAGCCATGGCATCCGATCCGCATATGATTCCCGTGCAGCCCTGTTCTATGAGGGATTGTGCCGCGGACTGGCCTCCTTCGATGCTCAGCAGGGAGCTCTCGACGAGAATCTGATCATCCGGGGTGCCGAAGCGGCTTCGCATCAACGTGCGGAAGGTCTTTTCGCGTCGCAGCATCGGAACCAGCATCCGCGGCCCCAGGGCCAGCCCGATCCGGGTGTGTCCCAGCGAGGCCAGATGCGAAACGGCAAGACGGGTGCCCGTCTCGTCGTCGTCCGACACGAACGACGCCTTGACGTTGGGGATATAGCCGTTGACGAGGATGATGGGCAGCCGGTTCTCGAGAAGCCTCTGATACCGCGAGGGATCGGAGCCGCTTTCCGCATGGTGTCCTGCGACGAAGATGATTCCGCTCACCCGCCGATCGAGAAGTGTGGACACATAGTCGTCCTCGGTGAGACCTGCCGAGTTGCGAGTGCAGATGACGGGTATGAGATCGTATCGTGCGAGCGCGCCGGACATGAATTGGGCGAAGCTGGCGAAGACCGGAGTGTCCAGGTCGGGAACGATTATCCCGACGAATCCCTGCGACTGTTTGCGTAGTCGGCGGGGTCTCTCGTACCCCATCTCGTCCAGAGCTTTGAGAACCTTGTCCCTGGTCTCGTCCGCAACGCCCTCCTTGTTGTTGAGAACGCGTGAAATGGTCGTGATGGAGACGCCTGTTCTCTGGGCGAGCTCGGTGAGTCGTGCGGTCATGACGACCAGTGTATTCAGGATGCTTAATTATTTGCGGTTGTTTTCGTCGTGTTTCCGAAAAAAGATGGCGAAAAAAGCGGCATGTGCTTCCGGCACGCAATCCTGTTCATACACTGACGATTGTTCGACGGACACAACGAAGTATCTACGGGCGTCGGGTCCCGGGCGTCGAACGACAAGGACCAAGGACAAGGGAGTGAAAATGAGGCATAAGGTGATGGCCGCTCTTGTTGCCGTTCTTACGACAACGGGAATGCTGGCTGGCTGCGGCGGCGGGTCCGGACAGGCGAGCAAGGAAGACGAGCCGCATTTCTCGGGGACGTTGACCATCTGGGCCGACGCGACCCGGTATCAGCCGATCAAGGACAGCGCTCAACGGTTCTCGCGGAAATTCGGCGTGAAAATCGACGTCGTGCAAAGGGACTACTCCAAGATCCAGCAGGATCTCACGTCCCAGGCGCCGACGGGGACCGGCCCCGATATCGTCATAGGCGGGAACGACTGGACCGGGAAACTCGTCCAGAACGGCATAATCGCCCCGATCGATCTGGGCTCACGGACCAAGGATTACGCGACGTCCGCCATTGATGGCGTGACGTATAAGGGGAAGGTGTATGGGCTGCCGTACGCGCTGGAGAACGTGGGGTTGTTCCGTAACCCGAGTCTGGCGTCCGATGCGCCCACGTCCTATGATGACATGATCTCGACGGGCCGTAAGCTCGTGGCCGAGGGAAAGGTCAAGTATCCATTCATGGTGCAGCAGGATCCCTCCTACGGCGATCCCTACCATCTTTTCCCCTTCCAATCCTCGTTCGGGCTCTGCCGTTTGCATCAAAAGCCGATGGGAGCCTCGACGGATCAAAAGTGGCCATGGGCGGTGACAATGGGGCGCAGTTCGCGTCCTGGCTTGCGAGTCAGGGCAAGGATGGCGTGATATCGCCGAACTATTCGGCGGACGTGGTCAAGGAGGCCTTCATCAAGGGGGAGGTCCCGTACGTCGTCAGCGGGCCATGGAACATCGCCGACTTCGTCAAGGCCATCCCGGACGTGGTCGTCGATCCGGTTCCCGCGGCGGGCTCCAAGGAGGCTCGTCCTCTGGTGTCGGTCCAGGCGTTTTTCGTCAGCGCGTATTCGAAGAACCAGCTGGCGGCGAACTACTTCCTCACCAACTACATCGGCACCAAGAAGGTTCAGCTTGAGCTTTACCAGGCCGGCCAGCGTCCGCCGGCGCTACTTGCCGCGCAGAACGATCCCCAGGTCGCGGACGATCCGATCATGAAGTCGCTCGGATCCATAGGCAAGACCGGAATACCTCAGCCCAATATCCCGCAGATGTCCGCCGTCTATACCTATTGGGGACCGGCGCAGACCTCCATCGAATTCGGCAAGGGAGGCGATCCGGCGACGGTGTGGCAGCAGACCTGCGACAAGATCGACGCGGACATCGCTGCAGCCAAATAAGCCTCGGCCGCGCGGCGCTGACCTCCGGCCGCGCGGCCGTCGTGCTGAGGAAGGAGTGCGAGTGTGAAAAGCAGAACTACGGACATGACGGACATGACGGATATGACGGCCTCTTCGCGGAAGGGGCCCGAGCGTGGCGGAAGGGCCTGGATGGAGAGAATCCCCCGAGTGGGCTGGTATTTCGCCCTGAAGCTGGTTCTCATGTGCATGGTCAATGCGGTGGGGGTGTTCGGCATATGGCTGGCCGCCCTTCAGCATGACTGGCTGATCGTCGGTTTCCTTGCGGTGTCGCTGGTGGTGGCCGATGTCGTCTACTTCTCGAAGAGGATGACGATCGCGAAGTATCTTCTCCCGGGGCTTTTCTTCCTTCTGGTCTTTCAGGTGTTCGTCATCGCATATAGCGGATATGCCGCGTTCACGAACTACGGGGACGGCCATAACTCCACCAAGCAGGATGCGATCCAGGCCATTGAGCAGGGGTCGTTCGAGGAGTCGAAGGATTCGCCGGAGTACCCTCTCACCGTGCTGCGGGGAGAATCCGACGGGAATCTGTACTTCCTGGTCACCGACCCAGAACAAGGTGCGATGATCGGATCCTCGGACGAGCCGCTCCATGCGGTATCGGGGGCGACGATGGAGGATGGACAGGCGATTGGTCTGAAGGGCTACACGGCGTTGGGCATGCGGGATCTCTTCGGTATGCAGCAGCGCGTGACCGCAATGCAGGTTCCCGTTTCGGGGAATCCGAGCGACGGCATTCTGAGAACCAAGGAGGGATCTCGGGCGAGCCTGTACACGCCCACTCTTGTCTACGATCAGCGCAGGGACGCGTTCGTCGATCAGCGCGACGGCGACGTCTACCGGGCCAGAAGCGACGGACGTTTCGTCGACGACCAGGGGAAGGCCTTGGAGCAGGGGTGGAAGGTCTTCGTGGGTTGGAAGAACTTCGCCGCCGTCGTCAGGGATCCCACGATTCGTGGTCCCTTCGCGGGGGTTCTCGTCTGGACCTTCGTATTCGCGGCGGTTTCGGTCGTGCTGTCCTATCTTGTCGGTCTGGGTCTCGCGCTCGTCCTCAACCATCCTTCGGTCCGTGGGCGGCGGGTGTACCGTGCGCTTCTCATCCTTCCCTACGCCTTCCCCTCCTTCCTGTCGCTGCTTGTGTGGAAGGGGATGCTCAACACCGACTACGGCGTGATCAATGCGGTTCTGGGGGCGAACATCCCGTGGCTCACCTCGCCGTGGCTGGCGCGTCTGTGCGTCATCGTGGTGAACGTGTGGATGACGTTCCCGTACATGTTTCTCGTGTCCACTGGCGCAATCCAATCCCTGCCGGGGGATCTTATCGAGGCAGCCGAGATCGACGGCGCCAATTGGTGGGAGATATTCCGCAAGATCAAGATGCCCATGCTTCTGGTCTCCACGGCGCCGCTTCTGATATCGAGCTTCGCGATGAATTTCAACAACTTCAATGCCATATACATGTTGACGGGCGGAGGCCCGGTCGACAATCCAACCGACGCGGCGGGGTCCACCGACATCCTCATCTCGTTCGTCTACCGGCTCGCCTTCGGGGGCGTCAACAAACAGTACGGTCTTGCCTGTGCGATCTCGATGCTTATATTCCTCATCGTCGGCGCGATCTCGATCATCTCGTTCAGAAGCACGAAATCCATGGAGGAGTGGAGCTGATATGACGAAGGAAACCACTGTGCCCACAGTTGTCGGGGGCGGGTCTCAGGGCGTCGGCGGTCGCGGGGAGGCCCTGTCGGCCCGATTCGGGTCATCTCGTCCGGGGTCGTCCCCAGCAGTCCCGGAGAACGTCCATGGGCTGGGGCATTGGATGAGGACGGCCGGGTGGAGGCATGCCGTGGCGATTGTCGCGGTCGCCTTCGCGCTTTTCCCCATGGTCTTCGTCCTGTCGAGCTCCCTCAACCCCCGTGGGTCGCTCACCGATGCGTCGAGCATGTTCTCCACGGTGTCGTTGCGCAACTATCTCGAGCTGTTCCGCCAGCCGAGGTACCCCTATGCCTGGTGGTACCTGAATTCGTTGGTCATAGGCGTCACGGTTTCCGCAGGTTCGCTGCTTCTCGCCGCGTCCGCCGCCTACGCCTTCTCCCGGTTCAGGTTTAGAGGGCGCCGAACCGGGCTGATGAGCCTCATCCTTCTGCAGATGTTCCCGCAGGTGCTGGCCTATGTGGCGATTTTCCTGATGCTCAGCACCTTCACGCGGGTGTTCCCCGCCATCGGGCTCGATCGGCAGCTTGGCCTCATTCTTCTGTACATGGGAGGGGCCTTGGGAACCAACACCTATCTGATGTACGGCTTCTTCAACACCATTCCCCACGAGATAGACGAGGCGGCCATGATCGACGGAGCCGGTCATGCTCGCATCTTCTTCACGATCATTCTCAGACTGTCGCTTCCCATCCTTGTCGTCACGGGGATGCTCAGCTTCATAGCCACGCTCAACGACTACATGATTCCGTCGATCGTCCTGATCACTCCCGAACGCCAGACGCTCGCCGTCGGCCTGTACCAGTACGTCAACGTCTCGTTCTCGCAGAACTGGGGGGTCTTCTCGGCCGGCGCGGTATTGGCGGCGGTTCCGGTCGTCGTGATGTTCATGTTCCTTCAGAAGTACATCGTCTCCGGTCTGACGGCCGGCTCCGTGAAAGGATGACCCCATGGCATTATCGCCACACCATGATGGATCCGAACTCTACGTGTCATGCTCGACTCCACGACTGGGGGATGTGGTCCGCGTCAGGGTGAGAATACCCGTTGACGCGGCGTATGACGCCGTCCGGATCCGGTCGACCTATGACGCCGACATCCATGTCGAAAGCGCCGCAAGGATCATGGAGGGACCTCGCGGGGGCGTCGTCGCGGCGCGTGCGGGGACGGACGACGGGGTGAACGACGGGTTCGTCGCGGAGGATTGGTACGAGGCTCCTCTGCTGGTCCACAATCCCGTGACGCGATACCGGTTCATGCTTATGCGCGCTGACGGCGGATTCGACTGGCTGAATGCGACGGGCGTTCATCGCAGCGAGGTCAGCGACTCGGACGATTTCATCATCACCACATTCACCGGATCCCCCTCGTGGAACGTCGACGGCGCCGTATATCAGATTTTCCCCGATCGGTTCTGCGCGTCTGGGAAGTCGGCGTCGAGGAACCCGCCGCCTTGGGCGATTCCGACGGCCTGGGGCGTCACGCCCCTCGCGCGTGGGGAGGGGTCGGGGCGCCAATGGTACGGGGGCGATCTCGATGGGATCCGAAGCAGACTGGACTACATCCGGGACCTGGGATTCACCACCGTCTATCTGACGCCGTTCTTCACCGCAGGATCGGTGCATCGATACGACGCCTCGACGTTTCGGCATGTCGACCCGCTACTCGGTGGCGATGAGGCGCTGGCGTCCCTCGCGCGCGAATGCCACGGGAAGGGACTGCGGCTCGTTGGCGATCTGACGCTCAACCATACGGGTTCGGGTCATGAGTGGTTTCGCAGGGCTCTCGCCGATCCGGACTCCCCAGAGCGGAAATTCTACATGTGGCGCTCGTATCCGGATGACTACGTGGCATGGATGGGGGTTCCGTCGCTCCCCAAACTCGATTGGTCCTCCCGCGAGCTGCGCGAGCGTATGATCGACGGTCCCGATTCCGTCGTCGGCAGGTGGCTTGGCGGCTCGGACGGCCTTGATGGCTGGCGTATCGATGTGGCGAATCAGACGGGACGATACGGCGCCGATGATCTCAATCTGCAGGTCGCCCGATCCGTGCGCGAGACGGTGGACGGCTGCACGGGTGGTGATGGAGTGCTTATCGCGGAGCATATGCATGATCCCCAGAACGATCTCGATGTCAACGGGTGGCAGGGGGTTATGAACTATGCCGGTTTCTCCAGACCGATATGGACCTGGCTGTGTGATCCGGGGAACACGATCGACTACATGGGGTTGGGGGTGAATTTCTGCCGCCGTCGGGGCGTTGACGCCGTTTCGTCAATGCGGGAGTTTCTGGCGCACGTGTCATGGAAAACGGCTTTATCCCATTGGAACAACCTTGATAGTCATGACACCGCGAGAATCGCGACGCTTATAGGTGACGAGCGGCTGGTCGCCGTTGCCGTCGGACTGCTGATGGCGTTTCCCGGGGTCCCCATGGTGTTCGCCGGCGATGAGTGCGGTGCGGTCGGCAGCACCGGCGAGGAAAGTCGCGTGTCCATGGACTGGGAGTCCATGGAAGGCACCCATGGGACCCAAGGCACCCATGGGATCGCCGTGATGGAGACGTATCGGCGTCTTCTCGGTCTTCGACGGGCGTGTCCGGCGCTTCGCTCCGGTGGATTGAGATGGGCTTATGCGGACGATGATTCATTCGCCTTCCTTCGGGAGGATGCGGACGACAGGATCCTCGTGACGGCCTCCCGGACGGATGGGCGGCGGATGCGGATCGATTCCGGGTACATCGGTTCCGGAAGACCACGGCTGCTTTACGGCGACGGTCATGTGGAGGATCTTCCGGAGGGAAGGGTGTTCGTGCATGACCGTGCCTCGGTGTGTCTGTGGAGGCTTGACCCGCTTCCCGTCCCGCACTGGTGATGGGTCGATGACGGGGGATCCGCGGCATCCGGCCCGCAGGATTGCCCCGTCGCGTCGGAGGGACTGCGCGGATCGGGGAACTTATAGGAGAGGATCGGCGGAGAGAGAGGAAGAGGGGGTAGGAGGCCGCCGAGTGTCATCTCCGTGAGACCCGTGTGGCGTGGACGTCCGTGTACTGTGGACGCATGCGACATGATGAGAATGATGGGGGTTCCATGATCGACGGCGTGTCCGGAGGTTCCGAAAGATCCGATTCCGGCGGACGGCCCGTCCATCGCGTCCTTTCGTTCGTCAGACGGTCCGGTCGGCTCGATGCCAGGCTCCGTCGCGCCCGGGAGAACTACGGGAGCCGCTATCTGCTGGATGCGTCGGCGGGTGCTGGGTCGCTGGACGTGCGTCCGGGATTCTCGTTGGGGCAGTCCGATGTGGTCCGTCTATGGGGGAGTGATCGGCCGCTCGTCGTCGAAATCGGCACGGGTCAGGGTGAGAACGTCGTGGCCGCGGCCCAGAGGAACCCCGAGACCAACTTCCTCGCCGTCGAGGTGTACGACCCCGGCGTCGCCCACACGATGCTGCTGGCGGGCAAGTCGGGATTGGACAATCTGCGGATCGCCCAGGTCAACGCCACCGATCTCATGGCGGCAATCGCACCGGGGACCGTCGCCGAAGTGTGGACGTTCTTCCCGGACCCGTGGCCCAAGATGCGCCATCACAAGCGCCGGATCGTGCAGCCGGCGTTCGCTGATGCCGTGCGGGGCTCGCTCGGCGAGGGCGGCGTGTGGCGGCTCGCCACCGACATCGAGGACTATGCCCTGCACGTTCATGAGGTGATGGATGGACGCGGGGACTTTCTCAATCAGGGGACCGTCACGGTGAGTCTTCCCGTGGAGCATGTCGGCAAGGGTAATGCGCAGGAGGCCGCGTCATTGCCGCATGCCGACTTCGTGGAGTCGGAGAGGTTCGCGGGCCGTGTCCTGACGAATTTCGAACGCAAGGGGCTGCGGTCCGGTCGCGTGATCCACGATTTCACATATCGGGCCGTCTGATCCGGCGGCCGATGGCGCCCAACACGCCGCGATTGCAGGGAAAGTACGAGGCCACTAGCATTATCTATTTGTGTTGCCCCCTTCGTCTAACGGTTAGGACACCAGACTTTCAATCTGACAACGAGAGTTCGACTCTCTCAGGGGGTACGAGAATCCGTCGGCATGCGCTCGAAATAGAGTGTTCGTGGTGCCACGACCAGAGGCGATGCCCTGTGCCGATGCGTCCTGCCATGTCCTATGTTTACGTATCGGTGGCTGCATTGCGGCTGCATAAGGGCATAGGAATGCGCAAGGGACACGCGTAGTACGCGCAGTAAGGGACATGAAATAGTAAGGGACATGAAAGAAGATATGGGAAACGGGACCTTCCTGCGCGCGTGAGCGTCGGGACGGCCCCGTTTCGTTTTCGTTTCGTCAGTTTCGCCGGCATCATGGCCGATGAACCCAGCCGATGAACTCCGCAGTACAGCTTCTCAGTACAGCTTCTCGAAGATGTCCAGCACCTGCGCCTCGTCCAGCGGGACGAAGCAGTTTCGCATAAGGCGCTGCTGCGTGGCCATGACGCGATGGGCAAATTCGGGGAGATCCTCGCGAGTCACCCCGTACTCGTGCAGCGCCTTCTTGGGAAGAAGCCTGTTGATGAGGGCCTCGAGCCTGTCGTAGACCTCGTCCTCGTCGCAGTCGAGGATGCGCGCGAGGAAGGCGTTCATCACGGCGATCTCGCCGTCGGATTTGATCGACATGTAGCAGCGCAGCACTCCGGTGAACATCGCGTAGTTGGATTCCCCGTGCGGGACGTGGTACTTGCCGCCGAGCTGGTAGCTCAACGCGTGCACGGCCGCGCATCCGGCGATGTCGAAGCTGATCCCCGCGTAGTTGCTGGCGATGAGGAAATCCTCCATGAGCTCGTTGCGCCGTGCCCGACGCTCCTCGCTTCCGGCCTCGCCCGCATCGGCCACCTTCTGATAGCCCTCCACGATCATCCGCATGGCCTCGTAGCCGAAAAGCCGCGTGTATGACGTGGCGTTGGGGGAGAGGACCGACTCCACGGAATGCACGAGCGCGTCCATGGAGCTTGTGGCGAAGACGTGGTCGGGGAGGCCGTGGGGCAGCTCGGGGATGAGGACGGCGTGGTCGGCGAACATTTGCGGGCTTGAGATTCCCGCTTTGGTTCCCAGACGCGTGCGGTTGATGGCCGCTATCTCGGTCGTCTCGCTTCCGGTGCCGCAGGTGGTGGGGATCAGGACGAGTCCCGTGGAGCGCTTGAGGGATCCGATGCCGTCGATCACCTCGTCGATGCCGCGTCCGTCCGCGATGGCGACGACCTTGGCGACGTCCATCACCGCGCCGCCTCCGATGGCGATGATGCGGTCCGCGTGATAGGGCGTGGCGTCGGCGATGACCCTGTCGATCATCTCGTCGGTGGGCTCCTGGTTGCCATAGTCGTCAAGAAGAAGGGCGTGGGCGCCATTCGACAACGGCTCGATGAAGGCGTTCCAGATCGGGTGGATGCTGATGATGAGGTCATGCGACGACGGGGCGAATTCCTCGGCGAACTCGCGTACGGTGGCGAAGCGGTGGATCTCCCGTGGTCCGACGGCGAAGAGTTTCATAAATCCTCCTTGAGAGATGATGTCGGGCCATGCCGGCTTTGCGCTGTTCGGCACGGCCCGGTTGCATCATACGCACACATCATGTGTGCCGATAGGGGTTTGCTGGTGTGCGGGGGGCGTTCAGCGCGCGCTGTTCCTGACGATGATCTCCTTGAGCGTGTCGAGCGCCTCCGTGAGCTCCTCGTCGGTGATGACGAGTGGAGGCAGGAGGCGGATCACGTTGCCGTTGATGCCGCAGCTGAGGATGATGAGTCCCGCCTGCTGGCAGTCGGCGACGATACGTCCGACCAGCGCCTTGTTGGGCTCCATCGTTCCGGGCTTGACGAACTCCACGGCCTGCATGGCGCCAAGACCACGAATCTGCGCCACCGTGTCGACGGTGCCGACGAGCTCTCCCAGCGACCTGGTGACGAGCTCTCCGATATGCTGCGCCCGATCCGCCAGACCCCTGCTTTCCATCAGACCGACGGCGGCCAGAGCGGACGCGCAGCTGACGGGATTGCCGCCGTAGGTCCCGCCGATGCCTCCGGGCTGCACGCTGTCCATGATCTCGGCGCGGCCCGTGACCGCGGAGATGGGCATGCCGCCGCCGAGAGCCTTCGCGGTGGTGATGAGATCGGGCTCAAGGTCGAAGTACTCGGAGGCGAACCACTTCCCGCTGCGGCAGAAGCCCGCCTGGATCTCGTCGGAGATGTACAGGACGCCGTTTTCGTGGGCCCACTGGTTGAGCGTCGTGAGGAAGCCCTTGGCGGGAACGACGAATCCGCCTTCTCCCTGCACGGGCTCGGCGATGATGGCGGCCACGTTCTCATGGCCCACAAGAAGCTCGATCTTGTCGATCGAGGCCCGTGCGGCGGCCGCGCCATCCTCGCCGAATCCGTCACGCAGGGGGTAGGAGTAGGGGACGGCGTAGATGTCGGGGGCGAACGCGCCGAATCCGCGCTTGTAGGGCATGGACTTCGTGGTCATGGCCATGGTGAGGTTCGTGCGTCCGTGGAACGCGTTCTCCATCACGATGATGGCGGAGCGTCCGGTGTATCTGCGGGCGATTTTCACCGCGTTCTCCACGGCCTCGGCGCCCGAGTTGAGAAGCACGCTTTTCTTCGGAAAGTCGCCGGGGGTGTGCTCGGCGAGCTTCTCGCACACGTCCACGTATCCGGCGTAGGGCGTGGTCGCGAAGTTGGTGTGGGTCAGTTTGGCGGCCTCCTCCTGAATGGCCTTGACGACCTCGGGCGCGGCGTTGCCCACGCCCGTCACCGCGATGCCCGCGGCGAGGTCGATGAACCGGTTGCCGTCCACGTCGGTGATCGTCGATCCCGAGGCGTGGTCGGCGAATATCGGCATAAGCTGCCCGACGCCCGCGCTTACATACTCTCCGTATCGTTTCTGCAGGGCGACGGACTTCGGTCCGGGAATGGAGGTCGTGATGGACCGTGCCACCTGAGGGACGGTGATTGGTGATGACATGATGTGTCCTTTCCTTTATATATCTCTTATTTGGTGTGGTTTGGTGTGGTGTGGTCTTTAGGGCTGCCGTGCGCCGCCGAACGGTGCGGATGCGCGTCGTGGGGCAGCCGATGGTCGGGTCATGAAGCGTCGTCGCCGTCGTACTGCGGCGGGGTCCGGCGGAATCCGTGCGTGATGAAGGCCAGGACGACGATGCCCACGCCCAGCCAGCTCACTCCCAGAATCAGCGCGTGGGCGTCGAGGTGCACAAGGAGGTAAGCGCAGAACAGGGCCCCCAGAGCGGGTATCAGGATGTTGCGCAGGACGCCCCCCGGCATGGTCGCGTGGCGGGTTTCCTCGTCAGCTTTCGCGTATGACACGATCACGCAGACGTTGACGAGAGTGAAGGAGACGAAGGCTCCGAAATTGACGAAGGACGTCGAGGTCGCCACGTCGAGGAACATGGCGATCAGCCCTACGACCGCGACGGTGAGGATCCCTCCCACCGGCGTCGCGAACCGTGCGCTGAGCCGTCCGAAGAGTCGTTTGGGAAGAACGCCGTCGCGCCCCATGACATAGAGGAGACGCGAGGCGCTCGCCTGAGCCGCGATGCCCGAGGTGAACTGTCCGAAGCACAGTCCGGCGATGAACACAGCCGTGAACAGGTTGCCGCCCACCTGGGCCGCGACCTCGTAGGCCGCCGACGAGGAGTCGACGAAGGATCCGCCGGGATGCACGAGTTGGATGATGTAGGAGACCACGATGAAGATCAGGCCGCCGATGAGGGCTATGAGCATGATGGCCCGAGGCATGGTGTGTTGCGGATCATGGGTTTCCTCGCTGAGCGTGGTGACCGCGTCGAACCCCAGGAAGGAATAGGCCGCTATGGCGCCTCCGGCGACGATCGTCGACAGGGATGACCCCTCCCCGACGAACGGCTTCAGGCTGATGAGCGCGCCCGCGCCTCCCTGCAGCGCCACGGAGCGAATGGAGAGCACGACGAAGAGGATTATCACCAGGGACTGGAAGATCATGAGGGCGAAGTCGATCTTGTCGGCGACGTTCAGGCCCACAACGTTGATCGCCGTCGTGAGGATGATGAATCCCAGAACCCATATCCAGATCGGCACGGAGGGGAACTGCGCGTTGAGGTAGGAGGCGCCGATAAGCCATATCACCATCGGCAGGAACATGTAGTCGAGCAGCACGGACCATCCGGTGAGGAATCCCGGACGCAGGCCGATCACTCGGCCGACGTAGGTGTAGGCGCTTCCGGATGTGGGATGCAGGACGGACATCCGTCCGTAGCTCGCGGCGGTGAACAGCATGGCTATCGTGGCCATGACGTACGACATGGCGCTGGCTCCATGCGAGGCCTCCGCGATGACGCCGAATGTCCCGAGAACGATGATCGGGGTCATGTAGGCCAGTCCGAACAGCACCACCGAGGGAAGGTTCATGGTTCTGTGGAGATGGGTGTCCGTTTCCTGATCGGCTGCGGTCTCGTTGAGGAGGGGCGACGCGTGGATCGCGGTCCCGGGGTCGTTCGTTGTCGACGTTGATGTCATGATGTTCTCCTGATGGTGATGGCGGCGAGTCGTGGTGGGACGGGTCGTGGATTGCATGTGAGGAATGTGTCGGCCGTCCGTCATCGTCGCGGTGCCCACAGGGTCGAGTCGATCGATCCGCCATAGAGTGGGAGCGGAACCGGGGGATCGTCGTCCCGGAATTCCTCCCAGAGCTTGTTGCATCCCTCCGTCCCCTCGCTTCTCACCCGTCGGGCGTGGCCGAGGTTGACAGTGGTTATGAGGAGCTGCTGCCTGGGTCCGTCGAGATGGGAAAGAACGTGCCCTTCGGGATCCACCAGCAGGGAATCGCCCATGCCGTCGGGTTCGGCGGCGTTCACGCTGGCCATATACACCTGGTTCACGATCGCGTTGGACCGCGCGAGCACCGTCTCCTGAAGGCGGTCCCTCGTCGTCGTGCGCACCGTATTGACGATCATGTCGGCGCCCAGCCATGCGACCTGACGGGATATTTCGGGGAACCAGGCGTCGTAGCAGATCGTGAGGCCTATCCGCCCTTTGCCGGGGATGTCGACGACGGTGAAGGACGTTCCCGGTATGTAGCTCTCGTATGGCCTCCAAGGGCAGATTTTGCGATAGGAGGCCACGAGCTTCCCCTCGGGGGAGAAGACGACGGCGGTGTTGTGGATTCCGCCGCGATCCGCCTTCTCGGGAAGGGTTCCGGGGATCAGCCAGACGCCGAGCTCACGGGAGAGGTCGCCGAGAGATCGGGTGAGCCCGTCGTGGAGGTCCGTGGCGGCCTCGAGTTGGAGCCGCTCCGACTCCTGCGCATCGACTCCCGGAGTGCCGAACAGATGCATCTCCGGAAAGACGATGAGCTGTGGGCGCGCTCCCGATGTCGCATGGGATTCGGCGATCGACCTCACGGATCGGGCGAAGGAGTCGAATGGCGTCCCGATCGGGAGCTGCGCGTATTGAGCAAGTGCGATGGTCAGAGCCGTCGTATCCGTTGCGCTTCCCATTGCCGCCTCCTGATCAACGGCCATCCGATGATGACGTGTGTATGCCGCTTGACCATCACGCTAGGGAACGTTGACGGCCGTGTCCGTGGACGATATGGACAAATTGGGATCATTTCATGGACGTAATGGTGTTATTGGAGGAACGCGATTGAACGTTGCTGGAGGGTGACTTATGGCGATAACGCTGAACGATCTGCTGTCCACCGCCTATCTGAGGCTTGACGTCGTGGTCCCCGGAGCTCCGGGAACCATGGATGAGCCGATATCGTGGGTCCATCCCACCGAGCTCGACGACCCCACGCCCTATCTCCAGGGGGGCGAGATCATCCTCGTCTCCGGAGTGGCCATGGCGGACGATTCCCCCACTCCGGCCCAACGGGGATATTCCCAGCGGCTGGTCGACAGGCAGGTGCGCGGCGTAGGATTCGGGGTCGACGTGATCCATCCGAAGCCTCTCAGCTGGCTTGTCGACCAGTGCGAGGCCTCGGGCCTCCCGCTGTTCTCTGTTCCGTTGGACACTCCGTTCGCCGCGGTGTCGAAGGCGATCTCCCGTGGCGTCCTCAACGATCAGGGCCGGGGATTCGCCGCCCGGTACAACGAGCAGCGGCAGCTGCTACGCTCCATACAGACGCTTAACCCCGTCAGCTCCATCGTCGACCGCCTGGCCCAGGTCATTGGAGGATGGGCGTCCCTGCTCAATCCGGCGGGAACCGTGGTGGAATCCTCCCATCCGTTCATCCCCCTCAATCTGGGGATGCTGGGCGAGGCCATCACATTCAGCGCCGTGGGGCAGGCGAAGTTCATGAACGTGCGCGGATACGACGTGGCGGTGTTCCATGTGACCTCGCCGGCGGGGAGGACGCTGGGCTTCCTCGTCGCCGGCTGCCATGGGACCGTCGGAACGTTGGACCATTCGCTTGTCGCCTCCGCGTCCCTGCTGCTGTCGTTGGCGGTGACCCCCGTCGCCGACGCCGACAGGTCCCTGGGTCGTCTGCGGTCATCGATGATCCGCGCGTGTCTGGAGGGCGACGCCCGGTCCGTGCGCCCGTATGCCAGGGATCTGTGGTCCGATATGCCCGTCGAGCCATTGGTCGTCCTGCGCGTCTGCGGGGACCGGGACGCCCTTGAGTCGGCGGAAAGACTGGTCGAGCCGTTCCACAGATCGCTTGCCAAGGATCTTCATCCGGTTCTTTTCGGAATGGTCGAGGGGGATCTGTGGATCATCGTCTCGAGGTCCACCGCGCAGCTATGGACGGACCAGCTGGGTCGTGACTCGCGTCTGAGCGTCGGCTGCTCGTCGGGATGCATATGGCGCGATCTTCCCCGTGCTCGTCATGAGGCCTATCAGGCGTGTGCGGAGGCCATGACGTCGGACGAGTGCGTCGTGGTCTATGGCAGGGAGCGCGGGGTGGGGGGCCTCGAGTCGATCGTCGACCCCGCGCGGATGCGAGCCTTCGCCGATCTGAGGCTTGCCCCCATATCCGCGCTTCGCTTCAACGCCTCGATAGGCCCGCATCCATCCGGGGCCGATCGCTCGGGCGGCGCGGTGGATGTCGGCGCGGTGGATCTGCTTGCGAGCTGGTTGGGCAATCAGGGGAATCTGGAGGCGACGGCGGCCGCGTTCGGGCTTCATCGACACACCGTGAGCAAGTATCTGTCGCGCGTCGCGGCCGCGTTGTCGGTGGATCTCGGCGATCCCGGCGTGCGCGCCGAACTGTGGTACGCCTGCCGTTTCACGCGGTTCGTCTCACGCGCGGCCCGTGGGCGCATCGATGGCTGAACACGCCGGACGACGTGCGGCCGGTGACGAAAGGACGCGGGGATGGCCAATCCCGAATCCCTTGTCGCCAGTCTGAACGCGGCCGGAGCCCTGGTCGCGCTTTTCGCCGACGTCCTTCTGGGGGCGTTCTCGGACCGCAGCAGATCGCGGTACGGGCGACGCACTCCCTTCATCGTCGTGGGATCGCTGATCGCCGGAATCAGCATCTACCTCACCTACGCGTTCACCACCCCCGGCCTGATCATCCTCGCGTGGTGCGGCTTCCAGCTGGGCCTCAATGCGCTTCTCGCGCCCTTCGTCGCGACGATGTCCGACAGGATCCCGAGAACGGACGCGCGACGATGTCGGCCGTGTACGGCATCGGCCTGTCCATCGGCGGCGCGATCGGTGCGACGGTGGGCAAGATCTTCATCAACTCGCAGCAGGCGGGCTTCCTGCTGGGAGCCGTGGCTCGGGGCGTCACCGGAATCCTCGTCACGCTGATCTGGCCCAAGGAGGCGTCGGCGAGGGATATCCTCAAGGAGCATGCGGGGGTCTGGTCGGTTATGCGTTCGTTCATCCCCCCGACCCGGGACTGCCGTGACTTCTGTCTCGCGCTTGTCGGCAGGCTGCTCATGATGATGGGCTATTACGTGACCATGGGAATGCTTCTCTACGTGCTTGAGAGCTATGTGCGCCTGGGCAAGGACTCCGCCGCGTCGACGCTGGCCGTCATCTCCGTGATCAACATGATCGTGGCCGTGGTGGCGTCCCTCATCGCGGGATACATATCCGACCATTTCCAGCGTCGCAAGGTCATGGTCCTTATCTGCGCCGCCGTCTTCGCGGTGTCCTTCGTCTTCCCGTTCATCTGGGCCGAGCCGTGGGCGATGATCGCCTCGGCGGCCATCGGCGGCTTCGCGCTCGGAATATACAACGCCTGCGACGGGGCGCTCAACATCGACGTCCTCCCCAGCAAGGACGAGGCCGGAAAGGATCTGGGCTTCCTGAACCTCTCGAACACCATCGGACAGGTCCTGGGTCCCATCGTCGCGGCGTAGCTCTTCCATTCGATGGGCAGCTTCCGGCCCATCTACCCCATCGCCATGGTTCTGGTCCTGGTGTCGATGCTGTTCATCATCCCCATCCGCAAGGCCAGATGAGAGCGGTGGCCGCGCGGTCCGGCGAAGGCCGTGCGGCCGTTTCGGCCCCGTAGCCTGATGCGCGCTCGTCCGCGTCCGGACGGCGTGGCCGGCGACGGCCAGGGCACGGCGGCGGTCGGAGGCAACCCGAAACCGACGATCCGAGACAATCCAAGACAACCCGACAAACCGACAAACCGAGACAATCCGAGACAATCTGGCAATCCAAGACAAGGAGCGATTCATCATGAGCGCATCATTCGACGTGAACGATCTGACCCTCGAGGAGAAGGCCAGCCTGACATCCGGAGGCGACCTGTGGCATCTTCAGGAGATCCCCGCCAAGGGGGTCCCCGGATGGATGATCACCGATGGCCCCCATGGCCTGCGTAAGGCCGTCCGCAGCGACACCGCGACCGATCAGTCGGTTCCCGCGACCTGCTTCCCACCGGCCGCCGGATTGTCCTCGTCGTGGGATCCGGATCTCATCGACAGAGTCGGGCGGGCCATGCGCGAGATCTACCTGCCGGCGTTCGAATATGTCATCAAGCATGCGAACCCGTGGACGGTCATGTGCTCGTACAACAAGGTCAACGGCGTCTACTCCGCGCAGAACCATCGCCTGCTCACCGAGATACTCCGCAACGAATGGGGGTACGACGGGGTCGTCATGAGCGACTGGGGAGCCTGCCACGATCGTGTGGCGTCCCTGGCGGCCGGTCTCAACCTCGAGATGCCGCCGTCCCACTCCGACGACCAGATCGTCCACGCCGTGCGCGAAGGGCGCCTGCCCGAGCCGCTTCTGGACGCACGGGCGCAGGAGCTGCTCGATCTGGCGGCGAAGGTGGCTCCCGCGATGGCGCGTG
This sequence comes from Bifidobacterium minimum, assembly GCF_000741645.1. Lineage (GTDB taxonomy): Bacteria > Actinomycetota > Actinomycetes > Actinomycetales > Bifidobacteriaceae > Bifidobacterium > Bifidobacterium minimum. The sequence goes on from NZ_JGZD01000009.1 coordinate 234,273, forward strand.
AGGGGTACCGCTATGATCCCAAGGCGCATCAGGACGTCGCGCGGGCCGCGGCGCGGGAGTCGATGGTGCTTCTCAAGAACGATGATGCCGTGCTCCCGCTGTCCGATGACGATGATTTCGCCGTGGTCGGCGAGTTCGCGAGGACGTCCCGCTATCAGGGCGGCGGCTCCTCGCACATCACGCCCACCGAGATGTCGAGCTTCCTCGACGCCCTGCGCAACCGTGGGGTCGAGGCCGAGTTCGCCCCGGGCTTCACTCTGGACGATGCCGACCAGGACGCGGCGTTGACGAAGGAGGCCGTGGACGTGGCCTCCCGCCATGCCACCACGCTTCTGTTCATCGGTCTTCCGGAGTCGTCGGAATCCGAGGGGTACGACCGCACCACGATGTGCATTCCCGCCAAGCAGATCGAACTCCTTCACCGGTTGGCCAAGGAGGACTCGCGTCTCGTCGTCGTTCTTTCCAACGGCTCGTCGGTGATCACCTCGACATGGCAGGACGATGCCGACGCTATCATCGAGGGATGGCTTCTGGGCCAGTCCGGAGGGGACGCCACCGCCGACATCGTCTTCGGCGACGCCACGCCCTCGGGCAAGCTCGCGCAGAGCATCCCGGTGCGGTTGGAGGACGATCCCTCGTACATCAACTTCCCCGGAGGCGAGGGGACGGTGGATTACGGCGAGGGCGTGTTCGTCGGATACCGCTATTACGACACCGTCGGACGCGAGGTGTCCTTCCCCTTCGGATTCGGCCTGTCGTACACGACCTTCAGCATCGACGACCTTCGCGTCGAGGCTCAGGGGCCATGCGACGCCCATGTGGACGTGACGGTGACGAACACGGGAACGCGTTCGGGATCCGAGACCGTGCAGGTGTACGTCGAGCCCAAGGGCCCGTCGCCGGTGGCAAGACCCAAGCATGAGCTGAGGGCCTTCAGGAAGGTCGAGCTCGGGCCCGGCGAGTCGCGCGTGGTGTCGTTCGATCTGGATGCGCGGGCGTTCGCCTACTGGTCGGAGGCTCGTCATGACTGGCATGTGGAGGCGGGGGACTATGACATCGAGGTCGGCTCATCAAGCCGCGACATCGATGCCACGGGAACGGTGAGCCTCGACGGTGACGGGAATTCCCTGGAGCTGACCGATTTCTCCACCTACGCCGAGTGGATCGCCGATCCCGTGGGCGGGCCGATTCTCACCAAGGCCCAGGAGTCATCCGACTCCGAAAGGATCCAGGGCATGCTGGCGAATCCGAAGGTGATGGCGTTCATCCAGGACTTCCCCCTCACCATGCTCGAGGCCTTCGGCGGCCCCGACGTGGCGAAGGTGTGCTCCACGGCCATCGCGGAGTATCGCCGGACCCGTGACATCCAGGATGTCTGAGGCGGATCGGATGGCTTTGGCGGATAGGACGTCTTAGGCGGATCGGATCGCCTAGCGACAGCCTCCATGGACGGCGACGGTGCGGGGATGCCCCCCATGCCGTCGCCGTCGCCGTTTCCGGGGCACGGCTGCGGCCACGAGTACTGCGGCTGCGGCCACGGGGCGGCGGATGCTGCCGTGTCTATCTGTAGTCGTCCCATAGGGGGCTGGGGAAGATGACGTCCTCGCAGCGCGACCAGAGCCGACTCAGCGACACCGAGTCGTCGCGCAGCCAGCGCAGCTGGATACCGTCCATGGCGCTGTTGGCCGTGGTGAATACATTGCGCATATCCGTGCCGGGAGGGACCTTCCAGGCGATGTTCCGGAACCGTTCCCAGAAGGCCTTCTCGCGGCGTTGGAAGTAGTCATAGGCAGGATGGTCGGGCTGCAGGGCCTCGGCGCCCAGAACGGAGAACAGCCTGACCATGTCGGGCCGGGTCTCGTTCACCTCCACCGTGCGCCGGTACAGGACCGGTATGTGCGTGGAGGACATCGATGCCGCGGTCTGCGCGGCAAGCCGGTCACGCAGAAACATCCACACGGGGTTTCCCTCGTCGTAGCTTGACTCCAGAACCATCGTCATGAGTTCGTTCTTGTTGCGCACGTAATGCAGCACGCCGGCGTTGGTCATTCCCACGGCGTCGGCGATCTGATGCAGCGACGTCCCATAGAATCCGTATTGCCCGATAAGCTCGGTGGCGGCTCCAAGAATCTGGTGCAGTCTCTCGTCGTGCGTCTGCTTGCGCTGCCCGAAGTGTTTACGAGGTGCGCCGTCCCGTCGTGAACCCTCGCGTTCCTGCTCCATATGCCACCCTCTCCCGCGGACTGTGCCCATGGTACGCCACCGGGAGGGCCGGACGCCGGGGAGGTTCCCTATACCAGACCCCGGGTTCCCCTATCGGACCCCGACGGCCGACGGCGGATCGGAGAGAAGATCCTCGCAGATGTGGTCTCCCTGTCCGTCCGACCACGTCAGGACCACGGGCGACCTGCGGTTGTCCACCCCCATGGAGCGCGATGGCTGGAAGTCGAGTCGGGCTCGCGTCGTGTCGCCCGTCCATTCAAGGACGAGCGTGTCGTCCGATTCGCGGGAGGCCGCGAAGACGCCGTCGAAGGCGTCCAACGTGTTGCGCAGCCGGCACAGCGCGTTGAGGGATCTGACCACGGGACGGCGAAGGTTCTCGTCGATCTCCCGCGTGCCGTAGTAATGGCGGTTGATGTCCCGGCCCACATTGGTGCGTCCCAGAAGATCCATGTCGTTGGATCCGGCGAGGGCGCCCACATAGTAGACCTGAGGCACTCCGGGAAGGAAGAACTGCACGGCCCGTGCGGCCAGATAATGCTGGTCGTTGCATCCCAGCGCCGAATAATAGGTGGAATTGATCTGATAGAGATCGAGGTTGCTCGCCGCGGCCCCGGTTGCGGCCATCGATTCCCCCCGGGTGTTCCTGTGGATGGTGGTGACCAGATCGTCGACGTCCGCATCGGGTATGAGTCCCGCGACGTTATGGTCCAACTGATCGGGCCCGACGTCTATCACGCCGATGCCGTCATGGGTGTCGAGCACGGTGACGGCGTTGTTGGGACGCACGTGCGTCCAGTGCGCAAGCGCCGTGATGTCCCCGGTGAAGATGGAATGCAGGAGGAGCGGCGGAAGTGCGAAGTCGTAGACGCGATCCACCCTGGATGCGATGTCGATCTGCTTGCGGTAGTGCGAGTGGACCTCGATAAGGGTTTCGAGCCCCCGTTCGGTGGCGGCGTCCCTGATCCGTCCGATGAGTGCGAAGGTCTTGTCCGTCATGAAGCAGCTGGTGTCCGCCTGTTTGGCGCCGTATCCGACGGCGTCGAGCCGTATGGAGCTCACATGGCTTTCGCTGAGCCGGTCGAGGATCGATATGAGATAGTCCCATCCTTCGGGTGAGTCCGTATCGATGTCCACCTGTTGAGGGGTGAACGTCGTCCATACCAGACGCGTGGTTCCCGCCCACGAGTAATGGGTGAAGGGCAGGTCGGGACGGGGCCTGTAGATGCCGGCGAGCTGCTCCTCCGTGGCCCCATGCGGGAAGATGCTCGACATGGTCAGGAACATGCCGTGGTAGGGGCTGTTCTCCCCGCGGGTCATGACGTCCTGGAACTGTCTGGACCGCCAGGACATGTGGTTGACGATGGTGTCGACCATCACATGGTGCGTTCCGGAAAGCTCGGTGATGTCGGCCCATGTCCCGAGGCGCGGATCCACGGCGGTGTGGTCCACGGGGTCGAATCCGGCGTCGGCGCCGTCGAACGGAGTGAAGAACGGCAGTATGTGGACGCCCTGGTAAACGCCTGAGAAGCGGGAGCGGAGGATGTCGGTGAGGGAGGAGATCGTGCCCTCTCCGAACCGGTTGGCGTAGGTTATGAGCTGCACCTTGTTGTCCATGATGACTCCTTTGTATCGAACGGGTTCGATACTACGCCGGAAAGGGAGGAAAGACAATCCGTGTGCGATGGTGTGTCATGCCGCGCCATGCGCCTCGCCGATGCTCTGGGATGCGGACGACGATGGGTCGTCGGGGGATCATAGGCGGGGCCGCTCTGCGCCGAGACACGCTGCGTTGGGGTACGCCATGCCGTGGAGCGGTGCATCATGGAGCATGATGGCGAATCTCATCGAAAGGGGCATGGACCATGCTGGAGCGCGTGTCGATCGACGAGGCCCTAGGTTCGTATGATCTGCTGCTGTCCGGGAAACTCCTCGGAGCGCAGGGGGATCCCACCTCCGCGTTGTTCGTCGGGGGCGCCCCCCGGAGCGGCAAAACCCGGTTCGCCATGAGCGCTCTTCGTCATGCGTGGCATACCGGGAAGGACGATGGAGAACGCGGGGACATCCCCGGCGCCCCTCTTCATGGCATCCGTCCACGCGCGCTTATGGTCTGCTCGACCCGGCTCTCGGCGCGTGAGCTCAACGCGCAGATGCTCCCCTCGCTGGGGCACACCTCCATTCCCCGGGTGGTCACCACCCTGCCGGCGGTGGCGTTCTCGGTGCTCGAGCGTTCACGGGCCGAGCGGGGACTGACCGCACCCCGTCTGCTCAATGGGGCCGAGCAGGACGCGCTGCTCACCTCCGTGCTTGATGAGCATCGCCGTCATGCGCGGACTGGGGACCTGTGCCCGACCTGCGATCTTCTCGTGGAATATTTCGGCGCGCGGGACGGCATCGCGGCCCGGGGCGACACGGCATCGGCCGCGACGGGGTTTCCGGAGGGGGAATCGGACCGGACCGTCCCGTATTCGGGCACAAGCGACGAGATCTTCGAACGATGCCTGACTCCCGCGTTCACCGCGCAGCTCAGGGATATGCTCGCCCGGATGAACGAGGTCGGCGCCCGTCACGCGCGTCGTGACATGATCATCGACGCGTTGGGTGCCCGGCCGATCGATTCCGATCAGCGCGAGCGGCTGTCCCTTCAGTGGCGTCTGGCCTTCGCCCTGCGCCGCGAGTACGCGGACGCCGTCGTCCGTCGCTTCCCCGGCGAATTCAGAGTGGATTCGTCCTATCTGCTGGTGACCGCAACGTCCCAGCTGCGTGACCACCGGGAATCGTGTCTGCGCGCGGTTCCCGAGATTCTTATCGTGGATGATGCGCAGGATGTGACCATCGCCGGGATGGAGTTCGTCCAGGAGCTGGTCGCGGCGGGAACCCGTCTGGTTCTCGTCGCCGGCAACGATGAGGCCGTCCAGACCTTCCGTGGGTCGTATCCGGAATTCCTCCATCGTCGTGTCGTCATGCCTTCCGGGACCGGGGCGCCCGATGAATGCGGCATCGCCCATGGAGGTCTGGGGCGCCTTGGAGCGGCCCAGATCGAGCTCGCCCCTCTCGGTGACGACTCGACCGTCAGCGACCGCGACATCGTCGCCTCGCGCATATCCCTGTCCATCGGCTCGGAGGAGGAGGGGCTTGCGCCGATGACGGACCGCACGGGGAAGTATCCCCAATACCACGGTTCGCTTGCGGTGCCGCCGGTCTCGCGGGCGTGCGCGGAATGCCCGGAAGGGGAGGGCTCGGGGAACCGTGGCTGCCGTGTCGCCGTCGAGACCCACCGCTCACCCGGCGCCGAGATGGAGTCGGTGATCTCCCACATCATCCGCACGTCCATGTCCGGTATGACAGGCGGATCCTCGGACCGTCGTGACGATGGTGGTCTCCGGCCGGCGGACGATGGCGGTGCTCGCGTCATGTGGAACGACATGGCCGTCATAGCGCATGACAACTCGACCGTGCGCGCCTATGGCGCCAGACTGCGCGCGATGGGGGTGCCCGTGCGGTATTCCTCAGTGACTCGCTCCTTCGGCGAGGACCAGACGGTCCAGGGGTTGTTGTCCCTTCTCCAGCTTGCGATGGCGCGTCTTTCGGGGGGATCCCTTCCTGAGCCTCCGTCCGATGGCGATGCCGAAGCCGACGCCGAGACGCGGTACGGGACGATGGCGCGTCTTCTGGAGGAGTACCTGTCCAGTCCGTTGATCGGCGTTCCGTCGGGCCGTGACGACGTGGAGGGCGGACGCGTCCGTCCCGTGAGGATGCATGCGGTCCGTTCCGCGCTGGATGCGATTCGTCTGATGGCCGTGGCCGTCGGCGAGGCCGGTGCCGACCAGAAGACCGGGCGGAAGATCAACCGGAGGGCCGACCGGAGGACCGACCAGGACCAGAAGGATGGTGCGGGCCATGCGGATGGTGCGCAGACCCCTGATCCGGATTCCACGGCTTCGACCTCGCTGCGGCCATTGGCCGATCTGTGGAACGCCGCCCATGAATCGCGGGCGTCATCCACGCCGGTCAGGCACACGACCGATGAGATCGTCGCGCTGTTGGTATGCCGTGCGGGTGCGCCGTCGCAGGGGGAAGGCGACCCGTCCGCGGATGCGGCCGACGGAGTCATGGCGGCGCTGAAGGCGATGGGACGCTCCCTGCCTGATGTCAGGGCCGTCGTCCATGCCCTGTCCGTGATCCGCGCAGTCGCCGACGATCTGGGGAACGATCGCGACGTGACGCCGTCATCGGCTCTGTGGTCCGCATGGGATCGCAGCCATGTCGCGGATTCCTGGCAGAGGGCCGCGCTGGGGTCGGGGCCCGACGCCGATCTGGCCAACGATCGTCTCGATATGGCGGTCCGGCTTTTCGATTATGCCGAGCATGGCAGCGAGGCCCGCGATCTGGCGGCGTTCATCGAGCGTGTCAACGGGATGGATGTGGTCGCCGACTCCCTGGCGAGGACCGCGCCCGTCGACGACGCGGTGACGCTCACCACTCCTGCGGGAGCGGTGGGACGGGAATGGCGTTATGTGTGGATTCCCGCGGTCCAGCAGGATGTGTGGCCCAATCTGACGATACGCAACACGCTGTTCGGGGCGGATGATCTGGCCGACCTTATGCTTCGCGGACGTATGCCCGCATTGGAGGACGCCCAGGGGGACCGGTCGCGTCTGCTGTCGGTGCTCCATGCGGAGCAGAGAAGCCTTCTGGTCGCGTTGACGCGCGCCAGCGACCAGGTGGTTCTGAGCGCGGTGTCCGGTGGGGACGCCATGCCCTCCGATTTCCTGCGCGTCTATCTTCCTGAATTTTTCCAGGGTGCAGCGAACGACGACGCGTCCGGAGGCGCTCCCCATTCCGTTCGTGGCGGTTCGGAGGACATCACGGGCGTGGATGCACCGGCCGATGGGGATCCGATGGAGGATGGTCCGGCGGGCGATGACGCGGCAGCCGACACCGTGGCGGATGATCGTCGTGCGATATGCGGGGCCTTGGCTCGCTCGGTGTCCGGTTCGGTGACTCCGCGCGGACTCGTGAGGGAGGCCAGAATGGTGGTGACCTCCGAGGCCGTGCGGGAGATGGACGCCGTCGGGACGCGGACGGATGGAAGGCGGACGGCTGGAGGACGCGGCGATGAGTTCCACCGTGATGCCGATGTCCGTACGCATGTCGCTCGAGTTCCGCTCCCCGACGAGGTCCGGGACGCCGTGGGCGCGCTGAGCGCCCTGTCTCGGGAGGGCTCGCGCGGGCGGTATCCGATGGCCGACCCCCGCAATTGGTTCTTCGTCGACGCGTCCCGTTCCGACGCGTCTCGTTCCGCGTTGCATGATTCCGTCCGGTCCGGTCCGGTTTCGTCCGATTCCGCTCGGGGCCCAGCCGATTCGGCTTCCGATGGCGGCCATGGATCGCGGGACGTCGTCGTCCCCCTGAGCCCGTCGATCGTCGATTCCGTGTGGGCGTGCCCGGTGTGCGCGCTTCTGGACCGATCCATGTCCGGCCCCACCGTCTCCGGCGTGTCGATGTCCTTCGGAACCATCGTCCATCACGTGGCGCAGTGGGGATCCGAGCAGGGCCTCGATCGTCCTGTCCGGGTGGGCGCGCAGGAAGGGACGTCGGGGACCTCCGAGACGGACGACCAGCGCATCGACGCCATCGCCGGGCGCCTGACGGACAGATACCGTGAGCTGCGTGGACCGCTGGATGCGGCATCCGATCCCTCCAGCGCCATCGCCATACGCCGCAAGGATGCCGCGGCGTCCGGGATCATGGCCAATCTGGCCGGATACTTCGTCCGCGGGAACGGAAAGGACTATGGGAGCAAGGTCGGCGCGCGGATCGGGGATGTCGTCGACGTCGGCTGCGAGGTGCCCCTGACCTCTCGATTCGGTCTTGACGACATCACCGCGGCGTACAACGCGATTCCCGGAACCCTTCCGATGACCCGTGACGAAATGTTCATGATCCTCGGCGAGCTAGCCGGCGGGTTCCCCTCCGATTTCTCCCCCGACGCGGTTATCAGGCTCTCCGCGCGGATCGACAGGCTGGAGCGTCGACGCGACGCCCAGGGGGAGTTCCTGCGGGTGATCGACTACAAGACGGGAATGACGAAGCACACCGGGGCTCAGAACTTCTGCGATCTTCAGCTGGTGTGCTATCAGCTGGCGCTCCGTTTCGCGGACGAGGGAGACTGGGCATCCCGTCCCGTCGCGGGGGCGTCGCTGTTCGACGTAGCGACCCATGACGCTCCAGGGCAGGAGGCGTCGGTGGAGGAGAAGACCACGCAGCCTCCGCTGTTCGTCGACGGTCATCTCAATGCCGGGCGCGCGCGTCCGGCGAATTTGCATCCGAAGCCGGGCGACGACAGGACCGTGGTGGATCGGTACTTCCCCGATGCTCCCGAACCGTCCTCCCGTCCCGACGACGTCCGCGAGGAGGTGTGGTCCCGACTGCTCGCGTATCGGGACGCGAAAAGCTACGTCTTCTGGGGCCTGTCCATGATCTCGAGGGTGTTCTACGCCGCCGCGGTCATGTCCAGCGCAAGCATCCCGCCGCATGATCCCGCGTCGGGACACCTTCGCTACTGCGAATATCGGAATCTATGCCCGTGGTGCGCCGATGGGGTCATCACCGTCATGGGCAGGGAGCAGGACTGAAATCATGGAAGCTGAACGGAATCATGGAAACTGAACGGTCACAGTCATCGGATGCCATGGACGCATCCCCCCGGACCGAAGGCGGCTTCCGCCCGACGCCCGAACAGCAGGCGGTGATCGACGCGCCCCGCGACGAGGACGTTCTGGTGGTCGCCGGCGCCGGATCGGGAAAGACGACGACGATGACGCGTCGGATCGTCGCGCTGACGGAACGCGACCATGTCCCCGCCGAAAGGATTCTGGGACTCACGTTCACCAGAAAGGCCGCGACCGAACTGATGGAGAGGGTGTCCGGTGAGATCGCCCGGTCGCTGCCCGCGGATCGGCCTGATTCCTATGAGCGGCTGGTCATGAAGCCACATATATCGACGTATGACGCCTTCTTCCAGTCCATCGTCGCGCAGTATGGCCTTCTTGTCGGCATGGACCCGCATACCCGGCCGCTGAGCGATGCCGGCTCCATCCAGATCATCACGGATATCGTCGGAGACGACATGGACGCTCTGTTCGCCGACGCGCTTGGCGACGATTCCGACGGTGGACGGGATGCGTCCGCGGACGATGACGCGGACGCGGCAGGCGACAACATCGCCGGAGCCGGTTCCGCAGACGCCGACGGCGACGCGGGCGCGCTGAATGTCCTGGTCTCCGATGTCCGGTCGCTGTCGCAGAACATCGCCAGCTCCATGATCGACGAGAGCTGTCCGACCATGGAGGACGCCATCGCCTCCATACGGTCCTGGGACGAGCACTTCCTCCGGACGCTTGGGAATCTGCGGCCTTCGGGCATTCCCGTCGATGACTCCGGATCGCGGCCCAAGCCGCCCCAACCCAGCTCGACGGCGCTCGGCTCGATGGACTTCGAGCAGTGGGTAGCCCGTGACGGGGTCACGACGCGAAGCAGGAAACCGAAGATCGTCCCCTATCAGGCGCACGTCGTGGACTATCTCGTTCGCAGGACCCGGCGCCGCGAGCTGCTGCTCTCGCTGGTCGAGCGCTACCAGAAGGAGAAGAGGCGTCTGGGGATGGCGGAGTTCAGCGACTTCACCATAGCCGCCCTGCAGCTGGTCATGAGGTTCCCGTCCATCGGGAGCCAGTATCGCCGCCGATTCAGCCATGTTTTCCTCGACGAGTATCAGGACACCTCAACCACGCAGGCCACCGTGCTGGCCGCACTGTTCCATCCGAACGACACCGGAGAAAACGGCGACAGGAGAAACGGCGATAAGGGGAATGGCGACAGGGGGAACCGGTCGGCCGTCACCGCCGTGGGGGATCCCTACCAGTCGATCTACTCATGGCGGGGGGCCAGCCCGGGGGCCTTCCGGCTGTTCATGAGGAAGTTCGGCGTCACGCGTCGGCCCTATGAGCTGACCATCACGCAGCGCAATCCCGAGGTGGTGCTGGCGGCGGCGAACAGGCTCACCGACGCCTTCCACAAGTCGTACCGCGTGGACAGCAACGTTCCGTCGGATCTCAGGGAGGTGCCCGTCAGCAGACTGGCACCCCCGAAGAAAGCCTCGCCATCGGAGGACGTCTCGTCGGAGGATCCCGCGGACTCGCCGTCGTTCGCGCTGATGGGATTCGGCACGCGGCTGGAGGAGGCCGATGCCGTCGCATGCTTCGCGCGCGACTTCATCATCCGCCATCCTCGGGTGCGGGGAAGGGACGGTGACGGTGACGGGAATCACCGCCCTTCCGTGGCGATTCTGTTCCGTTCGCGGTCGACCATGAGGTTTTTCGGCGACGCGTTGAGACGCCATGGGCTGACCTATGCCATGGCTGGGAACAATCCTCTTCTCGACAGACCCGATATGGCCGATATGCTGTCCCTGCTGCGTGCGGCCGCGGATCATTCCTCGTCGCGATCCCTGCTGCGGTTGCTGGCGTCTCCTCGGATGGGGATGTCCATCAGCGACCTCAAGACGCTGTCGTCCGCGGCGGATGCGGCGAACGCCGACTACCAGTTCCTTGCCCTGAAACAGGCGGGGCTCGTCGACGACTCGGTGGGCCGAACAGCCGTGGATCGGGCACGGGCGGTCCGGGCGCTGCGGGATGACGTGTCGCTGCCTACGGGCGTGTTCCTCGCGGATTTCATGATGTCCGAGCAATGCGATGCCGCGTTGTCCCGGGCGGGGATGAGCGAGCGCGGACGCCATGACGTCCATCGGGTGTCCGCGATGCTTCGTCAGGTCGAGGAGGCCGCACGCCATTCCATCGCCGATGCCGTCCGGGCCAGCGCCGATGCTCTGGATCTGGACATCGACACTGCGGTGGCTTCGGTGGCTGGCGACGACCAGGCGGCGGCACTGGCCTCGTCGTATCCCGATGCGATGGACACCGTCCTCGGGCAGGTCGACTCCTTCATCCAGGAGCTCCCCGCGGGACGACGCGGAACCGTCGCCGGATTCCTGTCGTGGCTCGACGCCATGACGCGCGATCCGGATGGACCCGCCATGGAGGTCGATTCGGGCGTCGATGCGGTTCTGATGACCATCCATCAGGCAAAGGGACTGGAATGGCCCGCCGTCGCGGTCGTGGGAATGGCCGACGGGCTGTTCCCCACCAGCCAGGGGGAGCATCTGCGTGTCTCGAAGCCCGACGATGAGGACTGGGCTCAGGACCGTGGCCCGGAGTATCGCGCCACAAGCTCCTGCTGGCTTGACACGCCCGATGCCGTTCCGGCGCCTGTCCGGGCGGACAGGGACATCATCCCCAGGTTCCCGCATTCCGGAACGCTTGACGATATCCACGATGCGGCGACTCTGGAGCATGAGTTCGTCGATGCCCTGTACGGCGTCAGCGGAGAGCGTCATGCGCCCGGGGACGAGTATCTGGGCCAGTATGAGGAGTACGGGCGGCTGCGGCATGAGGACGAGAGACGCTTGGCCTATGTGGCGTTGACGCGCGCCGAGAGCAGCGTGATGCTGACGTATTCCAGCAGGTCGTCCACGCCGTGGTCCGAAGAGCGCGGCGGTCAGATCGTCCGTCTCGATCCCGATGAGGGCAAGGACGCAAAGGTCCGCAGGGCCTCCAACTTCTGGAGGGAGCTCCACGCCGCGTGGGGGAGGGATGTGGACGCCGGCATGACCGTGGAGCGGCATGTCGAGGATGAGATCGCCGGACGTCCCGACGGCGTGCCTGACGGATACCGCGTCCCCGTGGGATTCGTGGTCTGCGACGACAGGGAGGGCTCGGAGCGGTTGCTTTCGGACATCGCGAAGTCGACTCTGGATGCGGTGGAGGATCACCTCCGGCATTCCCGCGACGCCCATCATGGTTCCGGCTGGCCGAGGTCACTGACCGACCGCACCCGTCGGATCCTTGACCGCAGCGCCGAGCTGGTGATGGAGCACCGCGATGACGATCCGACGCCGGACGTTTCCTCCCCGGGAGGCTCCACCGCTGCGTTCGGGACGATGCTGGGACGCGCGAGAATGATGATCGGGCGTTCCGGTGAATCGTCGGACGGCACGCCCGTCGGGATGAGCGGGATTGACGATGGGCGACAGTCCTCTCTGATCGCGAGGGCGGATCGGGTGAGGGCCCATGCGAACCTTGGAACGACGACGATCGAGAGGACTCTGGCCGCCAAGGGCGATCCGGTCAGGGTGGGGGCCGTTGCCAGAAGCATACTTCGGCCGGTCCCGCTTCCCCCCGCGGCGGCGGCCGATCGCGGGACGCTGTTCCACGAGTGGGCCGCGGACTTCCTTGGCGCATGGATCGACGGCGAGGTCGATGAGAGACGATCCATGGTCGCCGCCATCGACGGCGAGGATTCCCTGGATGCGGACGAACGCGCGTGGCGACATCGTCTCGCGCAGTCGCCGTGGGCCCGCCGCAGACCTCTTGCGGCGGAGCTCCCCATCACGGCCATAGTGGACGGAGCCCCCATCAATGGCACCATCGACGCGGTGTTCGCCGGGGGGCTGGATGATGACGGCACGGATGACGACCCGTCATCGTCCGGGGAGGGGCGGACCGCGACGCCTCCATCGACGGAGGCCATCACCATCGTCGACTGGAAGACGGGGCGCAGGCCCACCTCCGCGGACGAGATCGAGAACAGGCTGGTCCAGCTTGACATCTACCGTCTTCTTCTGTCGGGGCAGTGGGGGGTTCCCCTCAGGAACATCCACGCGACCCTGTACTACCTGTCTCAAAGCGATCCGCGGTTCCGGGCCATTCCTGCGAATGACCGCGACGAAAGCGCGGTGATCGCCGAGATTCGCGAGGGCCGGCGGCTGTCGGAACAATCGGAACGATAGGCGGGATTCGGCGGCCGGCGTCGCAGACTTCCTGGCGACGCCGCAGACTCCGTTCCCGGACGATCGTCCCCTCGTTCCCGGACGATGACCCCCATCCATCCGTGGACGCGCTCATCCAGCATCGAGACTATCCTTGACCGAGAATATCCTTGGTGTTGGCTTGAAGGACTCGTTCCCGTGGCGTGTGGTGCGTGGTATGCCGCCCGCCGGGGCTCATCGGAAGGTTGCATTGTGACCCTGACTCTGCTTGTTGTGGGTGCGCTGTTCGCACTATCATGGGCCGTGGCCTTTTTCGCGCACTCGCTGGCGACGGTGTTCATCGTGGTCTTCGTGGTTTTCGTCGTGGTTTTCGTCGCGACCATCGCCGGGCATCGGATCAGGGCCCGTCTGGAGGCCCGAAAGAGTAGTCGGTTGGTGTCGTCCTGGGTGTCGCAGACGCCGCGGGACTAACCCGGAACCTACGGGACTAATCCGGGATCTACGTACGGGACTGGCTCGGGATCAACGGGATCGCATCGTCGGCCGGATCGTCGGGGACGGGGGACGACGTCAGGCCCGGTCGGCTATGGTGCGGTCGGCCACGGTATGGCAGCCGCCTTCGCTTCCTTCTCGGTCATCGAGGTCCTCGCCCTCCTTCTCGGCGATTTCGAACTGCTCCTTGAGCCATATGCGCTCCGCGGGATTGACGTCCATCATGTCCAGATACTTCTGGTAGACGGGATAGAAGAGCCTGAGGGCCGGATAGGCCGCGTAGAGGGCCTGCTCGGTGCGGTGACGGCGCCAATGCTCGGGATGCGCGTCGAAGGTGTTGCGGAAGCGCTTCATGTAGTTGTGGAACGAGGCGAAGGAGGTGTCTATTCGCCGGGCCGAGATGCCGCAGATCATCCGGCGCGAATACACCGTCTTCATCCCACGGCCGAGAAGATGCAGGGAGACGTCGAGATCCTCATGCATCACGTCCTCCTTGTCGGGGCACACCTCGGTGGCTATGGCGCGCCATGCGGAGGCGCGTAGCGCCATGTTCGATCCGAACAGCAGCACCTGGTCGCCGTCGGCCCTGTAGGTGTGGCGACGGACCTTGTCGTCCCCCTTGAGTCCGACCCGCTTGGCGGGCATGTCGTAGTACACCACGGGTCCGGTCGCGCCCATGGCGTCGGGATCTTCGGTGAAGATTCCCGATACCACCTCGACCCAGTCGGGCTTGAGCATGCAATCGGCGTCCACGCGGCCCAGAACGTCGCCGGTGGCATGGTTGAGTCCGTAGTTTCGCGTGGGGATCAGCCCCTGGGAATCATCCTGATGAAGAAGTCTCACGGGGGAATCCGGATGGTCCCGGATGAAATCCTCGACGATCGACACCGTCGAATCCGTGGAACGGTTGTCGACGACGATGACCTCGTGGGGGGCGACTGTCTGGCGTGTGGCGTTGACGAGGCATGCGTTGATGCGCTCCTCCTCGTTCCATGCCGGGATGACGATCGAGACGTTCAGCATAGTGACAAGGATAAGATGAGCAGCCTACAGCGTCCGGCCGCGGGATTCCCACGCGGGGGAAGGCGCCATGGGCGGCGGTTCGTCGTCCGGGATGTTCGTAGGGGCGAACTGTAGAATGGGCGCCATGGCTTCGCATGACGACAAGAAGATTGACCTCGCGTCGGTCTTCCCCTCGCGGGGGGATCCCCGCAGACCCCCCGAATGGTGGGGGAGGGCCCTGCTGTATACGGGGATCGGCGTGTTCATAGCCGTCTTCCTCTGGCGATCCTGGGGGAAGGTGTCGTTCATCGTCCTCGACGTGGTCATAGCCGTCTTCATCGCACTGGCCATCGAGCCCTTGGTGGTCCGTCTGGTGGGACGAGGATGGCGTCGCGGCGTCGCGGCGGCGGTGAGTCTGATCGGCCTGTCCGTCATCGTCATCGCGTTGATGGGGCTGTTCGGAAACATGTTCGTCCAACAGGTCGTCGCCATGGTGAAGGGCATCCCCGAGCTCTACGATCAGGCGCGTGACTTCGTCTCCGACCATACCGACTTCGTTCTGCCGGAGAAAAGCAGCGTGGGCAGCGAGATCATGAACAACATCCAGACCTCATGGCTCACCGATGTGGCGGGTCAGGCGGTCAGCACCACGATGGGCCTGTTCAGCGCGCTTCTCGATCTGCTCACCGTGGTGATGGTCGCCTATTACGTGTCCGCCGCCGGGCCCAGGATGCGCAGAAGTCTGTGCCGATGGCTGGGGCCGGTCAGCCAGCGCCGGTTTCTGCTGGGATGGACCGTGGTCCAGGACCAGATTTCGGGATTCCTGTTCTCCCGGACCATTCTGGCGGCTATCAACGCCGTATGCATGGCGGTTTTCCTCGAGATAATCCACGTTCCTTCGTGGCTGCCGCTCGCGCTGTTCTGCGGGATCACGTCCCAGTTCATCCCCGCCGTCGGAACCTATATCGGCGGGGCGTTGCCGGTGATCTTCGCCTGGGGGTCCAATGGTCTGATGTCGGCGGTTGGGGTTCTGGTGTACATCATCGTCTACCAGCAGATCGAGAATCTCATCCTTTCCCCGAAGATCTCCGAACGGACGATGGATCTCAATCCCGCCGTCGCCTTCCTGTCGGTCCTCGTCCTGGGCGCCGTGTTCGGGGCACTGGGCGCCTTCCTTGCGCTTCCCGTCACGGCCAGCATCCAGGCGATCCTCAAGGTGTATCTCAAGCGATACGAGCTGGTGGATTCGCCTCTGATGTCGGACCCCGTGCCGGAGCGGAAGTCCAGGGTGGTGGAGGGCGCCGAGGCCTTCAACGAGCATGTGATCAAGCCCATGAGCGACCGCATCCCCCGCGCTGCGAGGGGATCCACGTCGCGCGCGCCCGTCGACGACGAGCTGCGGAGGCTGCAGGAGGATCTGTATCCGCAGGTCTCCCAAAGCAGCCCCGAGGATTCGATGACGGTGGCGATACCTCGTGGCGCGTTGGCGCCGCACGGGGTGTCCGTGGGGTCGGAAGCGTCCGTGGGGTCGGAGGATTCCGGCCTGCCGTCCGGCGAGAGTCGCGGAACGGATGTCACGGGTGCGGATAATGGTGAGGTCGGGTCCGATGCCGAAGAGGAATCCGACGATGACGGGCGCAATCCCAGAGCGAGGTGGCGTTAGATGGTTTTCCTGGTTGTCCTTGATGTCCTTCTCATGGTCGTCGGAGGCGCGGGGATCATCTACCAAGGGGTGTGCATACTGGCGTCGTTGTTCTCCCATGAGATCACCTTCCCGGCCGCGCCGATGGACAGACGGTACGCGGTGCTCATCTCGGCCCGCAACGAGGAGAACGTCGTCGGCAATCTCATCGACTGCATACGATCCCAGACGTATCCCTCCGAGCTGATCGACATATGGCTTGTGGCCGACAACTGCACCGATGAGACCGCCAGGGTCGCGCGCGACAAGGGATGCCATGTCGTCGAGCGCTTCGACTCCGCCAAGGTGGGCAAGGGCTACGCCCTGACCTACCTTCTGGACCAGATGATCGACAAGGGCCTCGAGGACGTCTATGACGCCTATTTCGTCTTCGACGCCGACAACAGGCTTGACCCGCACTACATCGAGGAGATGAACAAGGCCTTCCAATCGGGATTCCGGATTCTGACGAGTTACCGCAACTCCGTCAACCTTTCCGACAACTGGGTCTCCTCGGGGTCCGCGCTGTGGTTCATCCGCGAGTCCCGCTTCCTCAACAACTCCCGGATGCTGTTCGGATCGAGCTGCCATGTCGGGGGAACCGGCTTCATGTTCTCCAGGGAGATCATGAAACGCAACAGAGGATGGAAGTTCCATCTTCTCACCGAGGATCTGGAGTTCACCATGGATTCGGTGCTGCACGGCGATCGTGTGGGATACTGCGGCACCGCCATCCTGTATGACGAGCAGCCGGTGACCTTCCGCCAGAGCTGGCGTCAGCGTCTGCGGTGGAGCAAGGGGTTCCTTCAGGTGTTCCGTTATTACGGCCCGGCGCTGATCCGGCGCGCGGTGCGAGAACGGGATTTCTCGGCGGTCGACTTCACGCTGCTGCTTTGCCCGTTCACCGTCCTCGCCATAGTCCGCATGGTGCTGGGCTTATTCTTCGCGCTGTTCGGCTTCGTGACCTGGGCGAGCCAGCTGGGCGCGCTGGTCGGATGGGCGTCGGGAATACTGATGAGCGTTCTGGGAATGATGGGGCTGGCGGCCCTGACGATCGTCGTCGAGCGTGACAGGATAGGTGCCAGCAACAAGGAGCTTCTCGCCTACGTGCTGAGCTTCCCCGTCTATATGTTCAGCTATGTCCCGATCTCCTTCCAGGCCATTTTCTCGAAGGCGCAATGGAAGCCGATCGAGCATCAGGGACGATGACGTGATGGGTGACGTTCGTGCTCGCCGAACCGGCGATCAGGAGGATCCACCGGCGCGTTCCGCCAGGCGACGGCGGGCGCTTACCGTGCTGGCGTCATGTCTGACGACGATCGTGGTCATGACGGGGTATCTGGTGGCCGGCGCGCGGGGTCTGGTTCCCGGGGTGCTCGCCGTGCGCGGAACCAGTGCCGCGTCGTCCAGCTCCCACTCCTATGTGCCGGGGGTCCGTGCCGTATCCGACGCCGTCCCGCAGGCCGATCTGTCCAAATCGATCGATAAGAATGCGTTGCGGTCGGCCGTCAAGGCGTTTGAATCCACCAGCAAACTGGGCGACGATTATTCCGTGGCGGTCGCCACCGCGGATGGGACGATCGTGGAATCGCGCGATCCTGATTCCCCCCGTCAACCGGCTTCGACGCTGAAAACCCTCACCGCCTTCGCCGCGGCGTCCCGCCTTGACATGGGATCGACTCTCGATACGCAGGTGTATCTCGAACACGCCGACGACTCCACGCCGACGATCATCCTCAAGGGCAATGGAGACATGCTGCTGTCGTCCGGTGACGACGATCCCGATCATGTCAACGGACGCGCGGGACTGGGCAGCCTGGCGACCCGCACCGCCCGGGTGCTGCGGGGCAAGGGCATCTCCCGCGTCCGTCTTGTGGTGGACGATTCCCTTTTCGGCTCCGTCCGCTCGCCGACGAACATCGAACAGAACAACGAGGATGGACTGTACTACACGCCGGTGTCGTCGATGGCGGTCGATGGAGGACGACGATGGTCCTCCGGGCAGACTCCCTCCGACCCGGACGTTTTCGAGGATTACCCGCCGTTGTCCACGCACACGGCGTCGGATGCGACGACGGTGTTCATCCGGCGTCTCGTCGAGCGCGGGATCACGGTTGAGGGCACGGCCTCATCGGGGCAGGTCCACGATGGTCTCAGGCCGGTGGCGAGCGTCCACTCGGCGACGCTGACCGAGATCATGGCCTTCATGCTCAGGCACTCGGACAACACCCTCGCCGAGGAGTTCGGAAGGCTTCTTGCGCTGCACGTCGGTGAGGAGAACTCGCCCACCGGCGCGGTCACGGCGGTCAGGGACGTTCTTCGCGCGTCGAAGATCTCCATGACGGGATTGACGATGGCCGACTGCTCTGGGCTCTCTCCGGGATCGCTCGTCAGCGTCCGCACGCTGGCGGCCGTACAGTCGCGCAATCTGGGACGGCATGGGGTGTCCGCGGCGGCCGAGGGACTGTCCGTGTCGGGGCTTGTGGGTACCGCGGCCGAAAGGTTCTCCGACTCCGCGGCCAATGGCCTTCTCCGTGTCAAAACAGGAAGCCTGTCCGATGTGACGGCGATGGTCGGGACGGTCTCGCGCAAGTCCGGCGGCGTTCTGGCGTTCGCCGTGATCGTCAATGATCCGCAGGACTACGATGCGGCGGTGGCGGCGATCGGCTCCTTTGGCTCCGCCCTGACGGGAGTGTGAGCGCACGATGACCTATACAGCGTCCTTGAGGACCGCCGTGGGCTGCGTCCATGCGGCGATCGACTCCCTTGGTCTGGATCGTGACCCGCGTTTCCGCGAGCATGGACGCCATGTTCCCGAGAGAGACGCCCCCATGGTCGTCGTGGCGTGCTCCGGCGGACGTGACTCATTGGCGCTCGCCGCGGTGTCGTCGATCGTCTGCTCGTCCAGGGGCCTGCGCTGTGCGGCGGCCATCGTCGACCACCGGCTTCAGGACGGTTCGCGGGAGGTGTGCGACCGGGCCGCCCGCCAGTGTGCGGGCAGGGGGTTGGAACCGGTTCGGGTCATCGGCGTCGACGTCGTCGACGATGGCCGGGGGATCGAGGCCTGCGCCCGGGACGCGCGGTATCGGGCGCTATGTGAACAGGCGCGCCTATGGGGGGCCTGCGCGATTCTTCTGGCACATACCCGCGACGATCAGGCCGAGACGGTGCTGATGGGGATGCTGAGGCTCAATGGCATCGACGGGGTGGCCGGAATGCCGGAGAGGTCCGTCGTCGACGGAGTCGTCTTCCTCCGCCCCTTCCTGTCGCTGACAAGGGCCCAGACCACGCGGATCTGCGAGGACGTCGGCCTGTCGTGGTGGGATGACCCCACCAATGGGGACGACCATCCCGGAGACGAGGATCTTCCGTCCGACTATCCGCTGCGTTCACGGGTCCGGCATTCGCTGATCCCCTATCTTTCGCGGTTCACCGGGTCGGATGTCGTCGACCACCTGGCGAGAAGCGCCCGATTGTGCGCGGTCGACAAGGATTATCTCGATTCCCGGGCGGACGAGGTCGCCGCTAGGGTGGTCACGCCCATCGTGGGCGCGTCCGGCTCCGAGGTCGTCATCGACGCTCCGGGGCTGGCCGACGAGCATGAGGCCATCAGATCGAGGGTGCTGGTCCGGGCGGCGTCCCTTCTGGGGCTGACGGTGAGCTCACGGCATGTCGCCGCCATCGACGCTCTGGTGACGCGATGGCATGGGCAGGGGGCCGTTCATCTTCCCAGCAAGTATTCGGCCATTCGCCAGAAACACGTCATTCGGCTGTGCCAAGATGGAGTGCATGCAAATCGCTGATGTTCAGGAAGCCATCGACCACGAGCTGGTGAGCAGCAAGGCCATACATGACAAAATCACGGAGGTCGCCGCGCAGGTGAGCAGGGACTACGCCGGCAAGGATCTCCTTCTTCTGGGTGTGCTCAAGGGAGCGGTGAACACCATGGCGGAGTTCTCGCTCGCCGTGAGCATCCCGGTAGGCCTTGAGTTCATGAGTCTGTCCAGCTATGGGTCCGGCACCACAAGCAGCGGCCGCGTGACGATCCGTCAGGATATCTCCACCGATGTTCGCGGGAGGCACATTCTTATCGTCGAGGATATTATCGACTCGGGAAGAACGCTTGCGTGGCTGGTGGATGAGCTGAGGCGCCGCGGTGCCGCGTCGGTCGAGATCTTCGCGTTGCTGGAGAAACCCTCGCGACGCGAGGTCGAAGTCCATGTGAAATACCGTGGATATGAGATTCCCGATGAATTCGTTGTGGGGTTCGGACTGGATTACAATGAGCGGTTCCGTAACCTCGATTCGATAGCAGTGCTCAAGCCCGATGTGTATCAAGGAGTGCAGGCATGACCAATCCGCAAGGTCCACAGGGGCCTCAGCAGGGCAACGGCGGTGGCCGCAAGCCCTCCCAGGGGGGCAATCCCTTCGGACACAACCCCTTCACCGGTGGCGGAAACGATCCTCAGACAGGTGAGAAGAAGCCCTTCTGGCAGTCCCCGTGGCTGTGGGTGGTCGTTCTTGTCCTTCTGGTCCTGTCGGCCTTCCAGATGTTCTCCGGGACGGGATCCCAGACGATCGACACCAAGGACGGGCTGACCCTTCTCAACGGCAACACCGTCAGCTATGCCGAGATCATCGACAACAGGCAGCTGGTGAAGCTCACGCTCAGCCAGAACTACACGAAAACCGATTCATCGACGGGCAAAAGCCGTGACTACGGCAAGAAGGTCCAGTTCTACTACACCTTCGCGCAGGGATCCCAGATCGTCAAGGCCGTCCAAAGCGCGGATCCGAGCGACGGCTGGACGTCCAGCATGCAGCAGACGAGCATCTGGAGCTATCTGATCACGTCGATCCTGCCCTTCATCATCTTCTTCGCGCTGTTCTGGTTCCTTCTCAGCCGCATGGGCGGGGCGAACGGCATGCTCGGCATGGGCGGCAAGAAGAACGGCAAGCTGCTGGAGGGCAAGACCCCGACCACCAAATTCTCCGACGTCGCCGGCGAGCAGTCGGCCGTCGAGGAGGTCGAGGAGATCAAGGACTTCCTCAAGGACCCCTCCAAGTACAAGGCTCTGGGGGCGCGCATCCCTCGTGGCGTTCTGCTGTATGGCCCTCCTGGAACCGGCAAGACGCTGCTGGCTCGTGCCATAGCGGGTGAGGCCGGCGTTCCCTTCTATGCGATGGCGGGTTCCGACTTCGTGGAGATGTTCGTCGGATTGGGCGCATCCCGAGTCAGGGAGCTTTTCGAGGAGGCCAAGAAGAACGCGCCGGCGATTATCTTCATCGACGAGATCGACGCCGTGGGCCGCAAGCGCGGTTCCGGCATGGGTGGCGGGCATGACGAGCGCGAGCAGACCCTGAACCAGCTGCTTGTGGAGATGGATGGATTCGACAACGACACCAACCTCATCATCATAGCCGCGACGAACAGGCCCGATGTCCTTGATCCGGCGCTGCTGCGCCCGGGACGCTTCGATCGTCAGGTCGGGGTCGAGGCCCCGGATCTGGAAGGACGTGAGGCCATCCTCAAGGTGCATGCCAAGGGCAAGCCCTTCGTGCCCGATGTCGATCTGCACATGGTCGCGGTCCGCACTCCCGGCTTCACCGGAGCCGATCTGGCCAACGTCCTCAATGAGGCCGCGCTGCTCTGCGCCCGGTCGGGCGCCCAGCTCATCGACAACAGGGCCATCGACGAGGCCATCGACCGCGTCCAGGCCGGACCTCGTCGGCAGTCCAAGGGCATGGCGCTCAACGAGCTGCGCAACACCGCCTACCACGAGGGCGGTCACGCCTTGGTCGCCGCCGCGCTGCGCAACACCGATCCGGTGACGAAGGTGACAATTCTTCCGCGCGGACGGGCGTTGGGATACACCGCGGTGATGCCCACCACGGACCGGTATTCCCAGTCGAGGAACGAGCTTCTCGACCAGATGGCGTACGCGATGGGCGGCCGCACGGCGGAGGAGGTCGTTTTCCACGATCCGACCACCGGTGCGTCCAACGACATCGAGAAGGCCACCGCCATCGCGCGGAAGATGGTCGTCGAGTTCGGGTTCTCCGAGAGGCTCGGCGCCATTCAATGGGCCTCCGATGACGATCAGACCACGGTGATGGACGGGCTCCAGCCCCGCAAATACTCCGATGAGACCGCACAGGTCATCGATGACGAGGTTCTGCGTCTTGTGGAGAACGCCCACACCGAGGCATGGACGATCATCAGCCAGAACCGCGATGTTCTCGATGAGCTTGTCCGTCAGCTGCTTCTCAAGGAGACGCTGAACGAGAAGGAGCTCGCGACGATATTCTCGACGATCCGCAAGGCCCCCGAGCGTGCCCTGTGGCTGTCCAGCAAGGACCGTCCCGTGTCGGATCTCCCGCCGGTGGAGATTCCCGAATCGTTGAAACGCTCCGTAGGGATGAAAGCCGGGGAGTGACGACCGGCATGGCGGGCGATGATCCGATGGACGATGATGAGCGTGATGAGGGACGTGTGATCCGTCTCCGTGACGGCCATCCCGTCGTCAGGGCCACGGTGGTTCTGACGGTCGATCCCCGGTCTCTTGCGGACGTTGCGCGGGATGCGACGGTCATGGGCGATGCTTCGTCGGGCGTTGCCGCAGTGGACGGTGCTGCGGGTGTCGCCGCGGCGGGTGGCGCTGCGGACGTCCACGGCACTGCGGATACGCGTGACGTGATTCGGAGGTTCGCCCGGGGACTGGAGGCGTCCGTCGTCCTCTCCCATCGTGATCCGGCGATGGCTGCGGTGGTCGGAACCATTGGGCCGGACGACGTGGACGTCAGAATCACTGTCGGCGACGGTGACGTGGACGGCGGTATGGGCGGATCCGCGGGTGTCCGCGAGGATGCCCCGCGTCCTCATGAGACCTCCGTGACGGATCGGTCCCGAGCGGCCGTCGGAATGGTGCGGTCCGGTCGGCAGACCCCTGACCGTGATGGCCGGGCGATACTGTCGCTGATCTCCTGCGCCCCGGACGCCGAGAGGTTCTTCCGTTCGGCGGTGGTCACTCTTGACGCGATACCGGGGAACCAGGTCGAGGGAATATCCGCGTTGTATCACGTCAGCGCGGTCGATGGGCCCGATTCCATGACGACGGTCGTCGCGTTGTCCACGCATATGACCGTCCGTGAACTGGCGAAGGCCGTTCGGGCCATCGGATCCCATGAGGGGACCGACGGCGATATACGGATTATCGACGTGACGTTCCCGCAGGACGGATTCTCTTCCGGCTCCGGCACCGACTCGTCTTCCGGCACCGGCGCATCGTCCGTGGGCGCGGCCGCCGGCGGCGCGCTGCGTGACGACGATGCCGGCGATGGTCTGGCGGATGATTCGATCCGACACAGCGCCGTGGTTCTGGTCCCCTGGCTGGACATGGACGTCAACGCCACATTGGATGGCGATCCCGTGTCGTATCTTCTGGCATTGTCCGGTGACAGCGACACCGTGGGCATGCTGGCCGATGACTGGGTGTTCCGGGATTCGTCGCGCGACGATGGAGAGGTGTCGCCATGAAGGCTCGACGCACACCGTGGTGGTACTACGTCCTTGCGGTGACGCTGGGAGCTGGGGGAGGCGTGTGTCTGGCCTCTCTCGATGACCGGTCGAGGATATCCCTTATCGGTGCCCCGTGGATCGTTCCGATCGTTCTCGCGATTCTTGGCGTGGTCGTTCTGGTGATGTGCATCCAGGTGCACCAGTACGCCACAACCGATCCTGCGAAGCGCCGGTCGCGCCTCGACCCCGCCAAGGCGATGATGACCCTCGTTCTCGCCAAATCCCTGGGAATCGCCGGAGCGGCTCTGCTGGGCTGGTATGGCGGGCAGGCCCTGATGACGATGGGACGGTCGGAGGCGCCCTATTACGGCGATGCGGTCACGCAGTGCGTGGTCACGGCGGCGGTCTGCCTTGCGGATATGAGCATCGGCATCATCGGTGAGTGGCTGTGCCAGATACCTCCGGCGGATGGCCCGGAGAATCCCCATCGCATCGATCCGCGGAAGAAATCCATCACCCGGACGGCAGCAGGCGTCGAATCCCGAATGTCCTCCCGCGACACCCGTTCATCGGGTGCGGCCGCGCAGCCGGATGCCGCTACGACAACAAATGGCGGCGTGACGACGAATGCCACTGTGACGAGGGATACCGCCGTGACGAGGGATGGTGCTGCGACGAGGGATGTCACGCCGCGCTAGTCGCGTGGAACGCGGATCATGGCCTCCTGCGCCATGGTGGCGACAAGATCACCGTCGCGGTCGTAGACCTTGGCGGTTCCCAGCCTCGGCCATGCGCGGCCGTCGGGGTGTCCTGAACGTAGAGAAGCCAGTCGTTGATGTCGACGTCACGGTACCACCACATGGAATGATCCAATGAGGCGAAGGAGATCCCCGGCGTGGCTATGCTCAGACCCGCCCTGCGCAGGACCGGCTCCATCATGACCTGATCGCACTGCAGCGCGAGCATGGCACGGTGCATGGCCTGCGGAAGGTCCACGTGACCATCGGCACGCATCCACACCATCTGCCGTCCGCTGTCGCGGGCGACGCTGTCCTTGTCCACGCCCAGCATGACGGTCGGCGAGATGTGGCGGATGTCGAAGGGGGAGCGTTGCGCGTAGAAGTCGGCGAAGGCCGATTTGCCGGCGTAGGGGGCCATCAGCTCCTTCGCGCTGGTGAGGGTGTCGGGGTCGGGAGTGTCCTCGGGCATGGGATCGGCGAACTCCACGCCGCTTTGTCCGGTTTTCTGGAAGCTGGCGATGGCCGTGAGGATGGCTCCCTGCGATTGGGTGACGTTCACCCGTCTCGCGGAGAAGGAGCGTCCGTCCCGAAGCGTCTCCACGTCGAACAGGAGATCCTGACGGATGTCCCCCGGGGCGATGAAGTAGCCATGGATCGAATGCGGGAGACGGTCTCCCTCAACGGTCTTCGACGCGGCGATGATGGATTGGGCGATGACCTGTCCCCCATATACCCTGCCCGTCGGAAAGTAGAGGCTTTCGCCGTTGATGTAGGTATGGTCGCGATACCGTGAGGGGTCCCCCAAACGCAGCACCTGGGCCACATGCGTCAGTGGTGTGGCCTTGTCGGCTTCAGTCATGCTGTTCCTCGATTCCTGTTCGTGGATCTCCGGGAGGTCCATGTCCGGTCGCGTGCGGCGTCGCCGGGCTCCAATCGCCCTGGCCTTATGATCCGTAGTCTATCGGGGCAAGGTAAAGGACGATTGGCGTCATGTAACGAACGGTCGTCGCTCCGCAGCGGCGTGGCAGCCGTTCGTTACATGACGCCAGGGACGTGCCTGGATATGTCTAGCGTGTCAACTTGCGGTGCAGACGATGCGGACGAGCCGCCTCCTCGCCGAGCCGGACGACCTTGTTCTCCTGATACGCCTGGAAGTTGCCTTCGAACCAGTACCAGTGCGCGGGATGCTCGTCGTCGCCCTCCCAGGCGAGGATGTGCGTGGCGATGCGGTCGAGGAACCAGCGGTCGTGGGAGATCACGACGGCGCATCCGGGGAACTCCAGAAGTGCGTTCTCCAGCGACTCCAGCGTTTCGACGTCCAGATCGTTGGTCGGCTCGTCCAGCAGCAGCAGGTTCCCGCCCTGCTTGAGCGTCAGGGCAAGATTCAGGCGGTTGCGTTCTCCTCCGGACAGGACGCCGGTCATCTTCTGCTGATCGGATCCCTTGAAGCCGAAGCTCGCCACATAGGCCCTCGTGGGCACCTCGACGCCTCCGACCTCCATGAAGTCGAGTCCGTCCGACACGGCCTCCCAGAGGTTCTTGGTGGGGTCCAGCCCCTCGCGGTTCTGATCCACATACGAGATCTTGACCGTGTCGCCGATGGTCAGGGTCCCCGACGTCAGCGGCTCGAGGCCGACGATGGTCTTGAACAGCGTGGACTTGCCGACGCCGTTGGGGCCGATCACGCCCACGATGCCATTGCGGGGCAGCGTGAACGAGAGGTCGTCGATAAGGACCCGGTCGCCGAACGCCTTGTGGATGTGCTCGGCTTCGAGGACCTGGGAGCCCAGACGTGGTCCCGGCGGGATCTGGATCTCCGAGAAATCCAGCTTCTTGCTGTTGCGTGCCTCGTTCTCCATCTGGTCATAGCGTTCCAGACGGGCCTTGTTCTTGGCCTGACGGGCCTTGGGGGAGCTGCGGACCCAGTCGAGCTCATTCTTCAGCCGCTTGGCGAGCCTGGCGTCCTTGGCGCCCTGTATCTCCATGCGCTTGGCCTTGGTCTCCAGATAGGTGGAGTAGTTGCCCTTGTAGGGATACAGATGCCCGCGGTCGACCTCGCAGATCCACTCCGCCACGTTGTCCATGAAGTAGCGGTCGTGGGTGACGGCGATGACGGCACCCTTGTATTGGTGGAGGAACTGTTCGAGCCACAGGATCGATTCGGCGTCCAAGTGGTTGGTGGGCTCGTCGAGAAGAAGAAGGTCGGGGGCCTCCAGCAGAAGGCGGCACAGCGCCACGCGACGCCGCTCGCCGCCGGAGCACACCGACACGGGAGTGTCGGGATCGGGGCATTGGAGGGCGTCCATCGCCTGTTCGAGCTGGGAGTCGATGTCCCAGCCGTTGGCGGCGTCGATCTGCGTCTGGAGCGTTCCCATCTCCTCCATCAGGGCGTCGTAGTCCGCATCGGGGTCGGCCATCTCCTCGCCGATTTTGTTGAAGCGCTCGACCTTGGCGGCGAGTTCGCCGAAGGCCATGCGGATGTTCTCGCCCACGGTCTTGTCCTCGTCAAGAGGAGGTTCCTGCTGGAGGATCCCCACGCTGTATCCGGGGGTCAGATCGGCCTCGCCGTTCGACACCGTGTCGAGGCCGGCCATGATGCGCAGAAGCGTGGACTTGCCCATGCCATTGGGGCCCACGACGCCGATCTTCGCTCCGGGCAGGAAGCTCAGGGTCACGTCGTCGAGGATCACCCGATCGCCGTAGGCCTTGCGAGCCTTGATCATTTGGAAGATGAATTCAGCCATATAATACCTAACTACTTAGGAAACGTTGATTTTCCAACGTTTTGCGGGACCTGGACTCCGTAATGACACAAATTAAAATGACACAACCGTCTACGGGGTGTCCCGGACGGCCCGTTTTGTGTCATCCGCCGTTTGTTTTCCCGTGTCATCCTGGTGTCTGTCCACGCAAAAGCACTTTGTGGATTATCCCATATCCCATCGTCATGCCGCAACAGTGGAGTGGGGTCTGATTCAACGGCATGCTCATAAAACATGAGCCATGGTAGCCGTGGTTTTAGCATCGTCTGTCCGCCAGACGGTGGATTCTAGTGGTGGTTGCAACACCTGAGGTTTGAGCGGCCTTCCATGGCCGCGTTGTCGGTTGTTGGGGTTGTCACGCGGCGTCGAGCAGTTCGATGATCTTCTCGCTTGGTTTCATGAAGCCGAGGGTTTTGCGTGGCCGGTCGTTGAGTTCCTCGGCGACCGCGTCGAGGTAGTCCTCCGGGTAGGCGGATAGGTCGGTGCCTTTGGGGGGAAGCGCTGGCGCAGGAGCCCGTTGGTGTTCTCGTTAGTGCCGCGCTGCCAGGGGAGTGCGGGCCGCAGAAGTAGACGGCCATGTCCAGTGCCGTGGTGATCCGTTTGTGCAGGGCGAGCTCGCTTCCCTGGTCCCGGGTCAGGCTGTTGCGCAGGAGTTTGGGCAGGTGCTGCATCTTGTCGATGATGGCCTGTTGGACGTGTTCGGCGTCGTGCCCGTCGGGCAGGTGCAGCAGGATCGTGAACCTGGTGGTGCGCTCGACGAGCGTGCCGATCGCGCTTTGGTTTTTGGCGCCGGTGATCAGGTCGCCCTCCCAGTGTCCGGGCACGGCGCGGTCCTCTATCTCGGCCGGCCGTTCGCCGATCATGACCATGGGCTCGCGGAACCGGGGTTTGCGCCCGCCGTCGCCCTGTGGCTTGCGCTTGGTCCGGCCTTGCCCCATGGCGCGTTTCAGCTCCTGCTTGAGTTCGCCCCTGGCCTGCAGGTAGATGGCCTGGTGGATCGTCTCGACGCTCGCGTGCATATCCCATTATCCGGGAAGTCGGCACGTAGCCTGCCGGCGATCTGCTCGGGACTCCAATGCCTGCGAGGTCCTTCGAGGATCTCCCTCCACAACGGCGTGCCTTCGGCGGCCTTCCTCGGTTTGGGCCGTTTGGGCCGGTCAGCCGCCTTCTGCTGGGACCGGTAGGGCTCGTAATCGCCGGACTCGGGATTCCTGTTGCGCTCGACCTCGCGGCTGACCGTGCCGGGATCGCGGCCCAGCAGCCGCGCGATGGCGCGGATCGAATCGCCCAGGCGCAGCCGGTCGGCGATCAGGATGCGCTCCTCCTGATTGAGGTAGCGCGCGTGGATCCGTTTGGGTTTGTCCATGGTGGAACGATACCAGTCCATGCTTGCCTTTTCGTTCCTCCCGGTGGCGCGGGTGCGCCCGTTGCGCCATACCTTGCCGGCGCGCTTGGAGACCCCGACCGCATGGGCGGCCTGGGTGAAGTTCATGCCCTCCTCGTCCAGCAGACGCACGTACTCCTCGCGCCTCGCCGCGCACATCAGCTTCCTCGTCGGATATTCGACGCCGTTGAACGTCCAACGGCGTTCCCCGCCACGGTCTTCGTTTCGGTGGCTCCTGGTCACCGGGACTGTCCATTTATGTGTGTAACTGGCTTTGATCGCCGATCGTGTTGATTGGCGGGGAAGGCCGGTGAGTATGCCGACTGAGACAATGGCTGGTATGACAGCCAAAAATAACGAGAACCAGACGCGTTCGGCGGAGATGGATGCCGCCGTGCAGCTGGTGCGCCAGGCCAGGGAGCAAGGGCTGGCGTTGACTGGGCCGCGTGGCCTGTTGAAGCAGTTCACCAAGACGGTGCTGGAGACCGCGTTGGACGAGGAGATGAACGAGCACCTCGGTCGCGTTAAGCACGAGAAAACGTTGGACGGTCGTGCGAAGAATGCACGTAATGGCACCACGAGTAAGACGGTGACGACCGATGCGGTCGGCCCGGTCGAGATCACGGTGCCGCGTGATCGGGATGCCTCGTTCGAGCCGGTGATCGTCAGGAAACGGCAGCGCCGCTTGAATGATGTGGATGAGGTGGTGCTTTCCCTGTACGCGAAAGGTTTGACGACCGGGGAGATCAGCGCGCACTTCCAGGAGATATACGGGGCGTCCGTCTCGAAGGAGACGATCAGCCGGATCACCGACCGGGTGGTCGAGGAGATGAACGAGTGGTCCTCGAGGCCGCTGGACCAGGTGTATGCGGCGATCTTCATCGACGCGATCGTGGTCAAGGTGCGTGACGGGCAGGTCGCCAACCGGGCGTTCTACGCGGCCATCGGCGTCGGCCTGGATGGTAACCGGGACGTGCTCGGCATCTGGGGGTCACCCGCGTCGGAGGGCGCGAAATACTGGCTTTCGGTGTTGACTGATCTGAAGAACCGGGGTGTGGCGGACGTGTTCTTCCTTGTCTGTGATGGTTTGAAGGGCCTGCCCGACGCGGTGGAAACGGTCTGGCCGCTGGCGATCGTGCAGACCTGTGTCATCCACCTGATGCGCAACACGTTCAGGTACGCGTCGAAGAAGGACTGGGATGCGTTGAAACGCGACGTGAAACCCATCTACACTGCCGCCACACCAACGGCGGCCGAGACCGCACGCGATCAGATGCTCGACCACTGGTCAAAGAAGTATCCGGCTATCAGGAGTCTGTGGCTCAACGCGTGGGAACGGTTCATTCCATTCCTGGACTACGACGTGGAGATCCGCAAGGTCATCTGCTCGACCAACGCGATCGAGAGTCTGAACGCTCGGTTCCGCCGCTCCATACGCGCCAGGGGGCACTTCCCCAACGAGCAGGCCGCCCTCAAATGCCTCTACCTGACCGTCCGCTCCCTGGACCCGACCGGCAGAGGTCAGGTACGATGGATGACACGATGGAAGCCCGCATTGAACGCGTTCGCCATCACCTTCGCCGACCGCTGGCCGGACGGAGACAACCAATAATGAAAACCGCCAGTTACACACTTAATGAGATAGTCCCTGGTCACCTGACCCTCCTTGCGGTAGGTCAGGTGTTGCAACGATCACTAGAACTCGCCGGGGTGCTAAGTCCGCCGTTGATGCAGACGGCAACGTGCTCGCCGCTTATGCTTCCCATGTCGCCTTGCAGAAGGCAGAACGCCCTGTTGCTCCCAAGCCTGCCAAGCCAGGCCCGGGTGCGAATGTTCCCCCTGCTGCTTCGAATTCTTCCGGATTCAACGGCCGGATGGGAAAAACCGGTAGCGCCGTGATGGTCATCGTCTTCGCCATGCTGTGCTTGGTCGGTGTCGGATTGGTATTGAAGAAATTCGGTCGTGGCCAAGCGTTGCTCGCAGCCTTTTCCGAAAAGGCGGTGCGTCGATGAACATGACAACGCTTCGTAAAGGATTTGCCGTGGCCGTAGCCACGGTACTTGCCGCATCCATGAGCTTCATGATGGTGCCAAAGAACAAGGCGTACGCCGCCAACATCACCCCAACCGCAGGCAGCATCTCCGCACAGGTGCTCAGCCGAGTGCCCGCCGTGGAAAGCGCCGTCGGACGTACCATCGCCGTCAAGGGCACCGTACCGGTGAAAGGTTTGGCGGGCAAACAATCTGCGTTGGTACGCGTCAGCGTATTCGGTGCCGCGCAAGACACGGTGGTGAATGTGACTGGCACTCCGGCTCTGAGCGTCACATCCGGACATGATGCTTCGGCCACGGTGCTCGCCCCCGTATCAAACGGTACAATCGCGGTTGCCGCAGATCATGACGCCACCATACGCGTGGAAGTACTTGCCACATTTGCGGATACCGAAAACGCGCCAGGCATGACCAAGGCTCTGGCTACGCCGACCACCCGCGCAGCAGTCGCGCTGGCCGAAACGGCTGCCCCGGTCGCCATCAACGGTTTGGGCGGCGTGCCCTCCGACGATGTGCGCGCAGCATATGTCACTGCGGACATCACCCTGCCGGCCGCAGGCAATGTGACGCTCGGTGGTCAGCAGCTTTCATTGCCTGCCGGCCGTAGCCTCGTTTCCACCATTGTGGTGCCCGATGCGCAAACCGGTGCGGTGAACGTGACTTCCTCCGTTGGCGGCAGTGCGACGCTGACGGTGCGTGGTTGGGTCAGTGGTTCGGCCGCCCAAACCGAACACGCGAACGTGAAAGGCAGCTTCGTGCCCGCGACGAACGCCGCATGGCAGAAGATCTCCGCCACCGACACCGCCAACGGGTCGGTGAACCTGCCTGGTTCCGCGGATAAGCAGTTCACCGTCGCCTTGGTCAGCGCCAGCCAGGATACTTCGCTGGCCGACGGAACACAGCGCGAGCGTACCTTCGTGGATGTTGGCGAAAGCATTCGAGGACGATCCCATGGCGTAGTGGTTGATGCGTCGAACGGTGCACTGCCGCAGCTTGAAGTCGTGGAGAATCCGCAGGGCGCGGCCACCGTGGCTGCACGCGGCGAAGCCATTACCGGCCACGTGCTCGCCTTGGGTGATGTTTTGGGCGATGCGGTGCAAGGCGGTACGGCCGACGTGACCATCGAAGCCTCCAACGCCAACAATGGTGCGGTTGATCTTGCACAAGAAGGCAACGTGGAACTCACCGGTACGGTGACTTCCGATGCTGCCGTCGACAGCGTGAAGGTGTACGGCAACGGCACGTTGATCGGCACAGCTGCTGTGCAGTACGACGCCACCGGCAAGGCGAGGTGGAACTTGAACGTGGCTGCGCCGAACAGTGGCGACGTTGATTACAAAGCTGTGGCTGAAACCCGAGGCGATGCCAAGGATGATGCTTCGGTGAAGGTGAACGTCACCCTGCCGGATGCGGACGATACCGTGCTCGCATCCGAAACCAAGGTGCTCGACGAAGCGGCGCTCGCCGCCAACCCGGTGCTGGCGTTGACGGACAACACCGTGACCTTCGCCAACGAACCCACCTTCGCCATCGGTGACATCATCGTGGCTGGCGTAACCGACAATGCGCCCGAAGGGTTCCTGCGTCGTGTCAAGGCCATCGAGCACACCGATGCCGGCTGGGTAGTGACCACCGAACTCGGCTCGCTGACGGAAGCGATTCTGCAGACGGATACTGCGCAGGATAAAGCCGTTATCGATAACGATACGCAGGTGGAAACACCGGCGGGCGACGATGGTCCGGTACAAGCGACCATCACCGATGCGCAGGTACCGAAAACTCAGGCTCAGGCTTATCGTATGAGCCGTGTGAGTAGCTCTGGAAGCGAGGAACTTGAATCCTCCGCCGGGGTCTCCGTCTCATGCTCGTGGACTTTTGCGAAGACAGAGAATAGTAATCCCAACGCCGATGACACTGTGACGAACGGTTGCATGGGCGACGACGATGACGAGGAAAGCAACGGCAATAACAACAGTGGCAATGACACCGACACGGATGGAAGTTCGCTTTCCGCAGGCGTCAAGCTTGCGCTTGAGGCTAGTGCGAAATTCGGTCTACGCTTCAAGTTGAAGGTGACATGCGACTGGAATTGGTTCCTTCCCGACCCGGAGTTGCAGGAGTTTAAGGCCGCTGTCTTCGGTGAGCTCGATGCCAAGCCCTCTGTTGATCTTTTCGCCTCCTACGAGTCCAAGCCTTTCAAAAAGGAATTGGCAAAGATTAGCCCGGCTCCGGTGAGATTCACCGTGGGGCCGGTCCCGGTGGTAATCAAACCTTCCATCCCGCTGAACCTTGAAATCACGATTACTGCTGAGGGCAAGGTCAGCTACGCTGTTGAGATCAAGCGCGGCTTCGAAGTGGGGCCTGCCTATTCCAAGGATCGTGGATGGTATCTGATTTCCGATCCAAGCGAAGATGTGGATTTCAAGAATCCCTGCAACGTCTCGGCATCTGTCGAAGCGGCTTCGCCGGTCAAGCTCAGCCTCGAACCTGAAATCATGCTGTACGATACTGCTGGTCCCAAGGTCGAGATGAGTGCTGAGTATAAGCCCAGTATCAAGGTGACGGTCGAAAAGGATGACAACGATCGTCAGACTGCTTCGCTGGTGGTCGATCAGAGCACGAAGGTTAAGGCCGCCGCATCCGTGGTTCTTAAACTGCCGGTGATCGATAAGAAACTTGCCGAGTTGGAAGTGGCGAGTTGGGAGAAGACCTTCGATCTTGAAAAAATCAACATCCAGTTGCATAATTTCGGGGCGTGCTCCACGGATCCCGAGCCGGGTAATGGCGGTAACGGCAGTGGTAGCGGTGGTTCCGAGGGAGGTTTGGAGCTCCGCACGGTACAGGGCAAAGTAACCAGCGCGGTTACTGGTCTTCCCATTTCCGGCGCTTACGTCAAATTGGTGAACACTGAGAACTCGCAACAGACGTTTGGACAGTATTCAGGGTTTGACGGTTCGTACTTGCTGGGCATGGTTCCGGATGGCAAGTACCAGCTGACTGCTGTTAAGTTCGGATATACCGACTATGAGTCGGAAATAACGGTTGACGGTAACGAGGCGGCGAACATTAATATGATTCCGCCAACTTCGTCGACCACCGAATACAAGGCGGTGCTGTCGTGGGGCGAGAAGCCTCGTGACGAGGATTCCCACTTGGTGGGTTCTGATGGCACGTCGGCCCCCTACCACGTGTACTACGGTAACAAGGACGCTTATGATGCGAACGGCAACCGCATCGCATGGCTTGATCACGATGACACCACGAGTTACGGTCCGGAGACGTTGACCTTCGATGTCAACTCGAACGGCACCTACAACTACTACCTGCACAATTATTCCGGCGAGGCGCCGCTGAACACTTCCGGTGCCAAGGTGGAGCTGTGGAAAGGCAATACGTTGATAAAGACGTACACCATTCCCGCGGATTGGAGCGACCAGAACATCTGGGGCGTCTTCAGTATCGTGCATGGGCAAGTGGTTGATTTCCAAGGCACCGACGTGCCGTCGCAGGCAGATGCCCGGTCCGTGACGCCTGCCAATCCGCTCGACGG
Organism: Bifidobacterium minimum; assembly: GCF_000741645.1. Taxonomy (GTDB): domain Bacteria; phylum Actinomycetota; class Actinomycetes; order Actinomycetales; family Bifidobacteriaceae; genus Bifidobacterium; species Bifidobacterium minimum. The sequence continues at coordinate 268,559 of NZ_JGZD01000009.1, forward strand.
CATCGAGCAGTCGCTCGCCAACTTGCCGAAGACGCAGTGATTGGCGACATCACCGGAACGCCTCCGTATCTGCACGGTGCGACAGGTCGGTGATGACGTGACGCCATCATGACCACAACGCATGGCCCCGATTGCACCCCGTACAATCGGGGCCATGCGCGTTATGGAATAGGGTGGTGGTGTCCGAATCCTTGCTTTTGTCTACCGGTCTGCACGCTGTCACGAATGCCTTGGTAGGGTCGGGTACGGCATATGTCACATTCACGGCGGGTAGCGCGTGATACGGCATCGATGAAGGGCTGCGGACGTTTTCTTGGAGATGGTCATGCATCCGTTCCTTGGCTTTGCCTGTATTGTACCGAGCTCATCCAATCGAGCGACTGCTTGATGCGATCATGGTCGTACCAGTGAATGTACTCACCAATCAAATCGAGCACTTCATTGCGGGTGCGTTCTTCCCAACGCTCGGGGTAGACGGCCTCGGTCTTCATCCTGCCGAAGAAGCCCTCCGCGGCGGCGTTGTCTGGGGGAACAGCCCTTAGCGCTCAGCGAACGCGTCAAGCCGAAACGTTCCATGAGCCCCAGCCATCCGGCCACCGGTAATGGCACCCGCGATCGGAATGGACTAGGGGCCGCGCACCTTCGGGCAGCGCTGCGACCGCTTTCTCCAGCATCCGGTTGGTGAGCCCCGCGTTGGGATTGAACTCGGCTGTGTACGCGACGATCTTGCCGTCGTGGCAGTCGATCATCGGCGACAGATAGACTTTGCCGTCGGATGCCTTGATCTCGGTGACGTCGGTGAGCCACTTCTCGTTGGGGTGTTCGGCGGTGAAGTCCCGGTTTACGAGGTTGCCGGGCGCTGGAGTCGTCTCGCCCTCGTAGGAACCGTACCTGCGCCGTCCGGACGCATGCGCCACGAGCCCGTCCTCGGCCATGATTCGGCGGATCACCTTCTCCGAGACTCCGGTCTTGAGCTCGACCTTGATCCTGCGGTACCCGTAACGGGCTTTGGAGGCGGCGAACACGTCGGTCACCTCAGCCCTGAGCCCGGCGTATTTGTCAACGCCGAGTCTGACGCGGTGGTAGTGGCAGCCGCTCGGCGCGATGGCGAGCAAGCAGAGCATCGAGTTGAGCGAATGCATCGGCCTCATCCGGTCGATCAGAATCGTCTTCTCCTGGTTCTACAGGCGCCTCAGGTCGGCGCCGGGGTCTTTTTTACGACGTCCACCACCCCCATCAATGTGTTCTCCAACTCCAATTGGCGACCCTGCGGCGCAACGCCTCCCTGTCGTCGCCATCGGCATCGACGCTCCGGCCGAACGGCATGCAGGCCGGTTTGCCATTCTGCGCGGCGTTCCTGTTTTCGGGGATCAAAGCGGCCATTCCGCCCTCGCGGTACATCTTGACCCAATGGTTCACGGCGCCTGCGCTCACGCCGAGCTCACGGGCAGCCTGTTTCTGCCGCATGCCGCCCAGCACCAACTCGATCGCCTTCTGCCGTGTCTCCAACGGGATGATGGGTTTCCTCACGTTCCCAGCATAACGGGGATCCTTCGCCAGTCACCGTTCCAGGCATTGCCTGGTCGGATAACCCAAATTCTCGACTATCTGGGCCGTGGTCATCGAAGTCGTGAAATACAACTCCACCGCACGTTCCCGCTCCTCAAGACTGAACACACGAAAATCCTTTCGCTCAATCTCCAAGAAAACGTCCGCAGCCCCCAATCTCCAATCTAACGGGTGTTGCACTTTTATTTAGACAACGGAGTTACGTATGTTGGATTTGCGCGACATACAATGGGACATAATGGTGACTGTGGAATGAGATGGATGCGATGTCGGGTGAGTGTCTCAATGATCGGGTCAAAGGATATTGCTCTGGCCGTTCACTCCATGCAGATGGAGGGCGGTGCCGTTTCCGTTGCATTCACGGACGATGCCAGGGATTACGCGAGGGGGCTGATCGATCCCGCCGAGTTGGTGACCCGCACCCGGCGGTGCTATGGGCTGGAAGGCTTGTGATCAATCTGCTATGGATTGGGATTCTGCTTGCAAGGAAATGCTCCGAGAGTTTGGCGGATACAATGAGGAATGTGTCGAAAGGTGGTGTGTGATGACGGCTGTGGAGGCTTTGCCTGTGTATAAGAAGGCCAAGGAGATCGCGCAGAGCCGTGGTGAGAACCTCACGTCGCTGATTGGCGCGTATCTCTCCGGCTGTGTCGCCGCCGGCTACGGGCCTCGCCGTGTGGTCAAGGTCAACACCGTGCGCAGGTTCGATCGTTCTGAGTTCGGACGTGCGATCATGCCCGCCGATTGGGATGATCCCGAGGATGCGATTTATGACAACGCCTGATATCAGGCCATATGATGTGTGGCTCATGTGGGTCGAATACTAGGGTGTGTTTACCCTATTTAAGGCCTTTCGCTGTTTGGTGTGGGTAAATCCGGTCAGGCGGTGACTGTTTTGAGGTCGAGTTTGCCGCAGGTCAGGTAGATCATGGTGGAGAAGTAGTCCATGTTCCTGAAGCCTCGGGCGCGGGTCTTGACGTGTTGGATGATGCTGTTGAGCCCTTCGAGGATCGCGTTCGTGTATGGGTGGTCGAAGCAGGCGAGGATGTCGTCCCAGTGCCGGCGGAACTGTCTGGCGAGGGCCTGCATCGGTTCCAACCGGGAATGCATCATCCATGAGCACAACGACTTGAACCCCGCCTCCGCCTCCATCCGGCTGGCGCTGTCGGCGTAGATGTCCTGCAGGGTCTCGCGCATCCCGCACGCCCGTGCGGTCTTCAACCGTTGTTTCGCAAGGTTGCGCTTGACCTCCAGCTGCGGATCCGTCAGGCCCGCCTCGGTGCTGAGCCACACGTACTTCGTGTTCCTCGGCACCGGCCTGTCCCCGGCCTCGGCCTTCCCGACCTTGTCGACGGCCTCGTTGGCGTGCTTGATGACGTGGAACTCGTCGATGATCCTATGCGCGTGGGGCAGGCGCTCGCGGATGCCCTTGGCGAACCCCGGGCTCATGCCGCACGTCACCGGGGAGACCCTGTCCGGGTCGCCGTTGTGGTCCATGAAGTCCCGCGCGAACTCCTTGACGGTGTTCGAGTCCTTGCCGGGGACCACGCAGACCACGTTGCGCCCCGTCAGGTCGGCGACCACGGTGATGTACCTGTGGCCTTTGCGGCTGGTCTCGTCGATGCCGATGGCCTCCACGCCCGTGTAGTCCTCGTAGAGCCTGGCCTCGTCCACGTAATGGCGGATGAACCGCCACAGCCTCGTGTCGTGCTCGCCGACCTGCGCCGCGACGTCCGCCACCGGCTGCGTCTTGGCGAGACCATGGCCTCGAACAGGAGCGTGAACCCACTGCCCGGCCTCGCCCACGGCACCGGAACCGTCCTGACGCCATGGGCCGGCCAGGCCACGCGCGGCACGAGCGCGTGGATGTAGGCCTCGTACTGGAAGAAGTCCAAATGGCGCCACGTGCGTTCCGCCGTGTCGTGAACCGGGCATGACTCCTCCCGGCATTTCGCCTCGGGGCAATGGAACCGGGAGCCGGTACCGTACCCGACCGTGATGCGCAGCTCCCGCTTGCCACCGAGCCGCGTCCCTGAACGACACGTCGATGACCTTCCACGGGTCGGCGAGTTGCAGGGCGGCGGTGGACAACATCGTGGTATCCATGCCACCCAAACTACCCCGCCGTCATCACCTACCGGATGGCTTACCCACACCAAACAGTGAAAGGCCCTATTTTAAGTTTTGCGTGAAATTGCCGTATGTGTACGCCGAGGTATGACCTCACGCTTGACCGGTTCATGAGGGTCGCGCATCTGTTGCCGCGCCAGCGCGGCAACGTGGCGGTCGACAACTACACGTTCGTCAACGCCCTGCTGTGGATGTGCCGCACGGGAGCCCCGTGGAGGGACCTGCCGGAGCGCTACGGCAAGTGGGTCACCGTCTGCCAGCGGTTCGACCGCTGGTCCAGGAACGGCGCGACAGGGCGCCTGTTCACGGCATTGCAGGAGGAGCGGATCGTCGGGGTGGAGATCCGGGTGCCCGCCATGGACTCCACGGGCGTGAAGGTCCACTAGCACGCGGCCGGGCGCCGAAAAAGGGGATTCCCGGTCCGTCGGCGTCTCCCAGGGAGGGCGGAACACCAAAGTCCGCGTGGTATCCGACGGCGAGAGCACGCTCGTCGAGATCCATCTGAGCCCGGGCGACGAGCACGACGCGGCCCACGGGCGCCGCTCGATGGCCGCGCTCGGCGCGTTCATGGGCGCGCGCCCGCTCATGGGCCGCGCGTACGAGGGGGATCCGACCCGGCTGCCGCCGAGTCGTTCGGCCTGGCGGCAGCCGTGCCGCCCAAGAGGAACCGTACTGCCCCATGGGATTACGACAGGGAGGCGTACAAGGGGCGGAACATGGTCGAACGCGTCTTCAACCGCATGAAGCACCACCGCAAGGCCTCCACCCGCTACGACAGGCTCGACGCCACCTTCCTCGCCGACCTCCAGCTCATCCTCATCGCCGTCTACCTGAAAAAACCAGCCAAAACCCAACTAGTGTAAACTCACCCTAGGATCATCCAGGCGTCGGCAAAACGCGCCCGGTCGTCATCGCTGAAGTCGACGACGGTGGCGTGTTCGGTATCATCGTCAAAGTCACTGGCAACATCAATTGGAATGAGCCAGGAGATGTCTTGCTGACGGACTGGCGGGAGGCTGGTTTGCTCAAACCTTTGCTTGTCAGATGCGGTCAACGTTACGAGTTCTTGCCCGGCGATCTGTACAAGTGGTTCAGCTCGCTTTCGGACACTGATGCCGCGTGGGTCGCGGACGGCTTGGAAGCCACCAGCGATGCGTTGCCTTACAAGCGAAGTAGATGACACAGGCTTGACACAACTGTTGATCCTAAACGATGGTGACACAATTTTGCGTCAGTAGACACGCCAAAGAAATGTTGAAATAGCAATGATTACGAAGGCTGACCAATCTGAACAATAAACTCAGCCACAGTCTTTCCGTCCTTCGGGAATGCGGTTGGTCACATACGCGTTCCATTATCCCCCACGGGCCTACATGGGATCCGGGGGATCCTCCCATTCGGGCGCGTGCCGTGCGTTGCGTGCGGGGATGATGGCGGCCTGACGCGGGTGCATCCGCGGGTGCGGGTGCGTGTCACGGATGAGGCGGATGAGGCGGGGCGTATCACAGCAGGGCGGCGATGGACCGTTCCATCTGCTCCGGTGTGGTCCGCGAGCCGAACCGCGCGACGACGCGGCCGGTTCTGTCGATGAGGAACTTGGTGAAGTTCCAGGCGATCCGTCCCGTTGCTCCCGGCTGGCTTTTCAACCAGACGTAAAGTGGGCCGGCGTCCTTTCCGTTGACCTTGATCTTCGCGAACTGGGGGAAGGTCGTGTCGTAGTGAAGCGTGCAGAAGTCATGGATCTCCTCCGCGGTCCCCGGAGCCTGCCCGGCGAACTGGTTGCAGGGGAAGTCCAGGATTTCCAGACCCCGCGTGTGATACGTGCGGTACAGCTTCTCCAACCCCTCGTACTGTGGCGTGAACCCGCACCCCGTGGCGGTGTTGACGATGAGAAGGACCTGACCCCGCCATTGGGACAGGTCGCGCTCGCGGCCGTCCCGGTCTCGGACGGTTATGGCATAGACGTCATTGGATGGCGTGCCCGCCGATGGCGTGCCCAAGTCGGCGCCCGCTTCCGAGGTGCCTCCGCTCGAGGTGCTTCCGCCATCAGTGCTGTCGTTTCCGGTGTTCTCGTTCATCAGGCTCTCCCGTCCGAGGAATATGGTCATGTCTGCACTATGCCTGCACTATGCCTGCACTATGTCTGCACTATGACTCTGCACCATGACTCGCCCGCGTGTTGTGCGCCTTGGGCGGAACCCCGCATTTCGCATGGACATGGGTTCGCATGGACATGGGCATCGTGCCTGCCGGCGCCGCCTGCCGGTGTAATGTCCGAAGAAGTTCGCCGAACGGATGTGCCGGAGGGCCCGGTGCCGGTTTCGTATGACCGGATGGTGCCGATGGGCGTGGAGGTGGTTCCCCTGTGACGGGATTGTCGGCTCTGACGCTTCTTGTGGTGCTGGTGGCGGGTATCGGCGCGGGTTTTCTGGGATATGCGGTGGGTGCGTCGTCATTGGTCTCCTATCCGGCGATGCTGGCGTTGGGCATCCCTCCCGTGGTGGCGAACGCCACCAACACCGTGGGCGTCATCGGAACGGGTATCGGCGGCGTCCTGGGGGCGCGGGCCGAGCTTCGCGGGCAGCGCCTGCGCGTTATCACGTATGTTCTTATCGGATCGATCGGCGGCGTGGTGGGTGCCCTTCTGCTTCTGGGCTTCGATCCCAGGGTGTTCGAACTGGCGGTTCCCCCGTTGATTCTTCTCAGCGCCGTCGTCATCGCCGTGAATCCGCGCGGCAGAAGCCAGTCGAAGCAGGCCGTCCGTGATGCCGAAAGACAGCTGTCGCAGGTCGGGGATGACGGTTTCCTGCCGTCACGGACGGTCGAGGACGGCCGATCGGCGATGATTTCTCCGGATGGTGACGGAGTCCGCCCGCTGTCCTCGGATTCATGGTGGGTGTGGCTGGCCGTATCGGCCGTGGCCGTGTACAGCGGATATTTTGGCGCGGGAGCCGGAACCCTGGTCCTGGCCGTGCTCGATGCGGGCCGTGTCGGTCCATTCCATAAGATCAACGCCCTCAAAACCGTGATCGGGGCCGGTGCGAACGTGACGGCCACAATCGTTTTCCTTACGCGCGGCGTGGTCGATTGGCCGGCGGCCATCGTGATGGGGATCGGCTGCTTTGTGGGAAGCTACATCGCCCCGCCCATCACGCGCCGGATTCCCGCAAGGGTGATGCGAGGGGCCGCGGTGGCGGCCGGTGTGGCGCTTGCGGCGGATCTGGCCTTTCGCGCATATCGTTGAGGTCCGTTCGGGACGGTCCGACGGTGGCGGCCGGCTGGATCGGGAACCCGGCCGAGCGCGTCAGGCGCGTATGCGTATACGCCAAATGCGTATATACCGCGTATCTGATATGCTTAATTGTTTGTTCACAGGCCAGCGCATTCGGCGCTATGGTCTGACATGTAATGTGAAAGGCTATCGTGCCGAATCTTCCTTATGATTCTCAGTCATCCTCCCATGCCGACGATGACGTTCAACCCGTCTCCTTCGCCGAACTAGGCGTCCCCAACCCGCTGGTCGCGGCTCTTGCCGATGACGGTAAGACCAGCGCATTCCCCATTCAGGCCGACACCCTCCCCGATTCGCTGGCGGGACGTGATCTGCTGGGCCGTGGTCGGACGGGTTCCGGCAAGACGCTGGCCTTCGCCATCCCCATGGTCGCGCGTCTGGGCTCCGAGGATATGGGCGCATCCGCGATGAAGGAGGCCCGCCGCGCCCGCGACGACTCCCGTGGAGGACGTTCCCGCGGGCCGTTGCCCCATCCGCGTGGACTGGTTCTTGAGCCGACCCGCGAGCTGGCCAATCAGGTCGACGAGGTCATCCGGTCCCTTGCCGAGGTCTACGGCATGCGCACGGCCACCGTCTATGGCGGCGTCAACCAGAGCCGCCAGGTGCGTGAGCTGCGCGCCGGAGCCGACATCGTCGTGGCGTGTCCCGGACGGCTGGAGGATCTGCTCCGGCAGGGGCTTCTGAGTCTCGAGTCGGTGGAGGTCACTGTCCTGGACGAGGCCGATGAGATGGCCGACATGGGCTTTCTGCCCGCCGTCGAGCGTCTTCTCTCGCAGGTCGATCCCGAGGGCCAGCGCATGCTGTTCTCCGCGACGCTGGATCATGGCGTCGATCAGGTCGTCAGAAAGTTCCTCCATGATGCGAAGGTCCATGCCGTCGACTCGGCCGACGCTCAGGTGGACACCATGACGCACCATGTCTTCGCCGTCTCGCAGGGCAACAAGCATGAGGTGATCCGGCAGCTGGCGTCGGGGACCGGACGGCGGATACTGTTCACGCGGACCAAATACCAGGCCAAGAACATGGCCCATAAGCTGGTTCAGATGGGAATTCCGGCTGTGGATCTGCAGGGAAACCTGTCGCAGAGCCAGCGAGACCGGCATCTGGCCGCCTTCACCAGCGGCGAGGTGCGCGTGATGGTCGCCACGGATGTGGCGGCGCGTGGCATAGACGTCAGTGATGTGGAGCTTGTGGTGCAGACCGAACCGCCCGAGGATCCAAAATCCTTCCTTCATCGTTCGGGTCGAACCGCTCGCGCCGGCGAATCCGGCGATGTGGTGACGCTGGTGCTCCCCCAGCAGCAGCGCGATGCGCGTCAGATGCTGCGTCGTGCCGGCATCCATGTGAATCCCGTGCAGGTGACTCCGGGATCCGAGGAGATCGAGAAGCTTGTCGGCGAGCATGCGCCCCTGGTGGAGGACTGGGAGCTGTCGTCGGCTCCCGTGGCCCGTGGCCAGGGGCATCGTGGGGGAGGATCGAGATCCCGCCGCGGTTCCCGTGGATCGCGCGCAGGCTCGCGTTTCGTGCGTGACGGTGAGCGTGGCGGTCGTGGCCGTGGCGACGGGCCTCGTCATGAGGGATCCGACCGCAGGGAGGATCGTGGCGGTTCCGGTGATCGGCGCCGTGACGGATATCGCGGCTCTCGCGATGACGATGGACGCAGGGATTCGCGCGGATACGGCCGCGGCCGCGGATCACGCGACGGATCCGCAGGGGATGGCCGTACGGAGCGTACGGAGCGTCGCAGCCGTTACGACCATGACGGTGGCGGCCGTTCGGACCGTTACGACGGCGGTCGTGACCGTCGGGACGCTCCGCGCCATGATGGCGGCGACGGCGGTCGGCGTTCGGGACGGCCGTCGTTCTCCCGGCGTTCCAACTCGTCCGCAGGAGCCCGTGGGAACGGTCGTTCAGGCGGCCGCCGCGGTCAGCGCTGATTCAGAAGCGCGAGGTAGTCGCCGTATCCTTCGGCGGCCATCTGGTCGCGGGGAATGAACCTCAGCGAGGCCGAGTTCATGCAGTAGCGCAGGCCGCCCCGGTCGTCGGGTCCGTCGTCGAACACGTGGCCGAGGTGGATGCCCGTCCCCGCCGACCGCACCTCGATCCGAGGCCGTCCGGGAATCGAGTCATCCCGGCGTTCCGTCAGCGACGCGGGATCGATGGGACGGGAGAACGCCGGCCATCCGCATCCCGAATCGTACTTGTCGCTGGAGAGGAACAGTGGCGTCCCGCTGAGGACGTCCACGTAGATTCCCGGAGAGAACTGATGGTCGTACTCGTTGTCGAAGGGGCGCTCCGTGGCGGAGAGCTGCGTCACGGCGAACCGTTCGGGATCAAGCGACCATGCCTTCTCGACCCATCTCTGCCGCTCGGCGACGCGGAACATGGCGGCGAGGGATATATGGCAGTATCCTCCGGGATTCTTGTCCAGATAGTTCTGATGGTGCTCCTCGGCGGGGAAGAAGTTGCGCAGGCCCTCCACGACGATCGCCGGCGTCCGGCCGGTCAGCGCGGCGACGCGATCGACGACCCCGTCATAGACCGTGCGCTGCTCGTCGTCGGTGAACAGCATGGAGCTACGGTACTGGCGCCCTACGTCGTTGCCCTGCCTGTCGACGCTGAACGGATCGATCACCTCGACCATGAGAAGCGCCAGGGTGCGGAGCGTCACGCGCCGGGGATCGAAGTCGACGCGGACGGTTTCGACGGCGTCGGTGGACCCCGAGCACACCTGATCGTAGCTGGGCGAGTCGATGGTCGACTGCGCGTAGCCGACGGTGGTTCCCGTCACGCCCTCGATGCGGCCGAGATACGCCTCGAGTCCCCAGAAGCATCCTCCGGCCAGATAGGCGGTTCGCCGTCCGGATGCGGTGTCGGCGGTGGCGTCGACATCGGCGTCATGGGCGCCGGGGGCGTGTGCGGGCTCGTTGCCGCGCGTCGTGGAATCGTCGTGAGGCTCGGCATCGTGGACGTCATGGTTCGTGTTGTTGCGGGTATGGTTCTCGGACATAGCCACAGTATGGCATTCGTGTGCGCGGATGTCCCGGATTCTTCGCTTCCGGAAGAGTGCGTAGACGTCCGCGCGTATCCTTGGTCTGCGCGGAAAGGGCGGTGCGAGGTTGTCTGATATGGGAGAGGACTGGCGTGCGGAGCAGGTTGGGTCGCGCGGGGGATGGAGACGCGGGTTCCCATCGCGTGCGGCGACGTCCACTTATGGGGCCGTGCGCGACGAGGACTCCGGCGCGGGGCACGCGGTCGTCTCCGACGCCGATCTGCGCCGCGTCGGGGGACAGGCGTATCTGCGGAGCATCGAGATCCTCGTCGCGCACAGGCTTCACGGCCTCACCCGCGGATATGACGACAACGGGCTGCTGGTGCTGCGTTCCCAGGTCAGCGTCGCCGAGGGGTTCTCCGATGACTATTCCGTCAAGGTCGTCATCGACGAGGATCCCGGCGCGATCGTCTCATCGCAGTGCACGTGTCCCGCGGCGGCCCGCAACCATGGCATGTGCAAGCATGTGATCGCTCTTGTCCGCACCTTCAACGACGATTCCGCCTCCTTCGCCCGGGTGGGGACGTCCATTCCGGTGCCCGCGCGGCGTGGGTCGCGGTCGGCCGGCACGTCGGTCGCGCTTCGGCGGTTTCTGTCGGAGGAGACCCGTCGTGAGCGTCACGAGATGCATGAGCGTCAGGTCCGACTTCTGCGCGTCGTGGGCGCGATGTCCCATGAGAGTGGCGACGCGGCTTCGGGCCCTGCGGGGCATGCCCCCGATTTTCGCGAGGAGGGTGGCATAACCCTTCGACCGCGTCTGTCCAGGGGCCAGGGTGGATGGCTGGTCCGTCTCGGCATATCCTCAAGCGACGGCGCGTCCTATGTGGTCAAGGACGTGTCCGCCTTTCTGTCGGCCGTTCGCGACGGGGATAGGGTGGAGTACGGGCGCCATCTGGCGTTCGTCCATGAATCCCGGATGTTCGACGGACTGTCGCGCGAGCTTATCGACATCATCGATCGGGCGCAGTCCATCCGCAGGGCGATGTCCGGCGGATATGGCGTCCATCCGTGGCGCTCGTCCCAGACGGGCCGTGGAGGCATGCTTCTCACCGACGAGGAGACGTGCGAGATCCTCGACCTGTACACCGATGCGGACGCGACGCTGGGCTATGCGCCCGAGGACGGCGCGGCAGCGGATTACGTCCAGGTGCGTGTGGTCGACGGCGACCCGGATATGGGCCTTGTCATCACGCCGGCCGAGGGGCCGGAGGCGGCACCGGGAAGCTACACCATCGCGCATCGGCGGTGCATCGATGACGTCATCCCGAGCAGACGCCGTGGTTTCGTCGTCGTGCGGGACGCCGGATACGCCGTGGACCCCGCAGCGCGATCCATCGAGATACACCGTGCCGGGCGTGAGTTCATATCGCATCGTGATCTCATCGACGTCCTCTGCAGTCCCGTCGATTCCTCGGACATGACGGTCGCCGCGGGCGACGTCGATCAGTTCTCCCGCGTCGTGCTTCCTCAGCTGAAGCCCCAGGGCGGGACCGGGATCATCGCGGCGACCATCCCTCCCGAACTCGTCGGCCGGCGCCGGGAGCCCTGCGTGATCGAGATCTATCTTGACCGTGATCGCAGCGGGGTGACATGCGATCTGCAGGCCCGCTATGGCCGACGACGTTTCGCGGTGTTCGACGGATCGCGCCCCGACGACCCCGTCGAGCGGGACACGGCCACGGAGCGTCTTGCGGTGGAGGCCGTTCGCCAGTATTTCCCACGTCCCGACGGTCCGGTGGCCAGAATTCCCGACGACGATGACGAGGCCATCCATGAGCTCATCACCCAGGGGGTGACGCTGCTCAGACGGGTGGGCACCGTGTTCTGCACATCCGCGTTCGATGGACTGACCAGGTCGTCCCGCGTGACGATCCGATACGGGTTGTCGCTGTCGTCCGGTCTGGTGGAGATATCCCCGATCGCCGACGACGTCGATCCCGCCGACGTGCCCGGGATTCTGGCGTCGTTGCGTGGAAAGAAGCGTTTCCATCGCCTGCGCAACGGCTCGTTCGTGGAGCTCTCCAACGTCGATGCCCGATCCATCGATCGCGTTTCGGCCGATCTCGACCTTGACCGGTCGGATTTCGATGGCGGCTCGGTGGATGTTCCGCTGTTCGAAGGCTTCTATCTCGCGGCGAACTGTGACGAGGGCGACCAGTCGCGGGAGTTCCGGGCCGCGATGCGTCCTTTGACGGAGGTGGCCCCCGACGCGTATCGCATCCCCGACTCCTTCTCGGGAAGCCTTCGGCCGTATCAGATGGAGGGATTCCGTTGGCTCAACGCCTTGTGGGACAAGGGATTCGGCGGTGTGCTGGCCGATGAGATGGGATTGGGGAAAACCGTGCAGCTTCTGGCGCTGCTCGCGGCCCGCACCCCGACGCCGTCCACGGGGGAGAGGAGGCGCACCGCTGCCGACGCACCGCAGATCGCTGTACCGCAGGTCGCTGTATCGCAGGTCGCTGTATCGCAGGCCGCCGCTGAGTCCGGGAATCGGCATGCGCATCTTATCGTGTGCCCGGCCTCGCTGGTCTACAACTGGACGGCGGAATGCGCGCGGTTCGCGCCGAAGCTTCGTGTGGTGGCGGTCGCGGGGAGCAAGTCGTCGCGTCGGTCGATCCTCGCTGACGCGGAAAAGTACGACGTCATGGTCACCTCCTACGACCTTCTGCGGCGCGATGTCAACGATTATCACGGAGTGCCGTTCCTGAGCATGACTCTGGACGAGGCTCAGGCCATCAAGAACCACACCACGAAGGCCGCGCGGGCGGTGCGGTCCATCGACGCCCTCCATCGTTTCGCGCTTACCGGAACGCCGATCGAGAACAGGCTGGCGGAGCTGTGGAGCCTTTTCGACGTTCTCGATCCGGGGATGCTGGGGCGGTACTCCCATTTCCGCGAGGTCTTTGATCTGCCGATCATCAGCGGCGACGAGGAGGCTCAGCGGCGTCTGCAGAATCTTGTGGAACCCTTCATTCTTCGTAGGCGCAAGGCCGATGTCCTCGATGATCTGCCCGACAAGATCGACAACGTCATCACCGTGCGGCTGGAGGGAGCCCAGCGGCGCCTCTACGCGGCGTTGGAGCAGCGCCTTCGCGCGACGATCTCGCATGATGACTCCGCGTTCACGCAGGAGGGCCGTATCCGGGTTCTGGCGCAGCTCACCCGATTGCGTCAGGCGTGCTGCGACCCGCGTCTGGTGGACGACGATGCCGTCGTCGCAGCCCAGGGTGACTGCGCCAAACTCGACGCCATCACCGATCTGGTGTCGTCGTGCCGCGACGAGGGCCGGAAGATGCTGGTGTTCTCGCAGTTCACCAGTTTCCTCGATCTCATCGGCGAGCGGCTGGACCAGCTGGAGGTGCCCTACGACGTGATCACCGGATCGACCGCCAAGAAGCGGCGACTGGATCTGGTGAACTCCTTCAATACAGACGACACCCCGGTGTTCCTCATCTCGCTGAAGGCCGGCAACACGGGATTGAACCTGACCGGCGCGAGCGTGGTGGTCCATGCGGATCCCTGGTGGAACGCCGCCGCCCAGGAGCAGGCGAACGACAGGGCGCACCGCATCGGGCAGACGCGTGACGTCGATGTCTACCGGCTGGTCGCCCAGGACACCATTGAGGAGAGGATCATACGGCTGCAGCAGGCCAAATCCGTTCTCGCGTCGCGTTTCGTGGACCAGGCCTCGTCGGATTCGGTGGCGCCTCTATCCTCGCTGACGCGCGAGAGTCTGCTGGCCATGCTCGGCGCGTAGGAAGGAGGCTCGTTTTCGCGGCCCCGGATTCCGCTTCGCGGCCCCGGATTCCGCTTCGTGGCCCCGGATTCCGCTTCGCGCTCCTGGTTCCGATGCCGGATTCCGATGGGCTCTCCGATTTCCCAGAAAACCCCCAGCTCATATGGAGACTCGTCGCAGAGGGCTTTCCGAGTCCCCTCAGCACTCGCCGTTTTTGGGGTTCTAAGGTTCCAACGGTTAAGGTGAATCGTCGCCGTCGTCGGATACGGAAGGGGCTGATGATAGTGGAATGGAGCCCTAGTCCGCGATCGGGGCGCCCACCGAGGCACGGACGCGTGACGGCCGACCTTCGTCGTCGCTATAGACGTCGGAGATCGATGGTGCTTCTGTCGGCCATTCTCGTGGTCCTTCTTGTGCTTCATGTCTTCGTACAGGATGGGCGGCTGTCAACGGTGGTCTCCACGGTACGGCACGCCGTGACTTCCGTCTGGCGTGGGTCATCCCCCTCCGGTTCCAAGGCCGCTTCGTCCGCGGTCGAATCGGATTCCACGGACTCCGACGCTGCGGATTCCGACGCGGGGTCCTCGATCGCGAAGGCCTCGTCGGTGCCCGACGCCACGTCGACGAAGAACCTGACCGCCGGATTGACGACCTCCCTAGATTCCATCTTCTCCGGTGCCACCTATGCGGTGGACGTCATCGACATGTCCACGGGCGGGACGGTGGTGGGAATCGATACCGGCACCCGATACACGTCGGCGAGCACCTACAAGCTTTTCGTCGCCTACTCGATGATCTCGGCGGTAGAGAGCGGCGAGAAGACCTGGGATTCCGAGCTGAACGGACAGACGCTGAGATCATGCGTCGCCACGATGATCGTCGACTCCGACAACGACTGTCCTGTCGCGTGGCTGGAGGAGCAGGGATACGGGGAGGTCAACCAGCAGGTGCATGACGCCGGGTTCGACGACACGACCATCGAGAACCAGAACATGAGCACGACCGCCTCGGACCTTGCCGACTATCTGACCCGTCTGCATCAGGGAAGCTTCATGGACGCCGATTCACGGTCCATGTTGCTCGGATACATGAAAACGCAGGTGTATCGCTCCGGCGTGCCCACCGGAATCGGCTCGAACGGCACCGCGGCCGACAAGGTCGGTTTCCTTGACGGTCTTCTTCACGACGCTTCGATCATCTATACGACCAAAGGCGACTACGTCATGGTCGTGCTCGCCGATGGATCCTCATGGGCGTCGATAGCCCAGGCCGCGTCGACGATCTACGCGGCGCTGTAGGTCGGGATCATGCGGTGGGGCCGCCTCGCCCTCCATCGTCTTCCTCCGGCTTCTCCCTGCGATTCCCTCCTGTAGGATGTTCGTACAATGAACGGCATGACCATTCTTCGGACGGACCGTCTCATCCTTCGCCCATGGCGTGTGAACGACCCGAGTGACGCGCGGGCGCTGTATCGGCATGCCTCGGATCCCGAGGTGGGCCCGCGCGCCGGATGGCCCGCCCATTCCAGCGTCGAGGAGAGCGCTCGCATCATTCGTGACGTGCTGTCGGCGGATCTGACCTATGCGATCGTCCTGCGGGCCTCTGAGTCGGCGATTGCGGACGCGGACGTTTCCTGTGGGGATGGGCGCGTCGAGCATGACGGTGATCGGGATGGGGATGATGACGCAGAAGGATACGGAGACGGAGAAGGAGACGGGTACGGATACGGCCGCCCCATCGGGTCCATCGGGCTCAAGGAGATTGCCGGAAAGGCCGATGCCAGGGAGCTGGGCTACTGGATAGGGCGTCCTTATTGGGGACGCGGCCTTGTTCCCGAGGCCGCGCGTGAGCTGATGAGGTACGGCTTCGATGAGCTGGGGCTGACGGCCGTATATGCCTGCCATGACGTATCGAACGGCCAATCGTCGAGGGTCATGGACAAATTGGGGCTTGTCCGGCTGCGAACCGACAGGTCGGTTCCGCGTCCCCTGCTGGGAGCCGACGTCCGACGCGATGAGGTCGTGCGTCGTATGACACGCGAGGAGTGGACGGTCCGCGGTACGTCGGGAATCACGCCGATCTCCCGGAGTTCCGGTGGGTCGGGCAAATAGGTAGGGATGCCGGGTAGGGATGCGTGGAAAGGAGAGCGGCCATGACCATCATCATCCGTGGGGACATCGTCTTCACTCCGAGGCCCGACCGTTTCACCGTGCTCGAGGATGGATGCGTTGCGGTAGGCGACGACGGGCGCGTGACGCAGGTGGCCGGCTCGCCCTCGGACATCAGACTCCGCGGCACCCGCGCTTCCGGCGACCGCATCGTTCCGACCGATGACGCTGCGCCGCGGTCCACCGTTGATTCCGGGGAACCGGAGCCCCGCGTCATCGATCGACGTGGGTGTCTTGTCATCCCCTCCTTCGTCGACCTGCACGTGCACGCCCCGCAGTATCCGATGGCGGGCGTAGGGCTCGACGAGCAGCTTCTGCGATGGCTGGAGAACACCACCTTTCCCGTGGAATCGCATTTCGCCGATCCGCAGGTCGCCGGGACATGGTATCGGCGCTTCCTGCACCGCATATGGAGGGTTGGCACCCTGCGCTTCAGCGCCTTCGCGACGCTTCACGAGGAATCGACACTGATGCTTATGGGACTGTGCCAGGAATCGGGACTGCGACCCGTCGTCGGCAAGGTCAACATGGATCGCAACGCCCCGGAGGAGCTTCTCGAGAGCACCCGCGACAGTCTCGAGAGCACGCGGCGCATCATCGGGAAGTCCCGAGCCGCGACGCCGGACATCGGATACGTCGTCACTCCGCGCTTCGTGCCTTCCACCACCCCGGAGCTGATGGAGGGACTCGGGGAGATCGTGCGCGAGTTCGGCCTTCCCGTGCAGTCGCATCTCGACGAGAACCGCTCCGAGGTGGAGTGGGTGCGCAGACTGCATCCCGACGTCCCCACCTACGCGCAGGTGTACGACCGTTTCGGTCTTATGCCCGAGGGACGCACCATCATGGCCCACTGCATCTGGATGACGCAGACCGAACGCCGGCTGCTCCGCGAGCGTGGGGTGTGGGCGGCGCACTGCCCACAGTCGAATCTCAATCTCGCCAGCGGTCTCATGCCCGTGAGAAGGGACCTCGACGCGGGAATCAAGGTGTGCGTCGCCAGTGATGTGGCCGCCGGGCATGATCCGTCCATGCCCCGGCAGATCGTTTCCGCCATCGAGACCTCCAAGGCCAAGACCTTCGAAACGGGGCATGAGAACGACCGTCCGCTTGCGCTTTCCGAGGCCTTCTATATGGCGACCAAGCGGCCGGGGGAGTTCTTCGGGGCGATCGGTCGTGGCAGGGTGGGCACCTTCGAGCCCGGATGTGACTTCGATGCCCTCGTCATACGCGAGGAGGACGGCAATCCGTTGGACCTGCCGCCGGAGGGCAAGCTGGCGCGCTTCATCTACGACGGTGACGACCGTGACATCCTCGAACGTTGGATCGCAGGCCGGACGGTCCCCGAACCCTTTGCCTGACGGGGACGATCGTATTGACGGGGATGATCGGTGGATCGCATCGTCCGGCATGCCCTCGCGTCACGATCGGACGAGTGTCGCTCCGGCCTTGGCGAGCTCCTCGAGCGCGGTCTGGAAGGTCCGCGGGGCGACGCCGGCGACGAGGTCGGTGAGGACGCGCACGCGGCGGCCGGAGCGGAGCGCGTCGAGCGCGGAGGCCCTCACGCAGTAGTCGGTGGCGATGCCGGCCACGTCCACGTCGGTGACGTGGTGGGCGTCGAGCGTCTGGGGGAAGGACCGGCCGGAGTCGTCCGTGCCTTCGAAGATCGAGTAGGCGGGGACGTTCTGCCCCTTGCGGATGTGCACGTCGACGAGCGAGGCGTCGAGGCCGGGGTCGTAGTCGGCGCCGGGGGTGCCGGCGATGCAGTGGACGGGCCAGGTGTTCACGTAGTCGGGCTTGTCGGGCGGCAGCGCGATGTGGCCCCCGTTGGTGCTGTTCGCGGTATGCCAGTCGCGGCTGGCGAAGACCACGTCGTAGTCGGATTTGTGGGTTCGCAGGTAGGCGGTGATGCCTCTGGCGACCGCGTCGCCGCCGGTCACGCCGAGCGCGCCACCCTCCGTGAAGTCGTTCTGCACGTCGATGATGAGAAGAGCTGTCGTCATGAGGCCAGTGTAGGCGGGGGAGCGCGGCGGTGGGGGTCGGATTTGTTACATGATATTCAGACTCAACCGCGCGACCGCAGCCGATTACTCGCAGCTTGATCGCGCTCCGCTTCCTGCCCGTCAGTCCAGCTCATCACCGGTACTGTCGGGTTCGGATGCCCCATGGTCTGACGAGGACGGAATGCGCGTGCGCGGTCCCCATGCCACGCCTGCTATCCCTTCAAACGGCGGTCCACTACAAAGTGAATGGGGGCAGCAATCTCATACGGGTATATGTAAGATCGAATCTTCTTGGCTTTACCCGCAGTTGGCATCTAGCGTTTTTCTTCCACCGATATTTTTCTGTAACTGAGCCATTTATCGAGAGCCGCAAGAATGGCAAATGCAACGCCGATGATTGCAACGGCGATTCTGCCGCTGCTAATTCCGATGGCGACCAGGGTGAAGGCGCATACAAGTTGCAGGAGAAGAATCATAAGCATTTTGGGGTCTTTGACTAACTCAACGAGTATGTTTCTCAATGATGATGCCAATGGATGGTTGTTCTTGCCTGCCATGTCAGATCCCTGCCCTTTCAGTTGACAGTACATTTGAAGGATGTCTTGAATACGTATATTCATCCACTGCCGCTTCTACTGTAAGGATACTGGTTTCCACGTTTGCTCTAGATGATCCGCCGTTCTTCATGATCTGCCGGTCTTCCCACTACCGCGTCCTCGGGATACTCTGGAGACGGCTGACAGGTGATTCCGGGAACAGGCCCGGGGAATGGCGGGTATGCGACGATGGCGACGAATGGCAGGGATGCGGTCGGAAGAGGATCCTCGTCATCCGTGGCTCACGCCCCGTCCCATCCACACCTGACCGCCCGGCAGCGCCGCCGGCTGTGGATCTCCACCCAGCCAGGCGCATGGATGATGGTACTGGCCCCGGGACTCGCCGGGACGATCATCGCCGGGGTTCTTGCACTCCGCTTCGGGGCGTCCGCGTCCAGTGTATGGCTGCGCGACCTATGGCTGCTGCTCGCCTGGGCGCTGTGCTACTGCGTCCAGTTCACCGCGGCCCGATGGCTGGTCTCCCGCCGCGTCCACCGCTACCTGACGCCGATGATCGTCTACGGCGTGGCCCTTGCCGTCGTCGGACTGCCGCTTGTCGTCATTCATTCGGCCATCCTGTGGTGGGCGCCCGTCTATCTTGTGCTCGCAGGGCTGTCACTCTGGGCCGCCTACACGCATCGGGAACGATCCCTATGGGCCAATGCGGCCGACGTCGTCGCCGCCTCTCTGATCGGAGCGATCGCCGGATCGGCCGTCGCCGGCTTCCGGCCGTCGGATATACCCCGTGCGGCGTTGGTGGCCGCCATGGCCTTCCTCATGGTCGAATACGGCTCCGCGCTGTTCGTCAAGACGATGATCCGCAAATTCGGCGATCCCCGGTACCATATCCTCTCCGTCCTCTGGCATGCCGCGATGGCGGCCGCCGGATTCCTCGTGCAGCCCCTGTGGGGTGCGATCGCCGTCGTCCTTCTTCTGCGGGCGATCATGCTGCCGATGCGATCCGAACGCATCCGACCCCTGTACGTCGGCGTTGAGGAGGGCGTGGTTCTTGCCGTGGCGTTCGTGGTGATTCTCATCGGCGTTCTCTGAACCAAGCTGGGTCGGTCTCCGCCGCATTTTTCGGGATCAGCACCGCCATGCCGTTTTCCGTCCCCGGGACGTCGTGGCCGATTCCGTCCCGCGCGAAGGGTGACGCGTGGTATGGCGAAGGCAGGAGCTCGGAATCAGGAGCTCGGAACAACAGGGGCTCGGAACAACAGGGGCTCGGAACAGCTAAGACGCGGTGCGGCAAGAACGCGGAACGGCAAGAACGCGGGATGGCAAGAACGCGGGATGGCAAGAACGCGGGATGCCGAGGGCATGCAACGGCAAAAGAAAATGATGACGAAGCGGCGTTGGTATTATGACGCGGAAATCGCTGATCTTTTGCCTATCTTCGACGTGAGAACAAGAAGTTCTTCCGTTTTAACGCGGCGTTCATCAGAAGCTCAT
Organism: Bifidobacterium minimum; assembly: GCF_000741645.1. Taxonomy (GTDB): domain Bacteria; phylum Actinomycetota; class Actinomycetes; order Actinomycetales; family Bifidobacteriaceae; genus Bifidobacterium; species Bifidobacterium minimum. The sequence goes on from NZ_JGZD01000009.1 coordinate 288,554, forward strand.
GCAGACATCACCGGCCTTGCGTATCACGGAAGTGTCCACTAAGAGGAAAGGCCACGGCACAGTGACGATATAGGTGACGGTGAGGAAGAAGGAGGGCCGGATGATGAGCACGGCGAAGGGAATCCAGAACGAATCGGAAGTTCGGAGCATGAGAGGTGGGGATGACCACCCCGAGCCCGATAACATGATGCCGGATCGGTATCGCGCGCTTCAACGGCATCTGCACGGGAGGATCTCGTCCTCCATCGACTCCATCCGAGTCGACTGCCTCGGCGTCTTCACCGCGGCCGCCCGGCGGCATCCGCACGTCGACGAGTTCGCAGGCTTCCTTCTCAGCGTCCAGGAGGTGGAGATCCTCAGATCCGGTTCCTGGAGCATCGACCGATGGGGGCGCATCCATGCCGACTCCTCGCGCCGGACGGAGCGTCAACGCTCCCATGTCCTGTGGTAGAGCGGCTTATGATGGGCCTATGACTAGCGTTCTTGTAATCACAAGCAATCCCGATCCCGCGTCACTCACCGACACGGCCGGCGATGCCTTCGCGACGGGCGCACGCGCCGCCGGGGCCGACGTCGACGTGCTGGATCTGTACGACTCCGGTTTCAATCCCGTCTACACGCTCGCCGACCGCCTGCACTATCTGGGGCACGGCCCCGTTCCGCGTGACGTGGCCGCCATCCAGAGCAGGCTGGAGAAGGCCGACGTCATCGCTCTTGTCTTCCCCGTCTACTGGTATACGATGCCCGCCATGGTCAAAGGCCTGTTCGACCGCGTCGTCTGCCGGGGCTTCGCCTACAATCCGTCGGGGGAGCCGGGGGCTCTGGCGGGGAAGACGGTGAGGATCATCATGCTTACCGGCGGATCGCAGGGCTGGTATGAATCCGACGGGATCGGCGAGGCCCTGGACAACCAGATCCGCCGTCAGACACTCGCCAAATACTGCGGTGTCGAGGATTCGCGGATCGTCTACATCGACAACCTCATCTCGGGGGACGACGATCCCGAGCGGCGTCAGGCCGTCGCCGAGCAGCTTGAACGTCTGCGCGTGATGGGGGAGTCGCTCGGCTCGAAGTGAACGGCCGATCGAGACCAGACGAAGAATAGACGAAATGGATTGTTCGGGGCATGGGAATTCCGCAGGAGCACGGAGTCCGGCGACGGGAGCGAGCGAGGTGTCATGCGTAGGCATTCGATGAAGTCCGCGTTGTCACGATCGTCGGCGTCATCGGGCCGGATCCGGCGCGATCGGATCCCGCGGATCGTCGCGGCGGTCGTCGCATCGGCGGCGATGCTTGCCCCGCTCGCCGCATGCGGGGGATCGGGCGATGCCGGTGCCACGGTTTCGTCACCGACCACATCGGCGTCGTCATCGGCATCCGAATCGGAGTCCTCGTCCGCGGAATCGCAGGCCTCGGGGACTGCGTCCGCATCGTCCTCCTCGACGGAGGAGTCGCGCGCATCCTCCACGTCCACCTCGGGGGAAGTCCCGGCCACCACGGTCCTTGCCGCACTCGCCATCAAGGGCCGTGCGCCGAAAACCGGATATTCGCGATCGCAGTTCGGCACCGCATGGGCGGATGTCGACCACAACGGCTGCGACACGCGCAACGACATCCTCAGCCGCGATCTGACGGGCAGGACCTACAGATCCGGCACCCATGACTGCATCGTGGCCACGGGAACGCTCAACGACCCCTACACCGGCAGACGCATCGGCTTCGTGCGCGGGGAGAAGACCTCCACGGCCGTGCAGATCGATCACGTCGTGGCGCTGTCGAACGCCTGGCAGACGGGGGCGCAGAAGCTGGATTCCTTGACGCGCGAGCGGTTCGCCAACGATCCCTACAATCTGCTTGCCGTAGATGGGCCGGCCAACGAGCAGAAAAGCGACGGTGACGCCGCCACCTGGCTGCCGTCCAACAAATCCTTCCGCTGCCAGTACGTAGCGCGCCAGATCGGCGTCAAGCACAGATACGGTCTGTGGGTGACGAGGGCCGAGCACGACGCCATGGCTCGCGTGCTGTCCGGATGCCCCACGCAGACCGTGCCCGCCGGCGGCGGGGTGATCGGCTCGGTGTCTTCGGGTTCGGTGTCTTCCGGATCGTCGTCCTCCACGCCCGCATCCAAGTCAACGGCCACGGCGCGGGCCACTCCGAGGGCGACCTCGCGGGCCACGTCATCCGCGAAGTCCAACGCGTCCTCCGGCTCCTCCGCGTATTACCAGAACTGCACGGCGGTTCGAGCCGCAGGCAAGGCCCCTCTGCGCAGCACCGATCCGGGATACAGCCGCAAACTCGACCGTGACGGCGACGGCATCGCCTGCGAATAGCGTCGAATGCGCAATGGCCTTCTCGAATGCCGAATAGCCTCGAATGTCGATTAGCCTCGAATAATCGCGTCACACTCGGTGCTCGGCTCTGGAGCAGGCATTGGGACGAAGGGGACAAAGGACGAAGCGGACAGACACGGGAAAGCACTGGACGGTTTCTGGGCATTCGCTGGGATGGGGATTCTGGCGAATGGACTTTCAGATGGAATCCCAAGAGGGCTTCCGGGTGGACTTCCGTGGACTTCGACGTAAGGGAAACATGGGTCGACGGAGCCCCGGCCTCGTTCGCCGGACCCGCGGGGTCAGGGGTAGGGGATCTCAGGGGTAGGGGATCGAGAAAGTGGGCCCCGCGGAGATGGTCGGGCGATGGCCATGGCGTCGTGAACGGTATGCTCGGACTAGCGTGTTAGGCATGATCGACCACATCACGCTCAGGGTCAGCGACATCGACCGTTCCATCAGCTTCTACCGTCAGGCGCTTGCCCCTTTGGGGTACGTCGTCAAGGCGCATCATGCGCCGACGCTGGGATTCGGCGTCGATGACGGCACTCCTCGCGCCGACTTCTATGTCTCTCCGGCGGAGGGTGATTCCGTTGCGTCCGGTACGCAGCGACGTGCGACTCCGGTCACGCATATCGCCTTCCGCGCCAAGGACCGGTCCGACGTCGTCGCGTTCCACGAGGCCGCGTTGAAGGCCGGCGGCACGGACAACGGCGCTCCGGGTCCACGCGCCTACCATCCCGGATACTATGCGGCCTTTGTGCTTGACCCCGATGGCAACAACATCGAGGCCGTCGTCGATTGGGCGGGGTCCGACCGTTAGGCGTGCCGGCGCTTCCTCGGACCGCATCCGGCCGCCGGCTTCCTGATTAATCCCCGGAGCCGGCTGGATTGAACCCCCGGACGGGATCGAACCCCCGGTAGCGCCGCGAGAACTCCCGCGTCATCCACGGGTCGGGAACCCAGACGAACGATCCGTCGCCGACGGCGTCTCCCGCGGGTGAAGAATCGATACGGCATCGGGCGATGGCGTCGACGAAGGCCTCCATACCCTTGCATCCGAAGGGATATGGCGTCGTGCACCAGACGGGGTCGATTTCCAGAACGACGGGCGTAGCCGTGTCGACCGGTATGCCGAGGAGCAGGCTCACCGGAGGAGGGGGGATGTGATGTTCGTCGGTCGTCGACCCTGCCGCTAGGGCCCGAGTTGGAGCCAGAGTCCGGGCCGTGGCGGCGGCGACGTCGAGAACCGCCTCGCGGTGGCCGGAGTCGAAGCGTGCTCCGTCGAACACGGTGACGACGTCCATGCCCCCCGGCGTGGGATGGACGCATACGCCCGAACAGGCCACGGCCCTTCCCATCGCGGGATCGACGACCGCACACCATTCCTCGGCGAGACCTTTCACGTTCCCGGCCACCTCGATTAGCGAATCGGCCGGGGCGTGGGCCCGAACCAGATCTCGCCGCAGCTCGTCGACGTCGCGTCTCGCCGCCCGGAACGCCGAGACGCGTCCCGATGCCACGCGCGACCATGGACGCTCGTCCAGCGCGGAGAAGGAGCCGGAGAAGGGGGAATCGTCGGAGAGGGAATCGTCGTCGTCGGAGAGAGGATCGGCAGGACGGTCGGCAGGACAGGAAGCGTTGGGAGGCGATCCGGGGATCGTGCCATCGAAGGCGCGTCCCGAGACGATGTCCCCGGCGCGGGCGACGAGAACCCGGTGTCGTGTCAGCGGATACGGCAGGTGGGTGATGGCGTCCGCCGCGGGCGCGGTGAGTTGCAGCGGCGGCAGTCCGTGGCGTCGGCGCCAGTCGTCGAGAGCGATGAGCGTGCCGGGGGAGGACCATATGGCGTCCTCCTCGCCGATGTCTTCGACGGGGGAAAGCCCGTCATGCGCGACGACGTTCGTGACGGCTCCGTTCGGCGCGCGGCCACGGCCCTCCGCGATCCCCCGGCGGAACTCCTCGGCCACCCAGCCTGGGGGTCCGATGACATGGAGGGTGGATGTGCCCATGCGTATCTCCTCTCTCAGCACAATTCCCGGAGGGCCGGCAAAACGGTTTTCTAGTATGGAGCCGTCGGACTCGCCAGAAGGGCGTCCCGTCGGGTCGCACCGGATCCGTCCGATCGAGGTGGAGGGACGGTTCGCGGTTCCGTCGTCCGTAGGCGTCCGTCGTCGCCGGACCCACCTTAGCCATATTGACCACCATCATCACGTAAAGAGGATGTTATGACCACAATCGCGGTATTCGTCGGATCCCTGCGCAAGGACTCCGTCAACAAGGCCCTGGCAAGGAACATCGAACGTCTGTCCCCGGACGGCCTGGAGTTCCGGTATGCGGATCTTGATCTCCCCCTCTACAATCAGGACCTCGACGCCGATCTGCCGGCGAAGGTCGTGGAGCTCAAGAAGCTCGTCGAGGAATCCGACGGAGTCCTGTTCGTCACCCCCGAATACAACCGCAGCTTCTCCGGCGTCATCAAGAACGCCATCGACTGGGCGTCGCGTCCGTGGGGCAAGAACTCCTTCGCGGGCAAGCCCGCCGGACTCGTGGGCGCGTCCATCGGCGCTCTGGGGGCCACGCAGGCGCAGGCGCAGCTGCGCAACGTCCTCCTTTTCCTCGATATGAAGGTTCTGGGACAGCCCGAGGTCTATTTCAACGCCAGCGCCGGACTCGGCGAGGACGGTCAGGCCAACGAGAGTTCCGAGGCCTTCCTCAAGGGATATGCGCAGGCCTTCGCGGAGCACGTCCGCACCGCGTGACGGCCGTGTGACGGTCGTCATCGTCACCTGCGGCGATACCGATGTCCGCGTCGCATGATGTGGCGGACACGGATGGTGGGGCGCCGGAATCCATGGATCATGGGTTTCCGGCGCCCCACGTCATATGCGGATTTACGGTTTTCGGCGACCCGGATGGATCGGCGTGTGATGTTGGCCACAGGACCCGGGATTTACGCTGGTGGGCGCAATGCCGGGTCGTATCGTGCTTTGTAGTACGTGCCGTCTGGAAGCGCGCGTGCCGCCGACCGGATACAAGGAGGTATTCATGACAGGGATGATCAACGCCGGGGATGCTGTTCTTCGGGTTCTGGAGCAATGGGACATCCCGCGGATATACGGGCTTCCGGGAGGCTCCTTCGACTCGATGATGAACGCGATCCACAACGAGAGGGATCGGATAGACTTCATCCAGGTGAGGCATGAGGAGGGCGGCGCCATAGCCGCCTCGGCGGAGGCCAAGCTCACGGGCCGCATCGGCGTGTGCTTCGGATCGTCGGGGCCCGGCGCCGTCCATCTGCTCAACGGCCTGTACGACGCACGCGAGGATCATGTCCCCGTGCTGGCATTGGTCGGTCAGGTTCCTATGGAATTCATGAACATCGACTTCTTCCAGGCCATGGATGAGGAGCCGATGTTCGCCGACGTGGCGGTTTTCAACCGTACCGCCACCAATGCCGCCGGACTTCCCGCGCTCGTCGATGAGGCCATCCGGCAGGCGTACAAGCACAGCGGCGTCGCCGTCATCACCATTCCCAAGGACCTCGCGTGGACGCCCATCGAGTTCAACGTCGACGCCGTCGCCACGGCGCGCAACTTCCGCAAGCCGCTGCCCGTGCAGCCCCATCACGACCTCGTCGAGAAGGCCGTCTCGCTTATCGAGTCCGCCAAGGCCCCGCTGCTGTGGTTCGGCCGCGGCGCGAGCACGGCGCACGACGAACTGGTCGAGATCTCCCGCAAGTTCAAGATGCCGATGGTCTCCACGCATCCCAGCAAGGGCGTGGTCGAGGACACCGATCCGGCGTTCCTCGGCTCCTCGGGCCGCGTCGCGACCAAGACCGCCACCGAGGCGGGCTTCGCCGCGGACCTCATCCTGTGGGTCGGCAACGACAACCCCTTCGCGGCCAAAATCGTCGGGCCGAACGCCAAGGTCATCCAGATCGACAACGATCCGGAGAAGCTCGGCAAGCGCCTGCAGCCGCAGATGGCCCTCGCCATCCTCGCCGACGCCAAGCTCACGCTGCGCGAGATCCTCGACGCCGGCAGGGAGCTTCCGGAGACCCCGTTCTACCGGGCCTGCCTCGCGAGCAAGCGCAACTGGGAGGAGTGGATCGCCTCCTTCAACGAGGATCCCCGTGAGCCGCTGCGTCCGGAGCCGATATTCCACATCATCAACGAGCAGAGCGACCCCGATGACATCTTCATGATCGACGTCGGCAACGTGAACATCAACTTCGCCCGTCTCGCTCATCTGGTGCCGACGAACAGGTGGTCCACCTCGGGCAAGCACGCCACGATGGGGTACGCGGTTCCCGCCGCGGTGGCCGCCAAGCTCGAATATCCGAAGTCGACGGTCTATTCTCTCAGTGGCGATGGCGGTTTTGCCATGATGAGCGAGGAGATCCTGGCGCAGGTCAAGTACCATCTGCCCGTCATCAACGTCGTGTTCTCCAACCAGACGCTGGGATTCATCGAGGCCGAGCAGCGGGACGACTCCCATCAGCCGTTGTCCGGCGTCGATCTGATCGACACGGACTGGGCCAAGGTCGGGGAGGGGTATGGCGCCGTGGGATTCACCGTGCGCACGCTCGACGAGGCCCGTGAGGCCTTCGCCGCCGCCAAGGCCGCGGACCGTCCGTCCGTCATCGACGTCAAGCTCACCGGCGACATGCCCTTCACCACGATGTACATGCACCTGTCGGAGCATGACGATCCGGCGCTGGTCAAGGAGTTCACCGAGAAGTACGAGGCCCAGCCGCTGAAGGCCCTGGACTACTGGCTTGAGCGGGAGGCCTGATCCTGCTGGCCGCTGAGCGCGTCCCGGAGATTGGACGCGCCCGGTGGCCTGATTCGTGTGCCCGGTGTGTGGGGATCGCGCCGGGCACACGTTATGTGCCGCGGAAGCGGCGCTGCACGACATGACTGTGACATGCCTCACATTACGGGGATCCGGGGTCTTTCATGGTGGAAGTCTCTGGACTGGCGCGTGTGTCGTGCCGTATTATCGCTGGGCGACACGTCCCATAAGGACATCCGTCGCGTCGACCGCGGACCGCGTCATCCCACCAGGGTGGCGACGTGGATGCCGACCGTCGGCGTGAGCTTATTCAAGGCCCCGCACCATGGGTGTCCTATGCAGTGAGAGAAAAGAGAGGGACAGTGTCCTCACAATCCCTGCCGCAGGCGGATGGTTCCGCTGCGGCCCATAAGCCATTGAATTCGCCGGCCGAGGTGATCGGCGCGAGCCTCGTGGGAACGACCGTCGAATTCTACGATTTCTACGTGTACGCCACCGCCGCGGTTCTGGTCTTCCCCAAACTGTTCTTCCCCTCCGTCAACCACACCGCCGCGCTTCTGGCGTCATTCGGAGTCTTTGGCGCGGCCATGGTCGCGCGTCCCGTCGGGGCGATCTTCTATGGGCATATGGGCGATAAAAGCGGGCGCAAGGCGACGCTGGTGGCATGTCTGCTCACCATGGGCGTCGCGACCTTCTGCGTGGGGATCCTTCCCACCTACGGTCAGGTCGGGATACTCGCCCCCGCGCTTCTGCTCATCCTCCGTCTGACCCAGGGGTTCGCTCTGGGAGGCGAGTGGTCCGGCGCCGCCCTTGTGGCCACGGAGAACGCGCCTGAGAACAAAAGGGCGTTGTACGGCACCTTCCCGCAGCTGGGGGCGCCCATCGGATTCATCATCGCCAACGGCTTGTTCCTGATCATCAACTACTCGCTTCCCCATCCGGACGGCAGCGCGATGCAGTCCGATGCGTTCCTGTCGTGGGGGTGGCGCATTCCGTTCCTGTTCAGTGCGGTGATGGTGGCGATCGGCCTCTGGGTGCGGTCGAAGCTCGCCGAATCCGAGACCTTCAAACAGGCCGAGAAGCAGGGCGTGATCGTCAAGGTGCCGCTGTTCGACACTCTGCGCCATCATTTCAAGGCCGTGGTGCTGGGAACCTTCGCGATGCTGGCCACCTACGTCCTCTTCTATCTCATGACCACCTTCAGCCTCACGTATGGAACCGCGTCGTCGTCGGCGTCACCTGCTGGGCTGGGCATCGAATACACCGATTTCGTTCTTATGCAGATCATCGGCGTCGTGTTCTTCGGTCTGTTCACGCTGCTGTCCGGTCCTCTCGCGGATGTGGTCGGAAGACGCAAGCTGCTTATCTGGGTGACGGTTATCATCATCGTCTTCGCGCTGATGTTCCCGATCTTTCTGGATGACAAAAGCGGGACCTCGTTCTCCGGTGCGCTTGTGGAGGCGTTCCTCATTCTGGGCTTCACTCTGATGGGCTTCACCTTCGGGCCGATGGGCGCGCTGCTTCCCGAGATGTTCCCCACCAACGTTCGCTATACCGGATCGGCGATCGCCTACAACGTCAGCTCCATCATCGGCGCGGCTCTGGCCCCCATCATCGCCACAGCTCTCTGGAGCGCGGCGGGGGGAAGCACATGGATGGTCGGCGTGTATCTTGCGGCCGCCTCCGTTCTGACTCTTGTGGCTCTGCTGCTGACGCATGAGACGAAGGATATGGATTACAACGGCGATCTGGGCGTCTCCGACTGACGGCGGGCACTGACGGCGGATCGATCCGCCGTCAGCCATATCGTTTCCGGCGCGTCTTCTATGTGGGATGCGCCGGTTTCTTTTTGTCGGATCCCGGTTTTGTCGGATCCTGGTTTTGCTGGATCGTCGTGCCGTACCAGGCCGTACCGGGCCGCGTTGCGTCGTACCGGGCCGTGCCGCGTCACGTCGTACCGGGCCGTGGCCTCGTGTCGTACTGTGCCGTGACGTCGTCGTCAACGGTGGTGGAGCGTGGCTTCGCGTGCCGGTCGCGGATTCCTGTTTTCTGCGGGCATCTCATATATGTCGAAAAGAGGTATTCCCACGGCGAATACCGCGCCGAAGCACGGTTCCGCGATGATAGATTGAGGCCATCAACAAGCGGGAAAGCAGTGTTTCACAGCCTTGAAACGGCATCTAAGGAGATCGTCATGGCCAGTGCCGAGGAACAGATCGCGGCGATAATCGACGCCAACAAAAGCAAGCCGTCGGTGGCTCGCCCTGGTGACATGGAATTCGGGATCATGAGCGTCTCGGACGTGACCCGCGATCCCGTCAGCGGTGTGACGCCCAGCGAGGGGCAGCGGCTGACCGATTCCCTGGACGAGGCCGTCCACGCCGAACAGGCCGGATTCGACGTCTATGCGATAGGGGAGCACCACAATCCGCCCTTCTGGTCATCATCCCCCACCACGTTCCTCGCGGCGGTGGCGGCGCGCACGACGCGGCTGACCGTGTCCACCTCGACCACGCTGATCACGACGAACGATCCGGTTCGTCTGGCCGAGGAGTATTCGGTCCTCCAGCACATCGCCCAGGGGCGCGTCGACCTGATGCTGGGACGCGGAAACACCGCACCCGTCTATCCGTGGTTCGGCAAGGACATCCGCGAGGGTCTCCCGCTGGCGTTGGAGAACTACAATCTCCTCCATCGCCTGTGGCATGAGGACGTGGTCGATTGGAAGGGACAGTACAGAACGCCCCTTCAGGGATTCACGTCGATCCCCCGTCCGCTCGACGATGTTCCGCCCTTCGTCTGGCATGGATCCATCCGAACCCCCGAGATAGCCGAACAGGCCGCATTCTACGGCAACGGCTTCTTCGCCAACGGCATCTTCTGGCCCGAGGACCACTTCCGCAGGCTTGTGGACCTGTACCGCGAGCGTTTCGAGCATTGGGGGCATGGGACGCGGCGTCAGGCGGTCGTGGGCGTGGCCGCTCAGGTGTATGTCCGACGGAACTCCCAGGACGCCATCCGCGAGTTCCGTCCGTACTTCGACGAGTCTCCGGTGTACAAGGGCGGTCCCTCGCTGGAGACGATGATGCGCGAGACGCCCCTGCTCGTCGGCTCTCCGCAGCAGATCATCGACCGCGTCCTGCACCAGCATGAAATCTACGGAGACTACGCCCGACAGATGTTCTTCGTCGACCATGCGGGTCTTCCCGCGTCGTCGGTGCTTGAGCAGATGGACATGCTGGGATCGGAGGTGCTCCCGGTGCTCCGCCGCGAGTTCGCGTCACTGCGCTCGCCCGATGCCGTGCGGACCCCGACCCACGCCGATATGGTCAAGGCCCGGTACGGCGACGGACAGCCCCGACAGCCCCGCCCCAACGCCAACCGAGGCGACAACGTCACGGGGACCAGTCCCTACGTCGACACCGATTCGTCCGTGAAGGTGAGTCTGCCGGATCTGTGACGGCGATGGGCGGAATCGAATGCGGAAGGTCCCGATCGGGACGACGAGCAGGGAGGAAGGACGACGATGATAGGGAACGATGGCGGGAAAGACGGGAAACGCGATGCGGAGTCGGGGACGCTGACCGTCCCCGACGGTGAGACGACGTCGGCGGATGGGACGCCCGACCGTCATATCACCGTGGTGAGCGCCGGAGTGGGCGATCCCTCGACCACCACGAAGCTGGGGGAGGCCGTCGCGCTTGAGGCCACGCGGTATCTGCGGGACAACGGCGTCGAGACGTCCGTCCGCCTCGTCGATCTGCGTCCGCTGGCGCGTGATGTGGCAGTGGCGTCCGTCAGCCGCCAGATCTCCCCGGCGTTGAAGAAGGCCATCGGCATCGTGGCGACGTCCGACGGCGTGGTGGCCGCGTCCCCCGTGTTCAAGGCCTCGTATTCGGGTCTGTTCAAGGGGTTCTGGGACGTGACCGAGCCCGACGTCATGCTCGCGATGCCCGTCGTCGTCGCGGCCACAGGCGGATCGGACCGTCATGCGCTGGTTCCGGACACCGACATGCGCTCTCTGTTCGCCTTCCTGCGGGCCATCGTCGCCCCGACGAGCATCATGGCCGCCGGCGGCGACTGGGCGTCGGCGGGTCTTGCGGACCGCGAGAGGCGCGCCGGACGCGAGCTTGGCGCCTTCATCCTCTCCGGGGTCCGTCGGGCCGTGCTCGATGCGGCGGGGAAGGGATATCGCCGAAGCTTCGCCACCGCGACGATGGACGAGTCCGCGTCGGCGGCCTCCACGGCATTGCCTGACTTCGACAGCAGCCTTATGAGGCTCGCCGCCGGAGGAATCGGCGGCGACTGACGGTCCGCCGACGCCCTTCCCGGACCGCTTTCGCTCAGGGCGTTTCCGCCGAACGCGAGAACCGCGGAAACGTCGGAGGGCAGCGAAACACGGAATCCTACAATGTTGCCGTGTCTACAAGGAGGTAGTCATGACCTATCGCACCGTGAACCCCTATACCAACGAGGTCGTCGCCGAATACCCCTTCGCCACCGATGATGAGATGGATGCCGCGATCGCCGCGGGACATCGCCGGTACGTGGAGATGAAAACCGAATCCCTCGCCCATCGCTCCGAACTGCTCCATGCCGTCGCCGCGAAGCTTCGCGAGCATGAGGACGAGCTCGCTCGCATCTGCACCGTCGACATGGGCAAGCTCATCGGGGAATCGAAGGGCGAGGTGGAGCTGTGCGCTCTCATCGCCGACTGGTTCGCCGACCATGCCGAAGGGCTGCTCGCCCCCGACGCCATCGACACCATCGCCACCGGTTCCGCCCGGGTCCTTCACCATCCGCTCGGGGTCGTCGTCATGGTCGAGCCATGGAACTTCCCCTACTACCAGATCATGCGCGTCTTCGCGCCGAACTACATGGTCGGCAACGCCATGGTCCTCAAGCATGCGGCCAACACGCCCACATCGGCGAAGCGCTTCTGCGAGATCGTCGAGGAGGCGGGCGTCCCCGCCGGAACGCTGACGAACCTGTTCCTGTCCTACGACCAGGTCTCGAAGGCCATCGCCGATACGCGCGTCCAGGGCGTGGCGCTCACCGGATCCGAACGCGGCGGCAGGGCCGTCGCCGAGGCGGCGGGCAAGCAGCTGAAGAAGACCACCATGGAGCTTGGCGGCATGGATCCGTTCATCGTGCTGGCCGACGCCGACATGGCCGACGTCAACGACATCGCCTGGCGCGTGCGACTGTACAACTGCGGGCAGGTGTGCACCTCGTCCAAGCGCTTCATCGTCGCGGATGCCGTCTACGACGACTTCCTCGAGGCGCTCAGGGAGAACTTCCGCCGCGTAGCCCCGGGAGACCCGCTGGACCCCGCGACCACGCTCGCCCCCATGAACACCGCCAAGGCCCGCGCCAAGCTGCAGGGGCAGGTGGACGCCGCGCTCGCCGCGGGGGGCACCCTCATCGAGGGAGACGCTCCCATCGACCTTTCCGGGCAGTTCATGCGTCCGACGATCCTCACCGACATCACGCCCGACAATCCCGCCTACCGCACCGAGATGTTCGGTCCGGTGGCCTCCGTCTACCGCGTGCAGGACGAGGACGAGGCCGTGGCGCTCGCCAACGACAGTCCCTACGGGCTCGGCGGCATCGTCTTCGCCGGCGATCCGCGGCACGGTGCCGAGGTCGCCGCACGCATCGAGACCGGCATGGTGTTCGTCAACAACTTCATGGCCTCGCTGCCCGAACTGCCCTTCGGCGGGGTGAAGATGTCCGGCTATGGGCGCGAGATGAGCCGCATCGGCCAGATGGCCTTCGTCAACGAGCAGCTCGTCGTCACCGCACCGCATTCGGACCTGTCGAATCCGGCGGGCGGCCTCGTCGCCGCGTGATCGTCGGCCGCGTGATCGTCGACGGCGTTGAATGGGCGTGCGAGAGGCTCTACATCTCCTCGTGCCAGTGTGGATCCTGTCCGAACGTGCGCCCTTCGGGATTGTCCAGATCGGCGATCCGTCGCATATCGTCGTCGTCAAGCTCGATGCCGGTCAGATCCAGATTCGCGCGTTGTCTTTCATGACCGTCGATCGCGCGGTGGAGGCCATGGCGTCGGTGATCGCGTCGGCCATCAACATCCTCGATGTCGACACCGTCATTCTGGGAGGAATCTGGGAACGGTTCGGCGGAGGACTCGCCCGGCGGATCGAGGACCGGTCGCGGACGCAGGTTCTGGGATATCCCGAATCACAGGTCCACGTCCTTCTTCCGAATCGCACTCGCAGGCCCGCCTTGTGGGGCGCGGCGGAGATGGGGCTACGAACCTTCGTCGACGACCCTCTGGCCTTTCTCGATGGGCGGCGTTCCGAAACGGCTGCGTGATGCCGGAACGGGTGACGAGTACCAGGGCATGACTGCGGCGCCGGTGCCCCCGGCCATGGTTGTGAAGCCATGGTTGTGAAGCCATGGTTGTGAAGTCTGGTTCCGTCATACCCGGTTCCGATCCCATTGCGGTGTGGTCGGGACTGTCGCATCGGAGGGTGCGGGATCGTTCCGTCACGTCGATCATTCCCTCACGTCGATGGGTTGGCGACTCCTCCATATGGAGGGGTTCCTGCCAATGGGTGGATACCGCTCCGTAGGGGACGCCCGCCGCTGCTACAGTGTCGCCTTGGCGTCTCCGCCCGTGGACCGCGCAGGTCAAGGGGCGCCGTCGGGGGTATCTCCGTCATCGCCGTGCGCGGTCATCTGGCGTTGGGAGCGCTATGTCTGGTAATGGATCGACGGCGACGTCGAATGGTTATGCATCCTTTCTTTTCTCGTATTTCTCCGGTGGCGGCTCCGCCATCCATTCCCCGCGATCTGCGAATCCGCCCGCGGAATCGGAGCCGGGCGGACCGACGCCTCCCGGACTTCCCTCGAGCCTGAGGTGGAGAACGGTGGACATCGCCGTGGCCGCGGCGTTGGGGGTGGCCTGCGGATTGGTGTTCTGGAGCTTCAACTACGCGTATGCGGTCATCTCCCCGATTCTGCGTGATCTGCTTCCCGGTCTGGCCAGCGTCCTGCATGCCCTGTGGTATTTCTCGGGCCCGTTGGCCCTGTTGATCGTTCGCAAGCCGGGGGTCGCGATATTCGTCAACGTCGTGGGATCCCTTACGGAAATGGTTCTGGGCAATCCCTATCCGGTGTCCTCCGTCATTGTGTCGGCGCTGCTCCAGGGCGTGGCGTCCGAGATACCCTTCGCCGTGACCCGGTATCGCCGGTTCTCGCTTGCGATGTCCGTCGCGTCCGGAGCGGTCACCGCGCTGGAGTACGGGTTGTATCTGATGGTCACTATGTATCAGGGACGATCGGGCGTCTACGTGACCATCCACATGGTCAGCGAGATGGTCGGAGGAGTCATCATCGCCGGATTGATGAGCTGGTGGCTGTACAGGGCGATCGCGCGCACCGGCGCGTTGTACCAGTTCGCCTCCGGGCGTCGGGTCGAGAAGGACATCGACTGACGTTCGGTCGTCATGACGGGATTATCGGGTCCCCTATGGAGGCCGTTCCCATGGACGTCCATGGACGTCTCTTGCCGGGCGTGGCGCCATCGGGGACCCATCGTGTTGTGAAGGACGAGGGTGTTGGTAAACTAGTGCCGTTGGTTTCCAACGCACGGGGCCCTAGCTCAGTCGGTTAGAGCAGCGGACTCATAATCCGTCGGTCCAGGGTTCAAGCCCCTGGGGCCCCACGCAAACCCCTTGGAATCATTGGTATTCCGGGGGGCGTCTTATTTCCGGAAGGCGGATTCGAATACTCCCACGGCGCACCGGCGACGGGGAGTCCACGGACGTGTCTACAATTGCCAAGGTTCCGGTTCACGCCCGCCGCTGGGGCGAGGCGACCCGGGTCCCCCGAAACCCGAGGAGTATCCATGAAACAGGGCATTCATCCCGATTACCATGCCGTGCAGGTCACGTGCTCATGCGGCAACACCTTCGTCACGCGTTCCACCGCGCAGGGTGACCATATGACCGTTGACGTGTGCGCCAAGTGCCATCCCTTCTACACCGGCAAGCAGAAGATCCTCGACACCGGTGGCCGCGTCGCCCGCTTCGAGCGTCGCTACGGCAAGAAGAGCAAGTAGCTTTCCCGACGCCAGTCCTATGCCGCCGGCCGTGTGGCCGCGCGGGGGACTGGCGTCGTCGTATGTGCAACGTCATAAATGCCATGGTGCGTGATTGCGGCATGGTGCGTGATCGGGCGGTCGCAGCCGCGCCGTCCGAAGATCTTCTGCGGACGAGCCGTCCGCATGGGAAGGATGGGATGATGGCCGATGAGGATTTTCCCGCGGCACTCACCGCGGTCGAGGAGTATGAGGCTCTTGAGACGCAGATGAGTCAGCCGGATGTCGCGTCCGACCCGGAGAAGATACGCAGATTGGGCCGGCGCCATGCGGAGCTGGGGATCATCGTGTCCGCCTATCGCCGGTATCGGTCGCTGCGCGACGATCTGGCCGCGGCCCAGGAGATGGCGTCCGAGGACGAGGATTTCGCCAAGGAGGCCCATGATCTGGAACCTCAGGTCGCCGCCGCCATGGAGAAGCTGCGCACCGCGCTTATCCCCCGTGATCCGGATGACGCTCGAGACGTCATCATGGAGATCAAAGCGGGTACGGGAGGCGAGGAGGCCGCCCTGTTCGCCGGCGATCTGCTGCGTATGTACGCCCGGTATGCCGAGAAACGCGGCTGGTCGGTCAGCGTGCAGAGCGAGAACAGAACCGAGCTTGGCGGCGTCAAGGACATCCAGATAGCCATTCGCGCCAAGGGGACGCCCACGCCGCAGGAGGGCGTCTGGGCCAGCCTGAAGTACGAGGGCGGGGTCCATCGCGTTCAACGCATACCGGTCACCGAATCACAGGGCCGCATCCAGACCTCGGCCGCCGGTGTGATCGTGTTCCCCGAAGCCGACGACGATGACGACGAGATCGTCGTCGATCCCAAGGATCTGAAAATCGACATCTTCATGAGTTCCGGCCCCGGCGGGCAATCGGTGAACACGACCTACTCCGCCGTGCGCATGACCCATATCCCCACGGGGATCGTGGTGAGCATGCAGGATGAGAAATCCCAGATCCAGAACCGCGCGGCGGCTCTGCGCGTCCTCAAATCGCGGCTTCTGGCGATGAAGCGCGAGGAGGAGGCGGAGCAGGCAGCCGACATGCGGCATTCCCAGGTGCGCTCCCTTGACCGGTCCGAGCGCATCAGAACCTACAACTTCCCCGAGAACCGGATCGTCGATCATCGCACCAACTACAAGGCCTACAACCTCGACCAGGTGCTTGACGGCGACATCCAGGCGGTGATCGACAGTGACATCCAGGCGGATGAGGCCGACCGTCTGGCCGCACAGAAATAAGGGGATGCGGTGATCGACGCCGATCGACTTGTCCGTGAGGGGGAGAGGAAGCTGCGCGCGGCGGGTGTGGATTCCCCCGCCCATGACGCCGCCGTGCTGCTGGCCCATGCCTGCGGATGCCGCAGGGCGGATATCGATCGCGCCCGTCTGCTGGGGAGCGGGCTTGACGGCGTCGCCGCGCCGCGTGACGCTCTTCGCGCGTACCGTTCCCTGGTCGATCGTCGCGCCGCCCGGGAGCCGCTGCAGCTGATCGTGGGATACGCCCGGTTCCGCGGGCTGATCGTCGACGTCGGTACCGGCGTGTTCATTCCCCGGCCGGAGACGGAGATGGTGGTCCAGTGCGGGATCGACTGGCTGAACGATCAGCCGGTGGAGGCCCCCCGTGTCGTCGACCTGTGCGCCGGAAGCGGAGTCATCGGGTTGTCCGTCGCGTCCGAGGTCGCGGACGCGGAGGTCTGGGCGGTCGAGATGTCACCGGACGCCCTCGTATGGACGGAAAGGAACCGGCGGAGGATCGGCTCCATCTCGCCCGGTCTTGACGATTCCTACCATCTGGTCTCCGGGGACGCGACCTCGCCCGGGACGCTGGCGTATTTGAACGGGACGATCGACGCCGTCATCACGAATCCCCCGTATGTTCCGGACGCTCGCGTACCCGACCAGCCCGAGGTGCGTGACCATGATCCTCGCATGGCGTTGTACGGGGGATCGGATGACGGAATGGCGATACCGAGGCTCATGATCGACAGGGCCCATGCGCTTCTGCGTCCGGGAGGACTCCTCGTCATGGAGCATGACATCACGCAGGGTGGGCGGCTGGCGGCCTATGCGCGTGATCGTGGTTTTCCCGAGTCCAGAACCGTGGAGGATTGGACGCATCGACCCCGTGCGCTGATGGCGGTCAAAGGCTGATCCCGACGGATCCCGTCATGATCCGCGGCCGGCGTCGGCGGTGATCGACTCCGGGGCGGTCCGGTGCCAAGGTACGCCAAGGTGCAAGGCGATCCAGTGCTTGGGTGATCCGCGCCAGCGTGATCCGGCTAGGCGTAATCCTGGAAACAGGCCGCGTCCGAGTCATCGATCCGGCGAATGACCCGGGCGGGATTCCCCACGGCCACGCAGTCGTCGGGAACGTCACGAGTCACCACCGCTCCGGCCCCGATCACGCAGCCCGAACCGATGGTCACGCCGCCGATGATGGTCACGCCCCCGCCGATCCAGCAATGCGGTCCGATGGTGATCGGACGGGCGTATTCATAGTCGTACAGATGTCCGTCCGGCGCCTTGCGCACGTCGCGGTCCTGCCACCTCATTGGATGCATGGCCGTGAGGATGCCGACGTTGGGGCCGATCAGGACGTCGTCGCCGATCGCCACGGGGGCGCAGTCGAGAATCGTCAGGTTGTAGTTCGCATACACGCGCGCGCCCAGAGAGGTGTTGGCCCCGTAATCCACATGGATGGGCCCGGTGATGTCCAGATCGGCGCCATGGTCCGGGAACAGACGATCCAGTATGTCGAGGCGCTCCTCCGCACGGTCTCGGGGCAGCGCGTTGAAGTCGTCGCACAGGGCGGCCGCCTTGAGTCGCATCGCGCACACGCGCGGATCCGAGGGGTCGTAGAGGTGTCCGGAAACCATCAGGGACGGTTCGTCGCGGGGACCCTTGGGCGGCGTGTACGGGGGGATGGACGATGTGGTCGGTGTCATATCGGAGGCCTTCCTGTGTAATGTGGTGGATGGTGCTACGTAATGTGGTGGCTGGTGCCACCGCGCAAGTCGTGGTGCAATGGTGCAATGAGGGGTTGACGCGGGTCGGGCGTGAGACGCGGGACCCACGTGAGTCATTCAAGAGTCATTAAGGAATCGGGCATGCGCGTTCAGGAGGATCGATGAGCACGGTTTTGGCCATTGATGAGGATTCCCTACGCAGGGCGCGGGATATCGTTCAGCATGGCGGTGTGGTGGTCGTTCCCACCGACACCGTGTACGGAATAGCCTGCGACCCCTTCAACGAATCGGCGGTGGAACGGATCTACGAGGTGAAGCGCAGGCCTCGATCCAAGGCGCTTCAGGTTCTTCTCTCGTCGACTTCCGAACTGGCGTCTCTGGGACTGACGCTTCCCCATCCGGTCGACGTCCTTGCGCGGCGCCTTCTTCCCGGGCCGCTGTCGCCCATCGCCGTGGCCACAGGCGACAGCTTGCTCGTCACGCTGCGCAGGGAGCCCGATGGATCCTTCTCCCAGGCCATCCGCATACCGGATTCCGACGTCTCGTTGGACGTCCTCCGTGCGACGGGCCCTCTGGCGGCGTCGAGCGCGAACCGTTCGGGAGGCCGAAGCCCGCAGAGCGTCGCCGAGGCGGTGATGGATCTGGGGGATGACGTGGATCTGTATCTTGACGGCGGGCCGACGTCCAGCCATGTCGCCAGCACGGTCGTCGCAGCCGACCCGTGTTCCGAGGACGGCATCACGGTCGTGCGCGAGGGCGTCATCCCGGCGGCCATCATTCGACGTCTTCTCCATGCGGACGACGAAGGCGCCGTCGAGTGAGGGTCTACGTCTTCCTTGCCGCCATCGCGGGCGCCGTCACGTGGATGACGACGCCCCTGATCCGTCATCTCGCCATCCGCCTGGGTGCCGTGGGGGAGGTCAGGGCCCGTGACGTGCATACGGTCCCCACCCCGCGCATGGGTGGATTGGGGATGCTTCTGGGCTTCGTCGCGGCCGTGCTCGTGGCTCAGGGGATACCGTTCACGAGGGGTCTCGTCAGCGAGGGGCGTCAGGCGTGGGTGGTGGCCGTCGGCGGCGTCATGATCTGTCTTCTGGGCATCGCCGATGATCTGTGGGATCTCGACTGGATGCTCAAGCTCGCAGGCCAGCTGCTGATATCGGTCTATGTCTCCTGGGGAGGGCTCCAGATCATCTCCCTGCCCCTGGGTTCGTTGGTCACGGCCTCTCCCAGCGTCTCCATGGCCATCACCGCGTTCCTTCTCGTCGCCTCCATCAACGCCGTCAACTTCGTCGACGGGCTTGACGGTCTGGCGGCGGGAATCGTGGCGATAGGCGGGATAGCCTTCGGCGCGTATTCCTACATCCTGTCGCGGTCCTCGCCCAGCTACGCCTCGCTGGCCACTCTGATCGACGTCGCCATGGTGGGCGTCTGCGTGGGGTTCCTCCTGCACAACTGGCATCCGGCCAAGCTGTTCATGGGGGATTCGGGATCGATGCTTCTGGGGTATCTCATCACCTGCGCGTCCATCGTCCTCACTGGCCATATCGACCCGGCGTCCGTCCACAGCAGCATCTATCTTCCCGTCTTCATGCCCATCCTCCTGCCGATTCTGGTGTTGTTCCTTCCTGTGCTTGACATGTGCCTGGCCATAGTGCGTCGCGTCAGCAAGGGACAGTCGCCCATGCATCCCGACCGCATGCACCTGCATCATCGGATGCTGCGCATAGGGCATTCCGTGCAGGGAGCCGTTCTGATCCTGTGGGGATGGGCCGCCCTGATCGCGTTCGGATCCATCACCATTCTGGTGGTTCCCGCCATGTACGTGCTCGTTGGGATGTTCGTCGCCGCGGCCGTGCTGACCGTGGCGACGATGCTTCCCTACCTGCGTCACCGTGTGCCCGAGATCCGCGCGGAGAACGCGGCCATGCACGCCAACGGCCAGCACATATCAGGGCATCGACACGCTGAGGGAACGCCGGCAGGCCATCATGATGCCGGGGACGATGCGTCGGGCTCGGCGGGGAGCGGGCGGCGGTAAGCCGTCAGCGAGTGTCGCACGTCACCACACGCTCATATAGTGGGCCTATGGCTACAAATCCTGATATTGATGCGCAATCGTCGTATACCCCAGTGCCGCCCATTTTCGCCAAGCTCGGACTGGCATATGACGATGTCCTTCTTCTCCCGAACGAGACGGATGTCATCCCCTCCGAAGTCGACACCACCACGCGGCTGACCCGCGACATCACCATGAAGGTTCCCGCGATCTCCGCCGCCATGGACACGGTAACCGAGTCGGATATGGCCATTGCCATGGCCCGCAATGGCGGCATCGGTGTTCTTCATCGCAACCTCTCCATCGACGATCAGGCCGCGCAGGTCGACATCGTCAAGCGCAGCGAGTCCGGGATGATCACCGACCCGCTGACGGTCAATCCGGATGTCAGCCTCGCGGATCTTGACAAGCTCTGCGGCCGTTTCCACATTTCGGGTCTTCCCGTCGTCGACAAGGAGAACCGCCTTGTGGGCATCATCACGAACCGCGATATGCGCTTCATCGCATCCGAGGACTACGAGCGGCTCAAGGTGTCCGATGTGATGACGAAGGAGGGACTGATTACCGGTCCGTCCAACATATCCCGTGAGGACGCCCATCGTCTTCTGGCGCAGCATAAAGTCGAGAAGCTGCCTCTGGTCGATGATCTCGGGCATCTGACCGGGCTGATCACCGTCAAGGATTTCGTGAAGACCGAGCAGTATCCCGACGCCACCAAGGACGGGCAGGGCCGTCTGCGCGTGGCCGCCGGGGTGGGCTTCCTGGGCGATGCGTGGCAGCGCGCCTCGGCCCTTATGGAGGCCGGCGTGGACGTGCTCGTCGTCGACACCGCCAACGGCGAGGCCCGTCTCGCCCTTGACATGATTCGACGCCTCAAGTCCGATTCCGCGTTCTCCGATGTGCAGATCATCGGAGGCAACGTCGCGACGCGTCAAGGCGCTCAGGCGATGATCGACGCCGGTGTCGACGCCGTCAAGATCGGCGTCGGGCCGGGCTCGATATGCACCACCCGCGTCGTGGCGGGTGTGGGCGTTCCGCAGCTCACCGCCGTGTATGACGCGGCGCAGGCGTGCAGGGCGGCGGGCGTCCCCTGCATCGCGGACGGAGGAATCCACTATTCGGGCGATATCGCGAAGGCCATCGTGGCCGGCGCCGACTCCGTCATGCTGGGTGGGGTGCTCGCGGGATGCGAGGAGGCCCCGGGCGAGAAGGTGCTTCTCCATGGCAAGCAGTACAAGCTCTATCGAGGAATGGGCTCGTTGGGAGCGATGGCGCCACGGGGCAAGAAGTCCTACTCCAAGGATCGCTATTTCCAGGCCGACGTCACCAGCAACGACAAGGTCGTTCCCGAGGGCGTGGAGGGCGAGGTTCCCTATCGCGGCCCGCTCAATGCCGTCCTGTATCAGCTGATCGGCGGACTGCATCAGTCGATGTTCTACGTGGGGGCGCACACCGTTCCGGAAATCAAGGAACGTGGACGCTTCATCAGGATCACGGACGCCGGCCTGCGCGAATCCCATCCGCATGACATCGTCATGACGGCCGAGGCGCCCAATTACACGGGCTTCCATAACTGACCGGTATGAGCCCGATATCCGAATAACCGATCGGCGGATCGGTCCGATGCCGCGTCCCCGACGCCCCCAGACGTCATGGAGACGCGGTATCCTTGCATGTTTGCTGTTCACAAGGAAAGGCGGCAGGGATGGCGCAGGAACACGAGGACCCCACGTTCACGTCCGAGGAGTCGAGACTGATCTGGATCGACTGCGAGATGACGGGACTCGACATCTTTCATGATGAGCTGTGTGAGGTCTCGGTGGTGCCGACGGATTTCACCCTCAAGGTTCTGGACAAGGGCATCGATCTGGTCATCAGGCCGTCCGACGTGGCGGTCGCTCATATGAACGACTTCGTGCGCGACATGCACACCTCGTCCGGACTGGTCGACGAGTGGAACCGTTCGGGACTGTCGCTGGATGAGGCGCAGAGGCGGGTCGTCGACTATGTGTCCCGTTTCCTGCCTCTCCACGGCAAGGCCCATCTGGCGGGGAACTCGGTCGGATCGGACAAGAAGTTCCTCGACAGGTACATGCCTGACCTCATGTCGCGCCTCCACTACCGCGTCATCGACGTGAGCACGCTCAAGGAGCTGTCGCGACGCTGGTATCCGGATGTCTACAGGAACAAGCCCGCCAAGCACGGCGGCCATCGCGCGCTCGCCGACATCATCGAGTCGATCGACGAGCTGCGCTATTACCGTGACATGATGTTCGTCCCGCAGCCCGGTCCGGATGCGGGGACGTCGCGTCGTGGCGCCGAGGCCGTCGAATCCACCAGCCTTCTGCGTGATTACGAGCGTGGGGGGAACCCGGTCGAGGACGCCGACCACCCCCAGAAGGCCGACTACTGATCGCAGGAACGAGCGGGGATCGCGGGAACGAGCGGGGACGAACCTTCGCGCCGCGTGATGGGCCGTGGAATCCACGCGGGCGAGGTCGAATTCGTCCCGACGGAATCCACGATGGAACCGAGGAGAACCGGAATGGCGCGTGATTGGGAATCGATACCGCGGGGATCCGCCGATCTTCGACTCGTCGTCACCGACATGGACGGCACGCTGCTGGATGCCGATGGCAGGGTTCCCGCGTCCTTCTGGCCCATGCTTCGAACGATGAGGGAGCGCGGCATCGTCGTCGTCCCCGCCAGCGGACGCCAGTACGCGACCCTGCTGGCCATGTTCGGCGACCGCAACCCCCACGGGGCCTATATCGCCGAGAACGGCAACCTCGTCGTCGCCGATGGACGGACGGTTTCGGTCACGGGAATGGACGCCGCGGATGTGGTCCGTATGGTCACGGCGGTCGACGACGCCTTCAGAAGCGGACTGCGTGACGTCGCCGCCGTGGTATGCCGTCCCGACTGCGCCTACGTGTCACGTGGAGAGCCGAAGGTTATCCGCGAAGCGTCACGGTACTATGCCCGGCTTGAGGTGGTTCCGGATCTGCGCAATGTGGACGGACCCGTCATTAAGGTGGCTGTGCTTGACTTCGACGATGCACAGGAGACCGCGGAAGGAATTCTTGGCGTGTTCGCCGGCTCGCATCAGGTGGTGGCGTCCGGCCGGCATTGGGTGGACGTCATGGACCATGGCGCCGATAAGCGCCGTGGCGTTATGGCGTTGCGTGACGCCATGGGGATCGGAGCGGAGCAGACCGCGGTGTTCGGCGACTATCTCAACGATCTGGAGATGCTGTCGGCTGGGTACTGGTCGTTCGCGATGGCCAACGCGCATGAGGACCTCGTTCGCGCCGCACGGTTCACGGCCCCCTCGAACGCCGACAATGGCGTGGTCCGCGTGCTTGGCCGTCTTCTGGGAGTGGACGTCGAACACTAGTCCGCGCTTGTCGTGCGAAGGAACGGAAGGAGCGTGTCCCATGAGGCAATCCGAGGCGCTGCGCATTCTCGAGGCGGGATGCCCGGTCTTTCTCACCGGTGCCCCGGGTTCAGGCAAAACCTATGTCCTCAACAGGTTCATCGATTCCGCCAGACAGGCCGGCGCCCACGTCGCGGTCACCGCGTCGACGGGAATCGCGGCCACGCATATCAACGGGCGGACCATCCACTCGTGGAGTGGGGTGGGCGTGGCGACGGAGCTCACGGATTCCCTGCTGAGAACGATACGGTCCCGTCGGCGTCGAAAGATACAGGAGGCCGATGTGCTCGTCATCGACGAGGTGTCGATGATGCACGCGTGGCTTTTCGACATGGTTGACCGCGTCTGCCGCGCGCTGCGGCATAGCTCGGATCCCTTCGGCGGCCTTCAGGTGGTCCTGTCCGGGGATTTCTTCCAGCTTCCTCCCGTCACGCGGGCTCACGGGAACGTCCACGATCCCGCGCGCGACCCGGAATACGCGCGGTACGCCGAGGAGGGAAGGGATCCCGAGGGGTTCATCACCGAATCGCTGGTGTGGGACGAGCTTTCCCCAGTGGTGTGCTATCTCGATGAGCAGCATCGTCAGGATGATGGGCGGCTTCTGGGCGTCCTCACCGACATCCGACGTGGACTCGTGGATGACGACGACCGCATGGCGCTCGGCCGGCGCGTGGGGATGGCGCCCGACGAGGGTGTGACGTCCGTGCATCTTTTCCCGATGAACAGTCAGGCCGATTCCCTGAACGCTCTGCGCCTGTCTCAGATAGAGGCGGGGGAGCATGGGTTCGACGCGCGGAAGACGGGACCGGCGGATCTCGTGCGCCAGCTCACCCGGAACATGCTCGCGCCCGAGCATCTGTCCCTGAAGACGGGCGCCGCGGTGATGGCGTTGCGCAACGACGCCGATGGCCAGTACGTCAACGGCTCCATCGGGACGGTGACGGGATTCGCCTCGACGGGAGACGGCGGCTGGCCCGTCGTGCGGTTCGACAACGGCAGAACCTGCACCATGCGTCCGGTGGCGTGGGAGATGATGGACGGGGAGAGCGTTCTGGCTTCGGTCAGTCAGGTGCCTCTGCGCTGCGCCTGGGCGATCACCATCCACAAATCGCAGGGGATGACTCTGGATCTGGCCGTGATGGATCTGCGTCGGGCCTTCGCGCCGGGGATGGGGTATGTCGCGCTGTCGCGCGTGGAATCGATGTCGGGGCTGTTCCTTGAGGGGATATCCGAACGGGCCTTCGTCGTGTCGCCCATGGCCGTGGATCTTGACGGCGAGCTGCGGGAGCGATCGATGTCCGCCGTCCGAACGCTGGATGAGAAGGGCGCCGATGCGCTGGCCCGCCGGTCCGGGATCGCGACGGCCGAGGAGTTCTCCCAAAGCGAGTTGTTCTGAGGTCTTCTGCGGGCGTGATCCGTGGACGCGTTGCCGTCACGGGCGTCGTCCCGCGAGCGTTGCCGTCGCAGGCGGATGACGATGTCTCCGCGCCGCGGACGTCATCGGGCGGATGTCGTCAGGCGGATGTCCTCTCGCGAGCATAATTTGGAACGCATGAGCTCCACAGCACTTCGCATGTCCACACTGTTCCTTCGCACCCTCCGTGAGGATCCCGCGGACGCGGACGTGGATTCCGCGCGTCTTCTGCAGCGCGCCGGGTACATCCGCAAGGCCGCTCCGGGAATCTGGACATGGCTTCCTCTGGGACTTCGCGTCCTGAACAGGATAGAGTCCGTCATCCGCGAGGAGATCAACGGCATCGGCGCACAGGAGGTCCACTTCCCGGCGCTGCTTCCACGCGCCCCCTATGAGGCCACCCACCGGTGGGAGGAGTACGGCGAGAACCTGTTCCGGCTCAAGGACCGCCATCATGCCGACTATCTTCTTGCCCCCACGCATGAGGAGATGTTCACGCTTCTCGTGAAGGACATGTACTCGTCCTACAAGGATCTTCCCGTGACCCTCTATCAGATCCAGACGAAGTACCGTGACGAGTTCCGTCCGAGGGCCGGGCTGATCCGGGGACGCGAGTTCATCATGAAGGACGCCTACTCCTTCGACATCGACGAGGAGGGTCTGCGCAGGGCGTACGTCGACGAGCGCGGTGCCTACGAGCGCATCTTCCGGAGGCTGGGAGTCGACTATGTGATCGTGCATGCCATGTCCGGACCCATGGGAGGATCGGCGTCCGAGGAGTTTCTGGCGCCCCTGGCCATCGGTGAGGACACCTTCGCGCAGTCGCCGTCGGGCAAGGCCTGGAACGTCGAGGCGTTGACCACGCCTCCCACGGCCGATGTCGACTTCTCCGACACGGCGCCCATGAGGCCTCTGCCCACTCCGGGGAGCGCGACCATCGACTCGCTGGTGGAGAAGGCGAACTCCTCCCATCCCCGCGAGGACGGACGGCTGTGGCAGGCGAGCGACATCCTCAAGAACGTGGTCATCGCCGTCAAGCATCCTGAGGACGCCGACCACGACCATCCATGGCGCGAGATCGTCGTCGTCGGCGTGCCAGGGGATCGGCAGGTGGATCTCAAGCGTCTTGAGGCGCAGCTCGCTCCCAGCGAGATTGAGGAGGCCACCGAGAAGGATCTCGCGGATCATCCCGAGCTCGTCAAGGGCTATATCGGACCGGGTGTCCTGGGGCCGCAGGCACGGGCGAAGGAGTCGATCGACGCTCCCGTGAGGTATCTCATGGATGCGCATGTGGCGCGGGGCTCCGAGTGGGTCACGGGCGGTGATGATGAGGGCCTGCATGTCATCCATGCCGTGTACGGCCGTGATTTCGAGGCCGATGACGTTGTCGAGGCCGTCGAGCTGCGGCAGGGCGATATGAGCCCGGATGGCTCCGGACCGTTGCGCTTCCAACGTGGTGTCGAGATAGGCCAGGTGTTCCAGCTGGGGTTGAAGTACTCCGATGCGTTGGGTCTGAAGGTTCTGGACTCCAACGGCAAGGCCGTCCCCGTGTGGATGGGATGCTACGGCATCGGCGTCTCCCGTGTTCTGGCATGCATAGCCGAGTCCCACCATGACGACAGGGGTCTCGCGTGGCCGGCGGCGATAGCCCCGGCGCAGGTGCATGTGATCGCGACGGGCAAGGATGATGTCGCTTTCGATGCGGCCGAAACGCTGGTCGGACGGCTGGAGAGCCTCGGAATCAACGTGCTGTTCGATGACCGGCGCAAGGTCTCCCCGGGCGTGAAGTTCAAGGACGCGGAACTGATCGGCGTGCCGCTGGTCGCCGTCGTGGGACGCGACACGGTCAACAATGGAACCATCGAGGTCCGTGACCGTACGGGGAGGGATTCCGTCGCCGTTCGTGCTGATGACGCCGCGGATGAGCTTGTCCGGAGATGGAACGAGCTGACCGAAGGCTGACGCGAAGCGGGGTATGCCCGTCCGGGGTATGCCCGTCTTGCTGTCCGACCATAACAGGGGTCGTTTCCCGGTGTTCCCGGGTGACGGCCCCTTCGTTTTCGACCATCATGTACGGTTCGACCACCATGTATCGTTCATCCGTGCATTCCGTCGCCACCGCATCCGTATCGTTCTCCCGGATGCGCATCGTTCGACCACATTGATGTGTCGCCGCGCGGAGCGGGGTGGCTTCCGGCGAGAATGGTCACACCGCGCGTGTTATGCAGACGGTGGACGTCGCGGCCCTCGCATGTTGCAGCCACACCGAGCGAGGGCCACGACGTGCGTCAGAATCGTGGCACGCGGGGACCACGTATGGGAGTCGATGCCTCTTTCCGTTCTCGTTGCCGGACGGACAAGGGGCTCGCCGGATCAAGGAGAGGTCATGACGCAGCAGGGAACGGTGATCATCACCGGTTTTGTGGGATCCGAACCGAGTTCGTTCGGGAGGGAAGGGGGAGCAATGGCGTGCTCGTTCCGATTGGGATGTACAGGAAGGTTCTTCGACGCCAGACAGGGGGAATGGAAGGACAGGCCTACGGTCTGGGTGACGGTGAAGGCGTTCCGTGGACTCGCGGCCAATATCCTGATGAGCGTCCATAAGGGGGATCCCGTGATGGTGGTGGGATCGTTGGGGATGGAGGAATGGACGAAGGATGGGGCGAAGCGCAACTCGCTTGTCGTGCAGGCCACGGACGTGGGACATGATCTGACGCGGGGGACCAGCGTTTTCACGAAGACGCCGACAGGATCCCCCGCGGACGACCCCCGCGTGCAGGATGGCGGGGATCGGCATGCACGCGGGGGTGAGCCGGATCCGGTGGATGCTGGGATCGATGACGGATACTCCGTCGGAGGCATGTGATGTCGGCTCAGCCCTGCGTGGCGCACGATTTCGAGGATCGTGCGCCACGGCGTCCTACCAGATGCGCACCCGTGACCCAGGGTCCATCCACATGCCGTCCCCGGGATGGACGCCGAAGGACTTGTGGAAGAGGTCCACGTTGCGGACGATGCCATTGGTCCGGAATTCGGCTGGGGAATGAGGATCGATCTGCAGATACTGCTCCGCCAGCTCGTCGCGCTGTTTGGTGCGCCAGATCGAGGCATAGCTGAGGAAGAATCTCTGCGCGCCGGTGAACCCGTCGAGAACGGGAGCGCCGGCGAGAGAATCCTCGATGGCCTGGGGCGAGGGATCATGCGGTCTGGCGGTCGCATCGTCCACGGCGAAGGCGTAGGCCGTCAGAGCGATGGACACGCCGCACAGGTCGCCGATGTTCTCTCCGATGGTCAGGGCGCCATTGACGTGTGGCATGGAATCCGGATCGTGGGCGTATCTCTCGCGCAGCTGCTGAGGGATATAGGAGTCGTACTGCGCGATCAGCGATCGGGTGCGTTCCTCGAACCGCGCCCGATCCTCGTCCGTCCACCAGTTGTTCAGTCGCCCATCTCCGTCGTACTGGCTGCCCTGATCGTCGAACCCATGGCCGATCTCATGTCCGATAACCGTTCCGATGCCGCCATAATTCGCCGCATCGTCGGCGTGAGGGTCGAAGAAAGGAGGCTGTAGAATCGCCGCGGGGAACACGATGACGTTCATGGTCGGCTCATAGTAGGCGTTGACCGTCTGCGGGTTCATCAGCCACTCATCACGGTCGACCGGTCGTCCGGCCTTCGCGAGCTGATAGGCCGACTCGTACAGTGACGCGGCTCGCATGTTGGCGATCAGTCCCGCATCGGCTCGGACGTCCAGGGCCCCGTAGTCGCGCCAATGGGTCGTGCAGCCGATTTTGGGGACGAACTTGGACAGCTTCTCAAGCGCCTTCGTCTTCGTCTCATCCCCAAGCCAGTCGCTGCCGCTGATCGCCACACGATAGGCCTCGATGAGATTGGCGACCAGCGTCGTCATGCGGGCGCGCGATTCCTCCGGGAAATGCCGGGAGACATACTCGCGTCCGACATCCTCCCCGCACACTCCGTTGACCAGCGAGACGGCCCGCTTCCATCGAGCCCTCTGCTCCCTGGCTCCTGAAAGGGTCCTGCCGAAGAAGTCGAAATTGGTGGAGTCGAATTCCGAGGACAGCATGGACGCCCAGCCCATGATCGTGTGGACGCGTGCCCACAGCTTGAGTTCATCAAGCGTGGAATCCCTCCAGAAACGGTCCAGTCCCGTTATGAAGCTGGGCTCATGGACGATGGTTCTGGACAGGGCGGAGAGCATCGACACCGGTTGGTGCGCGGCGGCGGATGTGGAATCATACGACCGCTGCCACTCGTTCGCCCACCGTGCGATGTCATAATGGGCCAGCGTCGAGCGGAGATCGGCGAAATCCGTCGGATTGTATGTTTTCTGCGAGTCCCGTGTGGAGACGTTGTCCCAATGGTATGAGGCCAGACGGGTTTCGACCCTGAGGAAAAGCCCGGCCTGGTCGTCGGCGTCGTCGTATCCGGCGTGCCGAAGCTGGTCGGAGACCATCCGGACATAGGCGTCGCGGATCGGCTCGTACCGGCCTTCGCGATAGTACGCCTCATCGGGAAGACCGAGCCCTCCCTGCTCGATGTGGACGATGTTGGTGTCGGGGTCGCCGGGGTCGCCATAGACGCCGATGTTCATCAGATCGGGGCCGCCCTGAGGCGCCAGCGTTCCCAGAACGTCCGTGAGGGAACCCTTGTCGGGCGCCGCGTCGATGGCGTCCAGATCGGCTTTGATCGGCGAGATCCCCGCCTTCTCCACGGCCCGGGTGTCGCAGAAGGAACGGTATAGTGCCTGGGATCTGACGGCCGTGCACTCCTCGTCCTCGAGTATGGCCTTGACGTCGTTCTCCGCCTGCTCGGCCAGACGGTCGAAGGAGCCGTATCGGGAACGGTCATCGGGAAGCCGGTAGGTGTCTATCCATGGGCCATTGACATAGCGGAACAAATCGTCGCGAGGGGTGGTGACCGCCGAGAAGGAGGACGGATCCACACCCGAAACCTCAGGTGTCGTCATGGTTTCACCCTATCCACATCCGTGATGGAAGACAAACGGGGAGACGGACGAAGGGGTCGCCGCCGCGGGGAGAGGCTTCGTGGGGAACTTCCGAGGCGAGAACTCCGAAGGAGATCTCCGTGGGGAGCCTCGGCGAGGGAATGCTCCGGGAATGCTCCGCATCATAGTGCGTTCGCGCAACGTCGGAGGAATGCGCAACGCCGGAGGAATGACTAGCATGGGGGATGACACTGACGGCGTGGCGCCGTCTCCGTGCGACCGGGCCGGCGCGATTCCGCGGCGATGGCCAGGGGCGGTCGTCCGAGAGTCCTGAGAATGAAGGAGAGCAGTTCCCATGACATCGACATCACAGAACCACGTGCCCGAGGATGACCAGCGCAACGGCGGGGAATTCGGTCCTGCGGCCGGCGCGAACCCCTTCCGCCTCGTTGAGGAGATGCTGCCGCAGAAGGCCAAAAGCGCCGTGCGCACGGGATATGGGATTCTCGGCGTGGCCGCCGTCCTTCTGGGAGGTGCGCTGCTGTTCTGGCCAAGCCGAACTCTGTCCGTGGCTGCGATCCTTATCGGAATCTACTTCGTCGTCTCGGGCGTCATCCGCGTCGTCAGCGCCATCGTGGAGCTTGGCCTTCCCGCCGGATGGCGTGTTCTCGACATCCTTGTGGGTGTTCTGCTGTCCATCGGCGGCGTGGTGATGATGAAGAACACGACGCTGTCCGCCGCGACGCTTGCCGTTCTCGTGACCATGACGATCGGCATCGGCTGGATCATGGAGGGCGTCGTGGCCCTGATGGAGTCCTGGCATGTCCCGAACTCCGGCTGGGCCGTGGCCTACGCCGTGCTCTCGGTCATCGCCGGAATCGTCGTGCTTGTCTTCCCGCTCTCCGCGACGGCCATGATGCTCATCTTCGCCGCCGTTGCGCTGCTGGTCACGGGAATCACCGCCATCGTCCGTGCCTTCACCTTCGGCAAGACGAGGACAAAGGACTGAGGCCGCCGAGGCTGTCGGGACCGCCGGGGCTGGCTGGGGGTCGTCGGGGCGGTCGGGACCATCTCGCGGACATGGCCGTGCTCTTGTTGGCATGGGGCATTAGGGTGAAGCCATGATCGAACTGAAGACGCCCTCGGAGATCGAGGCCATGAAACCAGCGGGAAGGTTTGTCGGATCTATTCTCACGGAACTGCGCAAGAGGACCACCGTGGGAACCAATCTTCTGGAGATCGACGACTTCGTCAAGCAGCGTGTGCTGAGCCGTCAGGGAGCCGAATCCTGCTATGTCGACTACGCTCCGGATTTCGGGACCGGACCATTCGCGCATTACATATGCATCTCAGTCAATGATGCGGTGCTTCACGGCGTTCCCTATGACTACGACCTCAGGGATGGCGATCTGGTCAGCCTTGATCTTGCCATCAGCGTCAACGGCTGGGTCGGCGATTCGGCCATCAGCTTCGTCGTGGGACGGGACAAGGATCCCGAAGATCTTCGGCTCATCGCCTGCACCGAGGAGGCCCTCGCCGCCGGGATCGCCCAGGCCCGGCCCGGTAATCGCCTGGGTGACGTGTCGGCCGCCATCGGCGATGTGGCACGGTCTCAGGGCTACACGGTGAACCTGGATTTCGGGGGCCATGGCGTGGGACATATCATGCATGGCGATCCCCATGTCGCCAACGACGGCCGCGCCCACCACGGATACCGGCTGCGTCCGGGACTGGTGATCGCCATCGAGCCGTGGTTCATGGCCACAACCGATGAGATATATCAGGATCCCAAGGATGGATGGACGTTGCGGTCCTCGGATGGATCCCGCGGGGCCCATAGCGAGCACACCATCGCGATCACGGAGAATGGGCCGGTTATTCTCACCGCGCGCGACGGGGACTGATCCGCGCCTGGTCGTCATGCTTCCTGCGTGTCCGGGAACCGGACCACACATGTATCGCATTGACGCGTATCGCATTGAAAGGAGACCAAGCCGATGACTCTGGCGGAATTCGATGTCGACGACAACAGGTTCACGCTGCCCGTCGTCAAGGCGACCGAGGGTCCCGACGGCATCGTGGTGTCCAAGCTGCGCAATGACGGATGGGTCACGCTGGATCCCGGTTTCCTTACCACGGCCCAGTGTGAGTCGAAGATCACGTTCATCGATGGGAGCCGCTCCATCCTGCGCTATCGCGGGTACCCCATCGAGCAGCTGTGCGCCCATTCCGATTTCCTTGAGGTCGCGTGGCTGCTCCGTCATGGGGAGCTGCCGACCAGGGACCAGTACGATCGGTTCTGCTCCGACATCAACCATCGGACGATGGTGGGAGAGGATTTCCGCACCTTCATGGGTTCCTTCCCGCGCACCGCCCATCCCATGAGCATGATGGCCTCGGCGGTCAACGCGCTGGCCACGTTCTATCCCGACACCACCGACGTGTCGGATTCCGACCAGTTGGAGGAGTCCGCCACCATCATCATGGCCAAGGCCCGCACCATCGTGAGCTATATCTTCCGCCGGCGTCGCGATGAGCCCATGCTCTTCCCGGACTATTCCCGCGGGTACGTCGACGATTTCCTTCGCATGTGCTTCGCCGTTCCGTATGAGCCGTTCGATTCCGATCCCCTGTACGTGCATGCCCTCGGCCGCCTGCTGATCATTCACGCCGATCATGAGCAGAACTGCTCGACGTCGGTGGTGCGGATAGCCGGAAGCGCCCATGCCAACCTGTATTCGGCCATCGCCGCCGGGATCAACGCCCTGTCGGGCCCGTTGCATGGCGGCGCCAACGAGGCCGTTCTTCGTCAGCTGAAGGCCATCAGGGACTCCGGGAAAAGCGTTCGCGAATTCGTGGAGTGGTCCAAGGCCAACGGCAGGAGGATCTCGGGTCTGGGCCACCGGGTCTATAAATCCTATGATCCGAGGGCCGCCATCGCCAAGCAGTATCTGGAGAAGATCATGGCCAGAACGGACACGGCGCGTCTTCCCGCCGATGAAAGGGCGCTTTTCGACGTGGCCACCGAGCTGGAATCCCTGGCCATGAACGATGACTATTTCATCTCGCGGCATCTCTATCCGAACGTGGATTTCTACACGGGGCTTATCTACCGTGCCATCGGCTTCGATCCGGCCATGTTTACCACTCTGTTCGCGTTGGGAAGGATACCGGGGTGGATAGCGCAGTATCGGGAGATGCTCTCCGATCCCAACACCAAGATCGGACGCCCCCGTCAGGTCTACACGGGCGAAGGTGAACGCGCGTACGTTTCCATGGAGGAGAGGGGCTGAGGCCGGCTCCCCAGAGGGCGGACCGTCATCGGGACGGCGGCCTCGGCTGAGACGTCGGGGTCTCAGCCGGGATGTCGGTCTTAGCTGGGATGTCGGTTCATCGGGACGCCGACTCGTCAGTTGTTGTGCAGCTTCGCGTTGAGCTCGATTCCCACTGCGCGGTGGCGGGCCTCAATCGTTCCCGTCACCGAGTTGCGGATGAACAGGATGTTGTTTTTGCCGCTGAGCTCCGCCGCCTTCGTCACGATTAGCGGCTCGCCCGCGGCCAGTCTGGCCTTGTCATGGATCGTGACCTTCGTGCCGGCGGTTATGTACAGCCCCGCCTCGACGACGCAGTTGTCTCCGAGGGATATGCCGATGCCCGAGTTGGCTCCGAGAAGACTGTGCTCTCCGATCGCGTTGCGCAGGCGCCCGCCTCCCGACAGCGTGCCCATGATGGAGGCTCCTCCGCCGATGTCCGAACCGTCCCCGACGACGACGCCCTGCGAGACGCGTCCCTCGACCATCGACACCCCGAGCGTCCCCGCGTTGAAATTGACGAATCCGGCATGCATCACGGTGGTGCCGGGCGAGAGATAGGCGCCCAGCCTCACTCTGTCCGCGTCGCCGATCCGCACTCCCGTGGGAACGACGTAATCGACCATGCGGGGAAACTTGTCGACGCCGAGAACGGTTACCGTCGTCGTGACGGCATGGGACGCGTCTCGTGCGGACTCCTCCATCACGGCGAGCCTGCGTTGCGCGAATCCCTCCACGGGGAAGGGGCCGTGGTCGGTCCACACGACCGTGGCGAGTGCCGAGAAGATGCCGTCGAGGTTCAGGGTGTTGGGTTTGACCAGCCGCGTGCTCAGAAGATGCAGACGCAGATACGCGTCGGCAGCGTCCGCTACGGGGGAGTCGCAGTCGATGGAGGTGAAGACGGGAACCCGCCGCACCCCGCGGGCGTCCGGATCGGACGTCGCCAACGATCCGAAACCATGATCCGGACGGGAGCCCTTGTCGGGTGCCGTGCCCAGATGGGGATCGGGGTACCATGCGTCCAAAGTCGTTCCGTTGTCGTCGACCGAGGCCAGTCCCCAGCCCCAGGCGTGAGTGAGTGTGCCGTCTGCCATGTCTATGGATTCCTTTCCGTCAGTGGGCTTCAACCGTGGCGAATCCCGGGAGGCCTCGCCGCACGCCCAGCGTGACCAACTGTACAGCCGGGACCGGCGTCTTCGGCGGATGAGTTCCACGATCATGCGTACAATGGCCGGCATGAGCGATGCCAGGGATGATAGACGCCGTCGTGCGCGCCGGCGCCAGATCGTTGCACGCGTCGTGTGCGTGGTCGTCGTGGCCGCCATGTTCATGGCCTTGGTGCTTCCCGCAATATACTCCGGGCTTTGACGGCGCATCCGGCATGGCACGCTGGCGGACGGCGGCCATGGGATGGATGGGATGCGGGGATTCCTGCGCGGCGGAGTTCCCGGCATGGCGGAGTTCCCGGCATGATTGTGCGGACCTTGAACAGAGAGCCGGATGGGTATCCGGCATGGGCGACGACGGAATATGGTGGTGACAATGGCAGAGTTTGATTATGCGCAGGCGCTGGCGCAGATCGATGAGAAAAGCGCGATGATGTCCAAGGCGCTGAACGTGGACGAGCTTCGGCGCAGCATCGCGGAGCTGGAGAGGCAGGCCTCCGAGCCGGGACTGTGGGATGACACTGAACGGGCGCAGGGGATCACGACGCGTCTGTCGGCCGCGCAGTCGCAGCTGCGGCGTTTGGAGGATCTGTCCCGACGCATCGAGGACGTCCATGCCCTCGTCGAGCTTGGGCGGGAGGAATCCGATCAGGAGTCCCTGGAGGAGGCTCAGGACGAGATCCGATCCATCCATGCCGATCTTGCGGATCTCGAGGTTCAGACGCTTCTTGATGGCGAGTATGACGCGCGTTCGGCGGTCGTCACGTTGAGATCCGGTGCCGGCGGGGTGGACGCCGCGGACTTCACTCAGATGCTTCTGCGCATGTACCTTCGCTGGGCTGAACGGCACGGTTACAGGACGACGGTCATGGACACCTCCTACGCCGAGGAGGCGGGAATCAAATCGGCGACGTTCCGCGTCGACGCACCCTATGCGTACGGCCGCATGTCGGTGGAGGGAGGCACCCATCGCCTCGTCCGCATCTCACCGTTCGACAATCAGGGTAGGCGTCAGACCAGCTTCGCCGCGGTGGAGGTGGTCCCCCTCGTCGAGGCCACCGATCACATCGACGTTCCGGACTCCGATATCCGCGTGGATACCTACTGCTCGTCGGGGCCTGGAGGACAGGGCGTCAACACCACGTACTCCGCGGTGAGGATCACCCACCTGCCCACGGGAATCGTCGTGACCATGCAGGACGAACGCAGCCAGATCCAGAACCGCGCGGCGGCCATGGCGGTGCTCCAGTCCAGGCTTCTCGTCCTTCGCCATGAGGAGGAGGCCCGGAAGAAGAAGGAGCTTGCGGGGGACATCAAGGCCAGCTGGGGCGACCAGATGCGCTCGTATGTCCTGCACCCGTATCAGATGGTCAAGGATCTTCGTACCGGGTACGAGACGTCGCAGACCCAGGCCGTATTCGATGGGGACATCGATGCCTTCATCGAGGCGGGGATCCGGTGGCGGCATGAGCAGCGCAAGGCCGAGCAGGCCGAGGCGGGGTCCCCGGACGGCGTTTCCAGGAAGTAGATCCCACGGGAAGGATGACGCGAATGGCACTGATCACCTTGGACAAGGTGTCGAAGGTCTACCCCCGGGGCGCACGCCCCGCTCTGGACGGGATCACCCTGCACATCGACCGTGGTGATTTCGTCTTCCTTGTGGGATCCTCGGGATCCGGAAAGACGACGTTGCTCAGTCTTCTTCTCCGGGAGGAGGAGGCGACGGACGGCGATATCCATGTGGCGGGGAACGATCTGCGACGCCTTTCCAACAGGCAGATTCCCCGATACCGTCGTTCCCTGGGATTCGTGTTCCAGGATTACAAGCTTCTCAACAACAAGACCGTGTGGCAGAACGTCGCGTTCGCCCTCGAGGTCATCGGCGAGAGCCGATCGACCATACGCGCGATGGTTCCCAAGGTCCTTGCAACCGTGGGACTGACGGGCAAGGAAGGCAACTATCCGCATGAGCTCTCCGGAGGCGAGGCCCAGAGAGTCGCCATCGCCCGCGCGTACGTGAACCATCCTCAGATACTTCTGGCGGACGAGCCGACCGGAAACCTCGACCCCACCACGTCACTGGGCATCATGGAGGTCCTCGACTCCATCAACCGTCAGGGGACCACCGTCGTGATGGCCACCCACAACGAGGAGATCGTCAACTCGATGCGTCGTCGCGTCGTGGAGCTTCACGAGGGCGTCATCGTGCGTGACGAGGCTCAGGCTCCTACGACTCCTCGCTGTACTACGAGAACAAGGCCGTATCCGCCGCCCGTCCGACCTCCCCGACAGCCGTGACGGTCGACGGTCAGGACGACGGCATCGCCCGGCTGGCGACGTCGCTGCATTCAGGGCGCGTGGGACGCTATGGCGAGGCCTTCCAATCGGCGGAGACCACGATGACGTGGGGCAAGGGCATCGACATGTCGGACATGGGCGATTCCGGCTCTGATGATCATGCCGACGAGGGGGAGCATCCCGGCGGCGGCGACGCCACGTCGGTTCCGGCTCCTCCCGCTCCTCCGCATGTCCCGGATCCCGCCGCTCCTCCCGCTCCTCCCGCTCCTTCATCACCGGTCGCCGCCGATTCCTCGGGATCCGGCTCCGGGCGGTTCGATGACGGTACCGTGGATCCCGACAGTGCCGTGGATCCCGTCAGTGTCGTCGACCACAGGGATGACGCCGAGCACAGGGATGGGACCGATCACGGGAATCGCGACGATCACGGGGATGGCGCCGGCGCCACGGGCGGTCCCCATGGCGACGGCCCGGATGACGAGAAGGGAGACAGGCGATGAGACCACGATTCGTCGTGTCGGAGATCTGGACGAGCTTCACCCGCAACATACCGATGATCCTTTCGGTCACTTTGGTGACGTTCATCTCCTTTCTGTTCATCGGAGCCTCGGGACTTCTTCAGCTGCAGATCGTGAAGGCCAAGGGCGATTGGTACGACAAAGTCGAGGTCGTGGTCTGGCTGTGCCCCGACGGCACCAGCCAATCGGCGAACTGCGACGGAAGCGCGGCGACGGCGTCGCAGATCACCGATCTGCAGAAGGCCATTCGCGATGAGCTGTCGGACGACGTCGCGAAGACCACGTTCATGAGCAAGGAGGAGTTCTACAAGAACTCCTTCCTCAAGCAGTATCCGAACGGCGAGTTCCAGGGCAGGACGCTGACCGCGAACGACATGCAGGACTCCTTGTGGCTCAAGCTCAAGAATCCGGAGCGGTACAAGGTCGTCTCCGAGGTTCTGTCCGGCCGGGAGGGGGTCGAGGAGGTGAGCGATCAGCGCCAGATCTTCGAGCCGGTGTTCACGGCCCTCAACAAGGCCACCGTCGTGACCATCACGCTCGCCGCGGTCATGGTTCTGGTGGCGGTGATGCTCACGGGAACCACCATCCGCATGTCGGCCGCGTCACGGCGGCAGGAGACCGAGATCATGCGGCTGGTGGGAGCATCGAACTGGACGATCAGGCTGCCGTTCATCCTGGAGGGGGCCATCGCGTCCATCGCCGGTTCCGTGCTGTCATGCGTGGCGCTGGCGTTGGTGGTGAAGGTGTTCATAACCGATTGGCTGGTGAAGAACATCTCGTGGATGCCCTTCATCGATCAGACGACCGTATGGACCATCGCTCCCGTTCTCGTCATCGGTGCCGCGGTCCTGTCGACGCTCTCATCGTCCATCGCTCTCCGCCGATATCTGAGAGCCTGACCCGCCGACGGTATCGTCGCCGGTTTCCTGGCACGCTCTTTTCGCGCATGCGTCCAGGGGAGAGCTTCTGCCGGATCCCCGGTTTTCACCCACGTCGGACGCCCGAGTTCGCCTGCTATGGTGGTTAGCACGTGACGCACCCTATGGAAAGGAACCCATTCGATGTTGATGAAGGGAAAGTCCGTATCCGCCCTTGTCGCCGCGGGAACGCTGTGCCTGGGACTGGTCGTGGTTCCCCTGACGCCGGCCGTCCAATCCGCCCACGCCATCACCTATAGCGATCTGGCGAACGCCCGGAGCAGCAAGGCCAGCAGCGCCGCTCGGGAGGCTCAGCTGCGCGAGCAGTTGTCGGGGGTGAAATCCGATCTGGCCGATCAGATCGTCGAGCTGGACGACATCACGAACAACCAGATTCCCGCCGCCCAGAAGAAGGTGACCGCCGCCAACGAGGCCGCCGCCGCCGCGCAGTCCGAGGCGGACGCCGCCGCGCAGCGTCTCGCCGCCGCCCGGAAGGATGCCGAGTCCCTCCAGAAGAGCATCGCCCAGACCGGTGTGGATTACGACGACGCCAAGGCGGCCGTCGCCCAGATGGCGCGTCAGGATATGCACGGCTCCGACGCCTCGGACGTGATGAGCATCGTGACGGGTTCCACAAGCACCACTGAGTTCATCAGCTCCATGCAGTCCAAGGACGCGTTGTCCCGCAACGAGTCGAACGCCGCCAATGATGCGGCCAGCACGTTGAGCACCTCCATGAACCGCGCGCAGCGTCTCGCCGCGATCGAGAAGCGCGTCGCGGAGCTGAAGGCCACCGCGGACAGCAAGGCCGAGTCGGCCAAAACCGCGGCCAGCGAGGCGTCCAGTGAGCGAAGCAAACTCGATAAGCTGCGGCAGCAGGGCGAAGAGGCCCGTGACCGGCTGCAGTCACAGCAGAGCCAGATCAGCAGCGCCGTCGCCGCGCAGGCCGCGAAAACCGTGATGCTTGAGTCCCAGCTGGACTCCTACAACCGTCAGTATGCGGCGCAGCAGGCCGCGGCGGCCGCCCAGGTCGATAACGGGAGGCAGGGGTCGACGGACAGTGGCTCGTCCAACGGTGGTTCGTCGGGTGGCGGTTCGTCCAACGGTGGTTCGTCGGGTGGCGGTTCGTCCAACGGTGGTTCGTCCGGTGGCGGCTCATCAAGTGGCGGCTCGTCCTCCGATCAAGGCGCATCCAATGGCGACG
Organism: Bifidobacterium minimum; assembly: GCF_000741645.1. Taxonomy (GTDB): domain Bacteria; phylum Actinomycetota; class Actinomycetes; order Actinomycetales; family Bifidobacteriaceae; genus Bifidobacterium; species Bifidobacterium minimum. The sequence continues at coordinate 328,057 of NZ_JGZD01000009.1, forward strand.
TCGGCAATGCCTATCCATGGGGACAATGCACCTATTGGGCATATGTGCATCGCCACGAGATGGGGATCTCAACGCCCTCCTATCTCGGCAATGGCGGAGAATGGTGGGCGAACGCCTCGAAGTACGGTCTGCGCGCCGACCACACGCCGCAGGTGGGTGCGGCCATATCGTTCCTTCCCGGGCAGCTCGGCGCGGATGGCACCTACGGGCATGTCGCCGTCGTGGAGAGCGTGTCGGGGAGCACGATCACGATCTCCGAGATGAACGCCAAAGGTCTGGGCGTCGTCAGCTACAGGACCGTGTACAACGCCTCCCAGTACTGGTACGTGCACTAGAGCCGGGACGGTCGGATGCGCACGGGGCGCACGGAGCATATCAGAAGAACGGAGTATATGAGGAGAGAGGAAACATGGCGAAGGAGAAGGGGACGACGCTGATCGTCCAGAACCGCAAGGCCCGGCATGACTACGATATTCTCGAACGCTTCGAGGCGGGGGTGTCCCTGACCGGCACCGAGGTGAAGTCCCTGCGCGAAGGGCGCGCCTCGCTGGCGGAGTCATTCGTGTCCATAGACCGACGTGGCGAGGTGTGGCTGGAAGGCGCGAACATACCGGAATACCTCAACGGGACGTGGACCAACCACGCGCCCCGGCGCAAAAGGAAGCTGCTCCTCCATGCCGCGCAGATCGCCAAGCTCTCCCGGCAGGTCGAGGCCAAGGGCGTCACCATCGTCCCGCTGAGCCTGTATTTCAAGGACGGTCTGGTCAAGGCGGAGATCGCAGTGGCGCGGGGCCGTCGCGAATACGACAAAAGACAGGCGCTGCGCGAGCAGCAGGACAAGCGCGAGGCCCAGCGGGCCATGCGGTATCGGAATCTCTCGGCGTGACGACCTGCGTGACGGAGTGAGCGACATGTGGCGTGATGGTGCGTGGAGCGCGTAACGGTGCGTGGCATGTGATGTGGCCTCCATCGTGGCGTCCACCGGCCTCCGTCGGCGTCCATCGAATGAGACCATGACGACTGGCGTCGGTTACGTGGTCGTAGCATGGGTCTTCTAGTGTCCCCCATGCATGGTCGGCGGGAGGCGGGAGTCCTGACATGGGCGTCGCGTCTCATCGTCCGATGGCACTGGATAAGAGAGAGGACCAATTATGACCTTCACACGAGTGACCACGGTGGCGGCGGCGATTATGAGCTCCGTTATGGTGGTGGCATTGGCGGCCTGCGGGACCACCGACACGCCGGATTCCTCGTCGTCCTCGACGACGACCACAGGATATGACGTCAGTTCGGTGGAGAAGGATGCCGACATCGCCGCGCTCCTGCCGCAGTCCGTTGCGGAGGACGGAAAACTCACGGTCGGCACCGACACTTCGTATGCCCCCGCCGAATTCCTTGCGGAGGACGGCAAGACGGCCGTTGGCTTCGACGTCGATCTGACGAAGGCGATCGCGGCCGTTTTCGGTCTCAAACCCGTGACGGTGTCGTCGACCTTCGACTCGATCCTTCCCTCCGTGGGCACGAAATACGATCTGGGCATATCCTCCTTCACCGTGACCAAGGACCGTCTCTCGGCCGTCGATTTCGTCACGTACTTCAACGCGGGATCGACCTACGTGGTCAAGAAGGGCAACCCCGACAAGGTGGACTCCGGCGACCTGTGCGGCGTCAAGGTGGCCGTGCAGACCGGGACCACGCAGGAGGAAGAATCCAACAAGGCCAGTGCGGATTGCAAGAAGGCCGGGAAATCCGCCGTTGAGGTTCAGTCCTACAAGATGCAGACCGACGTGACCACCGCCGTCGTGACGGGCAAGGCCGCGGTGTTCTACGCGGATTCCCCGGTGGCGGGATACGCGATCAAGCAGACCGATGACCAGCTCGAGTCCCTCGGCGACGAGACCGGCGTGGCCCCCGAGGCCGTGGCGGTGAAGAAGGGCGACGACGCCACCGCGCAGGCCGTGCAGAAGGCCGTCCAGAAGCTGATCGACGATGGTACCTACAAGAAGATCCTCGATACGTGGGGAGTGAGTTCAGGAGCGATCTCCACGTCCGAGATCAACCCGTCAGTGGAATAGCCGACAGCCTGCCGAGGTCGGACGGATGGATCGAAAGGTGAATATCCATGGCACAGCGCGATGATGGTTCCTCCGGAATGCCGGGACGTATCGAGGCCCTTCCGGTCAGACGCCCCGGACCTCTGATCGCAGGCATCATCGTCGCGCTGCTGGCGGTGATGCTTGTCCATGGGATGATCACCAATGACCGTCTCGATTGGCCGACGGTCGGCAAATACCTGTTCAACGCGAACGTCCTGTCGGGAATCGGATGGACGCTGATTCTTACCGTTGCCTCCATGGTCATCGCCATCATCCTCGCCGTCACGCTGGCGGTGATGCGCAAGTCCACCAATCCCGTGCTCCGCGGCGTGAGCTGGTTCTATATCTGGTTCTTCCGTGGGACTCCTGTGTACACCCAGCTGGTGTTCTGGGGGCTTTTCGCGGTCCTCGTCCCACGGATATCGATGGGCGTGCCGTTCACCGACATCACCTGGTGGTCGCTCACGACGGATTCGCTCAACAACATCATCGCGCCCGGGTTCATCGCGGCGGTCGTGGGACTGGCGCTGAACGAGGCGGCGTATCTCGCGGAGATCGTCCGGGCCGGACTGGAGGCCGTCGACCCAGGACAGGCCGAGGCCGCGAAGGCTCTGGGAATGCGGCGGTCCCTGATCATGCGTCGGATCATCCTTCCGCAGGCCATGCGCATCATCGTTCCACCCACGGGCAACGAGACCATCGGGATGCTCAAAACCACCTCGTTGGTTATGGCCGTGCCATTCGGCCTTGAACTCCAGTTCGCCACCAACGCCATCGCCAATCGCATCTACAAGCCCATTCCGCTGCTGATCGTGGCCTGCATCTGGTATCTGGTGATCACCACGATTCTCATGGTCGGACAGGCGTATCTGGAACGGCACTTCGGCAAGGGGTTCGACCAGCGGCCCATCGGCGTCCGCGGGAAGAAGACCCCGCTCCCCGGGAAAACCGACGGTGAGCTGCAGCATGACATCGACAAGACGAATCAGGCCACATTCGTGGGCCTGAACGCGTAAGCGAGGCGACGAGGCATGGGCACAATGGATATGAACGAATCGGCGTCCGCGGTTCCGGCGGTGAAGGCGACCGGTGTGCATAAGGTCTTCGGCGACCTTCATGTTCTCAAGGGCATCGACCTCACCGTGATGCCCGGCACGGTGACTGTGATCCTTGGACCGTCCGGCTCGGGCAAGTCCACGTTCCTTCGTCTGATCAACCAGCTGGAGACGTTGACCGCGGGCAGCATCGAGGTCGATGGCGAGCTGATCGGGTACCGCCATGTCACGCGCCATGGCCGGGACGTCCTCCAGTGCCTCGACGAGAAGGGGATCGCGAGGCAGAGATCGAAGCTGGGTATGGTGTTCCAGCGTTTCAACCTGTTCCCCCACAAAACCGCGTTGGAGAACGTGATGGAGGCCCCCGTCCACGTCCTGCACATGTCGAAGGCCGAGGCGCGTCAGCGTGCGATCGACGAGCTCGGACGCGTTGGTCTCGACGATCGCCTTGACCATTATCCGATGCAGTTGTCCGGCGGCCAGCAGCAGCGTGTGGCCATAGCGCGGGCGTTGGCCATGAAGCCGGAGATCATGCTGTTCGATGAGCCGACGTCGGCGCTGGATCCCGAGCTGGTGGGGGAGGTGCTTTCCGTGATGCGCTCGCTGGCGTCGCACGGGATGACCATGGTCGTGGTGACCCATGAGATCGGATTCGCCAAGGAGGTCGCGGATCAGGTGGTCTTCATGGACGAAGGGATCGTCGTCGAACGGGGCGGTCCCGAGATCATCGATCATCCGGGAGAGCCGCGGTTCCAGGACTTCCTCCATCATGTGCTGTAGGTGCATCCTTGGCGGGTGCAGGCTTTTCTGCGCCGTGAGCGCGCCTTTGGTACCGTAGGCCTTGGCATCGTAGGCCTCTCCGGCGCTGCACGTTGTTATAAGTGTTTCCGGGTCTGAGGGTGCCTCTTTGTCTGCGGGTGTTCCTTTGTCTGTGAGTGTCCTCTGGCAGTGCCGCTGAGGGGCATCGCCGTCCGGGGCCACCGAAGCGAGGTCGCGACGCGTTGCGTCTTTCGGCCCGTCTCATTCCATTCCGGCCCGTCTCATTCCGTTCCATCCCGTTTCTCATCCCGTCTCATTCTGTTCCATTCCATCCGGGACATCCCATCTACGCGGGTCGTGTAAAGGTCCGCGAGTCCCGGCTCCGGCGCAACACGCGTCGCATAGACTGTGGGGCTATGTGTGGAATCGTGGGATACGCAGGGTCCGGTCCGGCGTGCGGAAAGCCGCTGGACGTGTGCATGCAGGGTCTACGGCGGTTGGAATATCGAGGCTATGATTCAGCGGGCGTGGCTCTGGCCGCCCCGGGGATGGACCAGATCGTCGTGCGCAAGAAGGCGGGACGGCTCGCCAATCTCGAGGCGGAGATCGCCGTGCATCCGCTTCCCGACGCCACGGTGGGCATCGGGCATACGAGGTGGGCCACCAACGGCGCGCCCATCGACGTCAATGCGCATCCGCACATAAGCGAGGACGGGCGTATAGCCCTCATCCACAACGGCATCATCGAGAACGCGAACTCGCTGAAATTCGATCTGCAGACGGAAGGATACGTGTTCTCATCCGGAACCGACACCGAGGTGGCGGCCAAGCTTCTGGGAAAGATCGCCAACGAGATCATCGAGGAACTCGGACATCCGGACCTGTTCGAGGCTCTGAGACGTCTCGCGCGCATGCTCACGGGGGCGTTCACCATACTGGCCGAGGACGTGCGGCAGCCGGACATCGTCGTCGGCGCCAGACATGATTCGCCGTTGGTCGTCGGACTGGGAGACGGCGAGAACTTTCTGGGTTCCGATGTGGCGGCCTTCGTCGCCTATACGAAGCAGGCTCTGGAGCTGGGGCAGGACCAGGCCGTGTGCATCAGCGGGGGCAGCGTCGTCGTGACCGATTTCGACGGGAACGTCATCGACGACGGCAACCGCTTCACCGTCGATTGGGACGCGTCGGCCGCCGAAAAGGGTGGATGGCCGTCGTTCATGGACAAGGAGATCCATGAGGATCCCGAGGCCGTGGCCAACACGCTGCTGGGGCGCTTCGATGCCAAAGGAGATATCGTCCTCGACGAGGTGCGGATCGAACCCGAGGTCCTGCGGTCGATCGACCGCATCGTCGTCGTCGCCTGCGGCACCGCAAGCTACGCCGGGTTGGTGGCAAGGTACGCGATCGAGCATTGGGTGCGGATTCCCGTTGAGGTCGAGCTCGCGCATGAGTTCCGATACCGCGACCCCATCCTCACGCCCCGGACGCTGGTGGTCGCCATCTCGCAGTCGGGCGAGACGATGGACACCCTCATGGCCATCCGGCACGCGCGTGAGCAGGGATCGCGGGTTCTGGCCATCTGCAACACGCAGGGAGCGTCGATCCCGCGGGAGTCGGATGCGGTTCTCTATACGCATGCCGGTCCGGAGATCGCCGTGGCGTCGACGAAGGCCTTCGTGGCGCAGATCGTCGCCGCGTATCTGCTGGGTTTGTATTTCGCCCAGATCAAGGGCACGATGTTCCGTGACGAGATCCACCACATCGTTCAGCAGCTGCGGTCCATGCCCGAGAAGATCCAATGGGTGCTTGACACGCAGGCCGACACCGTGAATCGCACGGCCACGCACATGGTCAACGCGAGGTCGTTCCTTTTCCTCGGCCGGCATGTGGGATATCCGGTGGCCTTGGAGGGGGCGCTGAAGCTCAAGGAGATCGCCTACACCTTCACCGAGGGATTCGCCGCAGGAGAGCTCAAACATGGTCCCATCGCCCTTGTGGATGCCGGTGAGCCCGTCGTGGTTATCGTCCCCTCATCACGTGGTCGTTCCACGCTGCACAACAAGGTCGTCTCGGGGATCGAGGAGGTCAAGGCCCGGGGGGCGTACACGATCGTGGTGGCGGAGGAGGGCGACCCCGATGCCGAGCGCTACGCCGACGCGGTTTTCTGGAGGCCGGTGTGCTCGACGCTTCTCAGCCCGCTGGTCGACGTCGTCCCGCTGCAGCTTTTCGCCATGGATATGGCCATGCTCAAAGGCTACGACGTCGACAAGCCCCGCAACCTCGCCAAATCCGTCACCGTCGAGTGACGGGGCGTGGCTATGGGGGCGGCCATCGGTGGGTGACGAGCGAACCGGACATCCCCTTTCCTCTGGACGTCATCTATGAGGATGAGCGGATCATCGTCGTGGACAAGCCGCATTTCCTCGCGACCACGCCGCGCGGCATGTGGTACTCCCAAAGCGCGTTGATGAGACTGCGAGCGGCCTATGGGGATCCTCTCATCACTCCCGCGCATCGCCTTGACCGCGCCACCGCGGGGATAGTCGTCTTCGTCAGGGACCGGTCATGCCGCGGCGCCTACCAGATGCTCTTCCAGAACCGGAAGGTGGAGAAGGTCTATGAGTGTCTGGCTCCGGAGGGGCCGACGCGTCACGTCGAGCATGGAACGGTGCGTGCGGTGAACGGACGGGATGGTCGTCGTCTTCTTCTCCGGCGCTCCCACATCGTCAAGGACCGTGGAGTTCTGCAGGCCTATGAGGATGACGGCGTGCCCGATTGCGAGACGGTGATCGGCGACGCCGGCCCCGCGCCCTTTCCGGGCATGCGACGGTACCGTCTCGTCCCCCGGACGGGGAAGACCCACCAGCTGCGTGTCCATATGTGCTCGCTGGGCCTTGCCATCATGAACGACGACCTGTATCCCACCATCCGTGACCGTCCCTATGACGATTTCACGCATCCCCTGCAGCTGGTCGCCCGATCGCTGGGCTTCGTCGATCCGGTCACCGGCATGGAACTCCGCTTCGTCTCGCGCATACCATTGGATGGAGCGTCCTGCGCCCGGCCCGGGCTGTGATGCGGGACGCGGGGACGGGATGGGCGTGATCGGGCGCCCTGCGCGAAGCGACGTAGACTCGACACGTCACGGCAGATGTCCGCGACGCCGATGATGGAGGATGCCTGTGCGAGGATTGCATGGATTACATGGATTGCATAGATTGTATGTCCTGGTCTCATACGTTGTGGCCGGTCTCCTCGTCATCGCCATGGCGGGATGCGGAGGAGGGGACCAGCGCACGGTGGTGACCGTGTGGTCATGGGAACCCAGCATGGCGTCGGTGGCCAAGGAGTTCGAGAAAAGCAATCCGGACATCCGCGTCGTCGTCAAGTCCACCAGCGGCTATGAGAACCTCAACACGGCCATCCAGAACGGATACGGGCTGCCGGATGTGGTCCAGCTCGAGTACTATGCGCTTCCTCAGTACGCGGTGAGCGGTCAGCTGCTGGACATCACGAACAGGGTGTCCGACATGGCGGATTTCTACACGCCTGGGACGTGGTCGTCGGTGACGCTCAACCATGAGGTTTATGGCCTGCCGATGGACTCGGGACCCATGGCCTTCTTCTACAACAAATCGGTTTTCGACCAGGCGGGCGTCGACGCATCGTCCATCCACACGTGGGAGGACTACTATCAGGCGGCCAAGAAGCTCAAATCCATCGGGGTCTACATCGCCGCGGATTCCGGGGACGCCAGCTTCTTCAACGCCATGGTCTGGCTGGCCGGCGGCGAGCCCTTCCACACGTCGGATGACGGGAAGACGGTGACGGTGAATCTTTCCACCGATCCGGGGACGCTCACCTTCACGGCTTTCTGGCAGAAGATGATCGACGAGGGTCTTGTCGACACAAGCGTCAAGACATGGTCGGACGGTTGGAAGAGGGCCGTGGGCGATGGGACGGTGGCTTCGGTTTTCGCCGGAGCCTGGATGCCGTCGCTTCTCCTTGCCGACGTCCCCGGCACCGCGGGCCTGTGGCGTGTGGGGACCATGCCGACCGCCGACGGCTCGTCCGTCAACTCCGAGAACGGCGGATCGTCGCTGGCGGTTCTGAAGTCCACGCGCAAGCCCAATGCCGCGTACCGCTTCGTGGAATACGCATGTCATAACCGCCGCGGCATCGGCATCCGAGTCGCGGGCGGCGCCTTCCCCGCGGACAATGAGACGCTGGACAGCCCCGATTTCCTCACCAGGACGACGATCACGGACTCCCGTGGCATCGACATCCCGTATTTCGGCGGGCAGGAGTTCAACAGGGTGCTTTCCACGGCCGCCGACGACGTGTCCGTGCGCTACCAGTATCTCCCCTTCGAGGTGTATGCGCGTGGGGACTTCCGCTCCACCGTGGGGACGGCGTACCAGTGGTCGAAGGCCAAGCTGGCATTCGACGCCGTCCAGCGTCGGATCGACGAGGGGAAGAAGAATTCCGATGGAAGCGCATTGTCGCTTCCCCAGAATCCCGGTTCCAAGGTCTCGCTGATGGATGGCGTCGCCCTCTGGCAGAAGGATCTGATCGAGTATGGGACGAACCAGGGGTTCACCATGCGGTGAGGCGCCATGATCCGGTGACACGTCAAATCCGGTGACACGTCATAATCGTCCGTCGGCGGGACCTTCCCGCATGGCGCATGCGGGCGTCCATGCGGTTTGGGATGGGTCCGGCGTGGACATACGCGATCCGGAATGACGACGTGGTGCGGCGAACGCCAGAGTCTGGTCGGTCGGGTCGGGTCAGGTCGGGTCAGGGACGCTGACGGCTTGTCTTGGCGTGGATGACGGCCATGCCCTTGAAGATGAGGTCGGGATCATAGACGTCGATCAAATCGGTGTCGTCCGCGAAGATCCGGCCCAGTCCTCCCGTGGCCACGACCTGGAAGTCGTCGGATATCTCCTCGTGGAATTGATGTATGGTCCGTTCGACCCCACCGAGGAAGCCGTAGTACAGGCCCGCCTGCATGGCGTCCTTGGTGCTGCGGGCCAGAATCGACCGTGGCCGGGTGATCTCGACCTCGGGAAGCTGTGCGGTGGAGCTCCACAGAGCGTTGGCTCCCGTGCGGATTCCGGTGGTGATCAGGCCGCTCAGAATCGTGCCGGATGCGTCGACGTAGTTGAATGTCGTGGCCGTCCCGAAGTCCGCCACCAGGACGGGACCGCCGTAGAGATAGTAGGCCCCCGCGCAGTCGGCCAGACAGTCGGCCCCCAGCGTTTTGGGGTCGTCGATGGTGATGCGGATGCCGGATTTGACGCCGGGGCCCACGATCATCGGCTCGATGTCGAAATAGGTGACGATGGCGCCGCGGAACGAGTGCATCACCTTGGGGACTACCGACGAGATGATGACGTCGTCCACGTCGGACGCCGACAGATCGTGCCGGGCCAGAAGCTCCGTGAGAAGCAGTCCGTATTCGTCGGCCGTTCGTGGCAGTCCCGTGGAGATGCGGTGCGTGGCGATGATCGCCGGACCGTCAAGAAACCCCAGAACGATGTTGGTGTTGCCGATGTCCACTGCGACGAGCATGGGCCCTCCCTGGGAGCGTGAGTCGTGTTGTCCCGGTGGAGCAGCCGATTGTCCCGATGGGGCCGTCGGTCGTGAGACCACCATGGGAACCATCATAGTTCCGGTGGGTCGGGGATGGTATATGCTGGCCGTGGCGGGCGACCCGGGCAGGGCGTCCAGCATTTCAATCCATGATGTTTAGTAGTCGTCCCGACGCCCTGATGATCGGGCGTGGGCGGCGCTGACGAGGCGGCATGATGAGGGAAGGGTTTTCCATGTCGGTAGATGACGATGCGCAGACTGAAAACGACAAGGGCGCGGATGGCAGCGGTGTGGACGGCAGCGTGGACGCGGCTTCCAGCGCACCCACGGCTTCCAGCGCACCCACGGGGGATGGCGCTCCGGCGTCACGAGGCGAGGCGGGAGCGGCGGGTCCCCTCCCTGACGGCGGCGCGCCGGATCGCGGTCCTGATCCAAGCAGCGGTCTCGATGGTCTCGATTCGGAGATGAAAGCGCATACGGTCCGTCGGACGGCGCGTCGTCGGCGTCGGACGATTATCGCGGTGATTCTGGTCGTGATTCTGGTGGTCGTCAGCGGGGTGGCCGTGCTGGCGGTGCGCGGTCTGCATTCCGGCGGGGCCTCCGCCTCGTCCACGGTGACCATCGGACTCAAGCTGGCCCCCACCAATCTCGACATCCGCACCCAATCGGGCTCGTCCCTTGACCAGCTTCTTATCGGCAACGTCTACGAGGGTCTGGTGGCGCGCAATTCCAACAACAAGGTCGTTCCATCGCTGGCCAAGTCGTGGTCGATGTCCAGCGACGGCCTGAGATACGATTTCACGCTCAACTCCGGTATGACCTTCTCCAACGGGGACGTCCTGGATGCCGACGACGTGGTCTGGTCGATCCGGCAGCTGGTGAAGAATCAGTACGTGGGAGCCGATCTTCTGGTGGGATTCCAGTCCATCCGCGCGCTGGATTCCCATCACGTCAGAATCACCCTCTCCCGGCCGTATTCCGATTTTCTGTGGGTGCTTTCAGGCAGACCGGGCCTTGTGCTGGATTCTCAGTCCGACAATGATCTGCGCGTCAGCGCCGTGGGATCGGGGCCATACAAGATCTCGTCCTTCCATGAGTCCAGTTCGGTGACCCTCAAGGAGAACACGGCGTATTGGCGGGGCACCTCTCCCGCGACGCCCACGGTCGTCATACGCTATTTCTCCGATGACAATGCGGCGCTCAACGCGCTGAAATCCGGAGATGTGCAGGTTCTTGCGCCGGTGAGCCAGAATCTGGTGGAATCGTTGTCGTCGAATCCCGACTACACCGTGTCCGTGGGGGAGGGGACCGACAAATTCGTCCTCGCCTTCAACTCCGCGTCGGCTCCGACCAGCGACATCCGGGTGCGACGGGCCATACGGTATGCGATCGACCATAAGGAGCTCATCGCCTCGCGCGGGGGCGTGGACCGTCAGCTTGGGGGTCCCATCCCGAGTCTGGATCCCGGGTATGAGGATCTGACCGACATGTATCCCCTGAACAGGGCCAAGGCGAAGAGCCTTCTCGCCGAGGCGGGGTACGACGAAGATCACCCGCTCGAGTTGACTCTGGAATATGCGAACGTGTATGGGACCCAGCTGGGCGAGCAGCTGAAATCGCAGCTCGCCACGGTGGGGATCCGTCTGACCGTCCATGTCGTCGAGTTCGCCACATGGCTGCGCGACGTGTACACCAATCACGACTATGAGCTGTCGTTGGTGGATCACAACGAAAGCCACGACTTCTACCAGTGGGCGGATCCGGACTACTACTACGGATATGACAACGCCACGGTGAAGTCGCTGTATGACAAGGCGATGGAGTCGCGGTTGGACTCCGATCGCGACGAGCTGCTGGCCAGGGCGGCCCGGATCGTCTCGCGTGACGCTCCCGCCGACTGGCTTTTCAACTACCGCATCACCACCGCGTGGGCCGCCGGCGTCTCCGGTTTCCCGGTGAATCTCAATCAGACGCTGATGCCCCTGTCCGGTGTGAAGTGGACGGGAGCATGACGGACGGGAGCATGACGGACGGCCGCGATGGTCGCCGCGCGGCCATCACATGCCAAAAAGCCTGCCGAAAAGTCCGGAGCCGGAGGAGCTCCCATTGGAGCTCGTCGACGAGGGACCGTGTCCGGGACAGCGCTGGTCCATGGGTATGCCCCGCATGACCTGATCGACGTGCATTCCGCATCCGGCCCAGGTCTTCTTTCCGCAGATGGGGCAGGTGACTTCGTAGCACATAACGTGCCTCCTTGGTGATTGTGGTTGTGATGGTTGATGGTTGTGATGAGTGGGTGGGAGCGGACGCCGAGATCCGTCCCCCCCACCCTCCTGACGCGGCCCTAGGCCAGTGTCAGGAAGAGTTTCTCGAGTTCGTCGATGGTGGGCTGGGGCGCGTTCGTCGATGCGTTCCCGATGCATTCGCGCATGGATGTGGCGATGATCAGGAAACCCACCCTGTCGAGTGCCTTGGAGGCGGCGCTGAGCTGCGTGATGGTGTCGGCGCAGGGACGCCCGTTCTCGACGCTGGAGATAACCGCATTGAGTTGTCCGGACGCGCGTTTCAGCCTGTTGAGGATGGCCCGGCGCTTCCTCTCCGCCTCGGCGTCGGCCGTCCGCGACGCGATGTCGGAGGGCGTCGACGGGCTGTCCGCCGCCGCGTCCGCGCGTTTCGGCGCTCCGTTCTGAACCGTGGTGCTGGTGGTGATGACGGTGTCGTTCATGTCTACAGATACCTTCCCAAGGTGTTCATGCCTCCCGAGAGGACGCTTGAGGCGATGCCGTGGTGGTCGAGGATCCGATGGGCGAGGTAGGCCCTTTTGCCTGAGGCGCAGACCAGAAGGACGGGCCTTGCCCCGGCCCTTCGGCGGATGTCCTCGATATGGTCGCGAATTCGGGTGTGCGGGATGTTGATCGCCTGGGGAAGGTGCCATTGCTCGAATTCCCGGGGCGTTCGCACATCGAGCACCATCATGGACCCGATGACGTCGGGCAGATCGGTGGCCTGCGTCTGCGTGAGCTTCCCTTGGGAGAGATCCTGGGCCATGTATCCGACGAAGTTGATGGGATCCTTGGCCGATCCGAACGGTGGTGCGTAGGCGAGGTCCAGATCGATGAGGTCGTCGGCCGTCAGACCGGCGGTGATGGCCGTGGCCATCACGTCGATGCGTTTGTCCACTCCCTCGCTTCCGGCCGCCTGCGCTCCCAGAATGCGCCCGTCGGACCCCACGTGGACGCGCAGATCCACCTCGCAGGCGCCCGGATAGTATCCCGCGTGCTGGGAGGGCTGGAGGTGAAGGGTGCGGAATGCGATGCCGGCCCGGGTGAGCGTGGTGGCGTTGGCACCCGTCGCTCCGATGACGCTGTGCCCCACGCGGATGATCGCGGTCCCCAGCGTCGGCGGGAAGGGGCGCGCGTGGTCCGGGTCGAGAATCGCGTCGGCGACCAGCCGTCCCTCCCTGTTGGAGGGGCCCGCCAGCGCCAGTGGGTGACGAGATCCGGTGACCCTGTCCGTGCGCAGGGTGACGTCGCCGGCCGCCCAGACGTTCGGGAGACTGGTGGCTCCGTGCTCGTCCACGTCGATCCATCCCCGGTCGGTCCGGATCCCGGCGGCGGCGAACGCCTCGGAGTTCGGGACGACGCCCGTCGCGACGAGGACGAGATCGGCATCCAGAGGGTCGCCGTTCGAGAGCGTGACGCGCAGAGGCGTCGTATGATCGGACGAGGGGTCGGCGGCCGTGATTCGCGCCACCGTCGTGCCCATGAGCACATCCGCGCCCAGCGCCTGCAGCGACTGCGTGGCGTAGGAGGCGATGTCGGGGTCGACGAATCCCAGGGGGTGGTCGCCGCCGTCGACGATGCTTACGGAGGCGTGGGCCGCGATCATGTTCTCGGCCGCCTCGACCCCGATGAATCCGGCTCCGATGATGACGACGCGGGGGCGGTGGTCGTCGTTTCCGTCCTCCAGCACCGACCGGATGGACACCGCGTCCTCGATGGTCCGCAGTGTGGTGACTCCGGGGCTGTCCAGTCCGGGGATCGGCGGAGTCGCCGATCGTGTTCCCGTGGCGATGACCGCGGCGTCGTAGGGGACGTCCGTCGTGCCGTCCGATGTCCGTACCGTCACGGTCCGGGCGACGGGGTCGATGCCGATCGCCTCGTTGCCGAGGCGCACGTCGATGTTCAGCGAGGCCTTCAGCGACTCCGGGGTCTCGACCTCCAGGGCCGAGCGGGAGGCGATCGTTCCCGACAGATGGTAGGGCAGCCCGCAGCTGGCGCTGGACACGTGGTCCGTTTTCTCCAGCACCGTGATGTCGGCGTTCTCGTCAAGACGTCGGGCGCGTGCCGCGCAGCTCATCCCGGCGGCGGTTCCGCCGATGACAACCAGATGCATGGGTGTGTCCTTTCGTTGTGGCGTTGTCACAATAATACCCCCGGGGGTATACTGGGACACGCCGAGGGGGCGTCGATTGACGGGCGCTCCGGGTCGCGTACGCGGGAGGTCGATATGACCGAGAACAACCACGGGGATGCAGGAGCGGATCATGGGGCCGACACACCCATGCGTGACATCCATGGAAAGCAGCGCCTGAGCGCGCCTTCGGGGCGGCCGACATGCCCGTTCGTGGCGCTGGGGAGATGGCTGTCGCGTCTGTTCGCGGACCGCTGATCCTGATCTGGACCCGGGCTCACTGGCGGGCGTCGGTTTGCGCGTCCCGCCATCGACCTCCCGGGGACGCGGTAGTGTTGAGGCGTCATAGCGGACGGGGCCGTCGGTTTCGCGCCGGCCTCGTCCCTTTCCTCGTGTCATGGCCGCCACCGGATGTCGCTTTCGGGGTGGACCGGAGGTGGTGATTGTATGCGCTACGCCATGCGTCGAATCGGCGCGCTCGCGCTGGCCCTTGTCATCTCGTCGATCGTCGTGTTCGCCGCATTGCGTATCCTGCCCGGTGATCTCGCGACGGTTATGGCGGGGACGGACGCGTCGGCGAGTCAGGTCGCGCGATTGCGCGTCCAGATGGGGCTGAACCACTCGCTGCCCCGGCAATACGTGGAATGGATCGGGAATCTGGCCCGGGGTGACCTGGGGACGTCCATGCTCACCGGTTCGACGGTGGCCCGTCAGATCGGCACGCGCGCGTCCATCACTCTTCCCCTCGTCGTGATGTCGACGGTGGTGGCGCTGATCGTGGGCGTTCCCGCGGGATGCCAGGCCGTCGTGGCCCGTCGGCGTCGAACGCGCACCGCCATCCATGTGGCGTCACTGGTGTTCGGCGCGATTCCCGCGGTCTGGGCGGGGATGATGATGATCCTGCTTTTCGGCACGGGCTTGGGGCTTATCCCCGTGCTTCCCTCGCAGGGGTTCCCCACCGTCGGATGGCGGGACCCGCTTCGCGCGTGCGCGTCCCTGGTCCTTCCCGCGGTGACGGTTGGTCTTATCGAGGGCGCGCAGGTGATGCGGTACGTGAGATCCGGGCTGTCGGGGGTTATGGAGGACGACGCCGTGGTGATGGCCATGGCCTCGGGAATGACCAGACGGGATGCCGCGTTGACCGTGGGGCTGAGATTGGCCGCGCCGCAGCTCGTCTCGGTTGTCGCGCTGGAGATGGGAAGCATGATCACGGGCGTGATGGTCATCGAGAGCCTTTTCGCTCTGCCCGGCCTGGGTTCCGGCCTGGTGTCCGATGTGGGCAATCGCGATCTTGTCGTCGTCCAAAGCGAGTTGTTCCTGTTGTCGGCGGTTTTCCTGCTTCTGGGATTTTCCGTCGATCTGGCGCATCGCGCCCTCGACCCCCGTATGGGGGTGGTCTCATGAGACGGCGGTGGCGTGCTGCCGGGCGTGTGTGCCGGTATGTGTTGTCGACGCCATCGGGGGCCTTCGCCACGGCTGTGCTTGCTCTGTGGATTCTCACGGCGGTGGTGTCCCTGCTATGGACTCCGGTGCCGGTGAACGAATCGGATGGCTACCACGTGTGGATGCCCCCGTCCTCCCGGCACTGGCTGGGGACGGATGGATCGGGATTCGACGTGTTCAGCTGGCTTATGGCGGGATCCGCGGTCGACCTGCTGATAGTGGTGCTTGTGGTGCTTGTCGCCGCCATCGAGGGGGGTGTGCTTTCGCTGGCCATGATCATGTCGTCAGCGCGTGTGGGCGATATGGTGGTCGTGGCGGTGGACGCGATGATATCGATCCCCGTCATTCTTCTGGCGCTTCTGCTGTCGGTTCCATGGGGCGGGTCTATTGCCGTCGTCGTGGTGGCATGCGGCGTGGGGTATGGACTCAACTTCGCCCGAGTCATCCGTCCCGTCGCCGGTTCCGTGGCCCGGTCTCTCTATGTGGAGGCGGGGACGGTCGCCGGCGGTTCGCGATGGCGTGCATGGCGGTCGCATATCCTGCCGCATTGCCTTCCCACCGCGCTGGTCCAGCTCTCTCTGGCGGCGGGCACGTCGATCCTCGCGGAATCGGGTCTGACGTATCTGGGGGTCGGCGTCCCCGCGGGAACTCCCAGTTGGGGACGATCCCTGGCGATGTCGGCCCAGATGATGAGCGTGCGCCCCCTGACCGTTCTGTGGCCCGGGGTGGTGGTGACGCTGGTGGTGGCGGCCTGCGGTATGTTCGTCGACGCCTTGCGTGACGCGATCGACCCGATGGTCAACGAGGGGCTTCGCGTGGACGATGGTGGCGATGCCCGCGATCGTCCCGTCCTGCGCAGCGGTCCCGTCCGGCGCGACCGTTCCGTCCGACTGGATGGACGATCGGGAAGGCCGTCGGGGCGTTGCGACGGGGAGGGAACCGAGGAGCCGTCCAGTCCGGCATTGGACTCGGCGTTGAGCCCGGCGTCAGGGGAGGATGGATGATGGGTGCTCATATCGAGGGATTGACCGTGTCGATCGCGGATACGCCGGTCGTGCATGGCGTCGACATGTCCATCGGGCAGGGGGAGCGCGTCGGTCTGGTCGGCTCGTCGGGGTCGGGGAAGACGATGATCGCGAAGACCATCATGGGGCTTCTTCCCCGCCAGGCCGTGGTGGAGGGGAGCGTCCGCCTGGGCGAGCGTCAGATCGTCGGAGCGAGCGACGAGGACATGGCCGACATTCGCGGGCGGCTGGTGTCGCTCGTGCCGCAGAACCCCACGACGTCGCTCAATCCCGTGGAGCGCGTCGGCAGGCAGGTGGCCAGACCTCTTCGCGAGCACACCGATCTGGGACCGGACCGACGACGGGATCGTGTTCTTCGTGTTTTGCGTTCCGTGGGGCTGGATGACTCCATCGCCACGAGATACCCGCACGAGCTGTCGGGTGGACAGTGTCAGCGCGTGTGCATAGCCACGGCGATGGTCGCGTCCCCGCGCCTGATCATCGCCGACGAGCCGACCACGGCATTGGATTCCCTTGCCCAGCGCGAGATCCTTGATCTTCTCACGGGTCTGGTCGAGGTTTCGGGCTCGTCGTTGCTGCTTATCACCCATGATTTCGCGGTGCTGTCGCGTTCCGTGTCCCGTGCGTATGTTCTTGAGCAGGGACGCGTGGTCGAAGCCGCTCCGATACGCGATCTGATCGAGAGGCCGTCTAGTCCGATGGGTAGGAGACTGTCCGCTGCGGCGTCGGCGCTGACTCTGCACTCCCCGGCGTCGGGCTGCGTCGCGGTTCCGTCGGACGACGGCATCGTGAATTCGTCGGATGATGGCGGCATGGTTCCGTCGCGTGGACCCGTCGGCTCCGGATTCTGCGGTGAGGCGTGCGGCTGCGAGGCGTGCGGCGATGGCGCGGTCCGGCATGGGTCACGGGACAATGGGTCACGGGACAGTGGGTCACGGGGCGTCCGGATGGAGGAGGGCGCGTCCGTTGGATCCGAACCACTGGTCCGTATGTCGCGTCTGGCGGTCTCCCGGGGCCGAGGCCGTCATCGCCGGACGATCCTCACGGATGTCGATCTGTCGGTGCTTCCGGGAAGGACGCTCGCCATCATAGGATCCTCGGGTTCGGGGAAGACGACCATGGTCCGCGCCATGCTGGGGCTGGAACCCGACGTCGACGGTGACGTCTCATATCGTGGTCTGGCCGTCCGGGGACCGGATTCGCCGGGCTTCCGGGCATTGCGGCGAGAATCCGCGTTGATGTCGCAGAACCCCTTCGCATCCCTCGACCCGTGGTGGACGGTGGAGCGCAGCGTCGGCGAACCGTTGCGGATCGCCGGATGGCATGATGGCGAGGACATTCGCCGTCGTGTCGATTGGGCTTTGTCGTCGGTCGGTCTGGATGCGTCCCTGGTCGCCGGGAGGTATCCCGTCGATCTGTCGGGCGGACAGGCGCAGCGGGTTGCGCTCGCCCGGGCGATGGTCACCGGACCGCGTCTTATCGTCGCCGACGAGCCCATGAGCGCTCTTGACGTGGTCTCGCGCATGCAGGTGGTCGAGGCGTGCGAGTCGATCCGCAGGGCCCGGCCGGACATGGCGATGGTCATCGTGTCGCACGACCTCGGAGTGGTGCGCCGCATGGCCGATGACGTGGTGGCCCTCCGCCGCGGGACGATTGTGGAGCGGGCGCCCGTCGGGGACGTCATCGCATCGGCGCGGTCCTCCTATGTGCGTGCGCTGGTGGATGCGGCCACCATGTGAGGCCGTGCTGACCGTGAAGCCGTGCTGACAGTGAAACTGCACTGACCGTGGGGATGGGACGGCGGCGTGGATGACGATGGAGCGCCGCGATCAGACCACACGGTTGAAGGCCGACCCCGTGAAGAACGCGGCGATGGCGCGGACGATCTGGACGCTCAGCGCGCGATAGGCCTCGTCGTCCCTCCAGGCGACATGGGGCGTGAGCACGATGCCGGGCACCGATCGGAGCGGATCGTCAAGGGGGAGCGGCTCGTGGTCGAAGACGTCAAGACCCGCCAGAAGGTCGCCACGGAGAAGACGCCGAGTCAGCGCACCGGGTTCGATGACCTCGGCCCGTGCGGTGTTGACGACGATCGTTCCCGGGCGAAGACGCTCCAGATGATCGGCCGTGATGATGCCCGTCGTCGAATCGGTCAGCGGCAGATGGATGCTCGCGACGTCGCTGCGATGAAGGAGTTCGCCCAGATCGTCCACCGCGGTGACATGATGGGCCGCGACCGCCTCCTCATGGAGATGCGAGTTCCACACCAGCGTGGACATGCCGAATCCCGTCGCCATATCGGCCACGGCCTGCGCGATGCCGCCGAAGCCGATCAGTCCCAGTGTCCTGCCGTACAGGGATATGCCGTCGAGGCCATCCCATCGCCCGGATTTCACGATGGCGTCCAGACGGCCGACCCGACGGGAAAGCTCCATGATCAGCGCGAACGTGTGCTCGGCGACGGCGTGGTCGCCGTATCGAACCACATTCGTCACGGCGATGCCCCGTTCCCTGGCTCGGGAAAGGTCGATGTAGCTGGCCACTCCGGTTCCGCCGAAGGAGAAGCACCGCACATGGTCGCTGAGGCGGTCGAACATCGAGTCGTCGACATGGAAGCCGATGACCATGACGGCGTCCGCGTCGGCGCATCTGTCCACGATGACGTCGCCGTCAAGCGTCGCGTCGTCGTAGATGCGCACGCGGGCTATGTCGTGAAGCAGAGGCAGCGCCTCGCGGAATGGCTGAACCATGGATTCGATGATGCTGGGCATGACGACGAGCGGAAGATCCGTCCTGTCGTTCTGGGTGCTGATAAGGGCCATGGCACCCACCCTAGAACATGATGGGAACGTGCGTGTGACGGTTGCGGCGGGTGGTCGTGGACGGGACGACACGCCGTTGTCGGGAGGCGTGTTATGGTGAGAACCATGTTCCATCTTCTGTGTTGTTGTTGTCGATGACCGGCGCCTTCGGGCGAACGGTAGGCAACGCATAATTGGAGATGGGTTTCGCGGCGGTCCTGATGATTGTGATGACCGGTATGCCGCGAGTCTGAAGGGTTACGGTTGAAGTGTCCGTGGCCGTCGAGGTGAATCGCAGCCGGATGACGCCACACCCGTGTGATCGGCGTCGATGCGTCGAGTCGGTCGGATCGTGTCGTTGATCGTCCCTTCATGATGATGGCCGGTGGTGGCCGGCGGCAGCATGGTTCCGCGGCCGAGTGACCCGAGTGGCCGCGGCCTTACGCCGATGTTCCGGCACAACACCGCATCGGCACTGCATTTCCTTCCGATTGATCGCCTCCGTGGCCCGACGTCCGGTTCTCCGTGTTCCTCATCCGTCACCGTCCCGTCACCCCATCAACGAATTCAGAGAAATCGAGCGATCATGACCATCCACCAATCAACCATCGAACTCATCGGCGACACTCCTCTTGTCGCGCTCCACCACGTCGTCGAAGGCGTGCGCGCCACCATCGCGGTGAAAGTCGAGTATCTCAATCCCGGCGGCTCGTCGAAGGACCGCATCGCCGAAAGGATCATATCGGCCGCGGAGACCGAGGGGAAGCTGGCCCCCGGAGGGGTGATCGTCGAACCCACCAGCGGCAACACGGGAGTGGGCCTGGCGCTGGTCGCCCAGCAGCGCGGATACCGCACCATATTCGTTCTCCCCGATAAGGTGTCCGAATCCAAGAGGGCGGTTCTGCGGGCCTATGGCGCCGAGGTCGTGGTCACGCCCACGGACGTTGAACCCGACGACCCGCGGTCCTACTACAGTGTGTCCGACAGGCTCGCCGCCACGATCCCCGGGGCCTTCAAGCCCGACCAGTACTCCAACCCGAACGGGCCGCTCAGCCATTACCGCACCACCGGACCCGAGATATGGCGCGACACCGACCATGCGGTCACGCATCTTGTGGCGGGGATCGGCACGGGTGGAACCATATCCGGCACGGGACGATTCCTCAAGGAGGCGTCCGACGGCAGGGTCGTGGTCGTGGGGGCCGACCCGGACGGATCTATCTACTCCAATCCCCATGACGTGCATCAGTACGACGTCGAGGGGGTGGGGGAGGACTTCTATCCGCAGGCCTTCGACCGCACCATAGCCGACGACATCGTGCAGGTGACGGATGCGCAGGCCTTCGAGATGACGCGCAGACTCGCCGCCGAGGAGGGGCTTCTCGTGGGCGGATCCTCGGGCATGGCCGTGGCCGCGGCGGTGAGATACGCGAGGATGAGGGATCTTGACGAGAAGCAGCTTCTCGTCGTCGTTCTTCCCGATTCCGGACGTGGGTATCTCGAGAAGATCTTCGACGATGGATGGATGCGGGAGCATGGATACGGCGCCGTCGTCGACGCCACGACCCGGCCGTCCCTCGTGGCGCGATCCCGGTGATTCCTCCCATCGTCCATCCAACCATCGTCCGACCAGCCATCGTCCATCCCCATAACCACATATCGCCACGCGGCACGGACCGTCGTGGCGGAACCGAAAGGACCATCACCATGACGGCGACAACCAATCGACCCACGAACTCCGCAGTATCTACGAACCCCGCATCATCCACGAACTCCGAGAATTCCGCCGGCGCGGCATCACCCGTCTCGCCCGTCGACCTTTCCTCTGTCGACCTTTCCGCCATGGCCGTGGCGACGCGCGCCATCCACGCGGGTCAGGAGCCCGATGCGGCGACGGGTGCGGTCGTTCCGCCGATATACATGACCTCCACGTTCAAGCAGGATGGCGTCGGAGGGCTGCGTGGCGGATACGACTACAGCAGATCGGTCAATCCCACGCGCGACTCCTTCGACACCCAGCTGGCGGCGATCGAGGGGGCCCGGCATGCGCTCGCGTTCTCGTCGGGTCTGGCCGCCATCGACGTGCTTCTCCGTTCCACGGTGAAGCCTGGCGATCGCATCCTTCTGGGAAACGACGTGTACGGCGGCACGTACAGGCTGCTTTCGCAGGTGTTCGTTCCCTGGGGCGTCGGCCTTGACGTCGTCGACATGACGGATCTCGAGTCCGTCTCCCATGCTCTGGAATCCGCTGCGTATTCGTATGTGTGGGTCGAGACCCCCAGCAATCCGCTTCTGGGGATCACCGACATAGCGGCCACATCCGAGGTCGCCCACCGGCACGGAGCCAAGGTCGTGGTCGACAACACCTTCGCCTCGCCGATTCTCCAAAGACCTCTCGATGAGGGCGCGGATGCCGTCGTGTACTCGACGACCAAGTACATCGGAGGCCATTCGGACGTCGTGGGCGGAGCGGTCGTGCTCAACGACGACGCGATCAGGGATCGTGTGGCCTTTCTGCAGAACGCCGCGGGGGCCGTGCCGTCGCCATTCGACTCATGGCTGGATATCCGCGGCCTGAAGACATTGGATCTGCGCGTCCACAGGCACAGCGAGAACGCCCTGGCCGTCGCGACGTGGCTGCAGTCGCGGCCCGAGGTGGAGCGCGTATGGTATCCGGGCCTCGAATCGCATCCCGGACATGACATCGCCGCGCGGCAGATGCGCGGAGGATTCGGCGGCATGGTGTCCATCCAGCTTGCCAGTGGGGAGGATGCCGCGAAGGCCTTCGCGGGCGCGACCAGCATCTTCACGCTCGCGGAGTCGCTGGGAGGGGTGGAGTCGCTGATCGAGCATCCGGCGGCGATGACCCACGCCTCCGTGTCGGGGACCACGTTGGAGGTTCCCTCCAATCTCGTTCGCCTGTCCGTGGGCGTCGAGGACGCCGATGATCTCATCGCCGATCTTGACGCGGCGTTTGCGCGCATCGCCCGATAGAACCCATTGGACGGCCCGGTCGTCTAGGCTCGCACGTATGGGTGATTCGCAGCGTATGGGTGATTCGCAGGGGATGGCGCGTGAGGCGTTGCGTCGATACTGTGGGTACGACTCGTTCCGCCCCGGTCAGGAGGATCTTGTCGACGCGATACTGTCCGGTCGGGACGTTCTGGGGGTCATGCCCACGGGGGCGGGGAAGTCGGTCTGCTATCAGGTTCCCGCGACGATCCTTCCCGGGCTGACCATCGTGGTCTCGCCGCTGATATCGCTGATGCGCGATCAGGTCGACGCGCTGAACGACACGGGGATCGCGGCGGCGTACATCAATGGGTCGCAGGACTCCGCCGCCCAATCCGCGGTGTTCGAGAAGGCGTCGGCCGGACGCCTGCGCATGCTCTACGTGGCCCCCGAACGATTGGAGACCCCGCGGTTCCGTGATTTCGCCGTGCATCACGACATCTCCATGGTGACGGTCGACGAGGCGCACTGCATATCGCAGTGGGGGCAGGATTTCCGTTCCTCGTATCTGGGGATCGCGGATTTCATCGCGCTGCTGCCGCACCGCCCGGTGGTCTCGGCGTTCACCGCCACGGCCACCAGCAGAGTCAGAGAGGACATCATCGCGCTCCTGCGTCTGACCGACCCGATGGTGAAGGTCACCGGCTTCGATCGGCCCAACCTTTTCTTCGACGTGATCACCGCCTCGGCGAAGGCCAAGAAGGCGTGGATCGCGAGATACGTCCGGAGCCACCCGGGGGAGTCCGGCATCGTGTACTGCTCCACCCGACGTCAGACCGAGGAGGTGGCCCGCATGCTTGCGGAGAGGGGGGTGTCCGCCGTCGCCTACCATGCCGGGATGAGCCCTCAGGAGAGGGACGTCTCACAGCGGCGGTTCGTCACCGACGAGGCGACCGTCGCCGTGGCGACGAACGCCTTCGGCATGGGCATCGACAAGTCGAACGTGCGGTATGTGATACACCACAACATGCCCGAAAGCCTGGAGGCCTACTACCAGGAGGCCGGCAGGGCGGGACGGGACGGCGAACCGGGGCGCTGCACACTGCTGTGGAACGAATCGGACATCGTCACGCGCCGTCGGCTGCTGGAGTCGGGGGACGAGAACGACCGCCTCGGACCCGATGAGAGGGAGATCGTCGCGGCATCGCGCCGTCGGCTGCTGGATGCCATGATCGGCTACTGCCACACCACGCAATGCCTTCATCGGTTCATCATGAGGTATTTCGACGATCGCGACGACGCGGGGGGTGCCGCTGAGCGGGACGTCCGTTCGTGCGGTATGTGCGTGAACTGCACGTCGACGCCGAGGACGACGGATGTGACCGCCATCGCGGTCGCCGTCAGCCGATGCGTGCATGATCTGGGGCAGCGCTACGGCGTGGGCAGGATCGTGGCGGTGCTGCGGGGATCGAAGGCCAGGGATCTCGTCGAACGGGGGTGCGACGCCGTTCCCAGCTACGGGGTTCTCGCATCCGTCGGCGAGGCGAGGATCAGGTCCGTCGTCTACCACATGGTTTCCGAGGGTCTTCTGTCGATCTCGCCGGGGCGTCTTCCCATCGTGGGATTCGGCCCGCAGGCGGCGCGCACCGTGGATCCCGGATTCCATCTGGAGATGTCGCATATGGAGCCTGAGCGGGTCGATGCCGTCGCCCCATCCGGACGAACCTTCGGGGCGGTGCCCGGAGAGGACGACGGGGAGCTGTTCGAGCGGCTGCGCGCGTTGCGGCGATCCGTGGCGGCGGAGGCGGCGCTGCCTCCGTATATGGTGTTCTCCGACCGCACGCTTCATGACATGGCGAGGCTGAAGCCCGTCAACGACTCCCAGTTCCTCGCCGTCGCGGGGGTGGGGGAGACCAAGCTCGCCCGATATGGGCGCCGGTTCATGCGCCTGATAGCCATGGACGCGGGAACACAGGAAAAACCAGAGACAAAGGAGACGCAATGAGCACCAATGACGACATCGACGAGGGCACCACGAAGCGCTTCGACGACCGGGGACGTGACGAATCGCCGGTCGTGGAGAGCTTCCAGCTGGACCACACCAAGGTCAAGGCGCCGTACGTGCGTTTCATCGACACGGAGACCGGCCCGCACGGCGATGTCGTGTCGAACTACGACCTGCGCCTCGTCCAGCCCAACGAGAACGCGATACCCACGGCCGCGCTTCATACGATCGAGCACACCCTGGCCGTGCAGATGCGCAAGCGCATCGACGGATACATCGACTGCTCGCCGTTCGGATGCCGCACCGGATTCCATCTGCTTGTCTGGGGGGAGCACGACACGGTCGAGATCGCCAACGCGCTGAGGGAGTCGTTGGAGTTCATCGCGTATCAGGCCACCTGGGACGATGTCCCCGCGACGACCATCGAAAGCTGCGGGAACTATCGCGACCACAGTCTTTTCGGCGCCCGGCAGTGGAGCAGGGACATTCTGGGGAAGGGCATCAGCTCCGATCCGTTCGAAAGGAAGGTCGTCTCCGGCGACTAGGCGGTTAGATGGGCCGCGCCGCCGGCGCCATCATCGTCTTCGCGCCGTCGCCGTCCATGACTTCCGCCCCGGTTCCCGGCGAGATCTCCGTGCGTGAGCGCGGCGCTTCCGACGTGGTATTCTTGCGTCCGGCGTAATCGGAATGGTCCGTCAGGGGGCTTGAAATGGTTGTTGAGTATGGCGGCGGATCGTCGGTGGCGCTTCCGGGGCATGAGGACGTTCTGGGAGGGGCCCGCCTGCGCGTGGCCGTGCCGGACGATCTTCCGCTGATGCTGGACATCTATGCGCGGGCGCGAAGGGTTATGGCCGATGCGGGGAATCCAACCCAATGGGGGACCCTGTATCCGCGTGCCGAGGTCGTGGCCGACGATGTGCGCGAAGGGCGGTCGCTGCTGCTGGTCGACGACGGCAGGGATGACGCTGGGCATGATGGCATCGGGCATGATGGCATCGGGCGCCCTGCGGAGCGGGTGCTGGCGCAGTTCGCTCTCTGCCGGGGGAGGGATCCCGCCTACGCCTCCATCGATGGTCGCTGGCTGGACGATGATCCCTATGTCACCATCCATCGCCTCGCCTCGTCCGGGGTCGAACGTGGATCCGCCCGGCGTTGCCTGATGTGGGCCGTGTCCACCTGCGCGAACGTGCGCGTGGACACCCATCGGAGGAACTCGGCGATGCTCCACATACTCGAATCCCTGGGATTCACACGGTGCGGGATCATCACGACGCTTGGGGATCGGGACGATCCGCATCGGATCGCGTTCCAGCGCCACGACCGCATCGCCTGACGGCGCCGGTCCTTCGTTGCGCCGGTCCCAGCTCCACGTTGGTCCCCGCTCCGGTTGGTCACCGCTCCGGTCGGTCCCCGCTCGGTTGGTTCGCTCGTTATGCCAGTTCGGTTTTGAGCGCGGGACCGGCGCCTTCCCCGTCCTCGGCGTCGGCATGGTCGGACGGTGAGCGCCCGGGCTCCAGCTTCGAGCGTTTCCTGCTGTATCCGAAGTACACGAGCATGCCCAGGGCGAACCAGATCGCGAACCGCACCCAGGTCTCCCAGTTGAGTCCGGCGATGAGGACCAGACAGAAGACGATGGCGAGGATCGGCGTGAAGGGCACTCCCGGCGCGCGGAATCCCCGATGGGCGTCCGGCTGCGTCCGCCGCATGCGCATCACGCCCGCCGACACGATGATGAAGGCGGTCAGCGTTCCGATGTTGACCAGCTCGAAAAGGATGTTGATGTTGATGAATCCTCCGGCCAATGCGGTGAGGATGCCGAAGAACCACGTCCCCTTGAACGGCGTCCGGTACCGGGGGTTCACGTCCGCGAAGAACTTCGGGAACAGGCCGTCGCGGCCCATCGCGTAGCAGATGCGCGACTGGCCGTACAGCTGCACGAGCATGACCGTCGTCATGCCCAGAAGCGCTCCGAGATTCACGATCACGGCCAGCCAGTTCAATCCGGTGGCGAGGATGACCCCGGCGACGGGGGCGTTGATGAACTTGGCGAACTCCTTGTAGGGCACCACGCCGGTCATGATGAGCGTCATGATGACGTAGAGGACGGTCGAGATCCCCAGGGAGTAGAGGATCCCGCGGGGCAGCGTGCGGTTGGGCTCGATGGTCTCCTCGGCGGAGGACGACACCGCATCGAATCCGATGAAGCTGAAGAACACGATCGACGCGGCCGGAAGGATGCCCATGGGCTGCGTGGATCCCGGCTGGAAGGAATACAGACCGTAGGGTGAGAAGGGCTTCCAGTTCGACGGATTCACGTACCAGACGACGCACACGATGAACAGGACGATGATCGCGAGCTTGATGATCACCATGACGTCGTTCGCGCGTTTGGTCTGGTTGATGCCGATCGACAGAATCCATGTGATGAGCAGCACGATCACGAAGCCGGGAAGGTTGAAGTACGTCGTCACTCCCGGCGTGGTCCCCCATGCGGCAGTCAGCTCGACGGGAAGGTGCAGCCCGAATCCTTCGAGGAGCTTGGAGAAGTACCCCGACCATCCCGCCGAGACGGTGGCCGCCTGAAGCGCATACTCGAGGATGAGATCCCAGCCGATGATGAACGCGATGATCTCCCCGAACGCCAGATACGCGTAGGAGTAGGCCGATCCGGACACGGGCGCCATCGATGCGAACTCCGCGTAGCATAGTCCGGCGAAACCGCAGCATACCGCCGCAAGAATGAACGACAGGCTCAGCGCCGGTCCCGCGGTCAGCGCGCCCTTGCCGGTCAGCACGAAGATTCCGGTGCCGATGATGGCGCCGATTCCCAGCATCGTGAGATCGAAGGTCCCCAGAGTCCGTCGTAGCGGCGTGGATTCCTGGACCAGCTGGTCCACGGTCTTTTTGCGCAGAAGATTCATGGCTTCCCCTCGATGCTCGGTGATGGAATGCCGCGTGCGTGCCCCACATCGTGACATGCCGTGCAGCGTGCCACATCATAGTGTGATGTCGCCCGCAACGCCGCGAAGTGGCCGTCATATAGACGCGAGACAATGGACGCATGGCATCTGACAGTGCATCACCAACGCGTATCGAGCCGGATTTCTCCTCCCCGCAGGGGCGGGAGCATTACGATGAGGCCCTGCGGTCCTATCCCGGGCAGGCCATCGTCGATCTTCGCGCGATGCGCGACAATATGCGTCGACTGGTCGAGATGTGCGTCCGCGATGACGGCGGCCGCGCGGCGGTGATGGGAGTGGTCAAAGCCGACGCGTACGGGCATGGCCTCATCCCCTCCGCGCTCGCCGCGCTCGCGGGCGGCGCGACCTGGCTGGGAACGGCGCAGGCCCACGAGGCCCTTCTGCTGCGCCGTGCCGGGATCGGGCCGGACCGATGCCGCATCCTCACGTGGGTATACAACGGTCACCGGGTTCCCTTTGACGATCTCATCGTCCACGACATCGACGTCTCCGTCGGGTCATTGGATGGCATCGACGCCGTGGGGGCCGCCGCCCGCAGGATCGGACGCCGTGCGCGCGTCCATGTCAAGGTCGACACCGGATTCGGACGTAACGGCTTCACGCCGGAGATCTTTGACGAGGCGCTTCGCCGTCTGCGTCCACTGGTGGATGAGGGGCTTGTCGACGTCGTCGGCCAGTGGAGTCATCTTGCCGTGGCGGACAGCCCCGACGTCCCCGAGTTCGTCGCCTCCACGGATCGGCAGATAGCGTCCTTCCATGAGTTCACCCGGAGGATGGCCCAGGCCGGCATGAGGCCCGTCATCCGTCATCTCGCCAACACCGCGGCCACCATGTCGCGTCCCGACATCCGCTTCGAGCTCACGCGGCCTGGCATAGGACTGTATGGGTATGAGCCCGATCCCTCGATGGGGCGGCCGTCGTCGTACGGACTGCGGCCCGCCATGAGGCTGCAGGCGCAGCTGTCGACCGTCAAAAGAGTCGAGGCCGGTCATGGCATCTCGTATGGGCGCACGTATCTGACGCCGGACGACACCACCACTGCGATCGTCCCGATCGGGTACGCCGATGGAATCAACAGGGCGGCATCGGGCTTCGACATGCAGGGGGCGCGCCACGTCGACAAGCCGGGAGGGCCGGTCCGTGTCCGGACCGCGTCGGGTCCGAGGATCTGCCACGTGTCGGGGCGCGTGTGCATGGATCAGTTCATCATCGATCTGCATGGCGATGCCGGTGAGTTGAACGTGCATGAGGGAGACACCGTCGAATTGTTCGGGCCGGGCCGTGGAGAGGACTTCGGAGAGCCGACCGCCGACGACTGGGCTCGGGCGGGGGACACCATCAGCTACACGGTGTTCACCTGCCTGAGCAATCGCATCCCGCGCCTGTACGAGCATGCGTACGAGGTCGTCGACGCCCGTGACATGGCGATGCTGGACGAGGCCTCCCTGCTGTAGTGGGCCAGTGGGCGCTAGTGGGCTAGTGGGCGCTAGTGGGCTAGTGGGCGCTAGTGGGCTAGCGGGCGCTGGTGGACCGTGGCGGACGTCCGCGTGTCATGGCGGACGTCGGCATACGGCCGTCCCACGCATGCCCACCGCGAACACGCTTGCGTCGCGGGGCCATGAGTGGTGGTATGGGGGCATGACTACATATCAGGGCCATGAGCCCACAAGCATCGCGTACACCGCGACGGCGCAGGTCACCGGCGGACGCAACGGCCATGCCGTCAGCCACGAGCCCGACATGTCGCTCGACCTCGACACCCCGGTCGCCATGGGAGGAAAGGGCGAAGGCACCAATCCCGAACAGCTTTTCGCCATCGGATGGGGTGCATGCTTCCAGGGCGCCCTCGCTCTGGCGGCGAAGGAGATGCGCGTCGCCGCGACCAGGCTCGCCACCAGCAGGGTCCGCACGCACATCTCGTTGGGCGACGAGGGGGAATCCTTCGGGATCAGCGCGCTGATCGAGGTGTACCTGCCGGACGTCGACAGGGACCTGGCCGTCAGGCTCGTCGACCGCACCCAGGAGCTGTGCCCGTATTCCAAGGCGACGGCGGGAAACGTCCCGACGCGGGTCGAGGTCGTTGACTCGCTGGACTGAGGTCGGATCCCTTGGCCGAACGCATATGGCGGGCGGCTATCCATCCATGGGGGTAGCGGGGGCGTATGTCGGGAAACGAACCACATGATGCTGCGGCGGATGCCGGCGTGGCAGACGTCGTCACAACGGATGCCGGCACAACGGACGCCGGTGCGACGAAGCTCATCGCGAGGACGGTCGACGCCTTGGCCCGTCAGTCCGTCGGTGTGCCGTCGACAGTGGCGTCCATGACGCCGCGCGAGGAGACGTCCGCGGGATATTCCGAGCGCGACGAGGAGAGATGGGCGCCCGAACCCCCCAAATCCCGTTCACGGACCGCCTTCCAGAGGGACCGTGCGAGGCTGATCCATTCATCCGCGCTGAGACGGCTGGGCGCCAAAAGCCAGATTCTTGTGGCGGGGACCGACGACTTCGCCCGCACGCGCCTGACCCACACTCTTGAGGTGGCGCAGATCGGCCGCCAGATAGGATCCATGCTGGGATGCGATCCCGACGTCGTCGATTGCGCGTGCCTTGCGCACGATCTGGGGCATCCCCCCTTCGGGCACAACGGGGAACGCGTCCTCGCCGACATCGCCCGGGACATCGGCGGCTTCGAAGGCAACGCGCAGACCCTGCGCATCCTCACCCGGCTTGAGCCGAAGGTCATGACCGATGACGGTCGGTCCGTCGGCGTGAATCTCACCCGGGCCACTCTGGACGCCACGGTGAAATATCCATGGACGCTGCAGGAGGCCCCCCGTCATCCCAAGGGCGAGCGCAGCGCGAAGTTCTGCGTGTATCCCGACGATATGGAGGTTTTCCGGTGGCTCAAGCAGGGCGCTCCCGCCGACGTCACTCCGATGGAGTGCCAGGTGATGGATCTGTCCGACGACATCGCCTACAGCGTCCATGACGTCGAGGACGCCATCGCCACCAACGCGTTCAATCCTCTGGCCCTGCGTGACTCCGCGGTTCTGGACGCCGTCGTCGACGTGACGCGACGGTGGTACGGGCGCGCATGGGATGCCGATCTGCTCGTCGAGGCACTTCTGCGTCTGCGTCGTGGGGGCGCGTTCCCCGAGCATTTCGACGGGTCCCGGCGCGCCTTGGCCCAGTTGAAGAACGTCACGAGCGGACTCATCGGACGTTTCGCGGTTTCGGTCGAGCGTGCCACGCGAGACGCCTACGGGCAGGGCCGCCTGACGCGTTACGGGGCGCGCGTGGTCATCCCGCGCTCCACGTCGTATGAGATCGTCGCGCTGAAGGGAATCGCCGCCTATTTCGTCATGGAGCCCAGGGAGCGGGAGCCTCTCCACGATCAGGAGCAGAGGATCGTGGCCGATCTTGTGGACGTCATGATGGCCGATTCACCCCGTCCCAGCGATGCGCTGGAGCCGGTTTTCCTCGACGACTGGCGGGAGGCCTCCAACGATCGCGAGCGTCTGCGTGTGGCGGTGGATCAGGTGGCGAGCCTGACCGACGGGTCGGCCATGACGCTGCACTCCATTCTGTGTTGATTCGCCGGTCTGTGCTGATCCGTCGGTTCGTGCCGATCTCCGGTCCCGCGCGTCTTCGGTCGATCGCGTCTTCGGCTGATGACCGCGGCTTCCGGCCACTGCGCTAGTGTGGGTGCCTATGGCCGGGATGATCGATAAGCAGGATGTGGAGAAGGTGCGCGCCGCGGCGGACCTCTACGACATAGTGTCATCCTCCGTGACTCTCAAATCGTCGGGAACGGGAACCTTCGTGGGGTTGTGCCCGTTCCATGACGAGAAGACGCCCAGCTTCAACGTGCGACCGTCGCTCGGCGTATGGCACTGTTTCGGATGCGGTCTGGGAGGGGACGTCTTCGCGTACGTCCAGCAACGCGAGAACGTGGACTTCCGCGAGGCCGTCGAGCTTCTCGCCGACCGCTGCCACATCGAACTGCACTACGCCCAGGGCGAGGGGCGGCAGGAGAGGCAGGGGTCGAAGCGCACGCGGCTTCTGGACGCCAATGAGGAGGCGCAGCGCTTCTTCCTCGACCAGCTTTCGGGACAGGACGCCGAGGCCGCCCGCGCGATGCTGTCCGGCAGGAACTTTTCCGCCAGGGACTACGCGTACTTCGGATGTGGATACGCGCCGCGCGGCTGGGACAATCTGGTGCGGTACCTCGCCGAGAAGGGCTTCACCCACAAGGAGATGCTCGATGCGGGACTGGCGAGGCAGGGTCAGAGGGGAATCTACGATTACTTCCGCGGCCGCGTGACATGGCCGATCAGGGACTCCACGGGCAGAACTCTGGGATTCGGGGCGCGGCGGCTGTATGACGATGACGCGATCGAGGCGAAGTACATCAACACCCCGGACACCGCCCTGTACCGCAAGACGCAGGTCCTCTACGGTCTGGATCTGGCCAAGAAGGCCATAGTCGCCAAGAGGCAGGCCGTCATCGTCGAGGGGTACACGGACGTCATGGCCTGCCATCTCGCCGGAATCGACACCGCCGTGGCCACATGCGGGACGGCTTTCGGCGCGGAGCACGCGAAGATCGTGCGGCGCCTGATATCCGACGACTCCCTGGGCGCGGTCCAGCTGGTGGGACCACGCAAGGTCGCGGGGCAGCAGCTCAGCTCCCGAATCGTCTTCACCTTCGACGGCGACGCCGCCGGACAGAAGGCCGCGGTCCACGCCTTCGGTCTGGATTCGGCGTTCCTGTCCCAGACCTTCGTCGCGGTGGCGCAGGACAACCTCGATCCCTGCGACCTGCGGATTCGGCATGGCGACGAGGCCGTGCGCTCGCTGGTGACGAACGCCAAGCCCCTGTACGACTTCGTCATCGACGCGGCCATCGAACGTTTCGACATGAGCTACACGACCGGCCAGATGGGCGCCGTGAAGGCCGTGGCGCCGTTGATCGCGCAGATCCGCGACAAGTCGTTGCTGGACATATACACCCGCAAGGCCACCAGGCGCATCGGCGTGGATCTGGACCTCATGCGCGGCGAGGTGTCCTCCGCCCGCCGCGGGATGCACATCGTGCCGGACGACGCCTATTCGACGCCCCGGCGACGCGATCCCATGCCCTCGTCGTCGCGCGCCGGCGAGGATGGCCGGGCGGAGATGGTCAGACGCGGAAGGATACAGCGTCAGGATGCCGCCCAGCAGTCCTATCACCGCATCGACGACGCGGTTTTCATCTGCGAGCAGCAGTTCATGGCCATGGTGGTGCAGCAGCCGGCGGCGATCGATCCGGCCTCGTTCGCGCAGCTGACCCTGATGAATTTCATCACCCCGGTGTTCCGCTCGCTGTTCCAGGCCATCGCTGCCGCCGGAGGATTGCCGGGCAAGGAGGTGACGCAGGGACTGTGGATGCACGAGATATCCAAGGCCGCCGGCCCGCTGCTCCAGAGCGTCGTCGACGAGCTGGCCGTGATGCCGTTGCCTCTTCCCGCGCCTTCGACCGGCGGGGGAGCCGATGCGCATGCGGATTCCGGCCCCACGCAGGACGAGGTCAGGTATGCGGCAGAGCTTCTGGTGAGACTCATCGACTTGGGGTATATGCGTAGGATCGGCGCGGCGAAAAGGCGGATGGCTCAGCTTGGGCCGGACAGCCCGCAGGGGATCGCATTGCTGGGGGATATTGCCGGTCTGGAGAAGGCGCGGCGCGATCTGCGTGATCAGGTGTTCGGAAACGCGGTGTGATGCGTCATGCCGTGTGCGTCGCACCCGTGATGCGTCATGCCGTGATGTGTCACTCGCGGTCATGCGCGGTGACGTGAGGTGCGGTGACGGCGATGGCGGCGGAGTTCTAGACCATGGAGTATCGGGCGGCGCGTGAGCGTCCGTGCATGGCGATTTTCCCGTCGCGTTTCAGGGACCGCAGAACATGGGCGGTCTGGTTCTTGGTCAGTCCGAGGGTCGTCTGTATCTGGGAGCGACTGAGTGTGGTCCCGCTGTCCGACAGAAGCCGCAGTGTCATCTCCTCAAGAGGCTCCATCGTCAGGGAGGGGCATGCACGTGGGGTGATGTCGGCGCGACGTGTGCGATTCGAGCGTCCCGGTATGACGCGTCCCAGCATGACGACGGTGGGGCCTCCGCCTCCGATGGCCCTCGTCGCGTCGGGATATGGGATGTCCTCTCCGCAGGCCGTGCCGGTGCCGGTGCCGTTCCATCCGTTCGCGTCAGGGGGAGGGAACGCGTACCGTTTGGCGGTGCGTGGACGGGCGCTCGCGTGGCCGGTGCCGTTCGGGGTGGAATCGCCGCGGGCGGGTTCACCGTCGTCGCGGCCTCCCTCTGTTCCTTCCGGCCATGCGGTGCGGAGGGGAAGCACCATCGCCACCGATGCGGACGCGACGCGGAGCTGTGGGCTTGTGGCGCTGTCGTCATAGGCCTCCATGATGCGTTGGATCCCTAGCCCCGCGTTCTCGCTCAGACCAAGAACCTCGAAGGCGTCGGCAAGATCCGGATTGCGCGGCAGGCAAACGCCATTGAGAACGTCGTCGGTGTGGATTCCGCAAACCAGCCCTCCCAGAGAAATCACCTCAAGACGATGGGGGAATCGGTGGATGACGGTGGGCCCCTTGAGTGCGTAGTCGCGGTGCGCGTAGGCGTTGACAACGCTCTCGCGAACCGCTCGGGCGGGCCAGGGTTCTCCGGTGGCGGCCGCGGCGCCGGCTGCCGACGCGCCTGCTGCAGTTGCGTCTGCGGAGGTGGTTGCGTCTGCGGAGGTGGTCGCATCGGGGGACGCGGAATCGTCTCCGTCCGCTGTGGCGACGAGGGTTCCGGCTTCTGGTGCGGCGGCATCGGAGTTCAAAAGAGTTGAGAGGGAATCGTCGAGCTGCCGCAGAAGAGAGCCGCGGCATATGAGGCGCCGCCGTGGAGAGGAGGCGTCGTCCCCTTCGAAAAGAACGATGATGGTCGTGAACGGGCAGTCGTCGGAGAGGAGCAACCCCGTGCGGGTGGCGGCATCGGAGTCGTCCTGAAGATGAAGGCGCCGTCGGGTCTTATCATTCCATGTCAGTCCGCGTCTGCGCGCCGAGCGGCGAAGATAGGAGAAACGGGGAGTCCCGTGGTTCCTGCTGATGGTTTCTTCGTCGTTCACCATGGCTGTATGGTAACGGCAGCTTGAGACACGCAATTCATCGCATATCAGCGCATTTCATCGCAGAGAGTGAACGGACGTCCCCGTCCGCCTCGCTTCGTCCGTCCGCCGCCCGCCGTCATCGCGCCGTCGTGGGGCCCGCGCTTCGGCGACGTTCTTGGGTGATATGGACGTACGTTTCGGTCTGTTTGGGTATGCTTCTGGCGACATCGTGCAACATCTGTGCGGACGCCGTATGCCATCCGCATGATATCCATACGGATGTTTTCGTTGGTATTCCGCCGTTCCGTGGTGACCCCGGCCGGATTCGAACCGGCGACCTACAGATTAGAAGTTCGTAGCATCCGAGGGATGGGAGGGATCGACCGAAATGCCTTTATCCGTTGCGGGAGTAGACTCGACGCCATGACCGGACCGGCGGCGTGGAGCGTTTCTCAGCCGGATTCCCGGACATTCACGGACAAACTGACGCGGGCATGGGAAAGCCCCGCCGAAGCGGGCTAGGGAAGGAATCGCTCTCGGGTGATTGGCAGGTTGGCATGGCTATCATTGAGTGACGTCATAGCATGTGATGATGTGCTATTAGTATCAGTATGAGTCAAAATGAAGGAAGTGATTCCGATGGCAACGAAAATCAGGAGAATGTCACGGGGAATCATTCGGGGATTGGACATGACGTTGGAGGCGAATCCCCGAAGCCTCAGGAAAACAACGAATCGTCTGACGAAAACTACGACCGTGGGGTATTCGTGGGCGCAGGTGGGGCAATTGATTCAGGAGCAAATGGACACGCAGGTGGCAAAGAAGAGCTGAACCCTCATCAGGTAGCGGTAATCGAGAGGCATATAGCTGAGCATTATTCGGGGCCAGTACCAGCAGCGAAGGAAATGAAACGGTATGCCGAGATTGACCCGTCATTCCCCGATCGGATGATGACAATGGCGGAAAAACAACAAGATGCGAATATTCGTATTGCGGAAAGGCTCTCTAAAAGCGAGGCTTTTTCGGTTCCAGTGGTCGCCATACTGGCCATTGTCCTTCCTTGGGGCATATGCGCGTTTTGCGTGGCAAAGGGATACGCGTTTCCTGCGTGGGTGAGCGGCGGTGCCGGCTTCCTGACTTCTGCAGCTCAAATCATCAGATCAATCAAGGGTGACAAGGATTCGGCAAATGGCAGGGGAGACGACTCCGAATAACCGGATGTCCTTATAGGGTACATGACCCCGGCCTTGTGCCGGGCTTTTTCGTATATGAGAAAGCCCGGCACAAGCGAGGCTGATTAGTTAGTTTCTGTTGTATCCAAGTTCTTCTGCACGAGATCCTAAAGTAAGCTTCCACCAGGATTCGCGTGCCAGAACGATGGCGTCATCGACTCTTGCATTGTAATTTTCGAGTATTGAATACTGGAAATAACTCTTGACGTAGTCAAACCCTTTTTCGTTGACTAGCTGTTTGAGTGCAACATCTCCGCCATGACCATTCTTGATGTAAGTTCTCCACCGCTTAAGCAGCATGCCTCTTTCAGCTGTCGCAGAACCGACATACAGTTTTCCTGACTTCTTGTCTGTTATAAGATAGACCGCCTTCTGATTTTCCAAAGCGGAATTCCAATCAAATAATTGGCTATGAATAATATTTCCTAACTGACTGTATGAGAGCCGGACATTGTCGTAGCCGGGGAAGTGATTATCGTTGAATAAATCAGGAAGGACTTCCGTCACTTCCAGCGAGTCAATCACTTTTAACGCTTCCGTTACGGAGGCTCGGAAATCCTTGTGGAAATTAACAATCACGCGTCCATCAAAGTTTGAACTTTCAAGTCGTTCATCTGCATCATATGCGACACCATTATGCACGCCAAGGTCTTTTGTGATGGTCTTCACGGCAGTGAAGAGATAATGATCATTGGAGATTCGGACTAGCGAGATCACAATGTCCCCGACGTGGAAACGGTTGTTTTTCTCTCTCCATAGAAGCCAGTTCGTGTTCACTTCTTCAGGATTTGTTTTGAACACTTCTATTGGGTCTACGTGCCCATTGTTCAGATTAAATCTGATTTTGGTATGCTCAAGCTCTTGTTGGCTAAGATTTAACAGCTGATTGAGCAATATGGCATTCTGCGTCATTCTTCTCTTCCTCCCAGCAACGATGCTGAGGGAATCATAACACCGTATGAGCTCACACGTATTGTCGTCTGTCGAGCACGAAATATGAAAAAGCCCCGCCGAAGCGAGGCTATCTATTAGTAGATTATACCTTCCAGTCGTATCCGCAGTCCTGGCAGAGAGCCTCCTTGTGAGATGTGATCTTGGTTCTATTCTTCCCCTGGCCATGCCCCGTGAGAGCCCAAAGTCCACCCGTGCTGACAACCATCGTTGCTCTTCCGAGCGCCCTCAGACCGCTTCTGCTTTTCTTTTTGGTGGTCATGGCATCCTGCACGAGCTAGATGCTTACTGATTCACTACCGCATTTGGGACATTGCATTATGGACACCCTTCGTTTTATCCTTTGCCGGACTTCGTCGCCCAAGAAAAATATAGTACGAAGTATGTAAATTTGCACTATACGTGCGTTAGACGTGGTATAACCAGTCGCTGGTAGTCCTTCACCACCTGTTCGGTCACATCCAGTTCCAGCGCAATGAGGGCCACGTCGCCCTCGTACATGGTCTCTGCCAGCGCGTAATCGGTCGGTGAGACCAGCAGCGTCGCGGTCTCACGCCGCGTGCGGTTCTCGATTCTCGTGTGAATCACCGGAACGCATGTGGAATCCCCATGGGACCAGTGGACCAACTCGTGGGTGAGCGTGCAACGCTTCATCGTGTAATCCATGCTCCTGTCGATGACGATGAGGTTCGTCGGAGCGTGGTAGAAGCCCTCCAGTTCGCCCGGAAGGCTCCTGCTGCACACGGCGACGCCCAGGGAATCGGCGAACCGCCGCATGTCCCCGTAGCTCAATCCCCTTATCGGAGTGAGGTCACGCGCCGTCATCCGCGGGCTTGTCTCCTCTCTTATGCTTGTCCGCGCTGCGCAATGCCGCCAACGCCATGGGATCGTTCATCGCGTCGCGCATCGCCTCGGCGAACTTCTCATCCTCCGTGAGCCCATCGCTGGTTTCGGCGGCCTTGCGCAATATCAGGAACGGATCCACACCAAGCGCCCTCGCGATGGCATCAATGTCACTCGTCGTAAACTCCGTGTCGCCGCGCATTTTTCTGAAGTATGTCCTTCGTGTGATGCCTGATCGGAGAATAAGTTCCGCGACCGTTATACCGGCATCTAAGCGTGCGTTTTCGATTGTTTGTATCACCTGGTCGGTGAATCCGGCGTTGTTCTGGCGTGCCATGGTCCTGATTCTACCCGACCATTCCCGGACATTCCCGGACATCCGTGCGGCACACGTGCGGCATCCGCATGATATCCATACGGATGTTTTCGTTGGTATTCCGCCGTTCCGTGGTGACCCCGGCCGGATTCGAACCGGCGACCTACAGATTAGAAGTCAGTTGCTCTATCCAACTGAGCTACGGGGCCAAGACAACGAAAACACATTCTACCAGTGCGGTGGACGTGTGTCGTGGTGTGGTTTGCGCTCGGTCGGCTATCGTTGATGGGGTTATGGCCGGGGAGACGCTCCGGGGAAGCCCGCACCCCGATGGAGGCGCCCCGATGGATGCGGGCGGTGACGGTCGGTGACGGGCCTTATGAGGAAAACGGAGAAGTGATGGACAAGAAGATGATGGCGGCGCTCAGGTCGCAGGCGCAGACGATGGATCCCGTTGTGTGGATCGGTCGCAACGGCGTCACGGACGCGGTGGTGGATCAGGTTTCTGAGACCTTGGATTCACGCGAGCTCATCAAATGCGCGGTGCAGGATGGATGCCCCACCGACGCGCGGGAGACAGGCGAGGAGGTCGCGGGAAGGGTCGGGGCCGAGATTGTTCAGATGATCGGGAAGCGCTTCGTGCTGTTTCGCGCTCTTCCCGACGATGCCAAAACCGGTGCGAAATCCGCGGGTGGAGCGGGCAGGACGCGGACGAATCCTGGATCCCGTGGCTCCGGACGGGTGGGATCCTCGCGATCGCCGCGCCGATAGGCCGCGATGCCGGTCAGTGGCGTGCTCGGATGGTGCATGCCGATTGTGGCATGATCCAATCGAGATCATAACGGGACCGTGCAGGATCGTGGCGGGATCGCGGCGGTGTCCGATCGCGCTCACTTCATCCCGCGCTCGCCCCGGGGTCATCGCGCTTATCTCGCGCTCATCCTGGGATCGCCCTGCGCTCACCCCGTGCTCGCCCCGCGCTCGCCTCGGGCTTACCCGAGGGACAGCGCCTTCACCACGCGGCGGGCCACGGCATCCGGCGTCAGACCATAGCGCCGTTCGAGATCGGGCAGGGGAATGCGGTTGGTGAATTCCTTCCCCGCCCCTAGACATATCACTTGGGGCTGCGCGTCGTGGGGACCATGGGAGCCGGGGCGGTCCATGCTCGTCACGTATGACGCGATTCTTTCTCCCCAGCCTCCGTCGACCTGCCCGTCCTCCAGAGTCACGACGAGGCGGTGCGTGGCGGCAAGACCGTCAAGCGTGCCGGCGTCGATGCCGGAGCACTGGCGTGGATCGACAACCGTCGGACGGACCGCGCCCCCGGTGAGCCTCTCCAGGGATCGCGCCGTTTCGAGGGCTACGGGGTACATGTCGCCCAGCCCCATCAGCGCCACCTGAGAGCCCTGACGGTCGATGCGGTATCGGCCGTATGGATTCTCCCGCGTGGCTTCGTCGACCGGAATGGAATCCCCGGCACCGCGGAGTGACGCCGTTTCCATGGTGACCTCGTCCACGCCGCGCCTATCTTCAGCGTCGGTCTCTCCAGCGCCGGTCCCGTCGCCCACGCCGCGCTCATAGGCGAGGATCCGTTCGCCGGGAACCCGGATGGCCACCGTCCCGTGGGCGCGGGAGCGTGTTGACCAGTCGAGCATCTCCAGAAAATCCGTCGAGCTGGATGGCGCGAGGTAGCTCATCGCGGGAATCGTGGCGAGCATGGCCGTGTCGAGCGATCCGGAATGCGTGTGGTCCGTGCCGGAGATGCCTGCGGCGAACACCAGAAGGGTGGCGGGAAGGCCGTTAAGCGCGAGCTCCTCGATGATCTGGTCGTAGGCGCGTTGGAAGAACGTCGCGCTCGTCGCGAGAACGGGCGTTCCCCCCGCTTTCGCTATTCCCGCGGCGTATGCGGCCGCGTGGTCCTCGCATATCGCCGTGTCGACGTAATGGGCTCCGGCCCGGGCCCGGAATCCGGGCGTGATGCCGTTCGACCGTGCGGTGGCCGGTGAAATGACCACTAGACCGGGTTCGTCGGGGAATCGCCTTTCCAGCTGGGCCATCGCCAGCGCACCGTACGTCTTGCGTGAACCGACGGGCGCATCCTCGTCGCAGAACGGGTTCTGCCAATGGTTGAACTCGTGACGTCCCGGGACCACTCCGTGGCGCGCGTCCTCCTCGTCGAGTCCCAGTCCCTTGGTCGTATGGATGTGGAGGACGATCGGATGATCGATGTCGCGTATCCTCGTCAGCTCCTCGATGAGGACGTCGACGTCGTTCCCCTTCTCGACGTATCGGTAGTCCATGCCCAGAGCGGTGAAGATGTTCGGCTCCGCCCTGCCGTCGCTCTCACGCAGCCGTGCCAATCCCCGATACAGTCCTCCATGGTTCTCGGCTATCGACATCTCGTTGTCGTTGACGATGACGATGAGATTGCCGCCCTGCTCGGCCGCGTCGCTCAGACCCTCGAGCGCCACGCCGGAGCTGAGCGCGCCGTCGCCGATGACCGCGATGATGCTGCCCGATCCCGCGCCGCCGTCGGGGACGGCCCCCATGTCACGCGCCTTCGCCATTCCGCAGGCGAGCGAGATGGAGGTCCCCGTGTGGCCCAGGGCGAACATGTCGTGCTCGCTTTCCGCGGGGTTGGTGAATCCCGTCACCTGGTCGTAGTGCCGTGGATCGAGGAAGGCGGCGGCCCTGCCCGTGAGCATCTTGTGCGTGTAGCTCTGGTGAGAGACGTCGAAGATGATGGCGTCCCGGGGCGAGTCGAACACGCGGTGGAGGGCGACGGTCAGTTCGACGACCGCGAGGTTCGAGCCGACGTGGCCGCCGTGGCGCTTGCCGAACTCCACCAGTGAGGCCCGTATCTGCGCGCAGAGCGGGCGGATCTGATCATCGTTGAGATCGTGTACGTCGCGGGGACAGCGGATATGGTCCAATGGTCCGCTGGTGATCCTCATGCGAATTCCCCTTTCGACTGTTCCCACCGGGGCATATTACGCGAATTCGCGTGGATGGGAGGGTATGCGGTGCGACATTCCCAACATCTTCGTATTACCGTGGCGCGCGCAGGTCGGCGGCCGTAGAGGATGCCGGAACGCGAACCGGAATGTGAAGGGGGCTTCGCGGGCCGTTTTTCGGCTGCGCTGCGTAGAGTGGGGATGGTTCGATGAGGGAGGTTCATAATGTCCGTTGACTTACCCGAGATCGCGGTGGTGATGGGATCCGCCAGTGATTGGGAGACCATGAGGCACGCCTGCGAGATTCTCGATCGGTTCGGTGTTCCTTATGCCAAGCAGGTGGTGTCCGCCCATCGGACGCCTGACCTCATGGCTGATTTCGCCCATGGCGCACGTGGCCGGGGCCTCAAGGTGATCATCGCCGGAGCCGGCGGCGCCGCCCATCTCCCCGGAATGATCGCCGCCCAGACGACACTGCCCGTTATCGGCGTCCCGGTGCGCTCGCATGCCCTGTCCGGGTGGGACTCGCTGCTGTCCATAGTGCAGATGCCCGGCGGGGTCCCCGTTGCCACCACCGCCGTCGGCAATTCCGGAGCCACGAACGCCGGTCTGCTGGCGGTCGAGATCCTGTCGATCAACGATTCCGCCCTCGCCGACGCGTTGGACGATTATCGTGAACAGCTCAGGAAGGAGGTGGAGCGGTCCAATGCCAAGCTTGTCTGAGGAGACCCACGGTCGGATCGACCATCTTCTTCCCGGCGGCACCATCGGCATCGTCGGTGGCGGGCAGCTTGGGCGGATGATGGCGTTGTCCGCCCGATACCATGGATGGCGCATCGGCGTGCTTGACCCCACCCCCGATTGCCCGGCGGCCCAGGTCGCCGACTTTCAGGTGACGGCGAATTACGACGATCATGCCGCGATCCGCGAGCTGGCACGGCGCAGCGATGTCCTGACATACGAGTTCGAGAACGTGGACGCCGCGGCGCTTGACGACGTCCGGGATATCGTCGCCATTCCCCAGGGGACCGATCTGCTGCGAGTGACCCAGAACCGCGTCAGCGAGAAGAGGTTCATCAACGACCATGGCATCGAAACCGCGCGCTGGCGTCAGGTCGATGGCGTCGATGGCCTGCGCCGGGCCGTGGAGGAGATAGGATACCCCTGCGTCCTCAAAACGCGGTCCGGCGGATACGACGGCCATGGGCAGCGCGTTCTGCATGGCCGGGACGACACGGAGGACGTGGTGCGGGGCGTGGACGCGGAGCATCCCCTTCCTCCCTGCATCCTGGAGGGCTTCGTTGACTTCGCCTTCGAGGCGTCCATTCTCGTCAGCGGGGACGGGGCGCATTTCGTCACCTTCCCCATCGTGCGCAATGAGCACCGCAACAACATCCTGCATATGACGCTTGCGCCCGCCGCGGTGGATGCCGCAGTGGCCGACTCCGCCCGTGACCTCGCCATGAGGCTGGCGGGAGGATTCGAACTGGCCGGGACTCTGGCGATCGAGCTTTTCGTCACGCGCGATGATCGTCTCATCGTCAACGAGCTGGCTCCGCGTCCGCATAATTCGGGTCATTACACGATCGAGGCGTGCTCCATCGACCAATTCGACGCCCACGTCCGTGGCATCACGGGCGGCCCGTTGCCGCAGCCGCGTCTTCTCAGCCCGGCCGTTATGGTCAACGTCCTCGGCCAGCATGTCGCGGCCACGCGGGCGTTTGCGCCCCGGCACCCGGAGTGGAGCGTGCACGATTACGGCAAGGCGCGCGTCGTCAGGAACCGCAAGATGGGACACATCACCGTGCTGACCGACGATCCCGTGGCCGAGGCGCGGGCGTTGGACGCCACCGGCTGCTGGAGCGATCTGGAGGGCGAGCCATGAGTCGGGAGGATGCCGCGCGCGGGGATGGCACGTCCGTCGATTCCGCCGACGTCGTCACGGCCGATTCCGCGGCTCTGGCTCGCAGCGGTCCATCCCGTCACACCTGGCAGCGCAAGGCCGTTCTGGACCAGTTGCGTCAGTGCGATGACTTCGTGTCGGCGCAGGGGCTCCACCGTCTGCTTGAGGTCTCGGGAACGTCGATAGGATTGTCGACGGTGTACCGACAGCTCAATTCCCTCGCCGAATCGGGCCTGGCCGACACCATCAGGCTTAACGAGCGCCAGATGTTCCGTGTATGCGAGGACGGCGGCCGGCACCACCATCATCTGGTGTGCGAACGATGCGGCAAAACCTTCGAGATCGAGCCGCCGGACAACGAATGGTTCGCCTCGGTCGCCCGGCGCCACGGGTTCACCGTGACGTCGCACACGATGGAGGTATTCGGACTGTGCAGCGAATGCCTGGCGGACGCGCAGGACGGCGAGGTCGGTGCCGGAAGTGACACGACGCGGTCGTCCGACATCTGACGGGCCGGTCACCGTCAGGCCGTGGATGGTTTCACCAGGGTTCTGGCCACATGGATGATCTGCGAGGCGTCCATCGAGGGGACGTAGGCCTCTGTGACCGCCAGAGCGAGCGCCGGCATCTTCGCGTTGTCCGGCATGCACACATACACGGGATCCGCGAGGGGATGGAACTTGTGCTTGAAGGCATACAGGGATTTGAATCCGTATGCCGGTTCCAGCATGTCCGACACCATGGTCAGCGCGTGGGTGATGATGTCCGCGTTGTGCGATCCGGATCCGTCGCCCGGATTGAGTCCCGCCAGAGGAGCCGTCGAAAGGCTCATGAATCCTACCGCGTTGGCGGGATCGGCCTCGCCCTGATCGCGCAGACGCTCAGCCATCCTCGCGATGAGGAACTCCATGATCCCATTGGGGCTGTCGGGTCGGTGCCTCATGAAATCGAGCGTCCAGCCCACGACGTTCCCGTCACGGTAGGTCGGCAGCCAGCTCGTCACGCCCTGAACGGTTCCTTCCGCATCGACGGCGACCAGAAGCATGACGCGCGGATCCATGAGCTCGTCGACGCCGCCGAGCGTGAAATGCATCTCGGGAAGGGACTTCATCTCCGCCCACTGCTCCGAGATGTCGATGATCTGATGCCGAATGGAATCCGGCGCCGCGTCGAAGGTCGTCATCATGTCCGTGATGCCGGTTTTCCCGGCTTTGTTGATGGCCGTGCGGATGTCCTGCCATTTCTTTCCCCGCGTCTGCCAGTCGGCGGGGATGACGACCATCTCCGTCCCTATGCGGATCGCCGAGCATCCCTCGTTCTCCATCACCGCACGTTCGTCATCGTGGACGGCGTAGAACGCGGGCGTCCACGAGTGGTCGGAGCAGAATCGCATGAATCCACGCACGCAGTCCTCCCGCTCCGTGAGGTCCCCGATGGGTCCGGTGACGGTCAGGGCGATCGAGTGGAGGACTCGGTAGGCGATGGCCGATCTGCCGGACGGTGAGATCCAGTACCGGTTCCCCTCCCACGTGGTCATGAATCCCATGGAGTTCCCTCCGCGCATGATCAGCGCGTCGGCCAGCACGCGGCTGTCCTCGTCCGCGCGGGCAACGTCGTTGAGCAGCCAGAGGAGCACGGCGAGGAGCGCCGCCCACGGAATGAGACCAACGACCTGCGTGACGCCGCTCGCCAGAGGCGTCGTCGGCAGCAGAGCGGAATGGAACAATCCGTCAAGGTTGAGCGGAAGGACGAGATGGGCCATGGCGAGAAGGATGAGTCCCGGGCTCGCCGGAGGAGTGAAGGACGAGGGGAACGCCATCGCGTACAGGGAGAATGCGAGGCACATGGCGAGGACCGAGACGGCCACGATGGCGCCGCCCATGCGGGCCTTGCCTGGATTGGTGGCGATGGTGAAGCGCCTCATGCTCAGTGCGGTCGTGACGGCGATGAACAGCGTGGGGATGACGGTGGTGAGGAGCGACATGGCTATCGTTCCCGCGGATCTCGGTAGATGGTCGTCAACGCCCAGCGGAGTCAGATAATACAGCGCGGCGAAAAACGCCAGACTGGAGTTGGCGATGACGCCTAGTACGGCGGCCAGTCTCCGTCCCCGGTGTATGCCCCACGCGATGACCACCATCACGGCCATTGGCAGAAGGAGACGCATCCACATGCCGGCGGTGGCGGTATGGCGAAGACCGATCATGGTCGCGCAGCTTCGAGCGGTCTGGCTGGAGAGACACTGGTCAAGCATCGACGTACCG
Organism: Bifidobacterium minimum; assembly: GCF_000741645.1. Classification (GTDB taxonomy): domain Bacteria; phylum Actinomycetota; class Actinomycetes; order Actinomycetales; family Bifidobacteriaceae; genus Bifidobacterium; species Bifidobacterium minimum. The sequence goes on from NZ_JGZD01000009.1 coordinate 372,792, forward strand.
TCATCGGTTGAGAGAAGAAGCCCCAGACGGGTCAGTGCCCCGGCATGGGATTGCGAGGTCATGGCGACAAGCGGGCCCAGGGCCAGGGCCAGTTGCAGATATGAGAGAAGACGGCGGATCTCATGGTCCGTGCCGCGGCTCCAGGAGATGGCCGGGACCAGATTGCGCGACGACACGATGCCCCATATCTGTCCGATGACGGCTGTGGCCAGCAGACAGTAGTCGGAGGGATTCCCCGCGAAGAGCAGGGTGGAGAAGATCGCGGTGTAGCCGATGGTCAGGATTCTGCGGCGATGCAGCAGGGGGGCGCGGTATGCCGATGCCATGAGGGGGCCGGCGGCCAGGATGATGGGGGAGAACCGCACGGGCATCTCCCTCATCCAGTTGCCGAAGGTCACATGATCGGACACCAGAATGGACAGTCCCAGACCAAGTGCGATGCCGATGATGGTAGACGCCAGAGAGACGACGATGGTCCGCGCCGCGCCCAGACGGGTCTCGGCCAACGCCAGAACGACGAAGAGCGCGACCACGCCGATGATCAGAGCCGACAGACTGCGAACGAGCACGATGGAGGATGCCATATGGAGCAGCTGCGTCATATCCCCTTTGTCGGAGGGGATGAGGGGATGATGGCGGAGTGATCCGATCGTGTCCCATCCGTGGGGGAAGAGGAGCGAAAGCCGCCCGTAGATGGACTGCGACCATACATGCTCATGATGGACGATGCGGATGCCGATCCTGATGATGTTGGCCACAAGGACAAGCGTGGCCGCGACCAACGCCACCGGATGGGAGCGGACCCACGCGATGGCGTCGCCTCCCAGCGCCCGTACCCCGCGGACGCGACCATCCGGTTCGCGGCGCTCGCCACGAGATGGATGACGGTCTGCCGGAGCGGATGCCTTCGTTCCGTCGACGTGGATCCCTGACATTGGATCGGCCTTCTTTCCTGTTGATGCTCAAAGGTTGATGCTCGACGGTGGATGTCCGAGCGTGGGTGTCCGACGGTGGGTGTCCGACGGTGGATACCCACGAAGGGTTGCTGGCGGCGTCTGCGTGGATCGGCACGTTTCAGGGCTTCCATGCGGGGGACGGGACGGTTTCGTGCGCATCGGGGGCGCGGGGGGACGTGGTGGTCATTGGCCGAATCCCGGGACAAGGACGATTCTCGGGTCGCTCCGGATGGATGTCGTGGCCTTGCCCAGACCGGTGCGCGCCCCGAACGACTCCAGGACGGGGGCCAGACCGTTGCGGACGGTGTGCCAGTCATGTCCCGATGCTCGGCTGACCATGACGGTGACGCGCATCCCCGCGGAGCGGGCGACGGCGGCGATGCGGCGCTGATTGTCCTGGGCGTCCTTGTCCCATTCCCCCGCGATCATCATCAGGGTCTGCGAGGAAGGGGAGTGGCGGGCGATGATCGTCGTGGGGATGTGGGCGTCGTAGGATTCGGCGTCGCCGTCGAAGAACTTCGCGATCGTCTTCGAGCGTGAGCCGTTGGTGGGTTCGAATTCCGTGGCCGCCGCGAAAATCGAGCCGAACAGCTCGGGGTGCGGGGGACCGAGCTGCACGCTGCAGGTTCCTCCCTGCGAGAATCCGCCGATAAGCCACTGGCTCGCGTCCGAGGACGCCGGAAGCGTGCTCTTGATCCATCGCGGCACGTCCTTGACCAGATACGTCTCCGCCCTGCCATAGACCGACGTGTCGGCGCATAGGGAATTGTGCTCGAAGGAGCCGTTCTGATCGGGGGAGACCACGATGGGGGCCAGACCATGATGCCGGGCCGCGTATTCATCCATGATGGCGGGGATGTCGCCGGCGGACATGAGTCGCGTGGGGCTTCCCGGCTGTCCCGACATCAGCACCATCACGGGCAGACGGGGAGGCGTCGACGACAAGGCGGCGGGGGGAAGATAGACGGTCGCGGATCGTGCCGCGAAACCGGATCGCGTTGCGGGGATATCCGTCGTCCGGACGATGCCGTGGGAGGGAAGATCCGTGGCGATGTCCCCGCGCGAGGCCAGAGACCGCCATCGCCGTACGGACATGACCGGGCGTTTCAGGGTGACGTCGGAAAGGGGTGGATAAGGGTCCTGACCGATGATCGAGCCCACGGTGGTGTATTCACCGTAGACCATGTTGACGCTGGTGGCGCAGACCACGATGGTGAGGGGGATGAGGACGATCGCGGTGATCCGGCGCGCCGAGGATGAGCGGACGACCATCACGATGAGGAACGCCACCAGGGAGAACGCTGCGGCGACGACCGTCATCACCATCCATCCCACACTGACCCCGAAGGCCATGACGACGTCGGACAGGAACCAGACCAGGGCGTATCCCGCCGCTCCGGCCGCCACCATGACGAGAACGGGTGAGGCGACGGCATGGGATCCGGTCCCCGGGCGGCGCCGGGGGAGGACGATCAGAGACGACAGACCGGCCAGCAGCAGCGCGGCAAGCAGCGAGGGGAGCCATCCCTCAAGGAGGCGGATATTCATGACCACGTTCATCCCACGACCTCCCGTTCCCGAATTCCGGCTGCGATGTTACGCGTCGGCTCGGGTGGCGGACATCGTTCGAGCGGATGAACTTGGATTCCGCCGTCATACCGTGGAGGGGTTCAGAGCTCGGGCGTATTATCGACAGATATGCCCGAGCGCCATGGTGCACGGTCGACCGGGCGTGGATTGTCCGTGACGGCGTGGATAGGAATGGTTTTATGGCGGATGTGGCGAACGACGAGAACATCGTGAGTGGGGAGACGGACGCCGACCCGATGGCCATGCGGGGGGAAGCCTCATCGTCAGACATCGGTCAGGACGGTCAGGACGAATCGTCGCGTGATGATGACGGCGGGGAGCCCGCATCGTCCCTGTCGCCTGCGTCGTCCGTGTCGTTCCCATCATCCATGCGACCTGCCGCCGCGGATGACCATGGCGGACGCGGCGGGCGTCGGGGGCATCCTCGACTGTCGAGGGCGCGCCGTCCGTTCCCCGCGTGGTCGTATGCCGTTCTGTTCCTTCTGGTCGAGACGCTGTGCATCGCGATTATGCAGTGGGGCGTGACGCAGTCGAGCTCCACCGCCGATCTGTCGAGTCCGATCGTCGGATTCTGGGGCATGGTGTCGAAGATGTGGACCGACCTCAACTTCGTCTTCCTCCTCAACATGATCGTCGTCGCGGTCCCCTATCTGATCGTGCTGATGATCACCAACAGATTCTGGGTGGCGTCGCCGATTATTCTGGCCATGGCGATGATCATCGGCGTGGTCGAACGCTTCAAGGTCCAGATCCGCTACGAGGCCATCATGCCGGCCGATTTCAACTTTCTGGGATCCGACACGGGCAACCTCATCAGCTTCATGCCGTCGGGGGCCGGACTGATTATCGCGCTGGCCGTGGCGGCTTTCGCCGTGGTGGTCGTCGCGTCGGTGGTGCTGTCGAAGGTCGACGCGCGCCATGGACGAATGATCAGATGCCGCAACGCCGCTCTGGGCGCCGTCCTCAGGATTCTCCTCATCGTCGTTCCCGCCCTGCTTCTTGGCGCGCATACGGCGGCCGTCGGCACCGTCGACTCCTGGGCGAAGAACTTCTCGACGGCCATGGGGGACGTTCCCTCGATGTGGGATTCGGTGTATGACGCGCAGCGCAACGGCGTCGTCGTGTCCTTCCTGCGCCAGCTCAACCCCAAGATCATGGGCGAGCCCACGGGATACAGCGAGGCGACCATGAAGAGGATCGCGGCCACGTACTCCAAAAGTGCCGCGACGATCAACAAGTCGCGGAAAACCGATCTGTCGAAGAGCACGGTGGTTTTCGTCCTGTCCGAATCGTTCTCCGACCCCGCCCGTGTTCCCGGCCTCACCATGAACCGTGAGGTTATACCCGAGATCAAGAAGATCAAAAGCGAGACGACCAGCGGGCTGATGCTCTCGTCGGGATATGGCGGGGGAACGGCGAATCTGGAGTACATGGGCCTGACCGGTCTGAGCATGGCGAACTTCGCGGCATCCCTGACCAGCCCGTATCAGCAGTTGGTGCCGTCGGAGTCGTGGACTCCGACCTTCAACAGAATCTGGGGGGCGTCGTCCAACTCCGTGGCGTTCCACCCCTATGAGCCGTCGATGTATTCCCGCGAGAGCAACTATCAGAAGTTCGGATTCTCGAAGTTCTACACACTCGGGGAGCCGCGGATCAAGTACACCGACAAGCTGGGGACCTCCCCCTATGTGTCCGACGAGTCCGCGTATCGCAGCGCGTTGTCGACGATCTCGGCGACGTCCAAGAACCAGTTCGTCCAGATCATCACGATGCAGAACCATATGCCGTACCACGACTGGTACGAGAACAACGAGTTCTCGGCGTCGAGCACGGATGCGAACGCCCCGCTGGGGGATGACGAGACCACGTCGATCGACACCTACGCCAAAGGCGCGAGCATCACCTCGAAGGCGACGAAGGAATTCCTCGACGAGCTGGATAAGCTCGACAAGCCGGTCACCGTGGTGTTCTATGGCGACCATCTTCCCGGAATCTATTCCACCGCCGGCGAGAACAGCGCGAATTCGCTTGCCCTGCATCTGACCGACTACTTCATCTGGTCCAACAAGGCGTCCTCAAGCAGCGGGGTCAAGGACGACGACGCCGCGTATTCGTCTCCGAACTTCTTCATGCCCCAGACCGCCGAGCATATGAACGCCAAGGTGTCGCCGTATCTGGCGTTCCTCACCACCCTGCATGAGAAGATTGCGGCCATGGAGCCGCCTGTGGTGAACAAGATCCAGGGATGGACGAGGATCCCCGAAGGCCAGTCGCTCTATCTCAATCAGAAGGGCGAGCCGCTGTCAAGCGAGGATTTCGACGCCGCCACGAAGAAGCTCCTCGAGGACTACAAGCTCATCCAATACGACATCACGGCGGGGAAGGGATACCTTCGCTCCACCGATTTCATGACCGTGCCATGATCCGGTCCGGTCGGAGATAGAGCGGAGACGGAGATACGGCCTGGTCGGAGATAGAGCCTGGTCGGACCGATCCGACGTCAGATGACGCCCGTTCCGGGTCAGGTGACGCGTCCGACCGGCGAATCAGCCAGGGCCTTCGCTCCGATGTCGTGGCGGTAGAAAAGGCCGGGAGTCGGAATCCGGTCAAGGGCTCCATACGCCAGACGCTGAGCGTCGGCGATGTCCTCCCCGGTGACGGTGAGCACGAGGACCCTTCCTGATGACGAGGCCAGTTCCCCCTTGGACTCCGTCCTGACGCCCGCGTAGTAGACGTGGCCGTCGTCCGGAACCGGTATGTCGGGGACGTGCGCCCCCGTGACCGTGTTGAGAGGATAGCCGTCGGAGGCCAGAACGACTCCCAGGGTCGTCCCCGTGTCCCGCCACGTGAACTCCGGCTCCCCGTGATCGAGGATGGCGCCGATGGCGGCTCCCAGGTCGCTGGTGAGTCTGGGAAGGACGACCTCGGTTTCGGGATCCCCAAAGCGGGCGTTGAATTCGATCACCTTGGGGCCGTCCGCCGTGGCTATCAGCCCGGCATAGAGGATTCCGGTGAAGGGGACACCCTCCTCCGCCATGGCCTGGACGGTGGGGCGCACTATGGTGTCGATGGCGGACCGGACCACATCCTCGCCGATCTGGGGAACGGGGCTGTAGGCGCCCATGCCTCCGGTGTTCGGGCCCTCGTCCCCGTCATACGCGCGCTTGTGATCCTGGGATACGGGCATCGGCCAGAAGTCGGTTCCGCTGACGAAGCTCATCAGCGAGAACTCCTGCCCCTCGAGATAGTCCTCGATGACGACCTTCGCCCCGGCGGCGCCGAATCGGTGGTCGATGAAGATGTCATCCAACGCCCTGATGGCGTCGTCAAGGCTCATGGCGACGGTGACGCCCTTCCCCGCGGCGAGGCCGTCGGCCTTCACCACGATGGGCGCCCCGTGCTCGGTGACGTAGCGCACGGCCTGGTCGAGGTCGTCGAAGGTGCGGTATCGCGCGGTCGGGATGTTATGCCGGATCATCAGCTGCTTCGCGAAGTCCTTCGACCCCTCGATCTGCGCCGCGGCCCTGGTGGGGCCGAACGCGGATATCCCCGCTGCGGTGAAGTCGTCGACCAGACCCTCGATCAGCGGCACCTCGGGGCCGACGATGACCCAGTCATAGGAGTTGTCCTTGACGAAATCGATCAGAGCCGCATGATTGGAGGGGTTGAGCTGTGTGGTGAGTATTCCGTCGCGCAGCATTCCGGGGTTGCCCGGCGCCACGGTGACCTTGTCCACGCTTGGTCCTGCGAGAAGGGTGCGCGCGATGGTGTGCTCACGCGCTCCGGAGCCGATGACCAGAACCTTCATGCCCATATCCATATCCTCTCGTTGATGTCCATATCGTCATCGTCGTCGCGCATCATCGCAGCTCGACGCCTTCGTCCGTTCGTGCGACGACATCGCCGATCACGAACCCCGCCTCGTCATTGGCCGCCAGGATCGACAGCGCCTGATCCGCGTCGCGGGGGTCCACGGCCAGGACCATGCCCACGCCCATGTTGAAGACGTTGAACATGTCGTGGTGGGGGATGGATCCGGCCTTCTCGATAACCGGGAAGATGGGGGGAACCGTCCATGACGACGTGTCGATCCGTGCGGCCAGCGAGGTCGGAAGCATGCGGGGGATGTTCTCGATGAACCCGCCGCCCGTGATATGGGCGACACCCTTGACGAGACGGGCGTCGAAAAGGGGCCGCAGCGCCCTGACGTAGATCGTGGTCGGAGTGAGGAGAACGTCGCCCAGCTCCCGGTCGCCCAATGCCTCCAGCCGGGTGGACACGGTGTAGCCGGCCATGTCGAACAGGGCGTGGCGGACGAGGGAGAAGCCATTGGAATGCACCCCCGAGGACGGCAGCGCGATCAGCGTGTCCCCCTCGGCTATCGTCGAGCCATCCACGATGGCGGATCTTTCGGCCACGCCCACGGCGAAGCCGGCGAGATCGTACTCATCGGGGGAGTACATGCCCGGCATCTCCGCGGTCTCGCCGCCGATGAGCGCGCACCGGGCGTCCACGCACCCGTCCGCGACGCCCGAGACGACCTGCTCGAGAAGCCGGGGATCGTTCTTGCCGCAGGCGATGTAGTCCAGGAAGAACAGCGGCTGGGCTCCCTGGGCCGCGATGTCGTTGACGCACATGGCCACGCAGTCGATCCCGATGGTGTTATGGCGACCGGTCATCGAGGCGATCATGAGTTTGGTACCCACGCCATCGGTTCCCGACACGAGGACCGGGTCGGAGTAGTTCAGCGAGGCCAGATCGAACAGTCCTCCGAAGCCCCCTATCCCGCCCATCACGCCGGGGCGGCCCGTGCGCTCCACATGTGATTTGATGCGTCGTACGACCTCGTAGCCCGCTTCGACGCTCACTCCGGCTTCCTCATATGCCTGTGGCATGGCGCATTGCCTTTCTTCGGTTGGTGGATGGGGTTGATAGGGGGGTGGCAGCTGATGGGGGATCCGCGGAAGGATGCCGGGGACCGCGCGGTGGCGGCGGGATGCGGATCATCGTGGGGATGCGGTGGCGGCCGCCCCGTCCCTCGTGACGGCCATGGTGAACTCGTTGTCGTGGTATTGGCTGGTTTCGCGGGCGAACCGCGGTATCCGTACCCTGTCCTCCGGAGTGAGGGAGTTGAGGAAGCCCTCCTCATAGTCATCGAGCGCCGTGGGATAGTCGCCGTTGAAGTATGCGACGCACAATCCTCCATACGGGGCATCGGCATGCAGGCCGATGGAATCGATGAGCCCGTCCAGAGAGAGGAAGGCCAGGGAGTCGGCGCCGATGTACTGCCGTATCTCCTCCACGGTTTTCTTGGCCGCGATCAGCTCCTTCGACGTCTGTATGTCGATGCCGTAGAAGCAGGGATACTTCAGCGGTGGGGACGAGATGCGCATATGGACCTCACGGGCCCCCGACTCGCGGAGCAGCTTGACTATGCGCCGCGACGTCGTGCCCCTGACGATCGAGTCGTCAACGACGACCACCCTTTTGCCCTCGACGACGCCGCGAACGGCGGAGAGCTTCATCCTCACCCCCTGCTCGCGGAGCTCCTGCGTAGGCTGGATGAAGGTGCGGGCGACGTATTGGTTCTTGATGAGCCCCATCTCGTTGGGGAGGCCCGAGGCTTCCGCGTATCCCGATGCGGCGGACAGGGACGAGTTCGGCACGGCGATCACCATGTCGGCGTCCGCGGGGGATTCCCCGGCCAGTCTTGCGCCCATGCGTTTGCGGGCCGAATGGACGTTGATGCCATAGATGTTGGAATCCGGGCGCGCGAAATAGATGAACTCCATGGAGCAGATGGCCAGCTGGGTGTTGTCGGTGTAGCGCTCGATGCGGTAGCCATCGTCGTCGACGACGATGATCTCCCCGGGGCGGATGTCGCGGACGAGCCGCGCTCCGACGATGTCCAGCGCGCATGTCTCGGACGCCAGGACGTAGGATCCGTTCTTCATCTGGCCCAGCGACAGCGGACGGAAGCCGTTGGGGTCGAGGGCGCCGATCATCTCGGTCTGCGTCATGATGAGGTAGGCGAATCCTCCGTGAACCGTGTTGAGGGCCTCCTTGAGCCGATCCATGAACGTGGCCCTCGGCGAGCGACGGATCAGATGCATCAGGACTTCGGTGTCGGAGTTGGAATGGAAGATCGCGCCCTCGTCCTCCAGACGCTCGCGCAGGCTCACGCAGTTGGTGAGATTGCCGTTGTGGCTCAGCGCCACGTCGCCGTCATGGAACCGGAACAGGAACGGCTGGATGTTGTCCACGGAGCTTGATCCGGATGTCGCGTAGCGGACATGGCCTATGGCGCGGTCGCCCTTGAGTCGGGCGATCTCGGCCTCATCGGAGAAGACCTGGGTGAGAAGACCCAGACCCCGGTGGCCGCACAGCCGTCCGTGGTCGTTCGACACTATCCCGGCGCCCTCCTGGCCCCGGTGCTGCAGGGCGTGGAGCCCGAAATACGTCAGGCGAGCCGCATCGGGATGCCCCCATACGCCGAAAATCCCGCATTCCTCATGGATATCCTCGAGTTCAGCCGACAACCTTAGGCTCCTTCCACAACCGTGGTCAACGGGGAATCGCACTACCGGGCAACCATACCAATCGAGGGATACATTGTCGGCGTCCCGCTCGGGTTCCCGGCACGCGGGTCCATGACGCCGTGAGCATGTTCCGTGGCGTATCCGCCATCGCTGATAGTATCGCTCACGAGTGGTTGCGGTACGTTCCGGGCATGCATTGAGGGGCCTTTGCATGATGGGGACTCGCGCATATCGTCCAGGCCGGGGCTTCTCGCAGTCGGGACGCGCCGCGGAATCGCGGCATGGAGGGCGGCATGGAGATATGTGCATGCGGCTGAGGCATGCGGGTCATGCGTCCGGATCCGGACATGCCGGACATGGCGGACCGTGCGTGGCGCGCACGGGCGAGTGGACAAGGGGCGCAGTATGGGCATAACGACGACGGCGCACGCTGAAGGATCGACGCGGGAGTTTGAGGAGGAGCTGCGAGATCCCGAATGGGGGTCGAACGAGATCTGGCATTCCCTGGACGCCGAACGGTCATTGTCGGCGCTGAGGGCCACCGAGCGGGGGCTGACCTATGACGAGGCGGAGCATCGTCTTGGCATATTCGGAAGGAACGTTCTTCAGGAGGCGCAGACCACGCCGGCTTGGAGGAGGTTCCTGCGCCAGTTCTCCAATCCTCTGATTCTCGTGCTTATCGTGTGCGGTCTGGTCACGGTCGCGCTTGATCATTACGTGGATGCGGTCGCCATTTTCGTCGTGCTGCTGTTCAACGCGATTCTGGGCTTCTATCAGGAGGACAAGGCCGACAAGGCGGTCGAGGCGCTGTCCTCCCTGTCGACTCCCATGACGCGCGTGCTGCGTTCCGAAACGGTGCAATCGGTGGCCACCGAGTCCGTCGTTCCCGGCGACATCGTGCTGTTGGAGAGCGGGGACCGCGTCCCTGCGGACCTGCGGCTGATCGAGGTCAACAATCTGCGCGTCAACGAGTCCATGCTCACCGGTGAGAGCGACGACGCGAACAAATCCACCGGCGTGTGTCCGCAGGACGCGCCTCTGGGGGATCGCACCTGCATCGCGTTCTCGGGAACGCTGGTCACCAGTGGGCGTGGCAGGGGCGTGGTCGTGGCCACGGGATCCGACACCGAGCTCGGCGAGATCAGCGATCTGGTCAACGGCACCGACACCATTCCTCCGCTGGAACGCATCATGCACCGAACCGAACGGGGGATAGCCTTCGCCGTCATCATTGTCGCGGCGTTCGTGTTCATCGCGGGTGCCGTCCTGAAGAACGACCCGTCCGGAGCCTTTCTGCCGGCCGTGGCTCTGGCCGTGGCGTCCATGCCCGAGGCCCTGCCCATCGTTCTGACGGTGGCGATGGCCTTGGCCGTGTCGCGGATGGCCACCCATCACGCCATTGTGCGGACGCTGCCGGCCGTCGAGACTCTGGGCGCCACCACCGTCATCGGATCCGACAAAACCGGCACCCTCACCCAGAACCGCCTGACGGTTGAGTCCTGCGCCATCGGCGTGACGAATCTGTCCTCGTATGACGAGGTGTCCCGGCAGATCCATGCGGATTCGGAGGGGACATCCGCCGCATGGCGGTCGCTGTTGCGGGCCGCGGCGCTGACCAATGAGGCCGTCCGCCTGCAGGACGATGATGGGCGGACGCGATACGAGGGCGACGCGGTGGATGTGGCCATGGCCCGTGCGGCCGATTCGGCGGATGCCGTCGAAGACGCCGATCTGCACTCGGACATCGTCCACGAGACGCCCTACGAGCCTGAACTGCGCTATTCCATGACGATCAGAAGGGACGCCGACGGCACGCTGACCCAATACGTCAAGGGCGCGCCCGACAGCATCATCGCCATGAGCACCAGCATGATCGACGACGGGGGCGCCCGCGTGGACGTGGACGCCGAGGGACTGCACGCCATGAACATGCGCATGGGCGAGAAGGGGCTGAGGGTTATCGCGGTGGCCTCCCGCACCATCGCCTCCGAGGCCGATCTCGATGGCGCCATCACCCCTTCCGGTCTGTGCTTCCTGGGAGTCGAGGGCATGCTGGATCCTCCTCGTCCCGGTGTCCGCGAGGCGATCGAGGACTGCCGCAAGGCCGGCATCGAGGTGAAGATGATCACCGGCGACCATCCGGTCACGGCGAAGGCCATCGGCGACAGGCTGGGGCTGTCCCATACCGATGACGCGATCACCGGTGCCGAGATGCTCACGCTTGACGACGAGCAGCTGCGGTCGAGGCTGCGCAAGACGTCGATCGCGGCCCGAGTGTCGCCTCAGGACAAACTGCGCATCGTGGAGGCGTTGCAGGACGAGGGTGAAACCGTCGCCGTGACCGGTGACGGCGTCAACGACGCTCCGGCGCTGAAGGCCGCGTCCGTGGGGATATCCATGGGCGAGTCGGGGACGGATGTGGCGCGTGAGGCCAGCGATGTGGTGCTGACCGACGACAACTTCGTCACCATAACCAAGGCCGTCGCCCAGGGGCGCGTCACGTTCAAGGCCATCCGGGGTTCGGCGTTCTTCCTCCTGTCGACCGCGGTGGCCGCCATGATCGCCGTCGGCGTGAACGTCGTCTCGGAGATGCCTCTGCTGTTCATGCCGCTGCAGATGCTGTGGATCAACATCGTCACCAACGGCGTGCAGGACATCGCTCTGGCCTTCGAACCCGGTCAGGGCGACGAGCTCGACCGTCCTCCGCGCGGCCGCTCCGAGGGACTGCTGTCGTCCGCGTTGTGGGGGCGTACCGCCATCTGCGGATTGTGGATGGGACTGAGTATCCTCGTCCTGTTCCGTGTGCTCATCGACCGCGGGTATGACGACACCACCGCCAGAACCATGGCGCTGACGCTGCTTGTTCTGTTCAGCTTCTTCATGTCCCTGTCGGCGCGCTCCGAGACCCGATCCGTCTTCCGGGTGAACCCGTTCACGAACCCCTTCCTTCTCGGGGCATCCGTGAGTGCGCTGATTCTCCACGCCGTGGCCATGGTGGTTCCCCCGGTGGCGTCCGCGCTGGGCATGACCGCGCTGACCGGAGGGCAATGGGCCATGTGCTGGGCCTTGGGTGCCACGGTCCTCGTCTTCAGCGAAGGGGACAAGGCGGTCAGGGCCTTGTTGTCTAGGCATGGGCATGACAGCGCCCGCTCCGGCGTCAAGGCGATGGGACGCATCGCTCACCGCAACATCATCGCGATGCTTCGCGGCGACGCACGCTGAGAGAGAGTAAGAAGAAGACGATTCGGGTCGTCGAAGGCCCAATAGACCTTCGACGACCCGAATCGTCGGTCTGCTTCCCGGCGTCTATTCGTCGTGATGCCGGCCGACGAAGATGCCGGCCGGCATCATCCAGCGCCTTAGGCCGCGAAGTATCTCACGCCGGCCTCGAGCAGCGGCTGATGGATGTCTCCGGGGACGTTGCGATACAGACCGTCGCCGGTGCGTTCCGAATGGGCCATCTTGCCCAGCACGCGGCCATCGGGGCTGGTGATGCCCTCGATCGCCAGAGCCGATCCGTTGGGGTTGACGTCAAGATCCATGCTGGGCCGGCCGTCCTCGCCGACGTACTGGGTGGCGATCTGTCCGGCGTCCAGCAGTCTGCGCAGCACATCCCCATCCGCCACGAAACGTCCTTCGCCGTGCGATATGGGGATGGTGTGGACGTCCCCCACGGACGTCAGGGACAGCCATGGGGAGAGGTTCGAGGCCACGCGGGTGCGGACCAGGCGGCTCTGATGCCGTCCTATCGTGTTGACGGCCAGCGTCGGCGAGGTCCGATCCATCGCCACGATGTCACCGTAGGGCACCAGCCCCAGCTTGATCAGGGCCTGGAAGCCGTTGCAAATCCCCAGGATGAGCCCGTCCCTGTTGTTGAGAAGATCACGGACGGCGTCGGTGACCTCGGGGGAGCGGAACACGGCCTCGATGAACTTCGCCGATCCATCCGGCTCGTCGCCCGCGGAGAAGCCTCCGGGAATCATGATGATCTGGCTGGCGCGTATCCCTTCGGCGAAAAGACGGGTCGACCGCTCCACATCGCGGGGTGTGAGATTGTTGAACACCAATGTGGTCGGTCGAGCTCCAGCGCGCCGCCAGGCAGCCGCCGAATCGTATTCGCAGTTGATTCCGGGGAACACGGGAATGATGACGTCGGGCCGCGCCGCGGGGGGAGTTGACCGTGTGACCGATCCGCCTGCGGTGAAGCTGATCGGATCCACCGCGTCGCCATGGCCCCGGTAGGGGAACACCGAGGAGATGCCGTCCTCCCAGATCTCCTGAAGCCGTGTCAGATCGAGCGTCTCCGAGGAGGTGCGCAGCGTGTATTCCTCGGTGGTGCGTCCGATGACGCCGTGCTCGACCCTGTTGGACATCGCGGGAAGGGTGGCGTCGTCGGCCAGCTCGATGAAGAAGGAGCCGTAAGCCGGCGTGAAAAGATCATCCGCGGCGATGGAGTCCTCGAGGTCGAGGCCGATATGGTTCCCGACGGTCATGAGGAACAGGGAGGCCGCGCTCGCGCCGTATCCGGGGGTCGAGACGGCCAGCGCATCATGGGTGGAGGCAAGCTCCTCGATTACGTCCATGACCTCGATGAGCGAGTCCTTGTCGGGCGTCAGACCATCCTTCCCGAGCCGGGCGGCGATGCGCACCACCGTATGTCCCGCCGCCTTGAACTCAGGGGAGACCGCGTTCGTCAGAGGACCCACGGCGACTGCGAAGGAGATCAGGGTGGGTGGGACGTCGAGATCCTCGAAGCTTCCGCTCATGGAATCCTTGCCGCCGATGGCTCCCACGCCCAGATCCACCTGCGCGGACAGGGCGCCCAGCACCGCGGCCGCGGGACGTCCCCAGCGCTCCGGGACGTCCCGCAGTTTGCCGAAGTATTCCTGGAGGCTGAGATAGGCGTCCTCGCGGCGGAATCCGGTGGCGACAAGTCTGCACAGCGATTCCACGACCGACAGATAGCCGCCGGTGTACTGGTTGCTTTCCATGATGTACGGGTTGAATCCCCATGCCATGGCCGAAGCGGTCGTCGTCTCGCCGTCCACCGGGAATTTCGCCACCATCGCCTGGGTGGGGGTCAGCTGCGTGCGGCCTCCGAAGGGCATGAGGACGGTGCCGGCCCCGATGGTTGAATCGAAGCGCTCCGAAAGACCCTTGTTCGAGGCCACGTTGAGATCGGACAGCAGAGCGGCCATCCGGTCATGGAGGGACTGCGTCGGGCGTGGAACGTCGTCGTCCGTTCGCGTTGTCAGCGTCGATCCGGAGAACAGTCGTCCGTCGTACCGCCCGCCCCTTTCGATGTGGAGGTCCTGGCTTTTCGGCGCGCCGTTGGAGGCGAGGAAGTCGCGGTCGAGGTCGACGATGACGTCGCCCCGCCACGTCATGCGCATGCGCCTCTCCCTGGTGACCACAGCGATGACGGAGGCCTCAAGGTTCTCCTCGCGGGCGTAGGAGAGGAACTCGTCGACGTCGTCGGCGGCCACGTCCACGGCCATGCGCTCCTGCGACTCCGAGATGGCCAGCTCCGTGCCGTCCAGACCGTCGTACTTCTTGGTGACCTTGTCGAGGTCGATGGTCAGACCGTCGGCGATCTCACCGGTGGCCACGGACACGCCGCCGGCGCCGAAATCGTTGCATCGCTTGATCAGACGGCAGGCGTCGCCGCGTCTGAAAAGCCTTTGCAGTTTGCGTTCGATGGGGGCGTTGCCCTTCTGCACCTCGGCTCCGCACTCCTCGAGGCTGTCGATGTCCTGCGCCTTCGATGCGCCCGTCGCGCCTCCGATGCCGTCGCGGCCCGTGCGCCCGCCCAGCAGGATGATGCGGTCGCCGGGCGTCGGGGTCTCGCGCCGGACGTGATCGGCGGGGGTCGCGCCCACGACGGCGCCGACCTCCATGCGCTTGGCGACATAGCCGGGATGGTAGATCTCGGCTACCTGACCGGTGGCCAGTCCTATCTGATTGCCGTATGACGAGTACCCGTGCGCGGCGGTGGTCACGATCTTGCGTTGCGGCAGCTTGCCGGGAAGGGTCGTGGACAGGGGCGCGGTGGGGTCGGCGGCGCCGGTGACTCGCATCGCCTGGTACACGTACGAACGTCCGGAGAGGGGATCTCGGATGCAGCCGCCGATGCATGTGGCCGCGCCGCCGAAAGGCTCGATCTCGGTGGGATGGTTGTGCGTCTCGTTCTTGAAGAGGAAGAGCCAGTCCTGGTCCTCGCCGTCCACGTCGACCTTGACCTTCACCGTGCAGGCGTTGATCTCCTCGGATTCGTCGAGGTTCGTCAGGATGCCCTCATGCCTGAGCCATCTGGCGCCGATCGTCGCCATGTCCATCAGGCATATCGGACGGTCCTCCCGGCCGAGTTCACGCCTCATGGCCAGATAGCGGTCGAAGGCCGCCGCCACGACGTCGTCGTCGATGCGGATGTTCTCCAGATGGGTCCCGAATGTGGTGTGGCGGCAATGATCCGACCAGTAGGTGTCGATGACCCGGATCTCGGTGATGGTGGGTTCGCGCCCCTCCTCGCGGAAATGGCGCTGGCAGAATCGCGCGTCGGCCAGATCCATCGCCAGTCCGCGACGGGTGATGAACTCCTCGAGACCGGAGTCGTCCAGTGTGGTGAAGCCGTCGATGACCTCGACATCCGCGGGTCTGGCCGTCTCCATGGCAAGGGAGTCGCGGGTCGCCAACGACGCCTCGCGCGCCTCGACCGGGTTGATCACGTAATGCTTGACCGCGTCGATCTGACCGGGGTCCAACGTCCCGGACAGGACATAGACGCGGGCCGTGCGGACGGTGGGCCGGTCTCCCTGGCTGATCAGCTGGACGCATTCCTCGGCGGATGCGGCGCGTTGGTCGAACTGGCCGGGAAGGTATTCCACGGCGAACACCGTGGCGTCACCGAAGTCGGGAAGGGCGTCCGACACGTCATCCACCTGCGGTTCGCTGAAAACCGTGGGGACGGCCTTGGCGAAAAGCCCGTCGTCGATGCCCTCGACGTCATACCGGTTGATGATGCGTAGTCCCGACAGCCCGGTCAGCCCCAGAACGTCGCGCAGCTCCTCCCGCAGCTGCCGAGCCTCGACGTCGAAACCTGCGCGTTTCTCCACATACACGCGAAAAACCACTGTTGCCCCCTGTTGTCACTCGTACCGGTGTTGTCATTCAGTAATTCATGGAATACGCCGTAATTCATGGAACGCGACCGTGGCCGCCGGAAAGGCGGATTCCGTGGTCCGCGCCTCCGGTGGTCCGCGCCTCCGGCGGTCCGTGTCCTACTTGGACTCGGTGATGCCCTCGGAGGCGGCGAGACCGTTGAGCCTCGAGAGGATCTCCTCATAGGCGGGGATGATGTTGCCCAGATCGCGGCGGAAGAGGTCCTTGTCCAGATGCTCGATGCGGCCGCTGTGGTCCTTGAGGTCCCACAGCCTGCAGGTGTCGGGCGTGATCTCGTCGGCCAGAAGGATCGTGCCGTCGGATGCCGTTCCCTCCTCGATCTTGAAATCGACCAGCTGGACCTCGATGGCGGAGAAGATGTCGAGAAGCGCCTGATTGACGGCGCGGGCCTGCCGCGAGATTTCGGCGAGCTGCTCCTCGGTCGCCAGTCCCAGCGCCACGATGCCGTCGTCGTTGATGAAGGGGTCGCCAAGATCGTCGGATTTCAGGCAGAACTCCAGGATCGGCTTCGACAGCGCGGTGCCTTCGGCGACTCCGTACCGTTTCGCGAAGGATCCCGCGGCGGTGTTGCGCATGATGATCTCCAGGGGGAACATATCCATGCGTCGGACGAGCTGCTCGGTGTCCGACACCCGCTTCAGGAAGTGGCTTTTGACGCCGCGTGCCGCGAGAAGGTCGAAGATCACCGAGGTGATGCGGTTGTTGAGGCTTCCCTTGCCCGCTATCTGCGCCTTCTTGGCGCCGTTCCCGGCGGTGGCCTGATTCATGTACTCGACCCAGAGAACCTGCGGATCGTCGGTGGCGTACATCTTCTTGGCTTTGCCTTCGTACAGCTTTTCCAGTTTCTCCATGACTCGCCTTTCCCGCGCGACGCGAGACGAAATGAGGGGGGATGTGCCAACGTGGCACAGAATATCAATCCGGGGATACATTCCGGGGAGCGTTGAGATGTCGTCGCGGGGCGTCATCCGGAGGCGACGCCGGACTCACCTCGCGGAGCGCGGCGGGAGGTCGGATCCGTCGCGCGGGACGGCGTTCACGACACGTCGATATGGAGCCTGTCGGCCACGGTCGCGGCGGCCGAGCGGGCTTCCTGGGCGGTTGAGCGTATGGCCAGCGACACGGCCATGCGGCGGTGTCCGTTGACCGAGGGCTTGCCGAATATGCGCAGGTCCGTCCCCGGGTCGGACAGGGCCCGGCCGGCATGGGTGAACACCGCTTCGCCTTGTCCCTCCAGCACTATCGCGTGGCTGGCGGCGACCTCGTCGGGGCGTATGTCGAGTCGGACGTGGTCCTGGGTTATGGGGAATCCGAGGATGGCCCGCGCGTGCAGCGCGAACTCGCTGAGCCGTTGCGAGGCCATCGTCACCATTCCCGTGTCGTGCGGACGCGGGGACATCTCGTTGAAAAGAACCGAACCGTCGTCGAGCACGAACAGCTCCACTCCGAAGACGCCCCATCCGGTCTCACCCTGCCTGTGGGCGCCGTCGACCAGGCCCTCCACGGCCCGGATGGCGATGTCGCGGGCGGTAAGGGAGATCTCCCGGTTGATGTCGGCGGGCTGCCATGACTCGCGGTAGTCCCCATGATCCTGTCGTTGCCCGATGGGCTCGCAGGCGCATACGCCCGCGCTGGAGCTGACGGTGAGAACGGTGAGCTCGTCATGAAGCGCGACGAAGGATTCGACGATCACCCGTGATGTCCGGCCATCCGTCGCTGCGCGGCGTCCCGTCTGGGCCTCCGTCCAGGCCGCGTCGAGGTCGTCGGGCGATCTCATGATCGACTGGCCGTGTCCGGATGAGCTCATAATCGGCTTGACCACGCAGGGATATCCCACCTCGTCGGCTCCCGCGCGGAGCTCGTCGGGCGATTCGGCGAACCTGTATGAGGTGGTGGGAAGCCCCAGCTCCTCATGGGCGATGACGCGGAGCCGCTCCCGGTCCATGCAGACGGCGGCGATCCCTGAACTGGGAACGATCTGGACGCCCTTGTCCCGTGCGGCGACGAGCCGGGACGTCGCTATGGCCTCGACCTCGGGAACGATGATGTCGGGATGGACGTCGTCGATCAGGTCGTCAAGCGCCGTGGGATCGGCCATGTCGAGAACGCGCGATTCATGGGCGATCTGGGCCGCCGGGGCGTCGGCGTAGCTGTCGGCAGCGCACACCCATACCCCCAGGCGCATGAGTTCGATGGCGATCTCCCGCCCCAGCTCGCCCGAGCCCAGCAGCAGGACGCGTGTGCTCTCCCGTCCCAGAGGGGATCCCAATGGCCGGTCGGGAACGGTGGGGATCGGCGTGGGGATGGCCGTTGCGCGGGATTGCGCGGCACGAGGCGTCGATGGGTGCGATGGAATGATGCTCATACCGCTTATTCTGCCTTGCCGCGGCGACTACATCGCTGCGGTTGTGGCGAGGGTATCTGTGATGACATCGTTGTGGCCGCGACATGGCAGCGACGACGATGTCACGGTATGGAGGGACCGCGTCCTAGCATGGTGCGGGTGAGAGATGGCAGGGGATCGTCCGTTGAGGGCGATGACGCGGATATCGCGGATACCGCGGGTGCCGCGGGCAATGCGGACGGCGCCATGAGTGTCACCATCCGCGACGGGGTCGACGGCGAGCAGACCGACATGCGCGACGATGGGCGCGGGACACCGCATGACGGGCGGCCGCTGACGATCGTGATGGTCGTGGACACCATAGGCCGCAACGGCAACGGCACATCGAACTCGGCCATGCAGTATGCCGGGCGCCTCAGGGAGCTGGGACATCGGGTTCGGCTGGTGGGGATCGGATCCGAGGATTATCCGGCGGCCTCCCACCACGTCCCCATCGCGTCGTGGGCCTCGGCGAAGCAGCAGATACAGTTCGCGCGGCCCGATGCCGACCTGATGCGCAGGGCCTTCGCCGGCGCCGACGTGGTCCATATCTATCTTCCCTTCGCCTTCGGTCGCTGCGCACGTGCCGTCGCCCGGGAGATGGACGTTCCGGTGACCGCGGGATTCCATCTCCAGCCGGAGAACGTCACCTATTCGGCCGGGCCTCTTCGGTACGTGCCGGGCGTATCCGCGTTCCTGTACCGGCTGTTCCGTCGCTGGCTGTATGCCGGGATCGGCCATGTCCATGCGCCGACGAGGATGATCGCCGACCAGCTGCGCTCGCACGGATACGACAACGAGATCCATGTGATATCGAATGGGTTCTCGCCGATGTTCTCGCCGAGTCACGGCGGGGAGCCGGATGGACGGGATGGACGGGACCGGGGTCGCCGGTTCCGCATCGTCGCGTCCGGACGGCTTTCGCACGAGAAGGACCACATCACGCTGATCCGCGCCGTGGCCCGCTGCCGTCACGCGGCGGACATCGACCTCGCGATCTGCGGCACCGGACCGCTGGACTCGTATCTGCGCGCTCAGGCCCGGCGTCTGCTGCCGCGCACGAGATGGTCGATCGGCTTCCACTCCCATGACGAGATGCCACGTCTGCTCCGCGCATGCGACCTCATCGTTCATCCCTCGATTGTCGACATCGAATCGCTGAGCGTTCTCGAGGGTATCGCCTGCGGGCTGGTGCCGGTTATCGCCGAATCCGATCTGAGCGCGGCCAGGCAGTTCGCGCTCACCGACGAGTCCCTGTTCCCCGCGCGCGACGTTCAGGCACTCGCCGACGGCATCGACTGGTGGGTGGAGCATGCGGAGGATCGTCGGTACTGGGCCGCCCGATACGCGGATGAGGCGAGGTCCCGGTATTCGCTGGAACGGTGCGTCGACCGCTTCGTCGATATGGAGCGTGCCGCGATCGCCGATCATCAGGCGCTCGCCATCTCGCGTCCGGTGGAAGCCGCGTCATAGCCGCGGCGCGGGCGTTATAGCGGCGGCCCGGCACGGCCATAATCCACGTCACAGCAGTGCGATGAGCCGCCGCGTCTGATCGTCGGTGGTGGCCCAGCTCGTGCAGATGCGCATAAGGGACCGGCCGTCATCCAGACGCTCCATGAAGCCCAGACGGACCCGCGAGGTCAGGCGCGAGACGGTGCGCGCATCCAATGCGACGAAGATCTGGTTCGTCGACGACGAGTGCATGATCTCGTAGCCCCTGTCCGTCAGGGCCCTGCGGATCGCGTCGGCCTGCCGGTCGGCGTTGCGGGCGATGTCGAGATAGAGGTCGTCGTCGAGCAGGACGTCGAACTGGACGCCGAGGAGCCACCCCTTCGCCAGCAGGGCGCCATGACGCTTGATCAGCGCGGTCATGCGGGGTGCGGGAGCGCCGTGGGGGAACACCGCGGCCTCACCGAACAGCGCTCCGACCTTCGTACCTCCGATGGTGAAGGCGTCCGCGAGACGGGCGATGTCGGCCGCGGTCATGTCGCATCCGGCGGCGGCCAACGCGTATCCCAGACGCGCGCCGTCGACGATCAACGGGAGATGGCGGCTCCGGCAGACGCGCGACAGGCCCTCCAGCTCGTCGAGATCGTACAGGGTGCCGTATTCGGTGGACTGCGAGACGTAGACGCAGGACGGCACGGCCATATGCTCGTTGTTGTCGTCGGCGTCGAAGACGTCGCATAATGCCGCGAGCTCGTCGGGGTCCATCTTTCCGTCATGCTCCGGCAGGGTGATGACCTTGTGGCCTGAGGCTTCGATGGCGCCCGCCTCATGGGTGTTGACATGGGCGCTGGTGACCGCCACGACCGCGCCGAAGGGCGGGGCGATGGCGTCGATGATGGTCTGGTTGGCCTGCGTTCCGCCCACGAGGAATCGCACGTACGCCTCGGGCTGCTTGATCCAGCGTCTGATGCGCTCCGTGGCCGATCGGCACACGTCATCCGTGCCGTATCCGGGGCGCGGCGTGAGATTGTCGTCGGACAGCGCCTTCAGGATTGCGGGATGGGCGCCCTCGCTGTAGTCGTTCTCGAAGGAGAGGACGGGTGCGGCGGGTGCGGTGGAAGTGGAGGAAGTGGAGGGTGTTGCAGATGCGGTGGTTGCTGTGGCTGCGGGCGTTGCTGGCGATGTCGACGATGTCATGGGACCTCCGGAGCGGGATGGCGGGCGAATGGACGCACGGACCCCGGCGTGCTGGCGGGGGTTGCGTCGGATGGTGGCCTGATAGTTGCCAAAGCATAGTCGCCCGTCGCGTCAAACGGTGGCGGCTTCCCGGATCGTTGTTCATGGTGACCGGTCGCATAGTGCGGTGCGTGCATTGCCGGATCGCGTGAATTCCGGTCCGTCCCTCCCATCGAATGGGCCGAGGTTGTCGTGTGACGACACACACCCTTACACGCGTCCTCGCGAGCATTTGACCTTGACGCTGCGTCAACCTCTAGCGTGGTGTGCATGGAGGTGGTTGCCATGGAGTGGCCAATACAGCAGATCGCGCGACTGGCGGGCGTCACGAGCCGTACGCTGCGCTACTACGACCGTATCGGGCTGGTCCCGCCCAGCCGGATCGGCGCCAATGGATACCGGTACTACGACCAGAGCGCGCTCGTGCGACTGCAACGGGTGCTGCTGCTGCGGGAGCTGGGGCTGGGCCTGTCGCAGATCGGCGAGGTCCTGGACCGCCAGCTCGATGAGACGGCGGCGTTGACCGCCCATCTGGCCCTGCTCCGACAGGAGCGGGACAGGCTCGCCCGGCAGATCGCCGCGGTCGAGCACACCATCGACAACATGAATGGAAAGGAGAAGCTGATGGCAGAGACCATGTTCGACGGGTTCGATCACACCCGATACAGGCAGGAGGTCGAGGAGCGCTGGGGGAGGGACGCCTACGCGCGGTCCGACGCCTGGTGGAAGGGGAAGAGCGTGGAGGAGCGACGGCAGTGGCAGGAGGACCTGGCGGACCTGAACCGCGACTTGGCCGACGCCGCGAACGATCCTGCGACCACGCCTGATTCGGCTCTAGCCCAAGGGATTGCGCGCCGTCACGTCCTGTGGCTGCGCGGCGTCCCCGGAACGCCTGCGGCCGATTCCGACGGCGATTTCAACGGCTACGTGCTGGGACTGGCCGACATGTACGTGCACGATGAACGGTTCGCGCGAAACTACGGCGGAGTCGAGGGCGCGCGATTCGTCCGCGACGCCCTGAAGCGGTACGTGCACGATGCGAACGACTGCGAGGCGTAGATGACGCAAACCCATGTCCTGCCATCCGGCGCGTGCATCTGATCCGGATCCGGAAGCGCAGGACGGTGCCTCGCGTGACGGGTCGTCGGGAGAAGGCCGGACGGACTGCCGGGCCCCGGGGAAAGAGTCGAAGAAAGAAAGCTGAAGTGGAGAGGCGAAGCAGAAGGGGAGAAACGACAAGGGCGATGCCCGAAGATGACCAAGGATATTCCCATTGGCCGGATCCCGACCATTGCCCAAGTGGGGTGGCTAACGCGGTTCGAACGCGCGACCTTCTGAACCACAATCAGATGCTCTACCTGCTGAGCTATAGCCACCATGCGGCCTGCCGCTGCTCATGAGCGGCACGCAACAGATGGATACTATACCCGATTCGGCGGCGTCGCGCGCCGGCGCGTCGCGGAATCGAAAAACCGAAAGACACGAAAGACAAGGGATAAAGAAATAAGGGCAAGGGATGGGTAGGGGATAGACGGTGAGTGTCGTATGGGGCATGTCCGGTGACGTGCTATAGTGGAAAGCTGTGTGTGCCGCAGGTGCGCCTTATGTGACAGGCGAATCCGCGGGATATCCCCGAATCCGATGAGCGTCCGCAGCAATGCGGCATGGGAGGATGCGGGGCCATCGGGCCGGTGGACTGGGCTGCTTTCTTCCGAGGACGTTGTCGGGTGGAGCGCGGTGCGGCGGTTCCACGAATACAAGGAAAACAACGAATCGGAGAACCGAAGTTGCCTACTATAGAACAACTCGTCCGTAAGGGACGTCAGGCCAAGCCGAAGAAGTCCAAGACTTTGGCCCTTAAGGGAAGCCCGCTGCGTCGCGGCGTGTGCACCCGTGTCTACACCACCACACCGAAGAAGCCGAATTCGGCATTGCGTAAGGTCGCCCGTGTGCGCCTGAGCTCCGGCATCGAGGTCACCGCCTACATCCCCGGTGAGGGACACAACCTGCAGGAGCACTCCATCGTGCTCGTCCGCGGTGGCCGTGTGAAGGATCTTCCTGGCGTCCGCTACCACATCGTGCGTGGCGCGCTCGATACCCAGGGAGTCAAGGACCGCAAGCAGGGACGTTCCCTGTACGGCGCAAAGAAGGCGAAGTAGATACCATGTCACGTAAAGGACCTGCCAAGAAGCACCAGCTGCTGCCCGATCCGATCTACGGCTCGACCGTGGTGGCGCAGCTCATCAACAAGATCCTCCTCGATGGCAAGAAGTCCATCGCCGAGGACATCGTCTACTCCGCGCTCGATATGGTCAAGGAGAAGACCGACCAGGAGCCCGTATCCGTGCTCAAGCGCGCTCTGGACAACATCCGTCCCAGCCTTGAGGTGCGTTCCCGCCGAGTCGGCGGCGCCACCTACCAGGTGCCCGTCGAGGTCAAGCCCGGCCGTGCGAACACGCTGTCGCTGCGCTGGCTGACCGACTTCTCCCGCGCTCGCCGCGAGAAGTCCATGGCCGAGCGTCTCGCCAACGAGATCCTCGACGCGTCCAATGGTCTCGGAGCCTCCGTCAAGCGTCGTGAGGACACTCACAAGATGGCCGAGGCGAACAAGGCCTTCGCCCATTACCGCTGGTAATTCCGAGACTCGAAAGCGAAGGGACCTCCTATGGCACTTGACGTGCTCACGGATCTCAACGAGATCCGCAACATCGGCATCATGGCTCATATCGATGCCGGCAAGACCACAACCACGGAACGCATTCTGTTCTATACGGGCAAGAACTACAAGATCGGCGAGACCCATGACGGCGCCTCGACGATGGACTTCATGGCCCAGGAGCAGGAGCGTGGAATCACGATCCAGTCCGCGGCCACCACATGCTTCTGGAACCGTCAGACGCATGACACCGATCAGAAGTACCAGATCAACATCATCGACACCCCCGGCCACGTGGACTTCACGGCCGAGGTCGAGCGTTCGCTGCGCGTTCTCGATGGCGCCGTGGCGGTGTTCGACGGCAAGGAGGGCGTGGAGCCCCAGTCCGAAACCGTGTGGCGTCAGGCCGACAAGTACGGCGTGCCGCGCATCTGCTTCATCAACAAGATGGACAAGCTCGGAGCGGACTTCTACTTCTCCGTCGACACCATCAAGAAGAAGCTCGGCGCGACCCCGCTCGTCGTCCAGCTCCCCATCGGGGCCGAGAACGACTTCAAGGGCGTCGTCGACCTCATCCGCATGAAGGCGTACGTCTGGAACGACGTCTCCGGCGATCTGGGCGCCCACTACGACACCACCGACATCCCCGAGGATCTTCAGGACAAGGCCGAGCAGTATCGTTCCGAGCTACTGGACCAGGTCGCGGAGGCCGATGACGCGCTGGTCGAGAAGTATCTTGAGACCGGCGATCTGTCCGAGGCGGAGATCCGCAGCGGCATCCGCAAGCTCACCATCACCCGCCAGGCCTATCCGGTTCTGTGCGGATCCGCGTTCAAGGACAAGGGCGTTCAGCCCATGCTCGACGCGGTCGTGGACTACCTGCCCAGCCCCGAGGACGTTCCCTCGATCGTCGGATACAAGCCCGGCGACGAGTCCGTCGAGATCGATCGCAAGCCCACCGTCGACGACCCGTTCGCCGCTCTGGTCTTCAAGATCTCGACCCACCCCTTCTACGGCAAGCTCGTGTTCGTGCGCGTCTATTCGGGAAGCATCAAGCCCGGCGACAACGTGCTCGACTCTACGAAGGGCAAGAAGGAGCGCGTCGGGAAGATCTTCCAGATGCACGCCGACAAGGAGAACCCCGTCGACGCGGCCGAGGCCGGCAACATCTACACCTTCGTCGGTCTGAAGAACATCACCACTGGCGACACGCTGTGCGCCGAGAAGGCCCCGATCTCCCTTGAGTCCATGACCTTCCCCGATCCCGTGATCGAGGTCGCCGTGGAGCCCAAGACCAAGGCCGACCAGGAGAAGATGAGCCTGGCCCTCGCCAAGCTCTCCGACGAGGATCCGACCTTCCAGGTCAAGACGGATGAGGAGTCCGGACAGACGCTGATCTCCGGAATGGGCGAGCTCCAGCTCGACATCATCGTCGACCGCATGCGCCGAGAGTTCAAGGTCGAGTGCAACGTCGGCAAGCCCCAGGTCGCGTACCGCGAGACGATCCGCAAGGCCGTCATGAACCAGGAGTACACGCACAAGAAGCAGACCGGTGGATCCGGACAGTTCGCGAAGGTCCTCATGAACTTCGAGCCGATGGACACCGAGGCCGGCGAGACCTACGAGTTCGTCAACGAGGTCACCGGCGGCCACATCACCAAGGAGTTCATCCCCTCGATCGATGCGGGCGTGCGCGAGGCCATGGAATCCGGAATCCTCGCGGGATTCCCCGTGGTCGGTGTCAAGGCGACAGTCACCGACGGTCAGATCCACGACGTCGACTCCTCGGAGCTCGCCTTCAAGATCGCCGGCTCCATGTGCTTCAAGGAGGCCGCTCCCAAGGCCAAGCCCGTGATCCTCGAGCCCATCATGGCCGTCGAGGTCCGTACTCCCGAGGAGTACATGGGTGACGTCATGGGGGATCTCAACTCCCGTCGAGGCAGCATCCAGTCGATGTCCGACGCCACCGGCGTCAAGGTCATCGACGCCAAGGTGCCGCTGAGCGAGATGTTCGGATACATCGGTGACCTGCGTTCCAAGACGCAGGGACGCGCCATGTTCACCATGCAGATGGACTCGTACGCGGAGGTCCCCAAGGCCATCGCCGAGGAGATCATCAAGGCCCAGCGAGGCGAGTGACACACTGGTGACACACCGGTTCGCTTACGGTGTCCGTGTCCCCGGGCGGCGTTATATTCTTAGCGCTGACTGGGTTCGGGCACCGCAGGTGGCAAACAATCCAGAAACCCAGTATTATGTAACGAGTGCCCGGACCGCCGACGTACGGGCAGTCTACAAGACGTCCAGGAGGACAAAACACAATGGCAAAGGCAAAATACGAGCGCACCAAGCCGCACGTTAACATCGGCACCATCGGACACGTCGACCACGGCAAGACGACCCTCACCGCGGCCATCTCCAAGGTGCTGCACGAGGAGTACCCGGATCTCAACCCCGAGTACGACTTCAACCAGATCGACGCCGCTCCCGAGGAGCAGCAGCGCGGCATCACCATCAACATCGCGCACATCGAGTACCAGACCGCCAAGCGCCACTATGCGCACGTGGACTGCCCCGGCCACGCCGACTTCGTGAAGAACATGATCACCGGCGCCGCGCAGATGGATGGAGCGATCCTCGTGGTCGCCGCCACCGACGGCCCCATGGCCCAGACCCGCGAGCACGTTCTGCTCGCCCGTCAGGTCGGCGTCCCGAGGATTCTCGTCGCCCTCAACAAGTGCGACATGGTCGAGGATGAGGAGCTCATCGAGCTCGTCGAGGAAGAGGTCCGTGACCTTCTCGACGAGAACGGCTTCGACCGCGACTGCCCGGTCATCCGCACCTCCGCGTACGGAGCCCTGCACGACGATGCCCCGGATCACGATAAGTGGGTCCAGACCATCAAGGATCTGATGGACGCCGTCGACGACTACATCCCGACGCCTGTTCACGATCTCGACAAGCCCTTCCTCATGCCGATCGAGGACGTCTTCACGATCTCCGGCCGCGGCACCGTGGTCACCGGTCGTGTCGAGCGTGGACGTCTCCCCGTCAACTCCACCGTGGAGATCGTCGGAATCCGTCCCACCCAGACCACCACGGTCACCTCCATCGAGACCTTCCACAAGCAGATGGACGAGGCCGAGGCCGGCGACAACACCGGTCTGCTGCTCCGCGGCATCAACCGTGACCAGGTCGAGCGCGGCCAGGTCGTGGCGGCTCCGAAGTCGGTGACCCCGCATCACAAGTTCGAGGGAGAGGTCTACGTCCTGACCAAGGACGAGGGCGGCCGTCACTCGCCGTTCTTCTCGAACTACCGCCCGCAGTTCTACTTCCGGACCACCGACGTCACCGGCGTCATCTCCCTGCCCGAGGGCATCGAGATGGTCCAGCCCGGCGACCACGCCACCTTCACCGTCGAGCTGATCCAGCCCGTCGCCATGGAGGAGGGTCTGACCTTCGCCGTGCGTGAGGGTGGACACACCGTCGGCTCAGGCCGTGTCACGAAGATCCTCGAGTAGTCCCGCGACTACCGAGGCCGCGTGACGGCTTCCGTCATCGCGGCCGATCCAAGGCACCGCTCTGGTTCCTCATCAATCTTCCAAAGGAAGGGACGGAGGAACCTAGCGGTGCCTTTCGTATGGCGTTGACATACGCCTTTTCCATGCGTAGTGGCATAATGACTAAGGCGTTTTTCGAGCGAATACCGCTCACCAGCGAATAACAAAAGGTGACTATACGTGGCACAGACTACCAATGACATCAAGAACGGTTCCGTCCTCAACCTTGACGGACAACTGTGGACCGTCACCAAGTTCCAGCACGTGAAGCCAGGCAAGGGACCCGCCTTCGTCCGCACCACGATCAAGAACGTCCTGTCGGGGAAGATCGTGGACAGGACCTTCAACGCCGGCATGAAGATGGAGTTTGAGACGGTCGACAACCGCAATCTCCAATACTCCTATGAGGATGGCGAGAACTACGTCTTCATGGACATGACGACGTACGATCAGATCTTCATCCCCAGGACGCTGGTCGGCGAGCAGAACAAATACCTTCTTGAGGGAACCGACTGCGTCGTGAGCTTCCACGATGGGACGCCGCTAAGCGTCGAGCTTCCCGCCTCCGTGATTCTCACGATCACCCACACCGAGCCCGGACTGCAGGGCAACCGCTCAAATGCGGGGACCAAGCCCGCGACCGTCGAGACCGGAGCCGAGATCCAGGTTCCCCTCTTCGTCGGCGAGGGCGAGAAGGTCAAGGTGGACACGCGCGACGGATCCTACCTCGGCCGCGAGAACTGACGGGATCCCGATGGCACGGTCAACGGCCCGCAAGCGGGCGCTCAACACGCTGTACGAGGCCGATGAGAAGGGACAGGACATCCTGTCCCTTCTTTCTGAGCGGCTGGAGAGGCCGGGGGCGCAGACGCCTCTTCCCGACTACGCCGTGGAGATCATCACGGGCGTCGCGAAGAACCGTCATGACATCGACGTTCTTCTCGATGGCCATTCCACGGGATGGTCGGTGTCGCGCATGGCCGTGGTGGATCGCAACATCCTCCGGATCGCCGTGTGGGAGATGGTGTACAACGACGAGGTCCCCGATGCCGTGTGCATCGACGAGGCCCTTGGCCTGGCGAAGACACTGAGCGATGAGGAATCCCCGGCGTTCATCCACGGATTGCTCAGCGCGATCGAAGCGGACTCAGCCGCACGTGAGCGTGCGCTGGAGGACTCCAGACTCCGCGAGAAGGAGGGACTCAAGCCCGCCGTGGCCGAATCGGGCGTGGATGCGTCCGACTCCGCCGTCGATGCGGGGGTGCCGGCGGACGGCTCCGGATCCGTGCATGGATCCGATGCGGAGGGCCGCGACGACGCTACGGCCGCCTCCGACGGCTCCATCGACTTCGACGATCTGGTGCTTGAGGATCCGCAGGACATCCCCACGGACGATTCGCCGGACGACGAACCGGCTGACGGACCGGACGATGAGCCGGACGAGCTCGATGAGGCCGACAAAACAGGCAACGAGGAGGGAATCGAGTCCTAACCGGCCGATACTCTTGGTGAGAATGACCCGACGGGAGGGGTTGTGGTGAACACAGGTGACATCACGATGAAGGATCCATCAGACAAGGACGCCATTCTGGTTCTTGAGGACGGGACGGTGTATCGAGGTGGGGCGTACGGCCACCGTGGAAGGACCACGGGTGAGATCGTCTTCGCCACGGGAATGACCGGATACCAGGAGACGCTGACCGATCCCAGCTACGATCGGCAGATCGTGGTCCAGACCTTCCCCCACATCGGAAACACCGGAATCAACCACGAGGACCCCGAGTCCTCGCGCATATGGGTGTCCGGATACGTCGTCCGCGATCCCAGTCCGGTGGCGAGCAACTGGCGTTCGACGGGTTCTCTTGAACCCGAGCTCGACGCCCAGGGCATCGTGGGCATTCGCGGGATCGACACCCGAAGCCTGGTTCGTCATCTGCGGTCGGCCGGGGTCATGCGGGCCGGGATATTCTCCGGCGTGGAGCTCGCGGAGGCTCCTTCTTCCGACGCGCTGGTCGACATCGTGCGTTCGACGCCCCCGATGAAGGGGCTGAGCCTCTACGACGAGGTGAGCACCGGCGAATCGTACACCGTCGAACCATGCGGTGAGCATGAGGGGGAGGAGCCCCTGTTCACCGTGGCGGCCGTCGATCTGGGGATCAAATCCATGACTCCCCACCGCTTGGCCGAGCGCGGCTGCCGGGTGCATGTCGTGCCCTCGACCTCCGCTCTCGACGACATCGCGTCGCTCCATCCCGATGGCGTCTTCTTCTCGAACGGGCCGGGAGACCCGGAACAGGCCGATCCCGAAGTCGATCTTCTGAGGCATGTTCTTGACGCGGGCTATCCGTTCTTCGGCATCTGCTTCGGCAACCAGCTTCTGGGCCGGGCTCTGGGATTCGGAACCTACAAGCTCAAGTTCGGCCATCGCGGGATCAATCAGCCCGTGAAGGATCTGACGACGGGAAAGGTCGAGATCACCGCCCACAACCATGGATTCGCCGTGGACGCGCCGGTCGGGGATCCGGTCACGGCCCCATACGGTCAGGGGCGCTACGGGCGAGTCCGGGTCTCGCACGTCGACCTCAACGACGACGTGGTCGAGGGGCTGATGTGCCTCGACATCCCGGCGTTCTCGGTCCAGTACCATCCCGAGGCCGCGGCCGGCCCGCATGACGCCGCATACCTCTTCGACCGCTTCGTAGACCTTATGCGCACATCCAAGGAGGGGAACGTCAATGCCTAGGCGCAGTGACATCAAATCAGTGATGGTCGTCGGCTCCGGACCCATCGTCATCGGGCAGGCCGCCGAGTTCGACTATTCCGGGACCCAGGCATGCCGCGTTCTGCGCGAGGAGGGCATCAGGGTCATCCTCGTGAACTCCAATCCGGCCACGATCATGACCGATCCCGAGATGGCCGACGCGACCTACATCGAGCCCATCGCCACACCCATCCTCGAGAAGATCATCGCCAAGGAACGTCCCGACGCCCTTCTGCCCACGCTGGGCGGCCAGACCGCGCTTAACGCCGCCATGGCGCTAGGCAAGGAGGGCATCCTCGACAGGTACCATGTGGAGCTCATCGGAGCCTCGTTGGAGGCCATCGACAGGGGAGAGGACCGCGAGCTCTTCAAAAAGGTCGTCGAGGACGCCGGCGCGGAATCGGCGCGTTCGTTCATCGCGCATTCGCTGTCCGAAGTGGACGCCATCGTCAAGAAGCTGGGCTTCCCCGTGGTCGTCAGACCAAGCTTCACCATGGGCGGTCTGGGATCGGGAATCGCCCATGACCAGGAGGAGCTTCATCGCATAGCCGGCGCCGGGCTGCACTACTCGCCGACGGACGAGGTCCTCGTCGAGGAGGGCATCGAGGGATGGAAGGAGTATGAGCTCGAGCTCATGCGCGATCGCAACGACAACGTCGTGGTCGTCTGTCCCATCGAGAACGTCGATCCCGTCGGCGTCCACACCGGAGATTCCGTGACGGTCGCGCCCATCTTCACGCTGACCGACCGCGAATACCAGAGGATGCGCGACATCGGCATCAAGATCATTCGCGGGGTCGGCGTGGATACCGGCGGATGCAACATCCAGTTCGCCGTCAATCCCCAGACGGGACGGATCATCGTCATCGAGATGAATCCGCGAGTCTCCCGCTCGTCGGCGCTGGCCTCGAAGGCCACCGGGTTCCCGATCGCCAAGATCGCGACCAAACTCGCGCTCGGATACACGCTTGACGAGATCCGCAACGACATCACGCAGTCGACCCCCGCAAGCTTCGAGCCCACCATCGACTATGTGGTCACCAAGGTGCCGCGTTTCGCCTTCGAGAAGTTCCCCGGCGCGGATCCCATGCTGACGACCTCGATGAAGTCCGTCGGCGAGGCCATGGCTTTGGGAGGGAACTTCCAGGAATCCCTCGGCAAGGCCATGCGCTCGATAGACAAGCGGCACATGGGCTTCTCCTGGGATGGCGACAGGCCGGACGCGGAGGAGACGCGCGGTCTGCTCGAGCGGATGCGCACGCCCACCGAGCATCGCTATCTCCAGCTTCAGCGCGCGCTGTGGGGCGGCGCGAGCGTCGATCAGATATTCGACGCCACCAAAATCGATCCATGGTTCCTTGAACAGTTCGCCATGACCAACGAGATGGCGATGAGCGTCCGGGCGTCCGAGACGCTTACGCCGCGCCTGCTGCTCAAGGCGAAGAAGGCGGGTCTGTCCGACGTGCAGATCGCCCATCTGCGCAACCTCGGAGACGCCGGGGAGGACACCATCCGGGAGCTGCGCTGGAACTACGGCATCAGGCCCGTCTACAAGACGGTGGACACCTGCGCGGCCGAGTTCGACGCCGCCACGCCCTACTACTATTCGTGCTACGCGGATGAGTCCGAACTGCGCCATCGTGACCGCGAGGCCGTCATCATCCTCGGATCGGGGCCGAATCGGATCGGTCAGGGCATCGAGTTCGACTACACGTGCGTCCATGCCGTTCAGGAACTGGGCAGGTCGTACGACACGATCATGGTCAACTGCAACCCCGAGACCGTCTCCACCGACTACGACATGTCCGACCGGCTCTACTTCGAACCGCTGACGTTCGAGGACGTTCTGGAGATCTACGAGGCCGAGCTGCGCATGGGGCCGGTCAAGGGCGTGATCGTCCAGCTGGGCGGGCAGACGCCTCTGTCGCTCGCCGCGAGGCTGAAGGCCGCGGGCGTGCCGATTCTGGGAACGTCCCCCGAGGCCATCGATCTGGCGGAGAACCGCGAGCTGTTCGGCGAGGTCCTTCGCAAGGAGCATATGAACGCCCCGCGCTACGGGACGGCGCTCAGCCTGGACGAGGCGCGTGACGCGGCGCACTCCATCGGGTACCCGGTGCTCGTCCGTCCCAGCTACGTTCTGGGGGGCAGGGGCATGGAGATCGTCTACGACGACGCGCAGCTGCAGACCTACGTCGATCGCGCGCTGTCCCAGGCCAAGGACGACACGGTGGTGTCGGGGCGGCTGCCGTCCCCGCTTCTCATCGACAAGTTCCTTCAGGACGCCATCGAAATCGACGTCGACGCGCTGTATGACGGGCAGGAGCTGTACATCGGCGGAATCATGGAGCATGTCGAGGAGGCCGGGGTGCATTCCGGCGACGCCGCCTGCACGCTGCCGCCGAGCACGCTGTCGGACGACCAGATCCGGCGCCTCCGCGAGGGGACGCTGGCCATCGCCCGCGGCTGCCGGGTGCGCGGTCTTATCAACGTCCAATACGCCTTCATGGCGAACACGCTGTATGTGATCGAGGCCAACCCCCGCGCGTCGCGCACCGTGCCCTTCGCTTCCAAGGCCACCGGAGTGGCGTTGGCCAAGGCCGCCGCACGGATCATGGTCGGCGAGACCATAGCCCAGCAGCGTGACCGTGGCCTTCTTCCCCCCAAGGGGGATGGAGGCGTCATGCGCCCCGGGCAGCAGGTGGCGGTCAAGGAGTCCGTCCTGCCGTTCAAGCGTTTCCGCACGCCAGTGGGCCGCACCGTCGACATTCTGCTGGGCCCCGAGATGC
The DNA here is from genome assembly GCF_000741645.1 of Bifidobacterium minimum. Classification (GTDB taxonomy): domain Bacteria; phylum Actinomycetota; class Actinomycetes; order Actinomycetales; family Bifidobacteriaceae; genus Bifidobacterium; species Bifidobacterium minimum. The sequence continues at coordinate 405,887 of NZ_JGZD01000009.1, forward strand.
GGTCCACCGGCGAGGTCATGGGCTTCGACCGCGACTTCCCCCACGCCTTCGCGAAAAGCCAGCTCGCCGCCTACGAGGGTGGCCTGCCGACGAGCGGCAACGTCTTCCTCTCGGTCAACGACTCCGACAAGAAGCAGCTTCCTCTGATGGCGGTGCGGCTGGTCGAGCTGGGGTTCCGGATCTGGGCGACGGAGGGCACGGCCTCCGTGCTGCGTCGGTACGGCATCGACTCGCGCATAGTCGACAAGATCACCTCACGCGTGGATTCGTCGGGGGATCGGGGCGTTGTCATCGATCACGCCCGTGATGGCGTGGGCAAGAACGTGGTCGAACTCATCGAGGACGGCACGATCGACATGGTTCTCAACACGCCGAACTCGCGGGGATCGCGTTCCGACGGATATTCCATCCGCGCCGCGGCGATCGCCGCGGATCTCCCGCAGTTCACGACGATGACGGAGTTCTCGGCGGTGCTCATGGCCATCGAGGCGGTGAAACGCAACGACTATCAGATCATGAGCATCCAGGAGCACTCCAAGCAGCTTTTCGCGTTGGAAGGTTGATATGCCCATGCCGGAGGATGCGATGGAACGGATGAGCGGCGAGGACTTCGGTCGGCGGCTCAGCCGTTCCATGGCGACCTATGGACCCCTGTGCATCGGGATCGATCCGCATAAGAACATCCTGTCGCAGTGGGGATACAACGTCGACGCCGAAGGTGCCGAGCTGTTCTCCATGCGGATGCTTCAGGCCGCCAATGGACGGGCCGCGGCGGTGAAATTCCAAAGCTCGATGTTCGAACGATACGGGTCGAGGGGATTCGAGGCCTTGGAACACGTGCTCTACGCGGCCCGGCAGATGGGCGTGATCACCATCGTCGACTGCCTGCATGGGGGACTCCCGACGACCATATCGGCGATCGGGGACGCCTACTTCTACCCCGACTCGCCCATGCTCGCCGATGCGATCACTCTGCTGCCCTACTACGGGGCCCGTTCCCTGAGCGGATTGATCACCACCGCCCTCAAGAACCAGAGGGGGGTGTTCGTGGCCTCGCTGACATCCAACCAGGAGGGCGCGAGCCTGCAGACGGCCATACGGCAGAGCGGCGACTACGCGGGACACACCGTGGCATACGGCATAGCGAAGAACGCCCAGAAATACAACGCGTCATCGAGGTCGATGGGATCGGTTGGACTGATCATCGGCGCGAACATAGGGCAATGGATGCAGGACGGAGGAGTGGATCCCTCCCAGTTCACCGGTCCGATCCTCTCTCCGGGATACGGATGGCAGGGCGCCGAGGCCGCTGATCTGCGGACGGTGTTCAAAGGCACCCAGAGCAATGTGCTGGTGACGGTGTCGCGGTACATCGCCACGCACGGACCGGACATCTCGAGTCTGGCGGCGGCGACGGAATCGATTGCGCTTGACGTGCGTCAGGCGTTGGTGGAGGCGATGGGCGAATGACCGGAATGCCGGACTCTCAGCCGGACGCGAAGGCGGCGGCGACGCCATCGTCGGATCGACGCGGCGGCAGGCTCGTCGTTCTCACGGGGCCGACCGCGGTCGGCAAGGGCACCGTCGAGGCGCGTCTGCGTGCGGACCATCCCGAGGTGTGGGTGTCCGTGTCGGCGACGACCCGTGCTCCGCGGCCCGGTGAGCGCGATGGCGTCAACTATTGGTTCATGACCGATGAGGAGTTCCTCCGCCGGGAACGCGACGGGCTTTTTCTGGAAACGGCGGTCGTCCATGGCCTCGCCCATTACGGGACGCCGTTGGAACCGGTGCTTGAGCATATGCGCCGGGGGATCCCCACCATACTGGAGATCGACCTGCAGGGCGCACGGAGGGTCAAGGAAAAGGCGCTCGCTCTGGGACTTCAGGTCGTGTACGTGTTCCTTGCGCCGCCAAGCTTCGACGATCTCGCCACGCGTCTGCGCAAGCGCGGCACCGAGACGCAGGATCAGATGGCTCGCCGTCTGGAGACCGCCAGAGTGGAGCTCGCGGCGGAATCGGAGTTCGACGTCACGATAGTCAATGACGACGTCAGTCGCGCCGCCGACGCTCTGTGGTCGGTGATCGCTCAGGAGTACGGGCTCGATCGGCAGGATTGATCGTGATCGACGACTTCGGCCCGCGCACCAATTGGTGCGCGGGCCGAAGCGTCAGCCGGAACGGTGCGGAATATCGGGTTTTGATGGGAGAACCACCACGACATTCCGCACGCCCCGGACGGGAACCATCCGAGTGGCGCCGAGGTTATTTCTGGTCGGATGACGACAGGGTCGTCGCCGCGAGAATCACCGCAACGACGGCGAGAACCCACGTCCACCAAGCTCCGCTGCCCCCTGAGAACCCGCCGAACCACGGTGTGAAGAACGTGAAGGCGGACGCGATGATCTGCACCCACTCCGACGCCTTCGAGCTTGCGGTCGCCAACGACCATATCGCGACGACGGCGATGATGATGCCCATGACGACCGCCCAGGTCGATCCCTTGTCGAATTCGGCGAACAGCGGGGTGAGCGCAAGAAGCACTCCCAGCACCAGATTCGTCCAGTCCTGCCAGGTTTTCCAGTTACGGTTTTCGGATGTTTCTGAGGACATGGCCTCTCTCCTTTCGAAGTGCTACGGATATCCGTAGCGATACGGAAAATCGTATCGCAAAGACGGTGAAAGTCAACTCCGAAACGTCAGATGGATACCCGCGTCCACGGCGTGATTCGGTAATTTCTACCGGCGGGAATCCACCTCGGCGGGAATCCCTCCGGCGCGCGCCAGTCGTCGCCGTCGGCCGGCGGGTCCGTCGACCGATCGTTCTCGTCGATTAGCCTGGCCCTCGATCAGTCTGTCCCTTGATTAGTCGGGCCCCTCGATTAGTCGGGCCCCTCGATTAGTCGTTTTCGTCGGTCGTGGCGAGGGCGTTCCAGAGAAGACGCGACTCCCTCGCCGCCCAAAGGGACACGTCGTTGTCCCCGCGGGACGCATCGACGATCAATGATCCCACGATACTGTCCATAACCGCGGTGACGTCGGTGTCCGGACGGAACACCCCGATGCCGATCCCCTTGCGGATGAATTCCTCCGCGGCCCGACGCGCCGGGGTCACCAGCGAGGATTTGAGCCGTGCGACCAACGGGTTGTCCGATGCGAGGACCAGTCCCAGAAGCCGGATGTCGATATGCCTGTCAAGCGACCGGGCGAATCGCGACAGAAGGACGGTCAGATTGTCTCGGGAGGGCTCCAGCTCCAGGGAGAGCGGGATGATCTCCGACACCATCGTGGACATTCCCGCGACGAGATCGGCGCTGTTATGGTACCGCCGGTAGATCGTGGTCTTGGCCACGCCCGAGGTGTCGGACACCGATTGGATGCTGATGGGACGCGTTCCCGCCGCGGCGAGGCGCAATACGGCGTCGGCCAGCTTCCTGTCCACATCCACGCTGCGCTGCCTCCGTGACGTCATCATGCCCATCCCTTCCGAAGGGGCGCGCGCCTGTCCTTGGACACACGTCGGCCCCCGCCGCAGTCATCCTCAGGATAATGCGGCGGGGGCCGACGTGTGTTTCGGGTGACCCGGCGTGGCGTGCCGGTCTACGTCACCGCAGGCCGGACAGCCTGGTCACCGCAGGCCGGACAGCCTGTCGATCAGCTCGGGATCCCGGGTGGCTCCCTTGTCGGCGGACCGCGCGAAGGCCGCGTATGCCTTGAGGGCCTGCGATACGTGGCGGTCGCGGTGCGCCACGTATCCGTCGCCCGCCTCCAGCTCACGCCGCCGGTCGGCCAGTTGGGCATCGCTCAGCTCCACGTTGATGGAGCGGTTGGGGATGTCGATGTCGATGATGTCACCATTGCGGATCAACGCGATGGGACCCTTGTTGGCGGCCTCGGGGGCGACATGGCCGATGGCCAGTCCCGATGACCCTCCGGAGTAGCGGCCGTCCGTGATCAGGGCCACGTCGCGGCCGATGCCCTTGCCCTTGACGAATGATGTGGGGTAGAGCATCTCCTGCATGCCGGGGCCGCCCTTAGGTCCCTCGTAGCGGATGACGAGCGCCTGCCCGGGCTTGAGAGTGTCGTCGAGAATGACCTTGATGGCCTCCTCCTGGGACTCGACGATCAATGCGGGGCCACGGAAATTCCATATCTCCTTGGGGACTCCCGCCGTTTTCACGACGCATCCGTCGGGGGCGAGGTTTCCGCGCAGAATCGCGAGCCCGCCCTCATTGACGGCGGGATGGTCGATGTCGTGGATGGCTCCGTTGACCCGATCCGTGTCCAGCGAGTCGAACAGCGTCTCATGGGTCCATGGCTCCGGCGACACGATGTGGCCGGGGGCCGCGCGGAAGAACTGCCGCACGTCGTCCCGGCAGGTGTCGCGCATGATGTCCCAGTCGTCAAGCTTGGCCTCGAGGCTGGGGTAGTCGACGGAATGGGTGTCGCGGTGGAGCTTGCCTGCCCTGTCAAGCTCGCCCAGGATGCCGGGAATTCCGCCGGCGCGATGCACGTCGGAGATCTCCCACTGTCCCGAAGGCGAGGCCTTGCAGATGCAGGGCACGGTGTGAGAGATCCGCTCGATGTCATCCAGGGTGAAGTCCACGTCGGCGCTTTGGGCCGCTGCAAGGATGTGCAGCACGGTGTTCGTCGATCCGCCCATGGCCACGTCCATGGTCATGGCGTTCTCGAAGGAGTGCTTGGTGGCGATGTTGCGCGGAAGGACCGAATCGTCGTCCTCCTGATAGTAGCGGTGCGCGAGGGTGACGATCATTTCGCCGGCGCGCTCGAACAGCTTCCTGCGGTACGTATGGGAGGCCAGCGTGGTGCCGTTGCCGGGAAGCGCGAGGCCCATCGCCTCGGTGAGGCAGTTCATGGAGTTCGCGGTGAACATGCCGGCGCAGGATCCGCATGTGGGGCACACGGTTTTCTCGTAGGCCAGAAGGTCCTCGTCGGAGATGTTGTCGTCGGCCGTCGCATACATCACGTCGATCAGATCGGTGCTTTTCTCCACCGTTCCGTCGGACAGCGTGGTCGACCCAGCCTCCATGGGCCCGCCCGAGACGAAGATCGTGGGGATGTTCAGGCGCAGGGCGGCCATAAGCATGCCCGGCGTGATCTTGTCGCAGTTGGATATGCAGATCAGGGCGTCGGCGCAGTGGGCGTTCACGGAATACTCGACCGAGTCGGCGATGATGTCGCGACTGGGCAGCGAGTACAGCATGCCCGTATGCCCCATGGCGATTCCGTCGTCGACGGCGATCGTGTTGAACTCACGGGGGATACCGCCCGCCTTCTTCACCGCCTCGGACACCAGACGTCCCACTTTGTTCAGGTGCACATGGCCGGGGACGAACTCGTCGAAGGAGTTCGCGATCGCCACGATGGGCTTGCCGAAATCCTTTCCATCGACGCCGGCGGCACGATAGAGGGCGCGTGCTCCGGCGAACACCCGTCCATTCATCAGTTTTGCAGATCGCATTTCAGCCATGTTTCCAGTTAAGTGCCTTGGCCGGACGGTTCCATCATGGTGGCCGAATAGTGGAACCCCGCCGGCAGGGGGAATCGCGTTCAGGGGAATCGCGCCACGATGGAATAATTCCGTCGCATGCATTAGAATGAACAGATTGACGGCATTCATGGCATTGCGTCCATGCGCCTTTTCACGATTGGGAGAGCTATATGGCATTCGGTACCGAACCAACACCCACAGGGCTTGCGAACCCGTCCATCGACGATCTCATGAAGCATGCGGACTCGCAGTATGCTCTGGCGATTTTCGCGGCCAAACGCGCGCGGCAGATCAACGACTATTTCACGCAGCTCAACGAGGGGCTTCTGCAGAACGTGGGTCCTCTGGTCGAGTATCAGAATCAGGAGAAGCCGCTGTCCATCGCGTTCCGCGAGATCAACGAGGGGCTGCTCGAGGAGACTCTGGGCGCGGACGATCCGACCGAGGGCAACTGAGTCCAAGGGCAAGTCCAAGAACCATCACGACGGTTGCCGGGTCGCGCCATGCACCCCGCGACTTGTCATATTCGGAGCTATCGGATTATCCGTTCGGCCACACGCGCAATCACGGACTGCTGTCGGGGCACCCGGGCAGACTGCTCCGTGAACGGTGGCGTGGCGACGGCAAGGTGAGGTGAGGTCGCATGGAGCGACGATTGATTTCCGCGGAATCGGTCACGGAGGGCCATCCCGACAAGGTGTGCGACCAGATTTCGGACGCCATCCTCGACGACCTGCTTCGGCAGGATCCCCATTCCCATGTGGCGGTGGAGACCTCCGCCACGACGGGACAGTTCTTCGTGTTCGGCGAGGTGACCAGCGAGGGCTACAGCGACGTGCAGTCCATCGTGCGCTCAGTGGTGCGCGACATCGGATACACCAGTTCCACCATAGGGCTGGACGCCGATTCATGCGGCGTGCTCGTGGCCCTGAGCGGTCAGAGCGCCGAAATCAACCAGGGCGTTGACCGTCTCGGCGCCGGTCAGGAGTCCACGGCATCCCGCGAGGAGAGGTACGAGGCTCAGGGGGCCGGCGATCAGGGAGTGATGTTCGGGTACGCCTGTGACGAGACTCCCGCCCTGATGCCGCTGCCGATTTATCTGGCACACCGTCTGGCCTACCGTCTGGCGCAGGTGCGCAAGCAGGGGATCGTCAGGCATCTTCGGCCGGATGGCAAAACGCAGGTCACCATCGAATACGATGCGAACGATAAGCCCGTCCGCATCGACACCGTCCTCATCTCGACACAGCACGATCCCGAGGTGTCCCGTGAATGGCTCGGAGACCAGCTGTCGAGCCACGTCATCGAGCCGGTTCTCGACGAGGTGTGCGGGCGGACCATCAGACATGACGATTTCCGCATGCTGGTGAATCCCACCGGATCGTTCGTGCTGGGCGGACCCGCCGCGGACGCCGGTCTGACCGGCCGAAAGATCATCGTCGACACCTACGGAGGGGCCGCACACCATGGCGGCGGAGCGTTCTCCGGCAAGGACCCCAGCAAGGTCGATCGTTCGGCCGCCTACGCGGCCAGGTGGGTCGCCAAGAACATCGTGGCCGCTGGGCTGGCCCATCGGGTCGAGGTTCAGGTGGCCTATGCGATCGGCGTCGCCGACCCCGTCAGCGTCAACGTCGAGACCTATGGGACCGAGTGCGACGGCGTCAGCCGCGACGACATCCAGCGTGCGGTCCGCGAGGTCTTCGATCTGCGTCCCGCCGCGATTATCGACGAGCTTGATCTTCTGAGGCCGATCTACGCGAAAACCGCGGCCTATGGGCATTTCGGCCGTGATGACGAGGATTTCACCTGGGAGAGGACCGATCGGGTCGGGTCCCTTCGCGAAACCCTGGGACGCTAGGGTGCTTATGGAGGCGTAGGCGGATAAGCCCAGGCCGGTGCCCATGTGATAAAGGAGGTCATATGGCAGGGATGTCAGTGGCGGATATGGCGGGTCTGTTCCTCAGGCCGGATGCGCCGATCAGGATCGAGGCCTTCGACGGATCATCGTTGGGTCCGCACGACGCTCCCGTTTGTATTCAGGTGAAGAATTCACGTGCCGTGTACTACATGGCCGAGCATCCCGGCGAGCTCGGGCTGGCCCGTGCGTATCTTCAGGGCGACATCGACTCCCCGCAGCTCATCCCGGCGGATCCCTACGAGGTGTTCAAGGGGCTCACCGCGGTCAAGCCCTACGTGCGCAGACCGGATCCCCGTGGACTGGCGCGGGCCCTTGCAACGATCGCGTCCCATGGGATCCGTCTCCCGCATGCGCCGGCCATCGAGGGGCCCAGCCGTCTCAAGCGCCTGAGCGAAGGGCTTGTTCCCCACAGCAAGGCCGGAGACGCGGCGACCGTCAGCTATCACTATGACCAGTCGAACGAGTTCTATGCGATGTTCCTCGGACCGTCGATGACGTATACCTGCGCGCTGTTCGACTCGCCCGCGACGTCTCTGGAGGATGCCCAGAAGGCCAAGCTCAATCTGGTTCTCGACAAGCTTGGGCTCAAGGCGGGCGACCGTCTGCTCGACATCGGATGCGGATGGGGATCCATGGAGATCCTCGCGGCGCGCCGCGGCATACACGTTCTTGGCGTGACGCTGTCGCAGGAGCAGGTGTCATGGGGGCAGGAATGGATTCGTCGTGAAGGGCTTGAGGACGTCGCCGAGGTCCGGCTGATGGACTACCGGGATGTTCCCGAGACGGGATTCGACGCCGTGTGCTCTCTGGGAATGATGGAGCATGTCGGCATCAAGCACTACCCGCAGTACTTCGCCGAGATATTCGACAAGCTCAAGCCCGGCGGGATGCTCCTCAACCACCAGATCACCAGAACCAATTCGTACGTCGGGAAATCCGCGGGGCCCTTCATCGACCGCTATATATTCCCGGATGGGCAGCTGGCATCTCCCGGGGAGATCGAGACCAAGATCCATGACGCGGGCTTCGAGGTCGTCCATGAGGAGAACCTGCGTCAGCATTACGCGTTGACGCTGCATCATTGGAACGCGAATCTCCGCAGTCATTGGGACGAGGCCGTGGCGCTGGTCGGGGAGCCCAAGGCGAGGCTGTGGGGCCTGTATATGGCGGGCTGCGCGCTGAACTTCGAACTCAACACGATCCAGATCCATCAGTATCTATGCGTGCGGCCGGGATCCGATGGAACCGACGCGTATCCGTTGAGACCATGGTGGGACGCGCGCTGACGGCGGATCCGTCGGGTCCGAACGCTGCCGGATCGACGGGCGGGGAAGACGGGCCGGTTGCCAGACAGCCGGCCTTCGTGGGAATGGCGCCGCGCAGGCGTCGCGCGCGCCCAAAGACGGCACCTCGGATATCCGACGCATTGCCGGTGGCCCATGTGGTGCTTGACGTTCAGGCGGTCCACCTCGGCGCGGATTTCGACTATCTGATTCCCGCATCGCTTGACGACGAGGCTGTTCCCGGGAGTCTGGTGAGGGTCCGCTTCGGGACGCGCCGCGTCAACGGAGTCCTCTGGGGCAGGGGTGATTCCAGCGACGTCCCCGCATCCGGTCTGAGGCCGCTGGAAAATGTTCTGACGAGGGATCTCGTCCCCGCGGAGCTGAGATCGGACATCGAGGCCATCGCCGATGCCTATGGAGGGACCAGAGCCAATATCCTCCGTCTGGCGATACCCCCGCGATCGGCGGCCGTGGACTCGTTGTGGACGCGATCCGCGAGTGAGTCCGACGGCTCCGTGCCGGCGTCCGCGGACGGGGTCCTCCGCCGTCGTCTGCGTCCGGTCGGCATGGAGATGACACGGTCGTATGATCGGTCGGATGCCGTTCTGGCGTCCCTGGATCGAGAGGGATTCGCGTCGTTCGTCGTCGACTCGGCGCCGGGGCCTGACCATTGCGAGAGATACGTCGCCTGGATGGCGGGGGAGGCGCTGCTGAGAGGTCTTTCGGCGGTGGCGGTGCTTCCCGATATGCGAAGCACCCGGCGCGTCGCCCGGATGCTGGACGGCTGGGGGCTTTCCGTCGATGGGATCGGGGGCGCCTCGCGTGGCGTTGCTGATGCGGGGGACGGCCCTGGCGATGGGATCCGTGACGGCGGGGTTCATGACGGCGACGGGAGCCGCGACGGTCGGGACCATGATGTCGTGGTTCTTGCGGCGTCCATGCCTCCCGCCAACCGTTACGCGGCCTTTCGCGAGGCCGCATCCGGTCGCGCCCGATGCGTTATCGGCCCCCGCGCCGCGATGTACGCGCCGGTGTCGGGCCGGGCGGTTTTCATCATCATGGACGACGCCGCCTATCAGCAGGCCGATGGCATGATGCCTTACGCCCAGGCTCGCGGGGTGATGCGACTGCGGGCGAGGCGGCATAACGGGGTGTTCATGGCCGTGTCGCGTGTGAGAAGCGCCCTCAGCCAATGGGAGTGCGACGGTCCGTCCGAGGGGCCGGACGATGGTCTGGTCGAGGGAGGCTCGGTCGCGGTGCGCCCGACAAGCCGCGTGATCGGTGAGACGCTGCCGGCTTTTCGTTGGCTGAACCGCGAGAATCTTATTCGATGGAACGATCCGACGGTGGGCGCCCGCATACCCCGCACCGCCGTCCGTGTTCTGTCCGCCGCGGTCCGTGAGGGCCCGGTGCTGTTCTCGATACCGAAGGACATGGCCGATCCGGTGTTGGGGTGCTCGACGTGCCACCGCCTCGCCCGATGCCGCAGATGCACGGGCCCCCTGTCCCGTCGGGATTCCGGCGCCGCCCGATGCCAATGGTGCGGAGCCCCGGCTACGGGGTGGACGTGCCGTCATTGCGGAGGGAGTCGGATGGCGCCGGTGCGGGTGGGATCGACCGGTACCGTGCGGCAGATCTCCGAGCTGTTCCCCGGGGTGCCCATAGCCGTGTCGTCCCCCGTGTCCCCCGCAGGCCCTCTGTCGACGGTTGAGGATGCCCCATGCCTTGTCGTGGCCGTTTCGGGCTTCGAACCGCGCGTGCGCACGGTGTCGGGAGATGAAGGCCCGTACAGGGCCGTCGCGATTCTCGATGCGTGGACCAGCCTGTATGCCCAGGGCGTCGACGCGCGTTACGACGTGCTGTCGATGTGGATGAGGGCGATGTCCTGCGCCGCGGGCGTGGGGGCGAGGGGCAGGGCGATGCTTATCGGCGAAACCGATCCGCTGCTTGTCGAGGCCATGCGATCGTGGGATTGCGCCATCGTGTCGCGGCATGAGGTCGATGAGCGCCGGGAAGCGGGCCTTCCCCCCGCGCTGAGCGCCGCGTGCGTCTGGGGGGCGCGACCGAGCGTCATGGGGCTGCTTCGGCAGGTGGGGGCCCTGGGTGGCGACCTTGCCGAGGTGACGATGCAGGATGGGGTCTCCATACCATCCGTTCTCGGGCCGGTGCCGATTCCGCCGCCGAGGACGTTGGACGCGCGCGAGCTCGAACAGACGCGCGATCGGGTCAAGGCCGTCATCAGGGTCCCGCATCGACGACGCGGTGAGCTGGCGGTGAGACTGCGCGAGCGGAGCGCCTGGCACGTCGCCACTCGCGAGCCCGGGGAGCTGCGTTTCGCCCTTGACCCGAAGGATTTCCTGTAGAGCCTGTAGGGCTTCGGGCGGATTCCCGCCGTCCGATTCCCATGAAACCGTGCCGTCGTCTACAATCGTGGGATGCGCCCCATGGTGTTGCCTGTCGTCGGCGCGAATATGCCGGTCCATGGTGCGATGGCCGGTGGAAGGGATAATCGTCCATCATGCTCAAAGTGCTTTTTGCCGGTACCCCCGATGTCGCGGTCCCGTCCCTGATGGCTCTGGCCCAGGACACGGAGAACTTCGAGGTCGTCGCCGTGCTGACGCGTCCCGACGCGCCGAGCGGCCGCGGACGTCGGCTCACTCCCAGTCCGGTGAAGACGGCGGCCCTGACCCTGGGCATACCGGTTCTTGAATGCGACCCCTCCGAGCCGGCGTTCCTCACCGAGCTGATGGCGACGGGGGCCGAGGTCGCCGCGGTGGTCGCCTACGGCCGCATCCTTCATCAGGACGTTCTCGACGCGCTGCCCCGAGGATGGTACAACCTGCACTTCTCGCTGCTTCCTCAATGGAGGGGGGCCGCGCCCGTCCAGAGGTCGATCTGGTCGGGGGACACCGTGACCGGCGCGACCGTTTTCCGCATCACCGCCGGTATGGATTCGGGGCCGATCCTCTCGCAGGCCACGGTGAGCATCGGCCCCCATGAGACGTCCGGGGAGCTGCTGGAACGGCTGTCCCACGACGGCTCCAACCTGCTGCATGCCACCCTGCGGGCGCTGGACGAGAACCGCATCCATCCGGTCGAGCAGTCCGACGGGTCGTACGATCGTGCCGACAAGATCCGCACCGAGGACGCCCGCATCCGCTTCGATGTTCCCGTGTTCGCGGTGGATCGTCAGATCAGGGCGTGCACGCCGGCTCCCGGGGCGTGGTGCGTGGTGCATGCGGGCGACGGGGAGCGCAGCGAGAAGCTCCATGTCATCCAGGCCTCCCCGGCATCCATGGAGAATCCCCAGACGCCGGATTCGCTGGCGCCGGGCCGTCTGGCCGTGGGGAAGCGCAACGTATGGGTGGGCACTCTGACATCACCGCTTGAGCTTCTGCGCGTCAAGGCGCAGGGACGACAGGAGATGTCCGCGGCCGACTGGGCGCGTGGCGCCCGTCTGGGGGTCGGCGCACGCTGCGACTGACGCCGCCGACGCCGCCGGGGCCTCAGCGAAGGTAGTCGAGCACCAGCCGCAGATCGCGGACGTTTATGCGGTGCGGCGCCGCCTTCTGGACGCCGGGCTTGGCGCAGAAGGCGATGCCCAGCCGTGCCTCACGGATCATGGGGACGTCGTTGGCCCCGTCCCCGATGGCCACCGTCTGGGACATGGGGATCCCATCGTCATGGGCCCATTGGCGCAGGGCCGCGAGCTTCGTGTCACGGGTCACGACATCCCCGCGCAGCCTTCCGGTGAGCACCCCGTCGCGGACTCCGAGACCGTTGGCCAGCCAGTGGTCGATGCGGGCGTCGTGCGCCAGTCTGTCGACGATCTCGTGGAATCCACCCGAGACGACGCCGACCTTCCACCCGTGGGAGTGAAGCGTGTCGATGAGGTCCACGGCCCCCGGGGTGAAGTGGAGACCCGCGTAGACGTCGTCAAGCACCGACAGGGGGAGCCCCTCCAGCAGCGACACGCCGGCGTCGAGAGCCTGCCGGAAGTCTATCCCCCCCTCCATCGCCTGACGCGTCAGCCGTGCGATACGTTCTCCCAGGCCCGCGGCCTTGCCCAGTTCGTCGATGACCTCCTCGTCGATGAGGGTGGAGTCGACGTCCATGACCATCAGGCCGGGGTCGGCCAGACGGGGCGCGGCGGGATCGGGCATCCGTTCGGATGGGTTGCCATCGTCACGGTTGCTGTCGTCATGCGGAACGTGGGAATCTTGGAAGGACATGTTGACGATTGTCGGAAAGCATGGGGACAATGGGCGGTATGGATCTTGTTCTTGCTCTCTCCCCCGTACCCCTGTGTGGCGCCGATGAGGGTCTTATCGGATCCATCACCAGTTGGCTGGTGTCGTTGATGGGGTCGGTGGGGGGTGTGGGGGTGGCTTTCGCCATCGTTCTCGAATCGGTGTTTCCTCCCATTCCCAGCGAGGTCGTGCTGCCTTTGGCGGGGTTCACGGCGGCCCGCGGCTCGATGGGACTGGTGGAGGCCATCGTATGGGCCACCATCGGGTCGGTGGTGGGGGCGTGGGTTCTGTACGGCGTGTCACGTGCCGTGGGGCTGCATCGCATCCATCGTGCGGCCGACGTCCTTCCGGGCGTCGAGCGCGGCGACGTGGAGAAGGCGACCCGATGGTTCGACAGATACGGCACGTGGTCCGTCCTCATCGGCAGGATCGTTCCCGTCGTGCGGTCGCTGATCTCGATACCCGCGGGTCTGGCGCGCATGCCCTTCGTGACGTTCTCGCTGTGGACGCTGGTGGGGTCGGCTGTGTGGAACACCGTTCTTGTGGGGGCGGGCTACGTTCTCGGCGATCAATGGTGTTCGATCCTCGGCGTTCTGGGCGTGTTCGAGAACGTCGTCATCGCCGTCGTCGTGGTCGTCGTGGTCGCGCTGGCGGGGTATCTGATCCTTCGCGCGATTCGAGCCCACCGGTCGTCGCACGGGGATGAGCGGAAGGACGAGGGGGAGGCCGGGAATGGCGATGGAGACTGATGCAGGGATGGAGACTGATGCGCGGAACGGCAACCGGGGGGAGGACTCCGTGTCCGACGCGTCCCGGTCGGCCCTGGCCGAGCAGAACGACGCCCTGAGGGTTCGCAACCACAGGCTTGCCCAGGCTCTTGAGCGCGCCGGCAAGGAGCTCGACAAGGCCAAGGCGCGGCTTGATCAGGCACAGGAGCCCCCGTTGACGGTGGCGACGATGGTGACGGTCGATTCCGTGCGCTTCGACGCCCAGGGGGTTCGGCACGCGTCCGCCGAGGTGTCCGTCGGTTCGCGCCGGTTGATCGTTCCCGTCTCCACGGGCGTGGAGCTGTCCCGTTTGTCGCCCGGCGATGCCGTGACGCTGAACGATTCGATGGTTCTGGTGGCCGTGCGCGCGGTGGATCGGCTCGGGCAGGTCCGGCGCGTCTCCCGACTGCTGGAGGACGGCCGGCTCATCGTCACGGATGGTTCGGGCAATGCCGTGGTGGTCGACAGGGCCGCGTCGATGTCGCAGGACACGCTGACCGCGGACGATTCGGTCATCATGGATCCGTCGGGACGTTTCGCCGTGGAGGTCGTCAACGGCCATGATGACGCCGATCTTGTGCTCGAGGAGACGCCCGACGTCGATTTCGACGACATCGGCGGTCTTGACGCCCAGATCGAACGGATACGCGACGCCGTCCAGCTGCCCTTCCTCCATCGTGGGCTTTTCGAGCGGTACAACCTCCGCCCGCCCAAAGGCGTGCTCCTATACGGGCCTCCCGGCAACGGCAAGACCCTGATCGCCAAGGCCATCGCCAATTCGCTTGCGGGGATGTCGGACGCGCGGGGCGTGTTCCTGTCGGTGAAGGGTCCCGAGCTGCTCAACAAGTACGTCGGGGAGTCCGAGCGGCTTATCCGCGTGATCTTCCGCCGGGCGCGTGAACGTGCCGCCGCGGGACGCCCGGTCATCGTCTTCATCGATGAGATGGACTCCCTGCTGCGCACGCGGGGGACGGGCGTTTCGAGCGACGTCGAGACCACGATCGTGCCCCAGTTCCTTTCGGAGATGGACGGCGTCGACGGGTTGGGCAACGTCATCGTCATCGGGGCCTCGAACAGGGTCGATATGATCGATCCCGCCGTGCTGCGCCCCGGACGGCTCGACGTCAAGATACGGATCGATCGTCCGGGAAGGATCCAGGCCGAGTCGATTCTTCGCCATTACCTCACCGAGGATCTTCCCTTCGACGCGGGCGTCCGTCCGCAGGATCTGGTGGGTCTTCTCGCCTCGGACATCTATCGCGTCGACGAGAGCCGGCATGTGTGCGACGTTCGTGACGATCAGGGACGGTGGAGTCCGGTGTGGTTCGCCGACGTCACCTCCGGCGCGATGCTGCGCAACATCGTCGACAGAGCCAAGACCGATGCGGTCAAATCCTCCATCCGATCAGGGTCCGACGTCGCGATCGACGTGGATATGCTCGCGTCCGCGGTCCAGGAGGAGTACGAGCAGACCTGCGATGAGATCCTGGACGCCGATCCGCAGCAGTGGTCGCGGGTCAACGGCATCGGCGACGGGCGGGTCGTGGCGATCCGCCGTCCCTCGGGGGAGCGGGAATGACCGTCCGCAGGATGATGGGCACGGAGACGGAGTATGCGGTGTCGCGGTTCCGCGAGGCGCACCCCGATTCGGTAGGACTGTCCTTCGCCGTCGTCCGGGCGGCCAGCGATCCGTCGACGTCCCATATCCGCTGGGACTACCGGTCCGAGGACCCCGTCAACGACGCGCGCGGAGGACGCCTGCCCCGGGCGGCGGCCCGTCCCGACATGCTTACGGATGAGCCGCAGGACGTCATCGTCAATGTCGTCACCTCCAACGGCGCACGGGTGTACGTCGACCATGCGCATCCGGAATACGCCTCACCGGAGACTCGCGACCCCTTCGAGGCCGTGCTGTACGACCATGCGGGTGACGGGATCATGCACGATGCGGCCGTGCGGGCGGGGAACCGCGAGGGCGCTCCGATCCGATTGCACCGCAACAACATCGACGGCAAAGGGGCCAGCTGGGGGACGCACGAGAACTACCTCATGCGGCGTTCGGTGCCGTTCGATCGGGTGGCCTCCCTGATGACCGCGCATCTGGTGTCGCGCCAGATATACGCGGGCTCCGGACGGGTCGGGCTGGGGGAGCGGGGGGAGACGCCGGGGTACCAGCTCAGCCAGCGGGCCGACTACATCCACACGCGGGTGGGTCTGCAGACGACCTTCGACAGGCCCATCATCAACGCGCGCGACGAGGCGCATTCCACCGATCCGTGGAGGCGTCTGCACGTGATAGTCGGTGACGCCAACCGCATGGACGTCCCCCAGGCGCTCAAACTGGGCGTGACCAGTCTCGTCCTATGGCTTCTGGAAAACGGGGATTCGTACGGGGTGGATGTGGCCGCCCTCGCCGATGAGCTTCTTCCCCGTGATCCGGTGGCCGCGCTCCATGCGGTGTCGCGCGATCTGACGCTGGCCGAGACCATCGAGACCCAGGGCCGTGGACCGCTGACCGCATGGCAGATCCAGACGACGCTGCTGTCCGCGGTGTATCGCGCGGCGGCGCTGGCCTACGGCGTCGACTCCCGCGGCGAGCCCGTGTGGCCCGATCCTTCCACGGTCCGCATCGTCTCCTGGTGGAGAAGGGCTCTGACCGATGTCGCCGCCATCCGCCACAGCGACGACAAGCGCAGGATGGGGATGCATGAGGAGGCGTCACGCATCGAATGGCTTCTCAAATGGCAGCTGCTCCGTCGCTGGGCGCGGGGCAGGGGGCTGTCGTGGAGCGATCCGCGGATGGAGGCGCTGGGGCTGTCATGGTCGGATCTTGATCCGGCGTCATCGGTTTTCGCGCGTCTGGGCGACGCCGTCGAGCACATTCCCGTGGAATGGGCGACGTCTCCGCAGAGGGCACGACGCCTTCCTCCGCCCGACACCAGGGCATGGGCGCGTTCCCGCCTCGTCTCGCTGTTCCCCGACCGCGTCGTCGCCGTCACCTGGTCGTCAGTCACCATGCGTCGTGACGACGGTGGTCTGGCGCTTATCGACATGTCCGACCCGGATGAGGACTGGGGATGCGACCGGCTCGGCTATCTGGAGGGCGATGGCATGAGGGATCATCCCGATGAGGTGATTCACAGGCTGTCGGCGGAACGGTAGAATCGGATGAGCGGCTGACGCATGCGAGGATCGGACGTGTCGACGCCGACACGGCACGTCGGACGGCCCCTTCGACGACATGGACAGACATGGAGATATGACAATGGATTTGCGTGAACTCGCCATGGAGATGACGACCGTCGTTCATGAGGCCGGACGGCATGCCCTCCAATACCAGATGACCCCCCACGACCTTTCCATCACGCGTCCTTCGAGGGACGAGGCGGAGTTCACGCCGGACATCGACCACAGGCTCGTGAGGTATCTCGAGGATGGGATCGGATCCCGGGAGCCCTTCAACGGCTTCTGGCGCAACCGTCCCGAGCAGTGCTCGCCCTGGGAGCGGTATTGGTGCGTGGGTGGTGTGGACGGAGGGATCAACTTCGTGCGCAACATGGCCGAATGGACCGTGACCGTCTCCCTTTTCGAGTTCAACGAGAACCTGTCGGCCCAGCCCATTATCGGCATCGTCCATGCCCCCGCACTGGGACTGACCTATGTCGCGGCCCGTCGGCAGGGGGCCGTGAGGATCCGGACCACGCCCGTCGGTGAGAAGCGGGACAAGGTCATGCCGTCGATGATGGCGACGTTGGAGGGTTCCGTCGTCAGCTATGGGATGTCCGTTTTCCCCGAGGAGTCGCTGCGCGCGCTCAACGTCGTGTCCGCCATCGCGGGGAAGCCCGCCGACATCAAACGTGTCGGGCCCGCGTCCCTCGATCTGTGCCGTGTCGCCGACGGCACGTACGACGCCTATTTCGAACCGCATCTCCACCGTTGGGACGTTCCCGCCGTGTCCGCGGGCACGGTGGTCGTCTGGGAGGCCCAGGGGAAGGTGCGGCAATGGAACGATGACGAGATCCATTGGCGGCGGGAGAACGACATCGTCGCGTCCAACGGGCTGATCATCGACGAGCTGCGCCCGTATCTTGCCTGATGATTGTGCTCGCATGTTCCGCTTGCCGCATATCCCGTCCGGCGGGTCGGGACGTCGGGCGCGACGGGGCGCCTGCGCGCATCGACGCCATGACGTGGCGCGATGCCCGTCGGACCGTCGCCGGACCTTGGAACGGCGCCCTCCGATGGCGTCCGGATGGTGTAAACCGGATTGATGCGTGCTGGATGGACCCACGACGTGACAGAAGGAGGTCGGCATGACCAGAATGACATCCCGTAGGCAGTCCGGGAATCAGGACCATGTCCGGGACGAGGACGTCGAGGATGAGGCGGTCGCCGGCCGGCGATCCAAGGACGCTGCCGGCGTCGACCTTGATGCCGTTCTGGATGACATATCCTCGACATTGGAGTCGAACGCCGAAGAGTACGTCAACGGTTTCGTCCAGCAGGGCGGACAGTGATGCCCCAGCTGCATGACAGCGAGAGTCGTGGGCGCGGCGGCGCCGGGATGAGTCCCGAGTTCGAGGGCTTCGCCAGGATATTCGGCATAGAGACCGAATACGGCGTGAGCGTCACCGACAGCGGAAGGCATGAGGACGCCGGTCAGGTGGCTTTGGCGATGTACAGGCCGATCGTGTCGCGGGGCCGATCGACGAACACCTATCTCACGAACGGCGCGCGGTTGTATCTTGATGTGGGGTCCCACCCGGAGTATGCGACCGCCGAATGCCGGGATCCCCATGACGCCATGGTCCAGGATCGTGCCGGGGAGATCGTGATGTCCCGCCTCGCCAACGATGTCCAACGCAGGATGCGGGCGGCGACCGGGCGTCCCGTCAGAATCCATCTTTTCAAGAACAACGTGGATTCCGCGGGGCATTCGTTCGGATGCCACGAGAACTATCTCGTCCGGCGTTTCGTCTCGCTGGACATGGTGGAGCGCGAGCTTCTCCCGTTTCTGGTGACGCGTCAGATCTTCACGGGGGCCGGGCGTCTCACCTCCCATGGATTCGAGCTCACCCAGCGCTCCGGATTCCTTGACGAGGCGGTGTCCTCCGCGACTACGCGCTCCCGCCCGATGGTCAACACCAGGGACGAACCCCATGCCGATCCCGATGAGTTCCGCCGGCTCCATGTGATCATCGGCGATTCGAACCGTTCCCAGTTCGCCACGCGGATGAAGCTGGCCACCACCCATCTCGTCCTGTGCGTGATGGAGGACGCCGCGCGCAGGGGCGTTCCCTCGGGTCTGGACGGCTGCGCGTTGGCGGATCCGCGTCAGGCCAACCGAATCATCAGCGTCGAGGGCGTTCACGCCCCCATCGAGCTGGCGAGCCGTGCAGGACTGCATGGAGGGTCGGATGCGGCGTCTGCGGCGGATGTCACCGCCGTCGACGTCCAGCGCCGCTACATCGACGTCGTCACGCGGTTCCTCGATTCGCATGGTGAGGAGGTCGACGCCGCGCTCACCGTATCGACGGCCCGTTCGATAGTGGCGCAATGGACGCGGGTGGTCGACGCCGCGGCGGCGGATGACGTCGAGGCGATCGCCGACCGGGTCGACTGGGCGGCCAAAAAGCGGCTTATGGATCGGTGGAAGGACAGGCATTCCGGTGACCTCGACGCCGGTTGTTCCGGTTCCGGCGACCCCAAGAGGTTGGTCCAGTTGGACTTCGACTACCATGACATCGTCAATGGCGCATCATTCGAGGCTCTGGTCCGGCATGGGATGATGGTGTCGGAGGTCGACGCCAGGACGGGAGACATGGCCGTCGAGAATCCTCCATCGGACACCCGGGCGGCGCTTCGCGGGGAGTTCATGCGTCGTGCGCTGCAATCATCCCGTCAATGGTCCTGCGACTGGACGCGGCTGGCCATAGGGGGGGATGACCGGCATGAGGCGTTCCTCATCGATCCCTTCGACACGAAGCCGTCCGAGGACTACCGTCTGGTGATGCGCATGCTGGATCCCTCTTCGGATTCCGCGTCCGACGTGACGGTGTGATTACGTGACGGTGTGATGGCGCTGTGGAAAAGCCGTGGGGAACGACAATATGGGGAAACGGCAATATGGCGAAACGACAATATGGGGAAACGGCAATATGGGGAAGGGAAAGTCGGGGACGAAAAAACGGTGGAGGGCGGAACTGCGATGTTCCGTCCTCCACCGTCGACGATGAATCACATCACAGCGTCATCATGGCGGATGTCGAATCCTCCCTGATGCTCCGGAAATGAAACCGAGGGGATGGCGTTACTTGGTAACGGCCTTCTTCAGCAGCGAACCGGCGGAGATGCGGACTCCGTAGGACGCGGGAATCTCGATGGTCTCGCCGGTGCGGGGATTGCGTCCGGTGCGCGCGGCACGCTTGACACGCTCAGCTGAGAAGAGTCCGGTGAGCTTGAGGCCCTCACCAGACTGCATCGCCTCAACGAAGACGTCCTGGAACGCGTTGACCGCAGCCTCGGCCTGGGCCTTCGTGAGGTTGGACTTCTGCGCGATCTTGGAGACGAGATCAGACTTGTTGTATGCCATGAAAGCATCCTTTTTGGTCAGGGGCCTTCTCTAAGTTCTCAGGCCACGTTCAACAATTGATGATACCTCAGTTTTCCGCGAGGGAGTGCGTTTCTCGGGGTTTTCACGTCTTCTTCGCGACCATCAGATCTGTTCGTGGGCCGAGAGCCACCTCATTGCCACGGCGCCCGCGGGGATGCGCAGCCAGTAGAAGACGACCCGGTACAGAAGCGTTGCGGACAGCGCGATTCCCGCCGGGACGCCCATTCCGCTGAAGGACAGAGTCAGGGCCGCCTCGACGGCGCCCAGTCCGCCCGGAGTGGGGACTGCGGAGGCCAGGGTGTTGGCCAGCAGGAAGACGAATATCGTCTCCACCGGATTGGTTCTCCTACCGAAGGCCAGCAGAGCCACCCAGAAGCTCAGGGCGGTGGCGAGGTTGAGGATGACCGCCCCGAGGAATCCTATGACGAGTCTGTCGGGGCGGGCGAGGATGTCGATGAAGCGCCGCGCGTAGACCGCCGCCAGGGGCAGGTACTTGTCGGTGATGAGCCTGCGTATGGGCGCGATGATCATGGCCAGGCAGAACGCCAGGGTCACGATGCCGATGACGATGATCAGCGTGTTGGTCGGAATCGCTCCCGACAGGGTGTTGCGCCCGGTGAAAAGGCCGATGACGATGGTCAGAAGGATCGTCGTCAGTCCCTGGACCGCCCATGTGGCGCTCGTGGCCGCGGTGGCGTCGGCGCTGCGCAGCCCCCGACGCCGAAGATGCTGGAAGTTGACGAACGCGGGTCCCACTCCTGCCGGCATCGAGACGGCCGTCAACCCGGACGCTATCTGGGTGATGAACAGCGCGGGCCAGTTCCGGCGCTCCTTGTCGATGAAGATCCCCAGAGTCAGGGCCGATCCCATCCATGCGACGATGCTGAGGGCCACGCACAGGGCGGCCATAATCGGTTTGGCGTTTCTCACCGCAGCGATGACGTCGTCGGGACGCAGCTGGGTGAACACGACGGCCACAGCGACCACCGACAACGCGATCGTGATGAAGGACTTGAGGCTGAACCGTGAGATGCTGACGGTCTGGACGGTGTCCGCGTCGTCAGCGGCCAGCGCCTGCAGCGAGGACCGCACGGACGAGATCAGTTGTCTGGTGCATTCGGGAAGGGCCCGGGTCCCCATGGGCACCGCGGCGCGTTGGATGAAGGGCGAAAGAGACAGGAGGACGTCGTCGTCCCATACCTGACGGGCGTTGGCTATGGTGCGTTCGACGCCCATGCACGCGGACAGCAGGATGATGATCTGCGCCCTGTCCACCGTAATGTTGGCGTTGGCGCTCGCGCAGTCGCCGTTCTGCCATCCCGCGATGATGGGAGTGCCGTCCTGAAGGATCGCCAGTGACGCGGGTGTGATATGTCGATGGGTGTAACCCCTTCGATTGGCCGTGTCCAGATACGTCATGAAGGCGACCGCAGCGGCGTCGTCCATCATGGATGCGTCATAGGGGTGGGGCGTCCCGTCGGCGGGAAGCACCAGCAGCGAGGATTCACCGGAATCGGCGGTGCCGTACACCCGCGGTGTCGGCAGGCCCACATGTGCGAGTCCCAGGATCATCGATAGATGATGATGGTTCGCGTCGAAAACGGATCTGTCCCTTCTTACGGGGATCCCGCGCAGCCTCACCCATTGCCACAGCTGGTTGAGGTATCCGGCGACGTGAATCTGGCTGTCCAGCACGGACACGACGTATCGTTCGTCATCCCGGGTCGTCATGTCGTAGAGGCGCGACCCGTCGATGAGGTCGTCATCCAGGACGGCGGTCGGGACCGCATGGATGGAGGAATCCCTATCCCTGCAGCTGAGCGTCCGCGGATCCAATCCTATGGAACGCAGGGCCTGCACGATCTGGTTCCCCCAGATCCCCTGATTCATGGTTCCCGAGGCGAATCGCAGCAGGGAACCGACCGTCCGTCCCACGGCCAGCGAGACCAGCGTTCCCGCGACGGAATACCACAGGACCGCCACCAGAAGGACCGCCATGAAAAGCAGGGCACTCCATCCCCATTTGACGGAGGACCGCGTCCGCTGCGGCCCGGCCATGGTGAGGAAGGATCCCAGGCCCGCATAGATGTCCGGAAGCAGCATGGTCTGCGGACCGAACTCCAGGGAATCCAGCGTCGACAGCATCGAGGTGTCCCCGATGCGGAACAGGGCCATCGACAGCGCCCATGCGGCCCCATATCCCACGAACAGCGCGATGACGGACATCGCCGACTGCGCCCATGCCCGGCTCGTTAGCAGATGGATGAGCACGGTCATGACGATCATCACCGTGACCAGCTGCTGAAGCATTGACGCGGGAAGGTTCATCAGCCAGTCGACGGATCGGACGGCGGTGTGGGCGTCGGACTCGACGCCGGATGTCACGCCCTGGAGCATGGACGACGTCAGAAGGACGATGATCCCGCAGATGAGGGCTATCCCTGCGTGAACGATGTCGCCCAGGCTCCGCGTCAGGTGCGGGGGACTGTCGAGAACGGTGGTCTGCCCGTGGGCCGATGCGGGATGTCGGTCCTTGGAGGAAACGGATGCGGCGTTGCTCATTGGCGGTCGAAGTCAACCAGCTTGTCCGCGCAGCCCGTGTAGGAGGCCGGTGTCAGACGCCTCAGTCTTTCCGCGGTCTCGTCGTCGAAGTCGAGGGAATCGATGAAGCGTTCGACGTCCTCCTGCGAGATCGCGCGTCCTCGCATCAGCTCCTTCACCTGCTCATAGGGATGCTCCATGCCGGTGCGCCCGGCGAGCTCCGCGGCCCTCATGGCCGTCTGGATCGGTTCGCCCAGAACCTCCCAGTTGTCATCGAGTTCGCGGTCCATGACGGCCTCGTTGGGATGGATCGACCGCAGACCGGCGTCGAGGTTGTCCATGGCGAGGACCGAGTATCCCATCGCCGATCCTATGTTGCGCTGTGTGGTCGAATCCGTGAGATCGCGCTGCCAGCGGCTCTCCACCAACGTCGCGGACAGCGAGTCCAGCATGGCGCATGAGAGCTCGAGGTTCGCCTCCGCGTTCTCGAAACGGATGGGGTTGATCTTGTGGGGCATGGTCGAGGATCCCGTGGCCCCCTTGACGGCCTCCTGCGCGAAAACCCCGCGGGAGATGTACATCCAGACGTCAACGGCGAGATTATGCAGAATGCGGTTCACGTGGCTGATGGCGCCGTACAGCTCGGCCTGCCAGTCGTGGCTTTCGATCTGGGTGGTCAACGGATTCCAGGTCAGTCCCATGCGCTCCGTCACGAAGACGCGCGAGACGTCGATCCAGTCCACCTGCGGGACGGCCGCCATATGCGCTCCGAACGTACCCGTGGCCCCGTTGAGCTTGCCGAGGTATTCCTGGGCACGGACGCGCCGCAGCTGGCGGTCGAGACGGTGGACGTACACCGCGAGCTCCTTGCCGAGGGTCGTGGGAGTGGCGGGCTGTCCATGGGTGAGCGACAGCATCGGCCGCGCCCTGTACAGATGGGCCTTCTCGTCAAGCTCATCGACGATGGCCTGGACTTTGGGAAGCCACACGTTCTCGACGGCGTTCCTGACGCATCGCGCCGTCGACAGATTGTTGATGTCCTCGGATGTGCAGGCGAAGTGGACCAGAGTCGTGAGACGGGGAAGCTGGCTGCCTTCGGGCAGGGCGCTCCGGGCCGCTTCCAGCGCGTCGTCGATGGAGTATTCGACCGCCTTCACGTCGTGGTGGGTGACGGCCTCGTGGGCGGCATGTCTGGCGATCGCGGCCTCGTCGAAGCCTTCGGGGATGTCCCGGAGGAACCGCTTCTCGACGTCGGTGAGGGGATGGACGCCCGTGACAAGGGGCCTGTTCCCGTTGCCCTTGTAGCCATTGGCCAGAAGAATCATCCACTCGACCTCGACGCGCATCCGTTCTCTGTTCAGAGCCGGTTCGCTCAGAAACTCGACGAGCGGATGGGTCTGGCGGCGATAGCGTCCATCAAGCGGAGACAGGGCGATGGCGGGGGATATCTCAGTCAGGTTCATGGCATACACAGTACGTCGAGGCGTGAACCGTGGACCCTTTATGACCGTCCGGCGGATCATGGCGCGGATTTCTCCGATGCGGCGCCATAACCCATGCGTCCCTGCCAGTACGAGGTCGACACAAGAGATCCCGACAGCAGGGACGACACCCTGCGGTCATGCTCGAGGACCTGTGGCGATCCCCATGACGCCGCATCCGCGTAGGCTGCCTGATGGTATTGGAGCCAATGGGTGATCTCGGTGTCCTCGGAGGCGTCCTTGACGGGAGTCCCCACATCCTGAGAGGATTCGCTGACGCGTCCGCGGATGGTGACCTTATTGTCCCCATCCGGGTTGGCGGCCCCGTCGAGCGCGGCCACCAGCTCATCCTCCATCTCGATGCTGGTCACGCTCGTCGATGATGGAATCGGATGATTGGCGATGGGGGAGCCTGCGGTGATGACGTGGCTGATAGTGAAGGAGTCCGACATGTCCGACGCGATCGCGGCCGTGACTATGCCGCCCTGTGAATGGCCGGCCATGACGACGCGATCGTTCTTCCCGATGCCCGCCCGGCGCATCGCCTCGACGACCATGCGGGCGCTGTCCGCCCGCATGCGCTGACGTGGATCGGAGCTCATCAGCTCGACGTTCTGCTCCCATCCGAAGGGGGAATCCTGCTCGCCGTCCGTTCCCGGAACCAGGACGAGCCAGACGCGCTCGCCCGAGGGATTGACGTACTCCTGGATGGCGATGGTCGCGTAGGACAGCCCGCTGTGCAGATCCGTGCGACCGAGCCTCTCCTGCGAGAGCCTCCGCAGGTTCTCCAGAACGTTGGGGATGGATCGCGACGCCAGCGCCACCTCCTGGGAGGGCGTGACCGGAGTGACCGTCAGATGGTTCCCCTGGAGACGGTCGGTGATGCGCGCGGTGATGGCCGCGAGTCTTCCGGCGGCCTGCGCCAGGGTGTTCGTCCCCGTGAAGGGGATTTCGAGGGGACGGCCGGCGATGGTCGCCGCCAGCGAGGACACGGCCCCCTCATGAAGAGGTGACGATGGCTCCAGCGCGTCCGCGATGTTCACCGATCCACGGGTGAGAACGCCCTTGAGGACGCCCGCCGTGGCCGGGACAAGCGCCGCCGCGACCGGAGCCAGCGGATTGACTGATCCCATGGCGCGCATGAGGGATGCGATCAAGGAGCGCGTGATGCCTTCGGCCTGCGAGTGGAGGCCATGGGCTCGGGCGACCTGATCGGCGAGGGTCATGAGGGATCTTCCCAGAGAGTCGCAGGACCGGGCGTAGACGGCGCACTGTTCGGATTGACGGCGGATCGTCGCCGACCGGGTGGCTTGGGTGGGGTCGATGGATCCGCCCATCAGAGCCCGGAACACCGCCCCTTCCATCTCGAGTCCGGCCATGGTCCACAGAAAGCCGAGCCTCGTGAACGAGCGCGCCCTGTCCCGGATCGTCGCGATGAAGGCGT
Organism: Bifidobacterium minimum; assembly: GCF_000741645.1. GTDB lineage: Bacteria > Actinomycetota > Actinomycetes > Actinomycetales > Bifidobacteriaceae > Bifidobacterium > Bifidobacterium minimum. The sequence continues at coordinate 431,693 of NZ_JGZD01000009.1, forward strand.
TGGAAAGGGCTTCGTCGGCGACGCTCAGACGGCCACCGGATACGGATGAGCTCACTCGCCGGCTCATCGGGACAGCTCCGAATCGGCACGGGCCCATTCCATCCGGATGCGTTCATGCAGATCCATCCCCACGGTGACGTGCCGGGCGAGACATGCCATGAAGCGCTCATGGGACTCGCCCGTCCATTCAGTCGGCGTCATGGCGGGCAATCCTCTGAGGTCCTCGACGGCGCGATCCATGCAGGCCATCGGCAGAGACATGATCGCCTCCACCTGCATGGCCACGGACCGCCATAGCAGGTCGGTCATAATCGCGGCGGGCGTGCTGACGTCGATGATGGAGGGAAGGCTCATGGCGTCGATTGAACACCAAGGCCATCGGCGTCATGCCGGGCAAGCGGGAATGTGGTCGGACGCGCGCGGGAATTCATTCCTGCCGTCATCATGACATCACACGCGACCGGCGTGGGCGTCCTACCAGGGGCGAACCGACCCTCCGCTCGAACTGGAGGTTGTCGGCGTGGGGGACGATGACGATCCCGTGCTGGAATTGGATTTGAGCAGCTTCTCGATCTCCTGTCGCTGTTCGTCTGTCAGGGACTGCGACGACGTCGATGTCGACGAGGATGTGGGCGACGGGCTTGCGGTTGACTGGGAGGTCGATGAGGACTGGCTGCCGTTCAGCTGCTTCTCGATGAGCTTGGTCAGACGCAGCGAGGTCGAGGCGTTGCGTTGAGCCGGTTCTCGCACGGATGGCAGCAGAACGCCTTTCATCCCCAGCACGGTCGCGAACTGCGAATCCGTTTGCTTCTGGAGCGCCAGAAGCCCGTTGAGATCCGCGTCCTTGGCCGATGCGGCGCGAAGATTCGACGTAAGGGCCTCGGCCGCGTTGGCGGACATCCGGGACCCGACCACATTGATTCCCGCCACGGTCGCCAGCGCGATGAGGGCCAGACCGAGGACGACGAGGACGGCCCGTGTCAGGAGTCCGGCGCGTGCCGGACCCCGCGTGGATGATGGATCGTGTCTCACAGAAGCCTCCTGCTGGTTCGTAGCCAGACCGTCAGCTCCCACAGCGAGACGACGAGCATAACCGCCGCGATGGGCCAGACGATGGGGGATGACGTGGTGGTGGAGCTTCGGGTCGTGCGGGTTCTCCACGACTTTCCCGTGGAGGAGGACATGGCCTGCCGTGCGGTCGCATCCTTCGTCATTATGACGCGCGTGCCGCCCATCTCATCGGCCAGGGACTCCAGTTCCTTGGTGTCCATCCGCGATGTCCCCGGTTTTCCGGTGGTTGGATCGATAACCCATTCCGGGCTTTCCGACGACGATTTTCCGCCGTCGTCGGTCGTCCTGTCCACTGAGGACACGGGTATCCGGCCGCCCTGTGTGGATCCGGTCCCCAGAACGAAGGCGTCGTCGAGATAGGCGCGCAACGATGAGTATGTTCGTCGTGTTTCGGCGCTGGTGTTTTCCCCGTCCGTGACGAGATAGAGGATTATCTCGTCATGGGGATGGCCGTCACGAATGGATTTGAGGGTGCGCAGAAGAAGATCCAGCGGGGTGTCGAGACTGGATCCGCTGGACGTCGACGTCGGCTCCACGGTCAGTCGGTCGGCCCAGTTGTCGACGGCCAGCGTGTCGGGTGTCAACGGGACGTCCACGCTGGCCGAGGATCCGAAGCTGATCGCCGAGAAGTTCGAGTCCGCGTACATGTCGGTGATGTCCTTGACGGCCGAGGACGCCGCCGATATCCTGCTCACGGATTCCGCGGAGCCATATCGGGCGTCCGTGACGGCCATGGATCCGGTCACGTCCACGGCTATCACCACGTCCGTGTTCCGGACCGCGGTCGTGGTGACGGAGACGGTCAGCGATGGGGCGACGACGGCCGCCGCCACCGCCAGGCACATGACCACGCGGCGTGCGACGGATCCGGCGGTGACGTCGGTGGGCCCGCCCCGAGATCTCCGCCACAGCACGATCTGCATGATCCCCATGGCCAGCATCGCCACGGCGATGAGGGATGCGACGGGCCAGCCCCACAATGGTGTCCATGTGATTGCGCTCATCGTCTCAGCCTTCCCGCCGTCGCCAGCCACAGGGCCATCATCACGGCCACGGCGAGGACCCACCAGGCCGGAGCGTCGATCACGGAGGCCCGCGTCAGCTCCCTGTCGTTCCGGGAACGTCTCGATTCCAGGTCGCGGACGAGATCCTGCACCGAGGATTGGGCCGTCGTCGACAGGAACGTCCCCCCGTGTCCGGTGATGAGCGTGCGCATCGTTGAGGCGTCCTCGCCGTCAAGGGTGTCCGAGGGGCCGGAGAACAATCCGTCCACCGTGATGGAGGCTTTCGACGTGATGGCGAGGGCCTCGTCCAGAGTGTAGGTGGGATCGCCGGCGGTCACGTTGTCGGTGGCCAGAAGGATCGATGCCTGCCTGCCCGTCGTCTCGGATGAGCCGGAGCCCGTGGACTGCGAGGAGGCGCTTCCGTAGACGACGCCCGGAAGCATCGAGGCGCATCCCACCAGTCCGTCGCCTATCAGCGACGTGGAGTCCTTACGGTTCTGCGTTCCGTCGAGCCAATCCGAGATCTTCTGATAGTCCTCGTCGCTCATATGGTCGATGTCGCTCTGCGATTGGACGTCCTTGAGCGTGGAGCTCGCCTCCGACAGCTCCTTCTCGACGAGATCGTAGTCGTCGGTCAGGGGGAAGACCGTACGGGACGTGGAGTTGAAGATGCTCAGACCTATGCGTTCCCCGGAGGCGTTCCTCGCCACCTCGAGGTAGGTGTCGATGACCTGGCGGTCGTAGGGCAGGGTCGATCCGGACACGTCGAGACACAGGATGATGTCACGGTTCGACGAATGGTGGATCCCCGTGCTCACCTGGGAGGGGCGGGCCAGGAGGACCACCGACAGCGCGACGACGATGGCCAGCATGGTGACGGCGAGTCGGTTGAGCCGTCTCCACCGGGTGAGGATCGCCGATCCGCGTTCGCTCTCCCAGGCTTCGGACAGATCGAACACCTGCGGATCATGCTCCGGGGGATGACGGCGGTCGGATCGGCGGTCCATGAGGCGGGCCGCCACGATGACGGCCAGCGAGAGGATGGCGGCGGCAAGGCCGACGAAGGGCCATTGGAAGGTGATCATCGATGCCACCTGTCCACGAGGGTGAGAACCCAATCGCCCGCCCGTCTGACGGTCGTCTCGCGGGCCGTCCGATCATGGCTGCGGTCGGAGAACTCCGCGGGGTACAACGCGGCGATGGTGTGTCGGAGAAGATCGATCCCTGCGGTGTCCGATGTTTTCGTTCGCAGCTGAGCGATGTCGGACAATGTTCGCGACGTCATGCTGGAGCCCGTGTTCTCCTCGGCGAATTCCCTGGCTATCCGGGCCAGCGCGGCATAGGACTCGTCGTCGGTGAGTCCTCCCTCGGCGTTCCGATCGACGACGGTCTCGACACGGGCCCTCCATGCATCTCGCTGGGAGGATCCCCGGTGGGCTCCCCGTACGGGCGCGGATCCATGTGCGGAGCGCGGTCTGGATAGGAACACCGCCGCGCACAGAAGAAAAGCCCCCAACGATAGGGACACGATAAGCGCAAGGATGAGAGGGCCGGCGGAACCGGTCTGGACGACGGAGAGATGCGACACGTCGATGGCTGAGATCATGTGCGCCTCCATGACGAGGCGTCGGCGAAGCCCGATCCGCTCCGCGAGGGCGCCAGCGCCCGGGAGACTTCATGGATGAGCCGGTCGAACATGGTCTGACTGGAATCCGCCTGCACGTGACGCGCCCCCATGTGGGTAAGCTCGCGGTCAAGCCTCGCTGACGAGTATGCCCGTCTGGCGTCGATCTCGTCGGCGGCCTCGGGATCGATCATGAACGCGGGGATTCGTCGTCCGCGGCCGTCGCTGAGCCGATACCGATGCCCGCGCAGGGGGTTCGCGGTGGAGACGCTCACCACGAGCAGCGGATGGGTGTGGGCGACGCGCGCCAGATCCTGGATGTGCTCGTCGGTTATGGCATGGGCGTCGGTGGCGATGATCACCAGCGACCGCCTGTCGGCGATGCGATTCGCGTATGACACCAGCGCGCCCACATCCCGCGGGTGGTCCCAGCCGTCCCTGAGACGCGAGTCCACGATCGCCTCGAACCGTGGAAGGGTTCCATGGAACGGCATCCGCACGATGCTGTGCGAGTCTCCGGTGACGAAGGAGATGTCGTCGAATCTGCGCAGGCTCAGAGCGGCGACGAGGCATAACGCGTTGGCCGCCACCATGAAGGCCTTCTCGCCATCGGCGCACGTCCCCGTCATCTCCCGACCCGTGTCGAGAAGCATCCATACGCGTGACGTGGCCATCCGCTCCCGTCTGACCGCCACTGGCCTTCCCATGCGGGCGCTGGCCTTCCAGTCGATCGACCGTGCCTCGTCCTCGGTCGTGTACGGTCGGATGTCCATGAAGTCGCCGTTGCCCGGGGCTCTGCCCGAGGGGTGTTCGCCCTCGAGTATTCCCAGAGCTCGATGGACCGTGGGAAGGCTTAACGAGGATCCAAGCCGCTCGATTTTTCGACGGATGGGATCGTCGTGGCTTGTGGATGGGATCATGGAACGGGAACCGCCTCGATGATCTGGTCGATGATCTGGTCCGCCGTGACCCCGTCGGCGAGCGCCTCGAAGGTGAGAAGAAGCCGGTGCCGCATGACGTCATGGGTGAAGCGGCGCACGTCCTCGGGGATGACGTAGTCGCGTCCCGACAGCAGCGCGCTTGCCTGCGCGGTGCGTATCAGGGCGATGGAGGCTCGGGGGCTCGCGCCGAGCCTGACCTTGTTCGAAAGTCCTTTGATGGGGTTCGGTCCGCCGCCGCGCGTGGTCCACGCCAGATTCACGGCGTAGGACATGATGGAGTCCGATACGTGGATCCGTCGGGACGTCGCCCTGATAAATGTGATGTCCTCTATGCTCAGCGGCTCGGTCCGGGACGACGAGGGGATGTCGGAGTCGTTGTCGCGCTCCGACAGCATCGACAGCATGGCCTTCTCGTCCTCCGGGCTCGGATAGGTCATCACGGTTTTCATCATGAAGCGATCCATCTGGGCTTCGGGGAGCGCGAAAGTTCCCTCCTCCTCGATGGGGTTCTGCGTGGCGATGACCATGAAGGGCGAGGGGAGGGGGATGCGTTCGCCCCCGATCGTCGTCGCGCCCTCGGCCATGGCCTCAAGCATCGCCGATTGCGTTTTGGCGTTGGCCCGGTTGATCTCGTCCAGAAGAACGATATTGGCGTGTATCGGTCCGATCTGGGTTACGAAGCGTTGCGAGGCGAAGTCGAATATCTGGGTGCCGACCAGATCCGATGGCATGAGGTCGGGCGTGCACTGGATCCTTTTGAAGCTTCCCGACACGGATGCCGCAAGAGTGCGTGCCGCGGTCGTCTTCGCGAGTCCGGGAACGGATTCGATAAGGATGTGCCCCCCCGCGGCCATCGTCACGATCAGGGCTTCGCGAAGGGCCTCCTGGCCGACCAGCGCGGTCGAGAAGCGGGCCCGTATTCTCTCGGCAAGGGCATTGGCATACCGCACCGAGTCGGGGGACACCGTCTGCCGCTGTGGCGTGTCGGGGTCCGTCGATTGTGCGGAGGCGGCTCTCAAAGGCATATGCGGACGTGGTGGGGGAAGCGGCATTGTGGTTGGCTCTCGTGACGAAGGGTATGGGACGGACAGTATTCTAACGGTGTGTGTGACCGTGCGCTGTGAGCTATGAGGGGAGCTCCCAGTCAACCGGCTGCGCTCCCATGGCCGCGAGCGCCTGATTCGTCCGTGAGAAGGGACGTGATCCGAAGAATCCCCGTGAGGCCGACAGGGGGCTGGGATGTGCGGATTCGATAACCGCGGCGTTGGTGAGCAGGGGCCTGAGATTGCGAGCGTTGCGACCCCAGAGTATCGCCACCAACGGGAGGGGCCGGCCCGAGGGATCCTTTCTGGCGTTGAGGGCTTCGATCGCCGTCTGGGTGATCTGCTCCCACCCTCTGCCTGATGGCTGTTGGGGCTTCCGACGCGGACGGTCAGGCATCTGTTCAGCAGCATGACGCCCTGACGCGTCCATGGCGTGAGGTCGCCGGTGGCCGGCTCGGGGACGTGGACGTCGTCGCATAGCTCGCGGAAGATGTTCGTAAGGCTCCGGGGAAGAGGCGAGACGTCCGGCGACACGCAGAAGCTCAGCCCCACGGGATGGCCGGGGGTGGGATACGGATCCTGCCCGACGATGAGGACCTTGATGGATCGGAAGGGGATCGTGAAGGCCCGCAGGATGTTCGGCGCCGCGGGAAGCCATGGCCTGCCCTGTGCGTTTTCGGCGCGCAGGAAGTCTCCCATGGCGTGGATCTGCGGCTCCACGGGCGACAGGGCCTGTGCCCAATCAGGATCGATGAGTTCGCTGAGGGGTTTGATTCTCGATGGGGTCATGGACTCCACAGTAGTATCGTCCGATATCGTGCGATCCCGTGTCCGTGGACGCCCGCCGGGCGGAGCGGCCTATCATGAGGGGTGATGACGCCGATGAGCGGGCGTCGGCATGGGCTTTGACCGGAATCGTGCGCATTCGCGTGTATATACGGTGCATGTCATCGTCGCGGTGATCCGGCGAGGGCGGCGAACCGGTAGACTACGACAGGTAGTCGCAGCGAAGGGAAGGCCATCATGGCGCGTAAGGACCGCAATAACGGCGTAATCATCGATAGGGACGCTTTCGACGATCCCCCCCAGGGGCCTGTAGGAATCCATCGCGGCAACCGCTCCCTGGGCGTGCGTATGGCCCCCGTTCTTATCTCCATCGTCGTGGCCGCGCTTGCGGGCCTTCTTGTGTGGGGCGTCTTCTCGGGTCAGATAGCTCATGTCGGCTCGCTGTTCGGTGCGGGGTCCTCCGGCTCCACCACGGTCGCGAGCGGAACCGCGTCGACGTCGACGGCTTCGACCTCGGCCTCGGCTTCGTCGTCGTCATCGTCCAGCGCGCAGGAATCCTCGACGACGGCCCAGCCATCGGAGTCGTCGACGTCCGCCACGGCCACGCAGTCGGTCGACAAGTCCACGGCCGTCCGCGTCGTCAACGCGACGGGGATCTCGGGCTATGCGGGAACCAAGGCAGGAGTCCTCCAACAGGCGGGCTACACCAGCGTCACGGCGGCCAATCCGTCCGGATCCACGCTTCCCGATCAGACCGTCGTCTGGTATCAGGACGAGGCGGACGAGGCCACGGCCAAGGATGTGGCGTCGTCCCTGGGCATCAGCGAGGTGCTTCAGCAGAGTGGCCTGAGTGCCCCGATAGTCGTGGTGCTGCTCGACTGATGGCGTGATTTACGCATCTCAGAGATTCGGCATCTCAATTAATTCATCATCTCAATTAGTGGAAATCTCGGCGTTTTATATCGAGGTGACGCTATAGTGGATTAGGCCGCGAGATGGTGAGCGCGAAATCAGTCGGACTCTTCTGTATATCTGTGCGGTGCTCTAACGAGGGATGATTGCTATGGCACAAGGTACCGTTAAGTTTTTCAATGATCAGAAGGGTTATGGTTTCATTACCCCTGATGATGGCTCGGAGGACGTGTTCGTTCACTACTCCGTCATTCAGGGTGAAGGACACAGGACGCTTCACGAGAACGACAAGGTCGAGTTCGAGTCTGAGTCGAGCCCCAAGGGTCTTCAGGCCACTTCCGTGACTCGTATCTGATTGTTTTCGGACGGTAACGGCGGGGTCCGGTTCCATAGGAACCGGACCCCGCCGTTCGTGTTGTTCAAGCCGTAAGCGCAATCGCCAAAGCGCCGGTTGGCACTCCGGTCGCTAGAGTGCTAATCTCCGAGTTAGCACTCGAGACAGGTGAGTGATAAGCCGGCAGCTGACGGTCGACCACAGCCCATCCGCCACGAGTGGAACACACACCGCAAGCCATATGTGGAGGAACGATGGCAAAAATCATTGCATACGACGAGGAAGCTCGTCAGGGAATGCTCGCGGGTCTCGACAAGCTCGCCGACACCGTGAAGGTCACGCTGGGGCCGAAGGGCCGCAACGTCGTTCTCGACAAGTCCTATGGGGCTCCCACCATCACCAACGATGGCGTGTCGATCGCCAAGGAGATCGATCTTGAGGATCCCTATGAGCGCATCGGCGCCGAACTGGTGAAGGAGGTCGCGAAGAAGACGGACGACGTCGCCGGTGATGGAACCACCACCGCGACCGTTCTGGCACAGTCGCTGGTCCATGAGGGTCTCAAGAACGTCGTGGCCGGATCCAACCCCATCGCCCTTCGTCGTGGCATCGAGAAGGCTTCGGCGGCCATCGTCAAGGAGCTCATAGCCAGCGCCAAGGACGTCGAGACCAAGGAGCAGATCGCGGCGACGGCCACGATCTCCGCTGCGGACCCCGAGGTCGGAGAGAAGATCGCCGAGGCTCTGGACAAGGTCGGGCAGGATGGCGTCGTCACGGTCGAGGACAACAACCGTTTCGGTCTGGATCTTGAGTTCACCGAGGGCATGCGCTTCGACAAGGGGTACATCGCGCCCTATTTCGTGACCAACGCCGATGAGCAGACCGCTGTTCTGGAGGATCCCTACATCCTTCTGACCTCGGGCAAGCTGTCAAGCCAGAACGATGTCGTCCATATCGCGGAGCTCGTCATGAAGACGGGCAAGCCCCTGCTGATCATCGCCGAGGACGTCGATGGGGAGGCCCTTCCCACCCTGATCCTCAACAAGATTCGCGGAACGTTCAACTCCTGCGCCGTCAAGGCCCCCGGTTTCGGCGATCGTCGCAAGGCGATGCTTCAGGACATGGCCATCCTGACCGGTGCTCAGGTCGTCTCCGATGAGCTGGGACTCAAGCTCGACTCCATCGACATGTCCGTTCTCGGAACCGCCAAGAAGGTCATCGTCTCCAAGGACGAGACCACCATCGTGTCCGGCGGCGGAGCCAAGGGCGACGTCGATGCCCGTGTGGCGCAGATTCGCGCGGAGATCGAGAACACGGACTCCGACTACGATCGCGAGAAGCTGCAGGAGCGTCTTGCCAAGCTCGCCGGTGGCGTGGCCGTCATCAAGGTCGGCGCCGCGACCGAGGTCGAGGCCAAGGAGCGCAAGCATCGCATCGAGGATGCCGTCCGCAACGCGAAGGCGGCCATCGAGGAGGGCCTGCTTCCCGGAGGCGGAGTGGCGCTGGTTCAGGCCGCGAAGAAGGCTGAGTCCGCCACCGAGATCACGACCCTGACGGACGAGGAGGCCACGGGAGCGGCCATCGTCTTCCGCGCGGTCCAGGCTCCGATCAAGCAGATCGCCGAGAACTCCGGTGTGTCCGGAGACGTGGTGCTCAACAAGGTCCGTGAGCTTCCTGAAGGACAGGGATTCAATGCGGCGACCAACGTCTACGAGGATCTTCTCTCCGCGGGCGTCGCCGACCCGGTGAAGGTGACCCGTTCCGCTCTGCAGAACGCTGCCTCCATCGCGGGTCTGTTCCTCACGACCGAGGCCGTCGTCGCCAACAAGCCGGAGCCGGCTCCCGCCGCTCCCGCTCCCAGCGCCGACATGGGCTACTGATAGGTAGCACCTGATAGGTAGCAGACCATAACGGATGATTCCATCCACGGAAGTGGGATGGAATCGTCCGGAGGTTCGTGTTGTCGAAAGGGTCCGTTGACCACGATGAATCGTGGTCAACGGACCCTTTTCCTCTTATTCTCGGGCATGCGTCCCGCTCTTTCGTCGATCCGTCCTCCGTTCCTGTCCTTCGTCGATGTACGTGCCCATGAGATGCGCGTCCATCGACGAAGAGCGGAGAGCCGCGCCGGTCCGGCGGAGGCTGCTCTGGCGTCAGGACTGCGAGAACAGCTGCGATGCCTGCGTCTCGGCGTGTGAATAGACGTCGGATGCCTGGACGAGCGCCTGCTGTATGGATTCCAGAGACCGTTCCATATGCTGCTGCGCGCTGCGCCATTGTTCGACGACCGCCGTGAATTGGGTAGCCGCGCCTCCACGCCATACGCTCTGCAGATCGGCGAGATTGGCGTACATCCCGTTGACGGCGTCTCGGATGGAGCTGATCGAGGAGTTCACGGCGGCGCTTGATGAGAGGATGTGCTCGGAATCGACTTGGTATTGTGCCATGATGGGGTCCTTTCGGGTCGGATGTTCGGTGTCGCGGCCGTACGGGCCGCTAAGGTGGACGATATGGTCAATAGCTCTCGGGCGCGTGCCCATGGCGTCGATGTGGTCGCACGCCGCAGAGATGGGGGAATCGCCGGGCTGCGCGTCATCGCGCTGATGGCGATTGCCGTGATCGTGATTATGGCGTTGGGCGTGTTGTGCATGACGGAGCGGGCGATGGCCGATGAGTCGACGCCTTCGCGGTCCTCCGATTCGTCGTCGGGTTCCGCGTCGTCGTCTGCTTCGTCGTCGTCCGATTCCGCGTCCGCATCCTTGAATGATTCGATAACCGATACGGAGAATCTTCTGGGGTCGGACTTCTCCCGGGTCAGCGATGCCATCACCGAGACGCGCAAGACCACGGGCGTCAGCGTCCGGCTGCTGTATGTCGCGCATTTCCCCGAGGGGAAGAAGACCGCCAGTTGGGCGGCCAATCTTCTTAACTCGCTGGAGCCGCCATCCAATACGGTGATGCTGGCGGTGGGTTCGGATGACGGCAGTCTGGTGGTCGCGGTGTCCTCGAATTCCGATTCATGCTGCGCAGCCAGAGCAGCGTGGACGCGTTGTCGGATGCGGCCGCCAAGCCTCTGATGTCCGAGAACGGTCGGGACTGGGCGGCGTCGGCGCTGGCTCTGATGTCTCAGATCTCCACGCTGAAGCATTCCTCCACGTCGTCCACGGCCTCGTGGATCGGAGTGGGAATCCTCATAGCCGGACTCGCCGTGCTGATCCTGGTCGCGGTGGTCGTCACGAAACGTCGTCGTCGGCGTCATGCCGCGCCGCGGCGGGCGGTCCGGGCGCGCGGAGCCGGTGGCACGAAGCGCCGGCGTTCCCGCAGTGCAGGGCGTTCCCGCAGCACAGGGCGCTCTCATGGACGGACTCCGCGACATGGACGCGCGCGCGGCCTCCATGACGACGATACCAATCCACGGAACATCGAGGTCACGGAACATCCAGAACGCATTCAGGAAACTTCCAGCGATGGGGGTGATTCTGAGAAGCATGAGCAAAACGATTGAGGCATCCATCGTGGTGGTCGACGACGAGCCGTCGATCCGTGAACTTCTTGTCGCATCCCTGCATTTCTCTGGCTTTGAGGTCAACGCCGCAGGTTCGGGGTCCGAGGCCATCAAAGTCATCGAGTCCACCCATCCCGACCTCATCGTGATGGACGTCATGCTTCCCGACATCGACGGGTTCACCGTCACCAGACGTATCCGGCAGGGGGGTGTGAACGCTCCCGTTCTTTTCCTCACCGCGCGGGATGACACGCAGGACAAGGTCATGGGCCTTACCGTGGGCGGGGATGACTACGTGACCAAGCCCTTCAGCCTCGAGGAGGTCGTCGCCAGAATAAGGGCGATACTTCGCAGGACGCAGGGGCAGGACGAGGACGACCCCATCATCCGTGTCGGCGATCTTGAGATCAACGAGGATTCGCATGACGTCTCGCGTGCGGGACAGCCCATCGACCTGAGTCCCACGGAGTACAAGCTTCTCCGATATCTGATGGACAACGAAGGCAGGGTCCTTTCCAAGGCTCAGATACTCGATCACGTATGGCAGTATGACTGGGGAGGGGACGCGGCCATAGTCGAGTCCTACATCTCCTATCTGCGCAAGAAGGTCGACGGCATCGTCGTCACGCATGAGGACGGCACCACGTCCCGCGTCGACCCTCTGATCGAGACCAAAAGGGGAATCGGCTATATGATCCGGGCGCCGAGGAGAAGCTCCGTTCAGTGAGGGAGTCCACCATGTCCGATCGTGACGTCGATCGTGACGCGCACGATTCGGGAAAAGGCGGGCGCGTGAAGAAGAACCGCGTGAAGCGGTTCGTGCTGCGCCATCTTGATGGCGTGCCCCTTGGCGTCAAGCTCGTGGCGGTCACAACGGTTCTGCTGATCATCGGGACGGCGAGCGTGTCCCTTTCCATCCGCCAGTTGGTGGGCAACTATCTCATCAACAAAACCGACACCCAGCTCGTGCAGCAGGCGGAGCTGGTCTACAACAACGTGGGTCTTCTGCGCAGCCGGGACAGCAGCCAATCGACGGCCGGTCCCACCGACTACTTCCTGCAGATGCGCAATACGTCGAACGTCATCATCGCGACGCCGCTGGTTCCCGTCCTCAAAGGCTCGGTGGTGTCCGTCCCCTCGCTTCCCCCGGACGGCAGCATGGGCACGGCCGAGCTCGGCAAGCCCTTCACCACCGCCGCGAAGGTGACGACGCCGCGCTCCACGCAGGCGGACCATGAGACGCTCCAGGCCGCCCGCGCTCCGTGGCGGGTGCTTGCGCTGCAATGGGTCGACAAGGACCAGAATGGAGACAGCAACGTCGGAGGGGTCGTCTATATAGGGCTCTCGCTAAGCGATCAGATAGACACCGTCAACACGCTCACCCGATACACCATGATGGTGGGGGCAGCCATCATCATATTGAGCGTCATCATCGCCACCGTTCTGATACAGCGCACATTGGCGCCACTCAAACGCATTGAGAAGACGGCGGCCAAAATCGCCGCGGGGGATCTGAGCGAGCGTATCCCCAGCGCGCCCGAGAACACCGAGGTGGGATCCCTCGCCGCGTCCCTGAACACCATGCTGGCCCGCATCGAGCAGAGCTTCCAAGAGCAGACCAGGACGACCGAGAAGATGAAGCGCTTCGTCTCCGACGCGAGCCACGAGCTGCGCACTCCTCTGGCCGCGATACACGGCTATGCCGAGTTGTACACGATGCAGCGCGAGCTTCCTGGTGCGTTGGAGCGGGCGGATTCCTCGATCCGTCACATCGAGGACTCCAGCACGCGGATGACGGTTCTGGTCGAGGATCTTCTGTCCCTGGCCCGCCTTGACGAGGGGCGCGGAATCGACATGACCAGCACGGTCGACCTCACGTCGGTCCTTCACGACGCCTCGGACGATCTGCACGCCCTCGACCCCGAACGCACCATCCGGACCGGCGTCATCAAGGTCGGCGCCGACGCCGCGGGGACGGTCGCGTTGGCCTTCGAGCAGGGTGGCTTTCCGGCGATATCCCTTCCGGGTGATCCTTCGCGCCTGAGACAGGTGATCACCAACATCGTGGGGAACATTCATCGATACACGCCCGCCGATTCGGATGTGGAGATCGGTCTGGGGGATCTTCCCGCCGCGATATCGCCCGACAGCTTCAGCTCGATGCCGCTGGAGGAGCGTTCCCTGAGGCGCTTCCTTGACGCCGTCGAGGTCGGGGGATCGATGCGGATCGGAACCCATTACGCCGTCATGCGCTTCATCGATCATGGCCCGGGCGTTCCTCCGGAGTCCCGGTCCCAGATATTCGAACGCTTCTATACCGCTGATCCCTCACGCGCGCGAGAGAAGGGCGGGACCGGTCTCGGGATGGCGATCGTCCTTTCGGTCGTCAAAGCCCATAGGGGCTTCATCGTGGCCACGGAATCGCCGAACGGAGGACTGACCATAACGGTTATTCTTCCCATCGCACCCGTCGCGGACGTGGGCCAGGCGGAGCGCGTCGATGATGCGACGACGCATGGCGCTGGTTCCCCGCGGAAGGATGCGGAGCCCCGGCGACGCCAGAAGCCCCATGTCCATGGCGTGAAGGATCTGGGCGGGGGAGGCGCCCCCGTGGACCGGCGTGAACGCGAGGCCGCGGATGAAGGCGGTTCCTCCAACCGGGCTCAGCCCCTTGGCCCACAGTGATTTCCTCCGCCGGGAGGGGGGCATGGAGTAGACTTGTTCCTCGGCAGGAGAATGGCCGGACGCATGGTCCGGATGCGTGGTGTGGAACGAGGTGTGTGAGGATGCCGAGTGGACGGGTTCGTTGGTATGACGCGGGCAAAGGTTACGGATTCATCGTGGATGAGTCGGGGCATGACGTGTTCATGCCTGCCGCGTCGCTGATCGACGCCACCGTTTCTCCGCGAAAGGGATCGCGGGTGGAGTTCTCGGTCGTCGATGGGCGCAAGGGGCCGCAGGCCCTTGACGTGCGCGTTCTCGGGGCGCGTCCCTCTCTGGTCAAGGCGACGCGGCCCAAGCCCGACGACATGGTCGCCATCGTCGAGGACCTTATCAAGCTTCTGGACGACGCGGGCTCCGGACTGAGACGCCATCATTATCCCGCTGCTGCTGAAAGCCGGAAGCTGGCGTCGTTGCTGCGTGCGGTCGCCGATAGTTTCGATGTGGAGGACTGACGTGATTTCTGAGGATGCGCCCATGGACCCCCGTGCCCTCGCATTGTCGACGGCCGTGGCCGTGGCGGAGGATCCGGCGCGCGTCGGGGATTTCGTCGATGTCCATTCCATGGATGATGGGGTCAGCGACTATCGCTTTGTTTGCCTGATGCCCGGATACGAGGGATGGCAATGGTCCGTGACGCTGTTCCACGATGCCGATCGTGGCGTCTGGACGGTTGACGAGTCCTCGTTGGTCCCGACGGACAAGGCCATCCTGTCCCCGGAGTGGACGCCATGGAAGGATCGCCTCAGGCCTTCCGACCTTTCCGTTACCGATGTGATGGGGACTCTCGCGGACGATCCGCGGCTGGAACCCGGCGTCCGGCAGGATGGTCCGGACGTTGATCGGGATCGGATCGAGGCCGCCTCGGTCGGGTCGACGCCGGAAGTCTCCGGTCATTCCGTGGAGGTCTCCGACGGCGGATCCATTCCCGGCTCGTCGGCGACCGTATCCGCGGACGAGGGGGATGGGATCGTCTCGGTTCCCGTAGGCACCGCATCCGCCGCTGATCAGGAGTCCGATGACGGCATGGACGATCATGCTTCGTTGACGACGGAGGATGACGCGGAGGACGATCTCGCGGAGGCGATCGACCGTTTCTCGCTGGCGCGCAACCGTGTGCTGAGTCCCCAGGGGCGTTCGCAAACGGCCGACCGGTGGTATCACGGTCCGCATGGCCCCAAGTCGATGTCAACGCGAATCGCGTCGGGTAATCCCTGTTCGACCTGCGGATTCCTTGTGCACATCCAGGGTGATCTGGGGCTTCAGTTCGGGGTGTGCGCCAATATGTGGAGTCCGGACGACGGCAGGGTCGTGTCGCTTGACCATGGATGCGGCGAGCATTCGCAGATCGAGCCCCCCGAGTCTCCGCACCTCTGGGTCCAATCGAAACCCGCATACGATGACATCCGCATCGACGTCATAGACCAGCGCCCACGTGAGGAATCGGCGCAGGTGGAGATGCTGGAGCAGATGGAGGACGGCGACGCGCAGGAGCCGTCGACTGAGGAATCCGCATCTCAGGAATCACTGCCGCAGGAATCCGCGTCCGACGACGGGCGGGAGTGAGACGACGGGCACGTGATCCGCGTGATCCGCGTGATCCGCGGGTGTGATTCCCCACACCTCCCCCTCAGCTCCCGATTCCATGTCCCCGCTCCGTTCCATGTTCTTCTTCCGCTACCGGCTCGTCCGTTGTTATGGATTGTTGCTGGTTGTTAGGGGCTTGTGGAATCGCCAGTCGGGGATCAATGGACGATCGTCGCCGAGCATTCGGAGAGGTCGACGATCCGTCGTGACACCGATCCCAGGAAATGCGCGTTGATGCCATTGAGCCCACGCGTGCCCACGACGATGTGGGATGCGTAGCGGGACGCGTCGATCAATCCCTGCGCCGCGGGGATGTGGAAGGCGTACGCCTGCACGTCGCAGTCCCGCGCGGCGTGCGCATGCGTGGCGATCTCATCGACCTTCCCCTGAACGTACCGTTGGGCCTCGTCCAGTGGCGCGACGGCCCGCTCGTATCCGGGGATCGTTCCCAGATCACGCAGTTGCCAGCACATCATGATTCGCAATGGACGATGGTGAGTCGCGGCCATGTCGGACGCGAAGTCCAGGGCTCGCAATGATGTCGTTGATCCGTCGACCCCCACCACGATCGGTTTCGAGGGGTCCGTGTCTGCCGTATCGATACCGGTGCCGGAGTCCGGGGATCCGTCTCCGGGATTTGCGGGAATGCCGTCCGGTTTCCGGGAGACCGAGGAGGTCCGCAGGGTGCGCGCGATCATCGCCCGCACGGAGGAGGTCTCATCCGATGGGGTTTTCACGATGGTGACGGGCACCTGGGCCTCCTCGGCGAGCGAGGACGACAGGGAGCCCGTAAGCCACCGCGCCACGGGGCCCAGGCTTCTTCTGCCGACGACTATCTGCTGCGCGTTGGATCCCAGCTCCAACAGCGCCGATGTTCCTGAGGCGTGCACCGAGGTGAGCGTCAGAGAGTCGCGGCTGGACTTCAGCCCTTGGGATGCGGTGTCGGCCCATTGACGCAACTGTGCGGAGATCTGCGCTCGGGCCTTGGCCCATCCGGCGTCGTCATGCGGTTCGGGCCCCATCTGCCACGAGCGTGTCCACCCGTACACGGCGTTGACCCGCCGGGACGTGAGGGAGGCCTCGCGCAAGGCCCATCGCAGCGCTGCGAATGATTCCTGCGACCCATCGACCCCCACGACGATGTCCCTATCCGGGTCCGTCCACGGATGCGCATCCGACGTCTTGCCACCATTCATCGCGTTTCCTCCTTGACGTTCCGATTGGTTTCAGCATATCCCGTCTTTGCGCAGTGAGCGCAATAGGGGATGCACCGGAAATAAAGGTCACAACGAATCGGTAGAGTGGGATGGACTGACAAGAGTGGAGGAACAAGCATGTTCGAACGGTTCACCGACCGGGCTCGGCGCGTGATCGTGCTGGCTCAGGAGGAGGCCCGCAACCTTCAGCACAACTACATCGGCACGGAGCACCTGCTTCTGGGACTGATCCGTGAGGGCGAAGGCGTGGCGGCGAAGGCCCTGGCCTCCAAGGGGGTCACTCTCGACGACACGCGCAAACAGGTCGAGGAGATGATCGGAAAGGGGAATGCGGCGCCCAACGGGCACATCCCCTTCACTCCCCATGCCCGGCAGGTGCTTGAGCTGAGTCTGCGTGAGGCCCTCCAGCTGGGGCATAGCTATATCGGCACCGAGCATATACTTCTGGGTCTGATCCGTGAGGGCGAAGGCGTGGGAACACAGGTCCTCATCAAGATGGACGTCGATCTGGGCGAGCTGCGCACGGCCACGATAGATCTCATCCGAGGCAACACCAACGGTGGGGATGATTCGTCGACCCAGGACCTGGCCAATGCCGGCGGCGTGCAGGACAAGCGCAGCCAGACGGGATCGGCCATACTGGATCAGTTCGGACGCAATCTCACCGCCGAGGCGGCGGCGGGGAAGCTGGATCCGGTTATCGGACGCAGCTCCGAGATCGAACGGGTCATGGTCGTGCTTTCGCGGCGCACCAAGAACAACCCCGTCCTCATAGGTGACCCCGGTGTGGGCAAAACCGCGGTCGTCGAGGGGCTGGCTCAGAAGATCAACGCCGGGGACGTTCCCGAGACGTTGAAGGGCAAGCAGGTCTACTCGTTGGATCTGGGATCGATGGTTGCGGGATCACGATACCGTGGAGATTTCGAGGAACGTCTCAAGAAGGTCCTCAAGGAGATCAAAACGCGCGGGGACATCGTGCTGTTCATCGACGAGATCCACACCATCGTCGGCGCGGGCAGCGCTGATGGCGCGCTTGGCGCCTCCGATATGCTCAAGCCGATGCTTGCGCGTGGCGAGCTGCAGACCATCG
Organism: Bifidobacterium minimum; assembly: GCF_000741645.1. Taxonomy (GTDB): domain Bacteria; phylum Actinomycetota; class Actinomycetes; order Actinomycetales; family Bifidobacteriaceae; genus Bifidobacterium; species Bifidobacterium minimum. Next base: position 449,528 of record NZ_JGZD01000009.1, read on the forward strand.
GGGCGACCACCACGGAGGAGTACCGCAAGTACATCGAGAAGGACGCGGCCCTGGAACGTCGCTTCCAGCCCATCCAGGTCCATGAGCCGACCATCGCCGAGACGATCGAGATCCTCAAGGGTCTTCGCAGCCGGTATGAGAACCATCATCATGTCACCATAACCGACGGTGCTCTTCAGGCGGCGGCGGAGCTCTCGTCGCGCTATATCCAGGACCGGCACCTTCCCGACAAGGCCATCGATCTGATCGACGAGGCCGGTGCCCGGCTGCGGATCAAAAGGCTCACCGCGCCTCCCGAGCTCAAGGACATCGACGACAAGATCGCCAAGGTCGCTGGGCAGAAGGATCAGGCCATCAAGGACCAGGACTTCGAGAAGGCCGCGCAGCTTCGGGACGATCAGGAGAAGCTCGAGGCCGAGCGCAAGGAGAAGGAGACGTCCTGGCGGCAGGGCGAGTCGAACGTCAGCATGGTTGTCGATGAGGACGTCATCGCCGAGGTCGTCTCCAGTACCACGGGCATTCCGGTCTTCAAGCTCACGCAGGCGGAGTCCAAGAAGCTGCTGAGCATGGAGTCGGTGCTTCACAAGCGCATCATCGGACAGGACGAGGCGGTCTCCGCATTGTCCCGCTCCATTCGACGCACGCGTGTCGGGCTCAAGGATCCCAAGCGGCCGGCGGGTTCCTTCATTTTCGCGGGACCCACGGGCGTGGGCAAAACGGAGCTCGCCAAGGCTTTGGCCGATTTTCTGTTCGATGACGAGGACGCCCTCATCCGCGTGGATATGTCCGAGTTCTCGGAGAAGTACGCTGCATCGAGACTGTTCGGCGCGCCTCCGGGATACGTCGGCTACGAGGAAGGCGGCGAGCTCACCGAGAAGGTCCGGCGCAAGCCGTTCTCGGTGGTTCTTTTCGACGAGATCGAGAAGGCCCATCCCGACATATTCAACACGCTTCTTCAGGTGCTGGACGACGGGCATCTCACCGATGGACAGGGTCGCAAGGTCGACTTCAAGAACACCATCATCATCCTCACGACCAATCTGGGGACGCGGGACATCGCGAAGGCCGCCAACACGGGCTTCAATCTGGGCACGAACACCGAGAACAGCTACCAGCGCATGCGCGATCAGGTTTCCAGCGAGCTGAAAAGACAGTTCCGTCCCGAGTTCCTCAACAGGCTGGACGACATCATCGTCTTCAGGCAGCTCACCGAGCCCCAGGTCCGCCAGATCGTCGACCTTGACGTCAACCAGCTCAACGACCGTCTTTTCGAGCGGCATATGTCCATCGAGCTCACCGAGTCCGCCAAGGACCTTCTGGCCCAAAAGGGATTCGATCCGCTTCTGGGCGCTCGTCCTCTGCGGCGCGTGATACAGCGCGACATCGAGGATGCCATATCCGAGAAAATCCTTATGGGCGAGCTCCATGATGGCCAGAAGGTCCTTGTGGATGCCGTTGGTGAGGGGATACTGGGCGAGTTCACATTCGCCGGTGCTGATTTCACGCGGGATGATGAGGATGGCGGCACACCCAAGGATGCCGCGGAGGGCAAGGACGGCGTGGAAGGCCATGTCCAAGGTACGGATCACGCAGGGGACTCGCCTGAGGGCACGTCCGCGCCGCTGGTCGCGTCCGGCGTGTCGGCTTCGGAGGGCGGTTCCACGTCCTCGCCGGCATCCGGGCAGGATGGCCGACTGGAGTGAAACTCCGCGGGGCGTCCTCCGATCGTGAGACCGAGAGGGCGCCCCGCGGCGCGCGGAGGGACGCCAACCACTGCGTTCAATCGCTTTCGGGGGAGAGATGGGCGCGTGGGAGAGATGAGCGGGGTCTCAAGGATTCACGGTGTACGCGACTTCCGATGCCTGTGTCCCCGTGGTTGTGCAATGACACCATACCCATAACACCATGACGATGGCGGTGGGGGATATCCGTCCCCCACCGCCATCGCCCTACTATCTTTGATGCGCCGATCGTCTGCCGCGTCCTACCTCACCGCGTTGAGCCACTGCTCCTTGGTGGCCTTCTCGGCCTCGAGCTTGGCTTTGACGGCAGGATCCGACTCGTTCGTGATGGCCGCCTCGAGCTCGGTGAGCCTATCCCGCAGCTGCTGCTCGAAGCTGGATTTGCGAGCATCGGCCTCGGGATCGGCGCTTTTCCACGCTGCCTCCTCCACGGCCTTGATCTGCCGGTCCACGGCATCGAGGCGCCCCTCGATGCGGCGGATGTCCTCGCGGGGAACGTATCCTATCTCATCCCACTTCTCCTGAATGTCCGCCAGGGACTTGCGGGCCTTCTTGGCGGCGGCCTCGTCGGCCACGGGGACAAGCGCCTCGGCCTGGGCCAGAAGTGCCTCTTTCTTGGCCAGATTCTCATGCTCCGATGAGGACGTCTGCTCCCTGTCGCTCTGGCGGGCATTGAAGAAGGTATCGGCCGCCTCGCGGAACCTGGCCCATAGGGCGTCATCCTCGGTGCGTCCGGCGCGACCGGCCTTCTTCCACCGGTCCATCAGCTCATTGAATCGACGCGAGGTCTCCCCCCACTGTGTGGAATCCTTGAGCGACTCGGCTTCGGCGATGATCTGCTCCTTGGCGGCTTTGGCCCGGGAGCGTTCCGCGTCACGTTCCTGAGCCCATTTCCTCCGGCCCTGGTTGAACGTCGTCCGAGCTGATGAGAAACGCTTCCACAGCGCGTCGGCGTCCGTCTTGTCGATGCGAACGGAGGTGCGCTGATGCTGCTGCCATTCCTCGAACAGCTCGCGGAATTTGTCCGCCGTCTGCCGCCAGTTTGTGGACGATCCCAGTGATTGCGCGAGTTGCTCGGCTCTCTCCACTATGGCCGTGCGCTCAGCGATCGCCTTGGCCATCGCCTCCTTGCGCGCGGCGGCCATCTCGTCCTTCCGCTCCTTCGCGCGCGTGGTGAGATGGTCGTATTGCTCTCTCAGCGCCGTGAGATTCCCCACGACGGCAGGCTCGCGAACCTCCTCGCCAAGCAGCGTGGTCGACTCGTCGATCTCATGCGGCTTGATCGCGGTGGTCTCGAGTCGGGTGGCGAATAGGTCGAGCTTCGCCTTGAGATCGAGGAATCGACGCGCATACAGGGAAAGCGCCTCCTGGGGCGTTTCGGCATCGGGGAACTGCCCGACGGGTCGTTCGGCGTCACCGTCCTTGACGTATACGGTCCCATCGTCGGCGACACGCCCGAACTTCTCCGCCTCGGATATCTGGTCGTCCGAGTAGTCGGCCGACGGCGAGGCCGTCGACGGGGACTTCGTCGACAACGACGCCGGGGAGGGGATGTGGTGATGGCCCTTGCCGGCCAGGGCCGCGGGTGATGGCACGGAGGTCGCCGAAGGATGCTTCTGCGCCGTCGCAGGCTCCTTCTTGTCGGGGACGTCGGCTGTTGATTCGGGGGTGACGGGTTCGTCGGCCATGACCAGCTCCTTACAAGCGTGTGCGATGAAGGTCGCGGGACGCCGGGGCGCCATTTCCGCAACCTCACCTATTATAAGGAACCGTGGCAAAAGGCGCATCAATATCAGGATTTCCCGAGTGGCTCCCCTCCGAGCGGGTCGTCGAGCAGAAGGTCATCGACACCGTGCGGGAGGTTTTCGAGCTCAACGGGTTCATAGGAATCGAGACGCGTGCGGTGGAAACCGGCGCGAGTCTGCTGAAGAAAGGCGAGACGAGCAAGGAGATATACCTTCTTTCCCGGCTGCAGGAGGTGGGGGCCGAGAACGACACACCGGTGGCGGATCGGCTTGGACTGCATTTCGATCTGACGGTCCCGCTGAGCCGGTACGTCGTGGAGAACTCCGGATCGTTGACGTTCCCCTTCAAACGATGGCAGATCCAGAAGGTCTGGCGCGGCGAGCGCCCGCAGGAGGGGCGGTTCCGCGAATTCGTCCAGGCCGACATCGACGTGGTGGGCAATGGCGACCTGCCCGCGCATTACGAGGTCGAGCTTCCCCTGGTGATGGTCTCCGCTCTGGAGAGGCTCCGGCCTCTGGGACTTCCCCAGGCCACGGTCCACGCCAATAACCGCAGGCTGTCGGAGGGTTTCTACCGGGCTTTGGGACTAACCGACGTGGAGGGCGTCCTTCGGGAGATCGACAAGCTGGACAAGATCGGCGCGGCGGAGGTCTTGGCGTTGCTCGTCGCGGAGTGCGGGGCCACTGAGGACCAGGCGCGTGGCTGCCTGGATCTGGCCTCGCTCACGGCCACCGATGGCGATGGTCTGAGAAGCGGGTTCGAGGCGTTGTGCGCACGCTATGGCATCGAATCGGGAACGGCGGAGCATGGCATGGCCCTGGAGGGTCTTGACGCCCTGGCGATGGTCGTCGACGGCGCCGCGCGTATCCGCCCGGGATCGGTTGTGGCCGACCTGAAGATCGCCCGTGGTCTGGATTACTACACCGGATCGGTGTACGAGACCTTCCTTGATGGCGCGGAGCAGCTGGGATCCATTTGCTCCGGCGGACGGTACGACAACCTCGCCTCCCAGGGCGCGAGGAGATACCCCGGCGTGGGGCTGTCCATCGGATTGTCGCGTCTCGTCTCGTACATGCTGCACACGGCCGGAGCCCATGCGTCGCGCATCTCGCCGGCAGCGGTGATGGTCGCCGTGTGGGACGAGTCCTCGCGCGACGCGTCCAACGCGATAGCCCAGACGCTGAGATCGCGCGGCATCGCGGCGGATGTGTCGCCCAAGGCCTCCAAGCTGGGCAAGCAGATCCATTATGCGGACAGGCTCGGCATACCCTACGTGTGGTTTCCCGCCGCCGCCGCCGCGGATGGCGGAGACCGGGACGAGGTCCGCGACATCGTCACGGGGGACCAGCGGGAGGCCGACGTCACGTCGTGGTGCCCGGATACTGTGGTGGCCCGGCAAACCATCACGCTGGAACGGTGAGAACACCGTCACGGAGCGGTTCGGCCGCCCCGCGCGGATGACAGCAAGCGCACGGAACGTTGACGTGGCCGAGTGCCCGTCACAAGGAGCAGAGGAAGCAAGGCAATGGGCCAGACGGCATACAGAACACACCATGCCACCGAGGTGACCGAGGAGCTTATCGGCCGGAAGGTGACGCTCGCGGGTTGGGTCGACAGGCGTCGCGACCATGGTGGCGTCGCGTTCATCGATCTGCGTGACTCCAGCGGTCTGGTGCAGATCGTGATCTACGACGAGGAGGTCGCGCGTCCGCTGCGCAGCGAGTTCGTCATCCAGGTCGTCGGCGAGGTGCGCGCCCGTCCGGATGGCAATGAGAACGACCATCTCGCCACGGGGAGGATTGAGGTCGTCGTAGAGAACCTCACCGTTCTCGCCAAGGCCGACGCGCTGCCGTTCCAGGTCTCCACCGCCTTGGAGAACGAGTCCGAGAACCGCCTTCCCGGTGAGGACGTCCGCCTGCGGTACCGCTATCTGGATCTGCGTCGACCCTCCATGCAGCGCAACCTCAAACTCCGGTCCGATATGACGAAGGCCGCCCGGCACGCTTTGGAAGACATGGACTTCACCGAGGTCGAGACGCCGACGTTCATCAAATCCACGCCGGAGGGCGCGCGTGATTTCGTCGTTCCCGCTCGTCTTGTGCCGGGCTCCTGGTATGCGCTTCCGCAGTCCCCCCAGCTTCTCAAGCAGCTGCTCATGGTCGGCGGCGTGGAGCGCTACTATCAGCTGGCGCGCTGCTATCGCGACGAGGATTTCCGGGCCGATCGCCAGCCCGAGTTCACGCAGCTCGACATGGAGATGAGCTACGTGGGGCAGGAGGACGTCATCGCGATGGCCGAGAAGGTCATCGCCTCGATCTGGGCCTCTCGTGGATATGAGGTGACGCTTCCGATCCCCCGGATCACCTGGCAGGATGCGATGGATCTGTACGGGTCGGACAAACCGGATCTGCGGTTCGGCAATCCTCTGGTGGAACTGACCGAATATTTCCATGACACGCCGTTCCGCGTGTTTCAGGCGCCCTACGTCGGGGCGGTCGTCTTCAAGGGAGGGGCCGCGACGCCGCGGCGCCAATTCGACGCCTGGCAGGACTGGGCGCGGCAGCGTGGGGCCAAGGGGCTGGCATATGTCATCTTCGCCGAGGATGGCGAGCTCAAGGGACCGGTGGCCAAGAACCTTTCGCAGGAGGAACGCGACGGACTGCGCGAGGCGGTCCATGCCGAGCCCGGTGACGCGGTGTTCTTCGCCGCCGGAGCGCGCGAATCCTCGCAGCTGCTGCTCGGTGCGGTCCGTGTGGAGCTGGCCCGTCGCGCCGGACTGCTGCGTCCCGACGACTTCGCCTTCACCTGGGTCGTCGATTTCCCGTTGTTCAAGCGGACGGACGATCCGGATGACGACGACGTGGCGGTGGGGCATTCGCAGTGGACGTCCATGCACCATCCCTTCACCATGCCATCCGCCGAGTGGATAGACTCCTTCGACAGGGATCCGGAGCATGCGATGAGCGACTCGTACGACATCGTCTGCAACGGCGAGGAGATGGGCGGAGGATCCGTCCGTATCCATCGCGACGACATCCAGGACCGTGTGCTCGACGTTCTGGGGATCGACAGGGCGGAGGCCCAGGAGAAGTTCGGTTTCCTGCTGGAGGCCTTCAAATACGGCGCTCCGCCGCATGCGGGTATCGCCCTCGGATGGGACCGCACCGTCTCCATCCTCGCCGGCGCCGATTCCATCCGTGACGTCATAGCCTTCCCCAAGGCCGGAGGCGGTCGTGATCCCCTCACCGGGGCCCCGGCGCCGATTTCCGATCAGCAGCGCGCCGAGACCGGCGTCGACTACGATCCCGATGAGGACGAGGACTGACGAAGGGCATGCCCATGATTCCGCTCGATTCCGGTGACGGACAATCGGACAAGGATGTTCGCCGACGCGTGAACGCGGCTCTTGACGGCGCGGGCAGGGCCATCGAGCGAGCCTCCGATGGCACGGGCGTCGCCGAGCGTCTCGCGCTTGCCGTCAAATCCTCGGAGCTGCTCAGCTCCGTGTGGACGTTGCCGCCGGCGCAGCGTGTGATGTTCCACCCCGGTGACCGTCTCGTCGACATCCCCGCGGACGGTACTCCCGGCTTTCCCGCGGGCAAGGCCGAGGGACAGCGGTTCATCGATCTGAGTTCCGGGGAGATATCGCGGTTCATGGGACTGATGTACGCCAATGGCGTCAGGGGATCCCATAGGCGGCTTCTGATCATCCTTCAGGGAATGGACGCGTCGGGCAAGGGCGGGATCGTGCGTCATATCTTCCGTCAGGGCGATCCCATGGGCATCCATTACCATGGTTTTGGCGCCCCCAGCGAGGAGGAGCTCCGTCATGACTTTCTGTGGCGGATCAAACGCGAGCTGCCTCGTGATGGGTGGGTCGCGGTGTTCGACCGCTCGCACTACGAGGACATCATCATGCCGCGCGTGTACGGAACGCAGCCTGAAAGTGTCTGGCGCGAACGGTACGACATCGTCAACGATTTCGAGAGATCCCTGGTGGCGGACGGCTGCTCCGTGATCAAGATATTCCTCACCATCAACCGCGATTTCCAGAAGGGCCGTTTCCTCGACAGGCTGGATGACCCGACGAAACGCTGGAAGTTCGACGTCAGCGACCTGGATGCCCGCGAAAGGTGGGACGATTACATGCAGGCGTGGCAGGAGGTGTTCGAAAGGACGAGCACATCCTTCGCGCCGTGGTACATCGTTCCCGCCAACAAGCGCTGGTACTCGCGTGCCGTGGTGTCGGAGCTGTTGAGAACGACCTTCACCACGATGAATCTGACATGGCCTGCGCTGTCCTGCGACGAGGACGAGGCGCGGGCCAGGCTGTCGCTGTAGCATGCGGCCTTCGCCGAGGATGGGAGAACCGGTGTCGAATCCAGAGGCGTCCACATCACAGGGGCTTGACGCGAGGATACCCCGACGCGGCGAGAGCGAGGGGCCGCTCGACGCCGATGGGATCTACGAACGGTTCTTCGAATGGGTACGGGACACGAAGGGCGTCGATCCCTGGCCGCATCAGGAGGAGGCGATTCTTGACATCCTCGCGGGCGACCACGTCATCCTGGGCACGCCCACGGGGTCCGGGAAGTCGCTTGTCGCCCTGGGCATGCATTTCGCGGCGATGTGCACCGGGCGGCGGTCGTACTATACGGCGCCGATCAAGGCGTTGGTGTCGGAGAAGTTCTTCGATCTGGTGGGGGTCTTCGGACGCGACAACGTCGGGATGATCACGGGCGACACGCATATCAACGTCGATGCGCCGATCATCTGCTGCACCGCGGAGATCCTAGCCAATCAGGCTCTGCGGGAGGGGGAGTCCGCCGACGTCGGCTGCGTGGCCATGGATGAGTTCCATTACTACGGCGACCCGGATCGTGGATGGGCGTGGCAGGTTCCCCTTCTGACATTGCCGCGGACGCAGTTCCTTCTCATGAGCGCCACGCTGGGGAACGTCGACGCCATCGCCGATGCTCTCGAGGACTCCACGGGCGTCGACGTCGACGTCATCGACGATGCGCCGCGCCCCGTTCCTCTCGGCTACGAGTACACGGACAAACCTCTGGCGGCCACCATCGAGCTTGTGGTGGGCAGGGGTCAGACGCCGGTGTACATCGTGCATTTCTCCCAGGATGCCGCGCTGGAGACCGCGCAGGCGCTGTCCGGCAGCGGGGTGTCCAGCAGGGAGCAGCGCGACGCGATCACCGAGGCCATGCGCGCGGTGCGGTTCACCACGGGTTTCGGGAAGACGCTCCAGCGTCTTCTGCGCACGGGGGTGGGCATCCACCATGCCGGAATGCTTCCCCGGTATCGCCGTCTGGTCGAGCAGCTTGCCCAGCGCGGCCTGCTTCCGGTGATCTGCGGCACGGATACCCTGGGGGTGGGCATCAACGTGCCGATCCACACCGTCGTTCTCACGGCTCTGACGAAGTTCGACGGCACCCGCATGCGCAGGCTTCGCTCGCGTGAGTTTCACCAGATCGCAGGGCGGGCGGGGCGGATGGGATTCGACACCGAAGGTCTCGTCATCGCCGAGGCGCCGGAGTATGAGATCGAGAACGCGAGGGCCGTGGCCAAGGCCGGCGACGATCCCAGGAAGCTTCGCCGGATCAAGCGCAAGAAGCCCCAGGAGGGTTTCGTCACGTGGAACAAGGACACGTTGGACAGGCTGGTGTCGGCTCCACCCGAGACCCTGACCCCGCATATGATCGTCACCCATGCTATGGTCCTCAACGAGGTCGCCCAGGGTGGGGATGCCGAGGGGCGTCTCGACGATCTCATCGACAGGGCGTGCCCGACGCCCGATCGCCGGGCGCGTCTGCGTGACCGTGCCCGGGAGATATTCTCGACCCTGGCCGATTCCGGGTTCATCGAACGGCATGACGGCGGGGGAGGCGCTCCGCAGTGGGAGCTCTCGGTGGACGTCCCCGACAACTTCGCCCTTGACCAGCCGCTGTCGCCGTTCCTCGTCGCCGGCCTGGAGCTGCTGGACCCCGAGTCCCCCACCTATGCCTTGGATGTCGTGTCCATGGCCGAGGCCACGCTGGAGGACCCTCGGCCGGTGCTCCGCGCCCAGGAGAGGCAGGCCCGTGACCAGGCGATGGCCTCGATGAAGGCCGAGGGGATCGATTACGACGAGCGGATGGAGCGTCTTCAGGAGATCACCTATCCGCGGCCGCTGACAGACCTGCTCGATCAGGCGTTCGCCATGTACACGGCGGATGTTCCCTGGGCCGCCGACTACGAGCTCAGGCCCAAATCCGTGGTGCGCGACATGGTCGAGACGGCGTCCGACTTCAACGGATATGTATCCCGCTACGGGATCGCGCGATCCGAAGGGACGGTCCTTCGGTATCTCTCCGACGCCTATCGCGCTCTGGCGCGCACCGTTCCCGAGGAGAAGTACGATGACAGGCTGCGGGACATCGTGTCCTGGCTGCGGGTTGTGGTGAGGTCCGTTGATTCGAGTCTTGTGGACGAGTGGGAGGGGGCCGGGTCGGTCTCCGACGGCGCGGGCGTCAAGGCGCCCGATGGACGTCAGGAGGTCGTCCATGATCGGCGTGGCGTGATCGTCCTCGTTCGCAACGCGTTGTTCTCGCGCGTCCAGCTGATGGATCTCGACCGCCCCGACGAGCTCGGGGAACTCGATGGGCCATGGGGATACGGACCCAAGAGGTGGGAGAGGGTTCTGGACGCATACTACGACGAGCATGAGTACGTCAACACCGACGCGAAGGCGCGTGGAGGATCCCTGTTCATCCTTGACGATTCGTCGGAGGCTCGGGATCATCGATGGCGTGTCCGTCAGGTGATCGACGACTCGGACGGCGACCGCGACTGGGCGATCACGGCGAGCGTGGATCTCGATGCCACCCAGGAGCGCGGCGAGGCGGTTTTCGTGGACTATTCCGTCGGCAATGACATCGAACAGACGTTCGACGCGTCCGACTAGACTGGGTGCCATGACCGAGGATCTGTTCTCCGCGAGCGGCGTGGACGATGAGGTGACCAGACCGCTGGCCGTGCGCATGCGTCCCCGCACCCTTGATGAGGTCGTGGGGCAGGATCGTGCTCTGGCGCAGGGATCCCCATTGCGCGGGCTGGCCGACCCGGCGTCGGCCGGATCTCTGACGTCCCCGACGTCCGTTCTGCTGTATGGCCCCCCGGGCGTGGGAAAGACCACGCTGGCGAATATCGTCGCGCGTCAGTCGGGCCGCGTCTTCGAGGAGCTGTCGGCGGTGACGTCGGGGGTCAGGGATGTCCGCTCGGTGCTGCAGCGCGCCCATGAGCGTCTGGTCACCAGCGGGCGTGAGACGGTGCTGTTCATCGACGAGGTCCATCGGTTCTCGAAATCACAGCAGGACGCCCTTCTGCCCAGCGTGGAGAACCGTGACGTCACCTTCATCGGGGCGACGACGGAGAATCCCAGCTTCTCGGTTATCGCGGCGCTTCTGAGCAGGTCGGTGGTCGTGCGGCTGGACTCGCTGGGTGCCGACGATCTGCGTTCGCTTGTCCTGCGGGCGGTCGTCGACGAGCGGGGTCTCGACTCGAAGGTGTCCGTCGACGACGATGCCGTCGATGAGATCGTGCGCATGTCGTCCGGGGATGCGCGGAAGGCGCTGACGATTCTCGAGGCGGCCGCCAATGGGGTGGACCCCGACAAGCCCGTGATCGACGTCGGCGTGGTGGGACGCGTCATGGACGTCGCCACGGTGAGGTACGACCGCGACGGCGACGATCACTACGATGTGGCGTCGGCCTTCATCAAATCCATGAGGGGATCGGACGTGGACGCGTCGCTGCATTATCTGGCGCGCATGCTGCGGGCGGGGGAGGACCCGAGGTTCATCGCCCGAAGGATTATGATCGCCTCCGCGGAGGAGGTCGGCATGGCCGCACCGCAGATTCTTCAGGTCACCGTGGCCGCGGCGCAGGCGGTCGCTCTGGTCGGCATGCCGGAGGCGCGGATCATCCTCTCCGAGGCGGTGATCGCCGTGGCCACGGCGCCCAAGTCCAATGCGAGCTACGAGGCCATCAACAAGGCGCTGGCGGATGTCGACTCCGGTCGCATCGGTCCCGTTCCACGGCATCTGCGCAATGCGCCGACGGCCCTGATGGCGAGTTGGGGAAACCATCAGGGCTATGTCTACGCGCATGACGCGCCCGACGCCGTGGCCGCACAGCAGTATATGCCCGACGATCTGGTGGGGACCGAATACTATCACCCCAACAACCGCGGATACGAACGCGAGGTGGGACCGCGATTGGACGCCATACGGGCCATTCTGGCGTCGGCGCCTCGATCCGGGACGGCGCCTCGATCCGGGACGGTACCGGAGCCGCGGGCCGACGGATCCGCGCAGTCCAGCCGGGATGGGGACGGGACCGACCCGGAATCCGACTAGAAGGCGACTCCCAGAACGATCAGCGCGATCACGTACAGGACGCTGACGATAATCGCCACGACGTCCATGGCCCCGATGGACATCGCCCGCCAATGGGTGCGTTTCCCATCGGCCTCGTAGCAGCGTGCGTCAAGCGCCAGACTGAGGTTGTCGGCATGCCGTAGGGTCCCGGCGAAAACGGGTATCGTGATGGCGACGAGCGCCCGGATGCGCCGGCCCGGGCTTCCGGATCCCACATCCCCGCCGCGCGCGGACTGGGCGTCGATGATCGAACGCGTTTCCTCGCCCAGCGTGGGTAGAAAACGCAATGCGAGACTGAGAACCAGGGCCAGGGCGTCCGTATGGATGCCGAGGCGTTTCCAAGGCGACAGCAGGGATCCCACAGCGTCGGTGATGCGCGTGGGCGTGGTCGTCAGAAGGACAAGGGCCCCGATCACGATCACCAGCGCGAAACGGCATGAGTACAGGACCGCCGTGCGCAATCCCTCATCCGTGACGACAAGCGGTCCCCATGCCAGCAGCGTCGTCCCCGTCCTGATCACAAGCACATTGAGCAGTCCGGTGACCGCAAACAGGACGAGAAAAGCGCGGATCGAACGACCCAGCCGGCGCGCCGGAACACCCGACAGGGTGACGAGCAGAGCGGTCAGCACGGTCGTCAGCGCCAGCTGCATGGGGTTGGTGATGGAGAATGCGGTGAACATCAGGGGCAACGCGCTGAGAAGCTTGACCCGGGAATCCATGCGTTCCAATGGTGCCGGACGGTTATGCGAGGGGTTCCGGCCGCTCCCGCCGGTGGCTCCCTCGTTGCCGGGGAGGGTCACGACGCGGGACGCCTTGCGGATCTGGCTTCTCTCGTGGGTGATGAGGATGACCGCTACGCCGTTTTCCGACATCATGTCCAGAAGATTCTCCACGCGGGCGACGGCGATGCGGTCCAGCCCGGCGGTGGGCTCGTCCAACACCAGGACCCGGGGCCGGGATGCGATGATGCCGGCGATGGCGACCAGACGCTGCTGTCCGCCGGACAACGCGAATGGCGAACGGTCCGCCAGGGATGACACGCCCATCATTGCGAGCGCCTCGTCGACGCGGTCGGCGACCTCAGCCGGGGGAAGGCCCTGATTGCGCGGACCGTACGCCACGTCGTCCCGGACGGTGTCGGCGAACAGCTGGCGTTCCGGATGCTGCATGACGAATCCCACGTCCCGGCGCAGCGAACGGCTTCGTCGTGATCTCTTTCGGGTCATGTCATGACCGGTCACCATCAGCGTTCCCGAGCTCGCAGCGCGGCCGAAGCCGCAGATCAGCCGTGCCAGAGTCGTCTTGCCCGAGCCGTTGGGGCCGGTCACGGCGACGCGCTCGCCGGCGTGGACGTCCAGATCAACATCGTGGAGGACCACCCGGCCGGTGTCCCTGTATCTCAGGCACAGATGGCGGGCGAAGACAAGCGGCTCGTCATCATGCGTCCCGGTGTCTGATGTTCCGGTGTCTGATGTCCTGGTGTCAGGCGTTCCGGCGCCGTGCCCCGCGTCTTTCGCCTGGACGTCTTTTGCCTGGGTCCCGCCGCATGAACGCCCGCCGCATGAACAGGAATGAATGCGCGTCTTCGGAGCGCATCCAACGTCGCCGGCTTCTCCGGCTTCTCCAACGTCTCCAACGTCTCCAACGTCACTGGTGTCGCCGGCGGCGTTCCGGTCGTCCTCGCCGGGTGGCGAATCGGACACGATGCGGCCGTGCTCCATGCGTATGACGCGATCGGCATGGCGGGTCTCATCGTGATGGTGGGTGACGTGGATGATGGTCGTCCCGCGCTTCTGGAGGGAATCGAGGATGCGGAGGACCGATCGGCGTGAATCGACGTCAAGCATGGCCGTGGGCTCGTCGAACACGATCATGTCGGGGCCCATCGACAGGGTTCCCGCGATGGCCACGCGCTGCTGCTGGCCTCCGCTCATGCGGGTGGGATCCGACGCCTCATGCCCGGACAGCCCCACTGCGGCAAGTGCGGAGTCTACCCTCGTTCCCATGACGGAACGAGGCATGGCCAGATTCTCCGGGCCGAAGGCCACGTCATCGGCGACGACCGTCGTGACGATCTGATCCTCCGGATTCTGGAAAACCGCGCCAATGGAGCGGCGCGCCCGCCGATAGCGTTCAGGATGGACGCCGTCATGATCACGGACCGTCAGCCCCAGAAGCGTGACCACGCCTTCGTCGGGGGCCGCCAGCCCGGACATGATCCGGGCCAGCGTGGACTTCCCCGACCCGTTGGGCCCCACCAGACAGATCCTCTGTCCACGGGTGATGGACAGATCGACGCCATCGACGGCCCAGGTCCGTCCCGCATCATAGCTGAGACGGACTCGGGCGAGGGTCAGTGCGTTCTCAGCGTTGGACAAGATTCGACACCGGTTTGTATATCAGGAACGTCACCACGCTATGCAGGGCGAATTTGAGGACATTGAAGGGAAGAAGTACCGGAACGATCATCGCGGCGACCGCGGCGACGCTCATCTTGGCATAGATGGGAGTGATCAGCAGATTGCCGAGGATGGCCACGGCGAGCGCGGCGACGGATCCGACGACAAGCGCCAGAGCCGCGCCCTTGCGCGTGTGCATCCGGCGGTAGATAAGTGATGCCGGGACGCTCAGGGCCAGAGCCACGGCGACCGCCATCACCGTACCCCACGGATTGGTGAGGAGATGGGGTGCGAATCCCAGAACGCTTACGATGGCCGCCGCCGAAGGGCCGAAGATGAATCCGGCGATGAGGCAGACGATGCCGGAGGGGTCGTATTTGAGCCATGGTGCCGCGGGCATGAGGGGGAACTCGACGAAGGCTGAGTGCCATGGCCAAGGCGACGAAAAGCGCGTATACGGCGATGAGACGCGTGGACCAGCGTCCCGAATCCGAAACGCCCGTCCCGTGGGGGGATTCGGTCCCGTCCGTTGAGTGGCTGCTGGAATGCGTCGTGTTGGAGGCATGATTGAATGTGCTCATGGAAGAGCCTCGTTTCTTTCATCCGGACTGTAACCGTTGGCTCCGGACTTCGACCGGGATCAACCGTCCTTCGACGGGTCGCGGGCTTCGCAGGGAATCGACATCATCGAATATGCGCCACCGCCAGTAAGGATTTTCACCTTCCCTGAAACTTGCAGGATCATCTATACACCCAACGGCGATGGCCCGCAAGGCCGTTCCCAGAAGGCGCCCGATGCCGGAGAGTTCGGTGGTGCGGCGGCGGGACTCGGCGGCGGATGGGCTCATTCCCGTCTGTCCCAGCCGGTGCGACAATGGACGTATGAGCTCTGATACCGATATGGCCAACCCACGCGAATCGGCCACCAAGGATGCCCCTATCGAACGGCTGGCGATGGTGGTCGTCACCTATAAGCGGCAGGAGCTTCTGTCCACGTTGCTGGACTCGATCGAGCGGCTGACGGTTCCCGTATGGAGGATCGTCATCGTCGACAACGAGAACAGCCCCGAGACGGAACGCATGGTAGATGCGTTCCGGGAGCGGGTGGCGCAGCTGTGGGGTGACGCCGATGCCGATGCCAGTGGAGCGCACGGCCGTGTCGTGTACGCCCCGCAGTCCGAGAACCGAGGCGGCGCGGGGGGATTCTCGGCGGGCGTCGGTCTGGCCTACGGTCTTGGCGCCGAATGGTTCTGGGTTATGGACGACGACGTGGCCGTCCTGCCCGACGCCATCGAGAGACTGGCTCCATGGACCCGATCCCACGACGTCATCCAGGGAAGCCGGTACGACTATGACGGAGGGCCGTTCTACTGGCAGTATGACTTCCTCGTTCCCCTGGGAATCCCCAATCCCATAGCCCCGTCGGCCTTCGGCCCCGCCGGATACCGCGTGATGGACACGCTGTGCTTCGAAGGGGGGCTGTTCCGCCGACGCGTCGTCTCACGGATCGGACTGCCCGATCCCCGGTTCTTCATCTATTGGGATGACACGGTCTATGGCTATCTGGCCAGCAAGGTCGCCACGCCCATCATCATCCCCGACATGATCCTCCGGCGCACCCGTGAGATCGGCAACTGGGACATCGCGGGCGTCCGTCAGCTCAATTCCACGTCGGATATGAACAGGTACCACATCATGCGCAATCGTGGCTACATGGCCCGATACTTCATGGTTCACGGTGATTTCCGGCCGTTCCTGTTCGCCGTCGGCACCGTAGCCACCTTCGCCAAGGAGCTCATCCGTCTGGTGGCCGTCGACCGTTCTCACGTATGGACGGGGATCGGACGTCTTCTCGCCGGATGGCGGGACTCGCGATCGATTCTGCGCGACGGTTCCTGGAGTCCGATGCCTCCCCTTGGCGATTGACCCGTGCCACGGTCCGTGACGGCGGGATGACGCGCGCGCCATCCGCGTTACAATGTCACGGTACCGTCTGACGGCATGGGTACGACACGCAAACATCTCGGGGAAAGGTCGATGATGATTGAGACAGCACAGGCGTTCGGCGTCGATATTGGGGGTTCCGGGATCAAGGCCGCTCCGGTCGATCTCGGCAAGGGGGAGTTCGCGCAGCCGCGTCTGAAGATCGCCACTCCGGAGGAGTCGACGCCCGAGGCCGTGGCGCAGATCGTCCGGCAGCAGCTTGAGCATTTCGAGGTTCCGGCCGAGACTCCCGTGGGAATCGCTTTCCCGGCTCCCATCAAGCCCGGGAAACCGTTGAATTTCATGGCCAATCTGGATAAATCGTGGATCGGCGTCGACGTGACGGCGGTTTTCTCGGAGGCGTGCGGAAGACCGGTGACGGTGGTGAACGACGCGGACGCCGCGGGAATAGCGGAGCAGCAGTTCGGCGCGGCGAAGGGGCAGAAGGGGCTGGTCGTCGCCACGACGCAGGGGACGGGCATCGGGACGGCGCTGATCTACAACGGAGTGCTCATTCCGAACACCGAGCTCGGCCATATCGAGCTTCCCGACGGCAAGGGGGACGCCGAGAAGTACGCGGCCTCCTCGGTGCGCGACAGGGAGGGCATGAGCTACAAGAAGTGGGCCAAGCGCCTGACGAAGTACTACGGTCTTCTGGAGAAGTATCTCAATCCCGATCTTTTCGTCGTTGGCGGCGGAGTCAGCCGGGTCAGCGAGAAGTTCCTTCCGTATGTGGACATCGCGACGCCGATAGTCGCGGCCACTCTGCATAACGACGCCGGCATCATCGGAGCCGCCTACTACGCCACGACGAAGGCGCACTGAATTCCATGGACTCGTCGGTCTCCCGCCCCATCACCTTCTCCTCGCGGATGGGACGGGACACCCCCAACGCCATCGCGCGCGCCGAGAGGCGGGCGCGCGCGGGGGGACGTGTTCTTCGCAGTCTGAACGATTCCAATCCGACGCGGCATGGTCTGGCCCCCGATGTTCTTCCGGGCGTCTATGAGGCCGATCCCCGTGGTCCCCGGCCCGCCAGGGAGGCCGTGGCGTCCCTGCTGTCCCGACGTCAGGGCGGGCACCGCGTCGATGCGGATCATGTGTACCTCATGGATTCCACGTCCCAGGCGTATGCATGGCTGTTCATGCTGCTGTGCGATCGGAACGACGCCATTCTGGCTCCCCGTCCGGGCTATCCCCTCATCGAATCCCTTGCCACCCTCACGGGAGTGCGGGTCGAGCCCTATCACCTTCGATACGACGGCTCGTGGACCGTGGACATCGGGGACGTCGAGAGACGGCTAAGCGGACCCGAGGGCCATCGCATACGCGCGATCGTCATGATCAATCCCAACAATCCCACCGGATCGTTCATCCATGAGCCCGAACGCGACGCCGTGGTCGCGCTGTGCCGTCGCCATGGCGTGGCGCTGATCGCGGATGAGGTGTTCTATCCCTATCCTCTTGAGCCGCTTCCGGGCCGATGCCGTCTGGCGGGATGCGGGGAGGTGCTGACCTTCGCGCTTGATGGACTGTCCAAGAGTCTGGCGGCGCCGCATGCCAAGGTCGGATGGATCGAGGTGTCCGGTCCGCGCGGGGATGTGGACGACGCCATGCGGCTGCTGGATCGCATCGCCGATGACTTCCTTCCGATGGGATCGTGCGTGGCGGGCAGGGTTCCGCAATTGGTGGAGTCGATTCCCGAGCAGGTCGGGAGGGTCTCCCTCAGAACAAAAGCGAATCTTGAGGCGTTGAAGCGGACGCTTGCTGAGACTCCGGGCTGTCTTCTGTCGCTGCTCAGGCCCGAGGGAGGATGGAACGTCCTGCTGAGGATGCCCGCGACTGTCGATGAGGACGACGTCGTGCTCACTCTTATCCGCGACCATGGCCTGACGGGGCAGCCGGGATACTTCTTTGACATGCCGGGGAACGGCTATCTGGCCCTGTCGCTGCTGCCGGAGCCGGACGTCTTCCTCGACGGGGTCAGGGCGGTGACTGGCGTCGTCAACGACCTGACGTCATAGGCGACCTGACGTCATAGGGTCATGGGTCTGACGACAACCGACTCGGAATCATGCAATCCGGAATCATGCAATCCGGAATCATGACCCGTCCCCTGTGCACGGCCGTTCAGCGTGCGCGGCCGTTCAGCGCCGCGTCGATCAGGGCGTCGTACCGACGCACTCCTTCGGACAGGGGGCATTGGGCGGCCAGAGCGCCGCGGTCAAGCACCAGCGCCTCGAACGTGGGATGGCCGTCGGCCATAAGGGTGGCGAACGTCATGTCATGGGTCGAGAGGACGATCTGCGCCCCGCAGCGCAGCAGGACATCCGCGACCTCCCTCACCTGCGGCCCCTCCAGGCCCCGGGTCGGTTCGTCGGCCACGATGAGCCACGGATCGTGTGCCAGCGCCGTCGCGAGTGACAGCAGATGCGAGTGCAGGGAGTCCAGGGACGATACGGCCGCCGCTCCGTGGCCGCTCAGATGGCAGACGGCCAGCAGGTCGGCCGTTCTCGCGAGCGTGTTCGAGCCTTTGCCGTGACCGTCGCGGACGGACGCCGATACCGTGTCCGCCACGGTCGGATCACGACGGGCAGGGATCGTGATGGTCCTCGTCGATGAGACGATGGAGTCCGGAACGCGCCTGTTCCGTTTTCCCGAGGTCGACCATGAATGCGATCCATCGGCCGTGGTGACGGTGAGCGTTCCCCGTGTGGGGGAGAGTTCACCCGCGATAAGCCGCAGAAGCGTGGTCTTCCCCGATCCGTTCAGACCCACGACGACGGTGACCGGGGAGGATATGTCGCAGGAGGGCATCGTCAGGGCATGGGTGCCGTCGGGATAGGAGTAGTCGACGTCGCGTAGGCCGATGGTCAGCGCCTGACGGGAGCGTGGGACGTCTCCGCGCCGGAGGAAGGGAAACCGAGGAACACGCATGGCTCCATAGTATGCGGTCCCTCTGGATCCATGGCCGCGACGGGTCATGGTCACGACGGGTCATGTCCATGACGGTTCACATCCGGGTCGGGATCACATCCGGGCCGCGGACGGGTCACAGCCACGGCAGGAACCATGACTGCACCGTGTGGAACAGCATGGGATCCGAACGTATCAGCGCGTTGTCGCGTCCGATCACCAGCATCGAGGACACCGCCGCCAGAATGGTCCAGAAGAGCACCATGAGCAGTACCGTCCGCATCGTGATGGTCAGGATCCGTCGTGTGATCGACCGCCCCGTCTTGTCCGGCGCCGGCAGGCTGGATGGTGGCGGCGCCGGAAGCAGCCATGCGAGCACGCATACGGCCGGGATGGAGAGGATCCATCCGAAGTCGGACATGTACCGCCATCCCAGACCGCCCTTGATCGTGTCGAGCGTCATCATCATCAGGCCCAGCGCCGTGCATGACGCGAGAACGGGCCACATTCCCGTCCCTCGCCATCGGCGGCGCATCAGGGGAGCGGCCAGGGACAGCGCGACGAGCGGACAGGACACGAACAGGCCCATCGTCAATGGTTCGGTATAGCTCCAGTGCGTCAGAGGGGTGGGGGATGTGGCCAGCCAGGGGAACGAGTCGATCGTATGGAAGGGAAGCGCGAGGTAGTAGCCCATCATGGGAAGGATGTTCGCCGCAGGAGTGCTGTAAGCGGTCATGTCCACGACGGTGATCTGATAGTCCACTCCGAAGTCGAAGAGGGAACCGAATCGTATCCGGTTGTACCAGAGCAGGGGTGCTACAACAATCGCCGCGGGAAGGATGCTCACGCCGGCCGCGGTCAGCAGTCCGCGAACGGCGTGCCCGGCATGAGGCCGTATGGTCGTGGCGATGATCTGGGACAACTGGCGATGGAAGATGGGAATCGCCAGCAGTGACAGCATGATGAACGAGGGTCGACTCCCCAGATTGGCGGCCATAAGCAGGGATCCGGCCGCGATCCGAGGAATGCTGACACCTGGTGCGGTGCCCCAGCGCGCCACCCATCGGCCCGTTCCGTCGGTTTCCGCCGTCAGCCACAGGATGAGGCCAGCCGCGCTCAGAGCGAGGGAGAATACCACGGGAACGGAATAGAAGTCGCGCTGGTACGCCAGATAGGCCGCGCCGGCCCCGAGAACGCTGACGGTGACGGCCATGGAGGCGATGGCCAGCGAGACGTGCGGCCGTATGCGGCGGATGAGAAGGAGAACGAGGGCGCTGTCGAGGATGACGAAAACCGTGAGAAGGAGGGCCACCGCACATGATGGTGGCATCGTCGCCCCGCCGGACACCCACAGACGGGAGACGAGATGGTAGGGGAGGAAGAGGGCCACGGCCGGAAGGACTCCGAAATAGGAATACCACCGGCCGTCATGGAAGGCATAGTCCCAGTAGATCGGCGTCACCCCTTCCCTCAGCAGGCGCTCGCGCTCTATCGGGTCATAGGGGTTCGCGCTCGAGGCGAGCTCCTGCGGAACGGGAAGATCGAGCCATGTGTGGCCCTGCGACAGGGCTTCGGCGACATGGCCGTACTGGTTGAAGTCATAGGTGTAGTTCCCCGGCGCGTGGAACGAGAGAGATCCCGGCGAGATCAGCTGGGGGATGACGTACGCGGCGCATCCCACGCCAAGCGCCATCCACGACCCCACGAGAACCGCCCGCTGACGGCGGCGGCTCAGATCGAGCTCGATCGTCCACCACGACGATCCCGGCCTCCACGCGATGAGCAGCAGCCCCAGCGCGGTCATGGCCAGAACACGCGTGACGCTTATCTGGAAGGGAACGTGGACGTTCGCTCTCAGCGCCGATACCGGCAGCAGCGTCCCCTTGGGTTCCTGCACCCAGAGGCGGATGGTCGCGGTCGCCGTGGTGCGCAGATAGAGGGAGCGGGGAACGTCCACGTCGATCGACCGTGTCCGGCCGGCGTGTCCGTCGGAGTCGAGACGGACATGAACGGTGGACGGCACCGGACGCATCCGGCGTTCCGAGACGGACCGTCCGGTCGCCGACGTTGATGAGACGGGGTCGATCCGGGCATAGGATGACGAGCCGTCGGCGGAGACGTCCATCCATGCGGTAGTCGGGTCGGTCACCTGAAGCAGTCCCGAATCCAGCCGCGACAACCCCGGCCCCAGCGTGTTCGCGGCGGAGGTGCTGTCCGTGCTCGCCGACAGGGTGCTCCAGAAGGGGAGGTTGAACACGCCGATCTCCAGAACCAGTATGGACGCCGCCACAAGGGCGACGGCCATCATGGTTCCGCGCCGTCGGATCCGGCTGTTGGGGGAGGTCATCACACCGTTATTCTATAAGCGTTATGTCTCAGAGCCTTGGAAGGATGATTGCCATGCCGAGATTGACCAGGTTCGCCGATGCGTTCGTTGATTCCGTGCGTCATATCGGCCGGTCGCTCAGGCTGCTGCTGACGCCGCCCGATGGCCTCGTGGACGCCTCCGGTGATGACCCGGATCCGTCGGCGTCCGATCGACCCTCATCGGATCGGGGGCCGGAGGAGTCCGGGACGGCGGAAGGTCCCGCCCGGTGGGCGAAGCCGCTGCCGTTGTGGGTGAAACGCCGCGTATACGAGGGGATGCGCCTGCGCCCGCAGGGGTTGGCCCTGGGATGGGTGCAGATTCCGCGTCCGGCGTCGCGTGGATTCTCGATCGGCGTGTTCCCGGAACGGGGACGCTTCGCCCAGATCGCTTTCGCCGACGGGCATGGCCGGGTCTTTCTGGGGTCCGATCCGGAGATGGACACGTGGGGCCGAGAGCCCGATTTCCTTTTCACGAAGGAGTCCGACATCCCGAACGGCGGTCATGGCGTGACGCCGGATGCCCGGCGCCTCCGTGGCGCGTCGCGGCCGGTGCCGGACGTTCAGGGCAGCATGGTCGGGCGTGATTCGACGGGGGAAACGATGTGGCTGGCGTCATGGACCCGTGTCGGAGGGCTCTACTCGCTGGAGCAGCTGCGCGAAACGCTTCCCGAAGAACTCCGCGTCTCGCTGCGCTTCCGCGACGCGGTGACGCTGGGGTTCATCGCGTCGTACTTCCTTCCCCGATCCGAGGGCGCGCTATGGGGCTTTGGTTCGGGGAACATCTTCAGAAGACTCAACCGGGAGGCGCCCATAGGAGCCATCCGCGGAAGCGTCGCCGACGCCCGCATGGCCCGGTCGCGCGGTCTGAGGGTGTCCGGATTGGAGGAGTACTTCGTCGACCTCATGGATCAGGCGGGGGCGTTGGAGCCCATTCCCGCGCTGGAGGCCGTTCATGGGGCCGAGCCGCTTCACCTGTTCGCGTCAAGCTATTCGGGAAGCTACATCCTCGGGTGGAACTCTTCCCTTCCCTTCCCCGCGATACTGCGGTCGTTGCGGATCGAGGGCAACCTCAACCGCTTCGCGGCGGTGAGCTCCTGTCTGGAGCGTGGCATGAGGCAGGGCACGGGGTTGTCCGAGGACACGGTGACGCATGAGCAGGCGGCGCAGATGGACGCCGCGCTTCTCGCGGATCCTGCGCTGATGGCGCTGCGCACGCAGGATGACGCCGTCGTCGATCCCCTCCATGACGATGGCGTGGCGGCGGTCGTGCGGTTGATGGACATCGCGGCGCGGACCGCGCGGACGATGGCCGAGGAGAATCCCTCGCCGTATGCGGGCGCGGGCCGGAGACCACGGCCATCGGAGTGGGTGTACCGCCAGACGATGTCCAGGCTGCTGAGGAGTCTGCGTCTTCCCTACCGGTTCGACGTCGAGTTCCGTGCCAATATCGATGAGGGCAACGTCGCGCTGGGCTTCACCACGGCGGGCGTCTCGATGATGCCGACCCGCCGATACGACGAGTCGTCCGGTCGCTGGATCCATTTCGACGAGGACCAAAGGTCGGCCATGAGCGCGGACTACAACCTCCGCATCGGGCTGATCATGGCGGCGATCGGATTCGGGGCCGACGCGGGTGTGTCCACGGTGTCCCTGCACATCGACTCCCTGGGACTGGAGGAGGCCGTCGCCGAGCAGGACTGCGCCATCGAACGCCTGATGAGCCAGGCGCTGAACGCCTTCGAAAGCATCCGCACGACGGACAACGGATTCCGTGGGTCCAAGGCGGATCCCAAGGACGGCGACCTCCATGGGGATTCCGTGGTGTCCGCCCAGGTGGGGGAGGCCATTCGCCATTCCGATCATGATGATGGACACGATCACGATCATGATGATGGACACGATCACGATCACGATCACGATCACGGACATGACCATGACCATGACCATGAATCCATGGACCATCGTTTCGAGGAGCTCGTCCGGGACGCGCAGATCGACGAGGTCGCCTTCAGCGTTCCCACGGACAACGGCGTCGGCGAGGACGACGGACAGGGGGAGTCCGGTGATGCCTCCGCCGATGGCCCGCAGCCATCCACGGCGGATGACGGGGAGGACGACGATTCCGGCGTCACGACGGATCCGCTGGCCGCCTTGCGGAGCAACCCCACCGTGCGCAACGTCGTCACCGTGACCTTCACCCGTGATCGTTTCGTGCGGATGCTCGGCGCCTACGGCCTGACCGATCCACGGAGACTGTACCGCTGCTTCGAGGCGTCGATGGACGTCGATGAGCACGGGGGGCTTCGTCCCGTCGACGCGGGATTCGACCTGCGTGACGCGCGCTTCGCTCCCACGGGTTCGCAGGAGGAGCCGGAGTTCTCCGAAATGAGACCGTCGGATGTCGCGAGGACGGTTCTGGGCATCGATGACGTCACCGGTCTCTCCATCCAACGTGTTGATCTGCTGCAGCGGGCGGTGGCGGAATTCCATCGCCTCGCCGCGCGCAACGAGGTCGACAGCGTCACCCGCGCCCAGAAGGCCATACGCGTGATCGACGCGGTGGGTGATCCCGAGCTGCGTGATATCTCGTCGCAGATCGGCGGGGCGATCATCGACGGGCAGGACACTCCCGACCCCGTGTTCGAGATATCCACCGCGCTGGATGCGGATCGGGTCAAGGCTCGCGACCTTCTTTTCTCGGGGCAGGCCGGCGAGGCCGTCGACCATCTGGAGAAGGCCGTTGCACGGGTGGATTCGATCTTCGCGTCCGCTCCGGGGGTGCCCCGGTACTTCAACTCCTATGCCGAGCGCGTCGTCTACAACAGGCTGTTCGCCACGCCGGAAGAGAAAACGGTTCTGGTCCCCGACAATCTCTTCTACGCCCATATCGAACTCGCGGACGTCCTGGCCCAGATGGGAGGCTCCCAGGCGGCACTCGCGCATCTCAACGCGCTGGTGGCCTATGCGCCGGCCTATGCCCTGACGCACATGAAGCTGGCGATCCAGCTGGCGCGTGATGAGGATTGGGATTCGGCGCGCGCCGCCTGCCTCAACGCCCTGCGCGTGTCGCTTGATCGTGACGACGCCGCTTTCGCCTACTATCGCTTCGCCTACGCGGCATGGATGCGTGACGAGTTCGATCTCGCGGCCGCCTCCTATATCGTGAGCGCCTCCATCGCGCCCGGGCACATCGCGGCCCTTGATGGTGAGCTCCACGAGCTTGCCGTTCGCATGAAGTCACAGCATATGGGAGTCCCCGCCGACGTCGACTCGGCCCGGGCGATCCTCAGGGACAACGGCATCCCCCTGTGGCCTCACACGGAGGTGTCCCAGATCGTCAGGGACGCGGCGCGCGTGTGCGTGGACGAGGGACTGTTCGTTCCGGCCCGCACCCTCTCGCTTGCGGCCGCGCGCATGACGGACGCCGACGTGGAGGGGCTCGACCTCGTCCAGATGCAGTTCCTCCGTTCCCTTAACGCGTGAGGGATGAGAGCCGCGATGACGGACAGCGAAGGACGAGGACGACAACGAAGAACGAGGGACGACGAAGAACGCGTGACGGCGAAGGACGAAGGAGGAGAGGCTCGATTGGTGATGGCGAAGGAGGGGACATGGCAATGACAAGGGGGATGGCACCGGCTGCGGATGATGCCCCGGACGCAGTACGCCTCGACGGGGCGCGGCTGTTTTCCGCCGAGGATATCGCCTCGCTGACGGATTCCGACGCCGACGCGATGGCTCTGGACGAACTTGACGTGGCCGCGCTGTCGACTGAGATCGCCCAGCGTCTGTGGACGAAGGTGGCGGCGTGGGTGGAGTCCGATCAGGTTGCCTACTATGACCGGGACTCGCCGGTGTCGTCGGACGCCGCCTATGACGCCCGCATGAGATGCCTCCAGCGTCTTGAACGCGCATTTCCCGTGCTGGACTCGGACCAGTCGCCCACACGACGGGTGGGTGGTCGTGCCTCCACGGATTTCGCCTCGGTAACGCATCCGTCGCGCATGCTGAGCCTCGATGACGTCTTCTCGATCGGCGAGCTGCGGGATTGGTACGATGGCGTGATCCGAGATCTGGAGTGGAACGCGGACGAACCCCTGCCCATGACCTGTGAGGTGAAAATCGATGGGCTGGCTCTGAACCTGCTGTATCGTGACGGCGTTCTCGAGCAGGGTCTGACCCGTGGCGATGGCGTCACCGGCGAGGACATCACACCCAACGTGCGCACCATAGCCACCATCCCGAAGACGCTGTCGGGCCCCCCTGACGGCGTTCCCGAATTCGTCGAGATCCGCGGCGAGGTGTTCATGCGATGGGATGATTTCCGCGCCCTGAACGATTCGAACGAGGACGCGGGGCGGGCCCCCTTCGCGAATCCTCGCAATGCCGCGGCGGGATCCCTCCGTCAGAAGGACCCCCGCATCACCGCAACGCGAAGGCTCAGCTTCTATGCCCATGGGATCGGACGGCTGACATGGCGCCGCTCCCTTTCGGAATCCGCGCATGACCCGATCAAGGACCAGTCGCAGGCCTACGACCTGTACACGACATGGGGGATACCCGTCTCCCCGCACAACAGGCGGGTCACCTCGTTCGATCAGATCGTGGCGATGATCGACTATTACGGCGAGCACCGCGGCGACATCGAGCACGCCCTGGATGGCATCGTCGTCAAGGTGGACGATCTGGCCCTTCAGCGTAGGCTGGGCACCACGTCACGCGCGCCACGATGGGCGATCGCCTATAAGTATCCGCCGGAGGAGGTCAACACCGAGCTTCTCGACATCCGCGTCCAGGTGGGCCGTACGGGCCGGATAACTCCCGTGGCGATCCTCAGGCCCGTGTATGTGGCGGGATCGACCGTCTCCCGCACGACGCTTCACAACGGATACGAGGTCAGGCGCAAGAACGTGCTTATCGGCGACGTCGTCGTGGTCCGCAAGGCGGGCGACGTCATCCCCGAGCTCGTCGGTCCCGTCCTTGCGCAGCGCCGGGGCCGGGAGGATTCCCTGCGCGAGTTCGTGATGCCTGCACGGTGTCCGTCGTGCGGGACGCCCCTGGCGCCGGCCAAGGAGGGGGACAAGGACATCCGCTGTCCGAACGTCGAATCCTGCCCCGCGCAGCTTACGGAACGCGTGATCAGCCTTGCGGCCCGGAAGGCCTTCGACATCGAGCATCTGGGCGAGCAGAGCGCGATAGCGCTGACCAATCCCGAGCTTGACCGGCCCGATTCCGTTGCATCCTATGCCCCGGATCTTCATGAGATCGTCGTCGCGCCCGGAGAGGAGCCGGAACCGTACCGGCCCGCGGAGGGACTGGAGCTTCCCGCCCCGCAGCGTCCCGTCCTTGACGGCGAGGCGGGCATCTTCACGCTGAATGCCGAGGCGCTGCGTGACGTCCGCGTCTGGAGGGAGATTCCCATCATCGAGGTCGACCATCGTCTCGGTGACGACGGCCGGCGGCACAAGAAGACGCGTCGGCGGGGTGGATCCGGTCTGTGGCGGCAGGTCCCGGCGTTCTGGACGACTCCCGCCAAAGCCGCCAAAGCCCCCAAGGATGCCGGAGACGCCGGAAACACCGGAAACATCGGAGAGGACGGGGACGCCCGATTCGTGATCCCCGAGGATGCCGTGGTCGTCGGCCATATCCGGCACGTCCGTAGGGATGGGACGGTTATCGACCAGCCATTGATCATCAGACCCGCGGAGAACACCAAGGCCATGCTCGACGAGATAGACAAGGCTCGTCACGCCGATCTGTGGAGGGTTCTCGTGGCGTTGTCGATCCGCCATCTGGGTCCGCCGACCGCGCGTCTCGTGGCCTCGAGGTTCACCGCCATCGAGGATCTCGAATCCGCCACCGTCGATGAGCTGTCGCAGATCGATGGCGTCGGTCCCGAGATCGCCCGATCCATCGTGGAATGGTTCGAGGCCGCCCGCGATCCGGATGACTGGCGTGGACGGATTCTGAGGGCCTGGACGGCGGCGGGTGTGGGATCCGTCGTCGACAGGCCGGACGTCGCCCAGACGCTGGCGGGATTGACCATCGTCGTGACGGGTTCGCTGGAGGGATTCAGCAGGGATTCCGCCAAGGAGGCCATCGTCGACCATGGGGGAAAGGCCTCGGGGTCGGTTAGCTCGCGTACGGACTACGTCGTCGTCGGGGCGAACCCCGGCTCGAAGGCCACCAAGGCCGAGGAACTTGGCGTTCGGACGATCGACGAGGGACAGTTCCGCGCGCTGCTCGAGACGGGATCCATCGACCGTTGAGATTTTGTCGTCATGGATTTTGTCGTCATGGACTCTGGCATGCCGCGTGCCCGCACGATAGTGTGATCGGGTACGCACAAGGAGGCGGGGACGGATGACGGATGCAGATGAAAGGACCCGGGCGATCGAGGGGGATGTCCTCGACAGGCTCGCCAGGGTCATCGATCCGGAACTTGGACGGTCGGTCACGGATCTGGGCATGATCACCGGAGTGAAGGCGCGTCCTTCGAAGGATCATCCGGATGAGGTCGATCTGACGGTCCACGTGGAGCTCACCATCGCCGGATGCCCATTGTCAAGGACCATCACCGATCAGATCACCGGTGCCGTGGCGTCCTATCCGGGCGCCCATCTGACGCCCCATATCGAGGTGTCCACGATGAGCGCGGACAAGCTAGCCGATCTCGTGGCATCGCTGAAGGCGGAGCGCCGTCGCAACCCCTTCACGAAGGACACGTCCCGGACCCGGATCTTCGCCATCGCGTCCGGCAAGGGAGGGGTGGGAAAGTCCTCGGTGACCGCCAATCTCGCGGCCACCTTAGCCGCGCTGGGCTACAACACGGCGGTTATCGACGCCGACATATACGGCTTCTCGCAGCCTACGCTTTTCGGCGTGCACCAGCAGCCCACGAACGTCGACGGCATGCTGATGCCGGTGGTCGCCTGGGGCGTCAAACTCATATCGATAGGGATGTTCGCGGGATCCGAAAGGGCGATTCTGTGGAGGGGCCCTCGGCTCCAGCGTTCCCTTGACCAGTTCCTCTCCGACGTGTGGTGGGGGGAGCCCGACGTCCTTCTTCTGGATATGGCCCCCGGCACGGGGGATATGGCGATATCGGTGGCGCAGGCGCTTCCCAACGCCGAGCTCGTCATCGTCACGACCCCGCAGATCGGCGCTTCGCAGGTCGCGGTGCGGGCCGGGCTTGTGGCTCTTCAGGTCCCTATGAGGGTATGCGGCGTGGTCGAGAACATGAGCTGGTTCGAGCATCGCGGCGAGCGGCTGCGTATCTTCGGCGAGGGAGGCGGCAGACGGGTCAGTGAGCAGCTCACCACGGCGTTGGGCGTCGACGTGCCGCTGCTGGCCCAGTTGCCTCTGGAAACCGACATCCGCGAGATTGGCGAATCAGGGCGGCCCGTGGTGCTCGATCAGTCCGGTGCGCTCGCCGACACGCCGCTCGCCTCGGAATTCGCGTCGCTCGCCCGTCGGCTTATGGGGTGCTAGCATGGTGCCCGCAATCATCCTCGATATGCCAGAGGGTGCCGTGGCGAACAAAGGGGACGGAGCCTTGCGCAGCCGATAGACGACGAATGCATGATGACGCGATGCGCGGCGGAGATGCCATGCGCGGGAATGCCATATGACCGTATCGTCGCGCACTGTCCGCGCATCCGCGGCGGTTCCCCGTCGAACGGTTCCCCCTCGCGATCATCATGCGTTCATCGTCAATGGACGGAATCGGGAATGCTGCATGTCTTCCGCCGCGAACCGTATGACGCGCAGAGAACCATATGGATGGTCACGCCCGTGCCGCGTTGAACGCCTCTTTTCCGATTCCGGACCGTGGATTTCGTCCGTTTGCCATGCGCCGTTGCCGGCCATGAGCCATTGTCGTAATCGGAGTGTTCAATGTCTCAACCTTTTCAACCCTTTCAACGATCGACCATCCAATGTTCGTCGCTGTCGTTCAGTTATCCCCAGTCCGCCGCGCCTTTGTTCTCGGACATCACGTTCACGCTGTCGAAAGGCTGGACCGCCGTACTTGGGGACAACGGCATCGGCAAAACCACGCTGATGCGCGTCGTCACGGGCGATCTGCATCCGAGTGCGGGATCGGTCGCGCCAGACCCGGCCGATGTGGTGTCGTACTATTGCGAGCAGCGCATCGACATGCCGCCGCTCGGCATCGACGCCTTCTGCGACGATTGGTCGCCCGAGACCCTCAGCATCAGACGCCTGCTGGGCATCGGCGACGACTGGCCATACCGGTATGGCACGCTGTCCGGAGGAGAGGCGAAGCGGCTGCAGATAGCCTGCGCGTTGAGCGGTCGTCCTGATCTTCTGGTCCTCGACGAGCCAACCAACCATGTCGACGAGCCGACGCGCCATGCCATTGTGACGGCGCTGCGCGGATATCGCGGCATCGGCGTCATCGTCAGTCACGATCCCGGACTGATCGACGCCGTATGCGGGCAGTGTCTGTGGCTTCGCAGACGTCATATCGGTGGAGTGAACGTCACGGTGGCAGAGACGTATCCCGGCAACTACACGTACAGCGCCGAGCGGATCAGGAATGCGGACAGCCATGACGACCGTGAGATGGAGCGGGCCAGGGCCGATCGCATGCGGCTGAGCGCGGCGCGCGACCAGCGTTTCCGGGCCGTGCAGCATGCGGAGGCGATCAAGCGGAAGGCGGGATTCCGTATCGACCCCCACGACCATGATGCGTTGGACAGGCGCAAGGGGGCCAAGGCGACAAGCGTGGACGGCCACAGTACGCGGTCGTACGCCGGCATGGAAGGCCGGCTGAATCGTGCGCGTCGGCGGGTCGAGACGATGAGTACGGCTGCTCAGCGCTATGACGGCGATATCTGGTTTCTCAATTCCGTCAGCGGACACGGCGAGCTCATGCGTCTGGAGCCGGGAACCATCATGTTCGGAGAGGATCATGCCGGAACGGGCGATGCGAATCCCGACGCTCGGGCGCTCTCCGCCGCGGGTGCCGCCGCAGTCAACGCCACGACGGGCACGGACACAAGTACGGACACAGGTACAGATACAGATACAGATACAGATACAGGCACAGACACACGCACAGACACACGCACAGACACAGGCACAGACACAGGCACAGGCGATGATCGGCCGGATGATTGCGGCGAGTACGCGCGGTTGATCATCGACGGACAGCGGAGCGAGGAAAGGCGACATGACGGTCAACCGGGAGATGGCCAAGGTGGTGCGGGAGACGGCCGTGGTGGTGACGCGACGACGCCACCCGGTGGAGTTAATGGCGATGGAGTCAATGGGGCCGATGGGCGTCACCCCATCGGGCTGCGGACTCCGATGCTGAGCGTCGGGCCGCATGACCACATCGGCGTCAGCGGGCCGAACGGACTGGGAAAGACGACGCTGATCAACCGTCTGCTGCAGTCGGCCGCGGACGTTCCGAAGCTCGTCATCGACCAGACGCTGCCGCCCGATTCGGGTGGGCGGACGCTGGCCCGATTGCGTGGGCTGCGTCCCGAATCGCGCTCGCGCGTGATGAACGCCTATGCCCAGCTCAACTCGGATCCGGATCGGTTGCTGGATGGTCAGGGGAATGGGGAACCGTCTCCCGGTGAGCTGCGCAAGCTGCTGCTATGTCTGGGCATCGTCGACGAGCCGCAGCTCATCGTTATGGACGAACCGACCAATCATCTTGATCTGGGATCGAAAAAAGCGCTGGCCGCGGCCTTGCGTGATTTCACCGGAGCCGTCATCCTGGTCAGTCATGAGGGGTGGTTTCTTGACGCCGCGACGGATATCCGATGGACCATCGACCGTCCATAGCAGTGTCCATGCCCATGGTCGTCCGGCATGGAAAGGCGAGCCGACGCGGAAAGACGAGACTCGTCGCGAATACGATAGCGTCCGCACCGAGCTTATTCTCGGTGCGGACGCTATCGTTCGGAATCGTCCGATGCTCAGATCAATCCGCGAGACTTCAGATGTTGAAGTACAGCTCGTACTCCAAGGGGGTCGGAGCCAGACGCGCCTGATCCACCTCGCCGCGCTTGAGGTCGAGCCACGTCTCGATGAGATCCTCGGTGAACACGTCACCGGCCGACAGGAAGTCGTGATCCTCCTCGAGCGCGTTCAGGGCCTCGGAGAGGGATCCGGGAACCTGCTTGATTCCCGCATGCTCCTCGGGAGGAAGCTCATACAGATCCTTGTCCACGGGAGCCGGTGGCTCGATGTGGTTGAGTATTCCGTCCAGACCGGCCATCAGCTGCGCGGAGAAGGCCAGGAAGGGGTTGGAGGACGGGTCGGGGGCGCGGAACTCGATGCGCTTGGCGGCGGGGCTTGTCCCGGCGAGCGGGATACGGATGGCCGCCGAGCGGTTGCGGGCCGAGTAGACCAAGTTGACGGGCGCCTCGAAGCCGGGAACCAGACGGTGGTAGGAGTTCAGCGAAGGGTTCGTGAAGGCCAGCACGGAGGACGCATGCTTGATGAGGCCGCCGACGTACCACCGGGCGATGTCCGACAGACCGCCGTAACCCTTCTCGTCGTAGAACAGGGGCTTGCCGTCACGCCACAGCGACTGGTGGCAGTGCATTCCGGTGCCGTTGTCGCCCGCGATGGGCTTGGGCATGAAGGTGACGGCCTTGCCCGCCAGAGCCGCCGTCTCGTGGACGATGTACTTGTACTTCATCAGATCGTCGCCGGCATGCTGCAGGGTGTTGAAGCGGTAGTTGATCTCCTGCTGGCCCGCTCCGGCGACCTCATGGTGGGAGCGCTCGAGGACGAGGCCGACCTTCTGGAGATTCGCGACCATGTCGTCGCGGAGATCCTGGTTGTGGTCGATGGGCGGAACGGGGAAGTATCCTCGCTTGACGCGGTTCTTGAAGCCGATGTTGGGCGTGCCGTCTTCCTCGGTGTCCACGCCGGAGTTCCATGGGGCCTCGATCGAGTCGACCTCGTAGAAGGACCTGCGCATGCTGTTCTCGTAGCGGACCTTGTCGAAGATGAAGAACTCGGCCTCGGGAGCAAAGGACGCGGTGTCCGCGATCCCCGTCGACTTGAGATACGCCTCGGCCTTGCCCGCCACCTGACGGGGGTCGCGCGAATAGGGTTCGTCGGTGATGGGATCGACGATCGAGAACGCGACGTCAAGAGTCTTGTGCTTGCGGAACGGATCGATGAACGCCGTCGACACATCAGGCACGAGCTTCATATCGGACTCGTTGATGGCCTGGAATCCTTGGACGGAGGAACCGTCGAACGGCATTCCCTCATCGAAGGCGTCCTTGAGGAATTCGCTTGCGGGCACAGTGAAGTGCTGCTGGACGCCGATCAGATCCGTGAAGCGCACGGAGACGTACTCCACGCCCTCCTGATTGATCAGAGCCTCGGCATCCGCCTTGGTTTCGAGTGCAGTCAATGGACCGCTCCTTTCATAAGAACCTACGCCTCACCAGTCTAAAAGGGTGGTCCGCACTGACTCGCCCTGCTGGGTTACGAGCATGTTTCGTTCGTGTCAGCGCCCACGCATGGATCGGCGGCTCATTCGCGGAGGGTGCAGCGGGTCGATGCCCTTGGGGACGCCGTATCCCTTGGCCAGCTGCAGCGT
Source organism: Bifidobacterium minimum (assembly GCF_000741645.1). Taxonomy (GTDB): domain Bacteria; phylum Actinomycetota; class Actinomycetes; order Actinomycetales; family Bifidobacteriaceae; genus Bifidobacterium; species Bifidobacterium minimum. Next base: position 482,712 of record NZ_JGZD01000009.1, read on the forward strand.
CCTGAGACGGTCGTTCAGCGTGGCCAGCTCCGGTTTGGTGAGGATGAAGCGCCTCCGCGGGTGGATCCGTGCAAGCAGCCCGTTCGTGTGGCCGGACGGTTCGTAGCTTTTGCACCGCAGAACCGTGCGCCGCAGGTCCTTGAGCTTGACGTCGTGCGGCCCGGTGCCCACGATGATCCGGTAGACCGGAATCGAGGATCCTGCGGTCACGCCATGGATGGCCCGCTCCTGACGGTCCATGGCCTTGATGAGGCGATCGCCGTTCCCCTCGCCGAGCAGGTACACGCCGTTGTATCCGGTGCCCCGCCATATCGCGTCCTTCGTCCGGGGGTCGATCCAGACGGGTTCCTGCGGGAAGGAGAATCCCGCCTTGCTGATGTTGCCGAGGATGCCGATCGCGGCACCAGGCTTGCCTTCGAGCTGGGCGTAGCCCACTCGATCCGCCCTGTTGGTGAGAACCATGGTGAAGAGCAGCATGCCGAGCATCACCGCGGTGATGACCACGAATATCCAGGTGATGACGGACCAGCGGAATATGAGGCCGATGACGACGGCGGCCACGACCGGGGCGACGAAAGCGGTCCACACGAGCCAGGGCATGGTTTTGTCGCCGGCATACGTGTATCGGTAAATCTGTATGAGCTGCTTAACCATTCCCGGTTTCTTGCCGGGACGGTCCTTGGTCGCTGCCATGAATCTCCTCACCTTGGCGAACGTCTCACCCTCGCGGGCCTTCTACGAACACTGCGCTACTTTACCAGTCGGGGACAACGCGTCATGCCCCTCCAGCACGTCGCGGCACGGAGTACCAGTACGTCGTGACGCGGGGTATTCGCGTCTTGGGGGGTTCGCGTCCATGGACGGATGCCGCGCGACGATCGGGACCGATGGCCCATCGACCTCATCGCGTGTGCAGGGGACGCCCATCCGCTTTGAGAAGCGCCTCGCCCAGGGTCTCGCTCATCGTGGGATGCGGATGGATCAGAGCCGACGCCCGATGGAGCGGACTATGCTGTCCGACGAGCTGCTGGGCCTCCGCGATGAGGTCGCCCGCCAGCGGGGATGCCATATGCACTCCCAGAACGATCCGCTCGGAGGATTCCTGCGGCCGGATCCCGCTGACGATGGACAGCGACCCGGCCGATCCCGACATCAGCATCCTGGCATTGGCCATCATCGGATAGATGCTCTCCTCGACGTCGGTGACGTCGTCACGGCGTCGCGCGGCCTCCGCGGTCATCCCCACGCTTGCGGCCTCGGGCGAGGAGAAGACCACGCTGGGGACGGCGTCGTCGTCCACGGGGTCGGGCGATAGTCCCGCGATGGATTCGGCGGCCACGATGCCCTGGGCGAAAGCCCTGTGGGCCAGGGCGGGTCCGGGGGTGATGTCCCCGACGGCACGGATTCCCGGAACCGATGTGCGTCCCCAGCCGTCGGTGGGGACGCATCCGGCCTCGTCGCGGGCGATGCCCAGATCGTCCAGCCACGGCATGTCCGTCGCGGGATCCCTGCCGATGGCGGCCAGCGCGTATTCCCCGTAGGCGCTTTTCCGCTCTTCGGACCCTTCCACCGTGTAGTGGACGGTGGCTCCGAGATTGACGCCGGTGTCGACCGTGACGACGCGGGAATGCGCGACGACGTCGACCCCCTGACGTCGCAGTTCCCGCGTGATCGTGGAGGAGGTCCGGCGATCCCAGGAGGACAGCACCCTGTCGTGTCTCATGAGCAGGGTGACGGAGCATCCGGCCTCGTTCCACATCGAGGCGAATTCGACCGCGATCGCTCCGGACCCCACGATGACGACGCTTGAGGGGAACCGATCGAGGGAGAGGGCATGGGTCGAGTCGATCAGCGCTCCCGAGAACGGGATCCCCGGAAGGGGACGTGGGGACGATCCCATCGCCAGAACTATGGATCCGGCGTGGACATCCATCGATCCACCCGCATCCTCGGGCACGCCGGCCCGCTCCGTGCACTCGACGGCATCCCTTCCGGGGGAGGGGGATACGCGGACGCGTCCCGGCTGGGTGACCATGGCCTCGCCGTGGAAGACCGGTACGTGACGGTGTGCGAGAAGGCCCGAAAGCCCCTTGGTCATGGTGTCGATGATGCCGAGGCGATAGGAGCGCAGACGCCCGAAATCGATGCCGTCGACGGAGGCGTTGATGCCCAGCTCCCGGGCATGCCGGATCGTCCCGATGGCATGGGTGGCGGTTATCAGAGCCTTCGAGGGAATGCACCCCCGGTTGAGGCATGTGCCTCCGACGACCGCGTCCCTGTCTATCAGCGCGACCGACAGCCCCAGCTCGGCGGCCCGCAGCGCGGTCGAGTATCCGGCTGGGCCGGCCCCGATGATCGCGATGTCATAGTCCCGCCTCTGGTCCTGCTCCTGAGTCACGTCCTGGGTCACGGATGCTCCCTTCACAATCGACGGGTGTCATGCCGGCGCCCGTCCATGGGCGACGGCCGAGAAGACATGTTTCCGGCTCCCGGACCCGTCATTCGGGCCAGTGGCCGCGTTTGTCGTGAGTGGGCTTGGGAAGCCTCCAACGGCGTATCTGCAGGCAGCGCGACCAGGCGTAGGTCGCCGACCGGGATCCCTTCGCCACCGCGCGGTCGCCGAACTTCGCGACCAACAGCTTCCTGAGCCGGCGCCACATGATGACCACGTCGATGATGGCGGCGAAGAGATACACGTACATAAGCAGAAGGATGATGGTGGTGAGCCCCGGCGAGATGGAGGTCAGAACCATGGCCACGATGATGATGGCGAAGGCCACCGGCATGAAGAACTCGGCCACGTTGAAGCGGGCGTCCACATAATCGCGGATGTAGATGCGCCAGGGCAGTCTTTCCGATGCGGGCATGTGCGCGAGATCGCCGGATCTCATGGCATCGTACTGGGCGTTCTCGCGCTCCTTGATGCGCTTGCGCGCGGCTTTGGCGCTGGCCTTGCGGTTGGCGGGAACCATGGGACGGAGCCTCTCCTGCTCGGCCTCGCGGCGTTTGGGCGTCGGCCTTCCCTTGCCGTTCCGCTCGTCCTCGCCGGTGGGGTTCCGGCGCTCGTCGGCGTCATTGTTCCCCTGCCCGTCTTCGGGCTTCCTTCCGAACTTCCATGTCATGTTTGCAGGCTACGGTGACGCCTAGACTCCGCGCGACCATGCAGGCCGTGCGAGATTGACGGGCCGGCACCACGGCCACACCGCATCATGAGGAGGGCACGCATATGTCTTACCACTCTCCGGAGGAGCTCCGGACCAGAGTCGCCGAGGGATTCACGGATGTCATCGCCATGCTCGAACGCAAGATCGCCCTGCGTTCCGTATCCTCCGAGGGCATCGACGGGGAGCACATGCGCCGATCCGCGCAGTTCGTGGCCGACCGTCTGCGCGATGTCGGCGTCGAGGCCCGGGTCGTCCGATCCACCGGCGCCTCGGTCGGCGCATGGGAGGTCGTGGGCTCGCGGATCGTCGATCCCCACGCGCCGACGGTTCTGTTGTACGCCCATCATGACGTGCAGCCGGTTCCGGATGCGGGGGAATGGGACACCGATCCCTTCGTCGCCGCGATCCATGGCGATAGGATGTACGGTCGCGGATCCGCGGACGACGGCGGCGGAATCGCCATGCACTATGGCGCGCTGCGGGCTCTGGGGAGCGATCTCGGCGTGAACGTCAGGGTTTTCATCGAGGGTGAGGAGGAGATGGGATCGCCCAGCTTCATCCCCTTCATCGAGGCGCATCCACAGGAGTTCGAAGCCGATGTGATCGTCGTCGCCGATTCGGGGAACTGGTCGGCCGGGATTCCCAGCCTGACCACCAGCCTGAGGGGAAACACCTGCGTCGACGTCACGGTCACCGTGCTGGATCATCCGGTTCATTCGGGGCAGTTCGGGGGGGCCATTCTCGACGCCGTGACGCTGTCGTCCATGGTGATCGCCTCCATGTATGACGAGAACGGCGATCTGGCGGTTCCCGGCGTGACGTCGCAGGAGCCCGTCGGAGGGCTGCAGCGTGATCTGGATGAGGGCACGGTCCGGACCGATGCCGGCGTCGTCCCCGGCTACCGCATGGCGGGAACGGGAAGTCTGGCATCGAGGATGTGGACCAAGCCCAGCGCCACCGTCATCGGATTCGATGCCCATCCCGTGGAGGGATCGTTCAACGTCATCGCGCCTCAGGCGCGGTTCAGGATATCCCTGCGCACCGCACCCGATCAGGATCCCGCCGAGGCGCAGAGGGCTCTGTCGGACTTCCTCGTCGCGCATGCTCCCTGGGGATGCCGCGTCGAGGTGACTCCTCTGGAGAATGGTCGCGGATGGGCCATGGATCCGGATGCGCGCGCGACGGAGGACGCCCTGGACTCGATGAGGACCGCCTTCGGTACGGATCCGGTCAACAAGGGCGAAGGCGGGTCGATACCGTTCATCCCCGAGCTCCAACGCCTGTTCCCGAACGCGCAGGTCCTTGTGACGGGGCCGGAGGACCCCCAGTCCAATGCCCACAGCCCCAACGAGTCGATTTCGATATCGGGGCTCCGCAAGAACATCCTCGCCGAGGCGCTGCTGCTCGACGCGCTGGCGTCGTCCGTGCGGTAGATCGGCGCGGGACGCGGCATGGACCGAATCATTCCCGTGAATCGTGAATCATACGAATCACCCGCGTGTCCTGTGATCCGCTCCATCTGACCGGGCCTGCCTCTAGACTCGGCAATCGACACGGGGGCTGTGCATGAACGCATGGCTGAGATGAGGCCGGACGGCCTCGACCGCATGAACGTGAATCCGGGTAATGCCGGCGCACGGACGTCGCGAATCCCGTGCCTTACGAGATGCTCCATGGAGCATCGGATGAAGAAAGGCACAGAAAATGTCACAGGACAACAGCAGAACGGATGCGGAGACTTCATCGGCGTCTATGCGGTGGCGCGTGGTGGACATCGCCGTCGCCTCGGTGATCGCCGTGGCCAGCGCGTTGATATATTGGGGCGTCGCCATCGCCACCTATGCGCCGTGGAGCGCGTTGGAGGCCATCGTTCCGGGACTCGCCGGAATCTTCAATGGATTATGGCTTTTCGCGGGGCCCCTTGCCGCGATCATCGTGCGCAAGCCCGGTGCGGCCGTCTACGCCGAGGTCGTGGCGGCCGTGCTCGAGGCGTTGATGGGCAACGTCTGGGGCGGCGTGGCCACGGTCCTCATCGGACTGGTTCAGGGGTTGCTCGCCGAAGCGGCTTTTCTGGCGTTCGCCTACCGCAGATGGACGCTTCCCGTGGCCGCGCTGTCGGGCGCGCTGTCCGGGATCGGATGCTGGGGATACTCCTTCTTCACGCACCTCCAGGCCATAAGCGCCACGGGCAGCTACGGAATCATGTATTTCGTCACCACCACGTTGTCGGGCGCCGTCATCGCGGGAGTGCTGATGTGGTATCTCTATATCGCCATCGCCAGGACCGGGGCGCTTGATGCGTTCGTGTCGGGACGTCAGATCCGCGGAACGCAGGACTAGAGGCAGCAACCATATGTCGACAAGCAGCGAACGCGTCCGTTCCTCCGACGCGGTGGATCCGTCGTGCACCCGGGATTCCGTCTCGAAGGGCGCGGGCGGCGCTTCCCCCGAGGCTTCCGGGCGCGGGCGAGGCGCTTCGCTGCGGTTCGTCGATTGGGGGTTCCGCCACGCGTCTCGACGGCGGTTCGCCGTGCGCGGACTCAACCTCGACATTCCCGCCGGGCAGCGGGTTCTTCTTCTGGGCGCTTCGGGAATCGGCAAATCGACCATTCTCGAGGGATGCGCGGGGATTCTCGGCGTCGATGCCGGCGAGTCCCCGGAATCCCGGGCAGTGGAATCCCGGTCAGCGCGGACGCAGACAACGCAGACGCAGACAACGCAGACAGCGCAGACGCGGCGTGTGGAGGATTCCGATGGGGGAGTGAGCGAGGGGCGGGTCCTCGTCGACGGGGTCCCCGTCGCGCGCGCGCGTGGACGGGTCGGACTCGTTCTGCAGGATCCTGAGTCCCAAACCGTCTTCCATCGCGTGGGGGACAATACGGCCTTCGGCCCTGAGAACCTTGGGATCCCCCGCGAGGAGATATGGCGGCGCGTGGAGGACGGCCTCGCGCAGGTCGGTCTTTCCGGCATCCAGCTGCACCATTCCACCGCGCATCTCAGCGGCGGGCAGACGCAGCGTCTGGCGTTGGCCGGGGTCCTGTCCATGAAGCCCGGTGCGATCCTTCTGGATGAGCCGACCGCCAATCTGGATCCGGACGGAGTCGATCAGATCGTCGCCGCGGTGGGAAGCGTCCTTGAATCGACTCATGCGACGATGCTTCTGGTCGAGCATCGCGCGCAGCCATGGATGGACATCATCGACAGAGTCGTCGTTCTCGGCGTTGCGGGGAATGGGGATGACCGTGAAACGGTTGTCGTCGCGGATGGGACTCCCGATAAGGTGTTCGGGAATCCGACGATCGACTTCGATCGGCTGGGGATATGGGTGCCGCGGCGATACCGGCATGACGGTGGCCGCATCGGCGTGGTCCATGTTGACGGGGAGCCCGCGTATGGCGCGAAGGAGGGAACGGGGGACCCTCTTCTGGTTGCGACCGGACTGTCCATCGGTCGTTCGGGACGGGCGTTGGCCGGGAACATCGACCTCGCGTTTCGCACGGGTCAGATAACGGCGTTGGTCGGTGCGAACGGAGCCGGCAAATCCACGCTGTCGCTGACCCTTGCGGGATTGCTGAAACCGGTCGCGGGGGAGGTCCGTGCATGCGGTGATCTGGCTCGTGGCGTCGACGACCCCCATCCGCTGTCGTGGAGTTCACGGGAGCTGGCCGCCAGAATCTCCTACGTGTTCCAGAATCCCGAGCATCAATTCGCACGAGGGACCGTTCTCGACGAGGTCATGCTGGGGCCCCTGCGCACGGGCATGGACGAGGAGAAGGCCAGGGCGCGCGCCGAGGATCTGCTTGCCCGATTCAATCTCGGACGGTACGCAAGGGCCAATCCCTACACGCTTTCGGGCGGGGAGAAGCGCCGTCTCACGGTCGCCGCCGCGTTGGCGGCCGCCCCCCGGGTCCTGATTCTCGACGAGCCGACCTTCGGACAGGACCGGCGCACCTGGATGCAGATCGTCAGACTGATCCGCGGACTGCGCGGGGATGGCGTCAGCGTGATCGTGGTCACCCATGACAGGGAGCTGGTCTCGGCCCTGGACGCTCGAGTCGTCGAACTCGTCCCCTCGGGTGCTGACGGTGAATGGGTGGCTAAGGAGAGCCCGGTCACATCGTCCGCGCCGTCCGAGCCGTCCACGTCGGTCGGAGCGGTCGGAGCGACGACGGATCAGGATGACGGACGTCACTCATCCATCAGGATCGCCGTCAGCCCGGTCAGCCATCGGTCCGAGGACGAGAAGCCGTCAAGCAGATCCCCCGTGCTGGCGTCCCTGAACCCCTCCATCCGACTTATCGGGGCTTTTCTGGTGTCGCTTCCCCTTCTTTTTAGTCTGGACGTCGTGTCGGCCGGCGTCGCGTTGGGATTGGAGATGGTTCTGCTGGCGGTGATCGGGTATGCCCCATGGCATGTGGCGCGTTCGTGCTGGCCGATAATCGTCGGCGCTCCGGGATCGGCCCTGGCCGTTCTTCTCTATGGGAAGACGGGAGGGGATGTCTGGTGGAGCTGGGCGATGATCGTCGTCAGCGATAAGTCCGCGACCCTTGCCGTGGCCACCGCGGTGCGCATACTGGCGGTCGGCATCCCCGCCATCGTGATGGTTCTGGGCGTCGATGCCACGGATCTGGCGGATTCCTTCAGCCAGATCCTGCATCTTCCGGATCGGTTCGTGTACGGGGGGCTGGCCGGGATGAGGCTGTTCTCCGTGCTGCGCGACGACTGGTCCGCCCTGGCCGCCTCGCGCAGGTCTCGTGGCCTGGGCGACGACAGCGCGGTGAGGTCCTTCATGCCGCAGGCCTTCGCCCTGCTGGTCCTGTCCATACGACGGTCGACGTCTCTGGCCGTGGCCATGGAGGCGCGGGGCTTCGGCGGCGACATGGCGCGAACCCATGCCCGGATCAGCGCCGTCCACGTCCGTGACGCGGTGTTCCTCGCGGTGTGTCTGGCGGTTCCTCTCGTCGCCCTGTTCACGGCGTGGTGGTGCGGAACGTTCGCTTTCCTTGGAGGCTGAGGCCTCGTTGCGGATCGTTCCGTACCACTCGTTCTCTCGCTGCCCTCTCGCCGTTCTCTCGCCGCCACGCCCCGGGTGGCGGCGTTCCGGCTAGCGATTCCGGCTAGCGCTTCCTTCTGCGCTGCAGCGGTGCCAGCTCGAAAACGTCGTCCGAGGCGTCGGCCACTTGCGGGCTGTGCGTGACGATGATCACGCAGCGGTTCTGCTCATGGGCCAGGGACCGGAATATGCCCATGATGTCGCTTTGCGTCGTCATGTCGAGGTTGCCCGTCGGCTCGTCGGCGATGATGACTTCCGGGTGGTAGCCGATGGCCCGGGCGATGGCGACGCGCTGCTGCTCGCCTCCCGAGAGGTGCAGGATGCGTTCGTTGGCGTATTCGGGAGGAAGATGCACCTGCTGGAGCAGATCCTGGGCCAGCTCCTTCTTCGGACGGTCGAACGTCTTTCCGGAGGCGTCCATGGACAGGATGATGTTCTCCGACACCGTCAGGGAGGGAAGAAGATTGAAGCTCTGGAAGATGACGCCGATGTCATGGCTGCGGTAGCCGTAGCGATCCTGCTTGGCCAGATCGCGTCCCTGATACAGGACCGCTCCGTGGGTGGGCGTCGTCAGCCCGGATATCAGGGACAGCAGGGTGGTCTTCCCCACTCCTGAGGGGCCGGTGATGGCGTGGACCCTGCCGGCGGAAAAGCTGTGGCTGACATCGTTAAGAACTTTTTCCCGCCTTTCGTGTAGGAGTAGCTCACCTCGCGCATCTCCAGAACCGGCGTGGCGTCGGACGTGGCCGATGGATCGGCGGCGGGGGTCGCCTCGGTGGGGTGAGTGGGTGGGATGTCCGCTGATGTTCGTGGTTTCTGTGATGCTGTTTTGGTCATGGATGGCGTCCTTGTGCCTTGTTTCCTTGTACCTTGTTCCGTAGGTGTGGAGCTGTCTGCGTCGGCCGATGCGTGGCCGCGGGATGAGTGAATGTCTGTCATGACCGTTCCGCCAGTATCTGGAGGGGTTCATAGCGCATGACGAACACCACGGCCACCAGTGACGACACCAGGGTCAGCGCCAGACCGATCAGCATCAGTTGGCCCACGACCGTCATGTTCACGCTCGCATTGATGGACGAGAGATATTTCGTCGTGCTGGTTCCCCAGGATCCCGGCCCGTTGGAACTCGACGACGGGGCCTGGCTGGTGGTGGACGAGTTGGTCGACGAGCCGCTGCTGCCGGAGGTGGATGATCCGGATGTGCCGCTCTGTTGTCCGCTTCCTCCCGCAGTGCCGTTCCCGCCCTGCATCTGACGGCCGAACCGCTGCATTTGGCTGGTCTGCTGGCTTTGCTGGGACGAGACCTGGCTTGCCAGAAGCTTGTTGGACACGGGCACCGACGTCACGGCTCCGGCCGCCGTGCCTATGGCCAGTCCGATCATGGTCACGACAAGAAGCTCCAGAACGAACTGCGCGGCGACCTTGGCCTTTTTCACGCCGATCGCCGTGAGCACCCCGACCTCGTATTTGCGTTCGCGGACCGTGAAGAGGTTGAGCGCCACGAGGACTACCGCTCCGACGCCGAGGACGACCAGAAGAAGAGTCAGGGCGAAGGACGAGAGGTTGTTCAACGGCACCAGGCTGGATTCGTACTGATCCACATCCGTGGAGCTCACCGTGTAGTCGCTGGAGAGACCGGCCTTCTTGACGTCCTTGACGAAGGTCTCGTAATCGTCCTTGCTGGAGAAGACGTAGGTGTACGTCAGCTGCGCGGTGGCGTCGTCTCCGGTGGTGGAATCCATCCCCAGGGATTTGAGCGTGGAGACCGAAGTGTAGATCGCGTTCGCCGGATCCGACGCCGTGGAGGAGTTGGGGCCGCTCATCGTGGACCCGGAATCGCTCGAGTTCTTGTAGATGCCCACGATGGTGAGCTTGTGGGTCGTGGACGAGTCGCTCGAATCCGCGACGCTGATGGTGTCCCCGACGCTGAGGTCGTTGAAGTCCGCCAGCGATTTGGAGATGATCACGTCACCGTCGGAGGCGGAGGTGTAGCCGAACACCTTGCCCGATGACATGGTGAAGCTGCCGTTGCTGGCGTTGGACACCGCGGTGTCGGAGGAGAAGCCGACGAGTTGGAAATCCCCTGACTGCGTCTGCTCCATGGTCGATCCGGGCATGCCCGACTGCCCGGATTCCCCCGGTCCCTGCTGCGAGTTCGACGAATCGGACGAGTCGGAGCTCGACGATGAGGACGAGCTGGAATCCGAGCTCTCCACGGGCTGGAAGAAATCGGTTTTGGCCACTGATGCGGTCAATGAGTAGTACGTTTTCGCTACCGCCGATGATGACTTCGCGTATTTCTTGTAGGCCGACAGGGTCAGCTGCTTGTCGCTCAGCGACTTGCGCAGAGAATCGAAGTCCGGCGTTCCGGAGCTTGACGATGACGACGATGACGATGACGATGACGACGATGACGATGACGATGACGACCTTTGCTGGCTGATGAGCTTGCTGCGGTCGAGATCTATCTGCGCGGTGATCGTCGTGTTGCTCAGTCCGGATTCGCGCGCCGTCTGCGCCGCCTGACGGATCGAGAGGCCGATGGTCGCGGCCGCGGCGATGATCGCCACGATGATGATGATCAGTATGTTGCGCCCCTTCGAGCGCGTGACGCTTCGCAAAGCGTTCTTCACTATGAACATAGGAGTCCTTGTGATGGATGGCCAGTGTGTGGCGCCGCCGGTGGGGCGGCATGGAACCGTAAGACACCCGGCGCATTGCCATGACCTGCATCGGGCATGGACGTGGTGTGTGGAATGGATGAATGGTTGCTGTGAATAGACGTGGACGATTCTGAGAACGGTGATCGTCGCATGACCAATGCCGAGCGGCGACGGCGCGCGTGACCGGGCGAACGCCGGGCGTACAGTGGGACCATGCCCGTGGATTCCATAGTGACAGACAACCCGCGTTCGGGACGAATACGCAAGGCCGCGGATCTGGCCGACGCGCGGTGCCGAAAACGCTTCGGACGGTTCCTGGTCGAAGGCCCCCAGTCCGTTCGCGAGGCGGTGTCGTGCGCGCCCGGGACGCTCCGTGACCTTTTCGTCGACAAGGACCTCATGGCCGCCCCGGGGGATGCCGCCGGGACGGAACGCTCGGGTGGCGCGCGGATCGCGGCCATAGTCGGTCAGGCCGTGGACGCCGGAGTGTACGTGCATCCGGTCACCTCCACGGTTATGCGCCATCTGGCCCCCGAGGCGCAGGGAATCGTGGGAGTGGCGGACATGCCCTCCCCGGACGGCGCCGTTGCGGGGGATGTCTCCGGGGGGCTGGTCGCGGCGTTCTGGCAGATACGCGATCCCGGCAATGCGGGTGCGGTGATTCGCGTGTGCGACGCCGCGGGATGCTCGCGGGTGGTGTTCGTGGATGAATGCGTCGATCCCTATTCGCCCAAGGTCGTGCGTTCGACGGCCGGGTCGATGTTCCATCTTCCCATAGCCCGCATGGGAACGGAGGAGTTCCTCGATTGGGCCCATCGCCGCGCGGGGGACGTGATGGCGGCCGATGTCCACGGGTCGCCGGAGCGTCCTCCCGAATCCCTGCCGGATGTGGCGGCCGCCATGCCGTCCGTCCGCGGGGTCAGCGTGCTTTTCGGCAACGAGGCCCGCGGCCTTCCCGATGGCATCCTCTCGCGGGTGGAGCGCGTCGTGTCCATCCCCATGTATGGTCGTGCCGAGTCGATGAACCTCGCCACCAGCGCCGCCGTGATGCTGTTCACCATGGCGATGGCGGACCGTGGTATGTCGAGTCGTGTTGGGAGAATCGTGCGTCGATGAATGGCCTGTCGGCTCACCGGGGGAAGCGTTCCCCTCAGGGCCGGTCGATGCGGAAAGGGAACTTGTGTCACAGGATGCGGTGTTCGATGCGCAGGCGGTGACCGATGCGGTCAACGCGGGCGTCGATGAGATAGCTCAGGCCTCCAGCTCCGAGGAGCTCGCCTCCATCAGAACTCGTTACGCGGGCCCTCAGTCCGTGCTTACTCTCGCCGGTCGGTCCCTGGGATCGCTTCCCGCGGATCGCCGCAAGGATGCCGGGAAGCTTGTCGGCAGGCTCAAGGCCGAATTCGGGCGCGCTCTGGCCGCCCGTCAGGCTGACGTGAGCCGGGAGGAGGAGGAGCGCGTTCTGGCCTCCCAGAAGGTGGATATGACGCTTCCGGTGCGCAGGAAGCCGTTGGGCTCGCGCCACCCGCTTGCGAAGCTTATGGAGGACGTCGAGGATCTCTTCGTGTCCATGGGATGGCAGATATCCCAGGGACCCGAGGTGGAAAGCGAGTGGTACGACTTCGACGCGTTGAACTTCGGCCCCGACCATCCTGCGAGGCAGATGCAGGACACCTTCTACGTCAAGGGAAATCAGGCCCGGGACGCCGCGGGATTCGTGGGATCCAACATGGTTCTGAGGACCCAGACGTCATCCGATCAGGTCCGCGCGCTGCTCACTCGCGGCGTTCCCCTGTACATCGCGTGCCCCGGACGGGTGTTCCGCACCGATGAGCTGGATGCCACGCACACGCCCGTCTTCCATCAGTGCGAGGCGCTCGCCGTCGACAGGAATCTGACGATGGCCGATCTCAAGGGTGTTCTCGACAAGCTGGCCGTCGCGATGTTCGGACCGGAGGCGAAAAGCCGACTGCGTCCAAGCTACTTCCCCTTTACCGAGCCCAGCGCCGAACTCGACCTCTGGTTCCCCGACAAGAAGGGGGGCCCCGGATGGATCGAATGGGGCGGCTGCGGGATGGTCAACCCCAATGTGCTGAAGTCGGCCGGGCTCGATCCGGATAAGTACACCGGTTTCGCCTTCGGCGTGGGTATGGAGCGCACTCTGCTCCTGCGTCATGACATCAACGACATGCACGATCTGGTCGAGGGTGACGTGCGTTTCAGCAAGCAATTCGTGATGGGGGAGTGAACGGCACATGCCTATGGTGGACATTGATTGGCTCAAGGAGCATGTGGAGGTTCCCGAAGACCTCACATACGAGCGTCTCGCGGCGGATCTCGTCAGGGTCGGCCTTGAGGAGGAGGAGATTCATCCCTCTCAGGTGACGGGGCCCATCGTGGTGGGGTACGTGGTGGATGCCACCCCCGAGCCCCAGAAGAACGGCAAAACCATCAACTGGTGCCATGTCGATGTGGGTGACCGATACAACGCCGTCGATGAATCCGGGCGCAAGGTGCCACGAGGAATCGTGTGCGGGGCGCCCAACATGGCCGCCGGCGAGAAGGTCGTCGTCACGCTTCCCGGTGCCGTCCTGCCGGGGGATTTCCGAATCGAGCCGCGCAGGACCTATGGCCACGTCTCGGACGGCATGTGCGCGTCCGAGCGTGAGCTGGGACTGGGCGACAACCACGACGGCATCATTCTGCTCGATCACTACGGGCTGCCTTCGCATGAGGCGGAGTCGCTCAAACCGGGCGATGACGTGATGGGGCTTCTCCATCTCGACCAGCCGATCCTCGAGATCAACATCACGCCCGACCGTGGGTACGCCTTCTCCTACCGCGGCGTATGCAGGGAATACCATCATTCGACGGGAGCCGCGTTCTCCGATCCCGTCGATCGGCTCAACAAAAGCGTTCCGCAGGCGGCGGATCCGGCGACGGCCGAGGTCGAGGTCGAGATCGAGGACGGCAACCCCATCCACGGCGTCGCAGGCTGCAGCCGCTACTACGCGAGGACGGTCAGAGGATTCGACCCCGGGGCGTCCACGCCCCAGTGGATGCGGCGCAGGCTCATCCGCGCGGGGATCCGTCCGATCTCGCTGGCCGTGGACGTGACGAACTACGTGATGATGGACCTGGGCCAGCCGATGCACGCCTACGACCTCGACAAGGTCGAGGGTCCCATCGTGGTTCGCCGCGCCCTTGAGGGCGAGAGCCTGACGACCCTTGACGGCAAAACCCATGAGCTGAGCGTCGAGGATCTTCTCATCACCGACTCGCCCCAGGGAAACCGTGGATTGCGAATCCTCGGACTCGCCGGGGTGATGGGCGGTCTCTACGGGGAGGTGACCGCGGATACCCGCAACGTGCTTCTTGAGGCTGCGTGCTTTGACCAGGTGTCGGTGGCCCGTTCCGCCAGAAGGCATAAGACCCCATCCGAGGCATCGCGACGCTTCGAGCGGGGCGTGGATCCGCGGATCCAGCCGGCCGCCGCGCAGATGGCCGCGGAGCTTCTGTCGAGGTATGGGGAGGGCAATCCTTCGGAGCATCCCACCGATGTGGACCATACGACCCGGCGTCGTCCCATCGCCTTCCGCGCGTCCGAGGTGTCTCGCCTGACGGGTCTCGACACCGATGTCAATCGCATCAGCGACATCCTCACGGATATCGGATGCACCGTGGCCGGCGGCGGAAACGGGGAGTTCTCCGTGTCCGCCCCCAGCTGGAGGCCGGACCTCAACGAGGCGTGCGATCTCGTCGAGGAGGTCGCGAGGCTCGTCGGCTACGACGAGATTCCGGTGACGGTTCCCCCGGCGCCCGTCCATGGAGCCGTCGGACTCACGTCGGACCAGCGTCGGCGGCGCGAGGTCGCCGATGAGCTGGCGCAGTTCTCCATGACGGAATCCCTGAGCTATCCGTTCGTTGGCCCCGAGGATTTCTCCGCGTTCCGGTGGAGCGTGGATGAGCTGGGACCCGTCAGCGTCGAGATCGCGAATCCCCTGGCGGGGGATCGTCCCTATCTGCGGCGGATGATCCTTCCCACGCTGGCCCAGACCGTGCAGCGGAATCGTCGGCGTGGCATCGACGACGTGGCGTTGTATGAGGTCGGTCACGTGTACCTGTGGGATCCGCAGGCGCCCGCCATCCCCGCGCTCCCCGGCGGAACGAGGCCCAGCGACGAGCAGCTCGCGGCGCTGGACGCCGGTCTTCCCGACCAGCCGATGCATGTGTCCGGCATATTCACCGGCATGGCCGTCGACTCGGGGTGGCTGGGCGACAAGCGTCCCGTGGATTGGACCGATGCAGTGGAGGCCGTCCAGCGCGTGTGCGCGCGTCTCGGCGCCGGAGCGCGTCTTGACCAGCCTCGGTATGGCGACGTTCCCGCGCAGTGGCATCCCGGTCGGTTCGCGTTCGTCGTCCTCGACGGGGTCCGGGTGGGAATGGTCGGCGAGCTTCATCCCCATGTCGATGAGGCTTTGGGCTTTCCCGAACATTCCGCCGCCTTCGAGCTCGATCTCACCGCGTTGTTCGCCCGGCTCGACGACAGGCCCGTTCAGGCCCGTCCGATCTCGACCTATCCTCCCGTCAAGCAGGATCTGGCCTTCACCGTTCCCGACTCCGTCTCCGCGGCGCGTCTGACGGATGCCATCCGCGAGGCGGCTGGTGATGAGCTGGAGGATATCGAGTTGTTCGATGTGTTCACGGGCGGGCAGCTTCCGGAGGGGTTCACCTCGCTGGCGTTCTCCGTCACGTTCCGCGCGATGGACAGAACGCTGACCTCAGACGACAGCGAGCGCATCAGGGCCGAGATCGTCACGGCCGCGCGGTCCCTGGGAGCCAGTCTCAGGGCATGATCCGCGACCGCATCGGCGGTCGTGGGAAGGGGCGGATGGATATGGCGATGCATGACGGGAGCGACTCCCGGACGTCCCGTGATCCGCATGACGGCGGGCGGGACCAGTCCGATGACGGTTCGGACGGTTCCCGGCCGCTCTCGTCGCAGGACGAGGGGAGGCCTTCGTCGCGAGGCGGGCGGAAGCCCGAGTACGGCCAGATCCGTGTTCCCAAGTACGGGGCCTCCGCCGCATCGTTCCCGGAATCCTATGATCCCTATATCTATGGCGCTCCGCAGAAGGAGGGGGATGACGGCGATGGCGGGAAACCGCCGGCTGGATCTTCCGCGCCGACGACGCCGCGTGACGGGAACCCGGAGACGAACCCAGGTGCGCCCGGTGCCGGTCGCGTCGATCCGTCCGACCCTTCGCGGAACCCCCTGTACGGGCAATGGGATGTCTTCGGACCCACGTCTCTGGTTCTGGCGCTGCTTGGCCTTCCCATCCTCCCCACGGTGATGGGGCTTCTGTGCATGTGGCGCACGAGAAGGTTCCATATGCGAGGTTTTGGGTGGGGGCTGGCGGCCGTCATCGTCAACGTCCTCACGCTCGTCGTGGACATCTGGCTCGTCCGTCAGGGAGTTACCGCCGACCAGCTGTGGAGCATGGTGATGGGGGGAACCATGCCGGGTTCGGGTTCGGGTTCCGGTTCGGGATCGGATTCCGTGTCGGCCTGAAGACGATCCGTCGCGCATGTGATGGCCGGGGCATGCGGTCATGACGACACGCCGTTGCATATGTATACGCATGTCTGTATATTATGTGTCCATTGGTAGGCAGAGCGGTGATCGTCGAATGGGGGAGGGCTAAACATGTCGGTGCTATCCGTTGCGGTGGCCGGGGCGACGGGATATGCGGGCGGTGAGGCCCTGAGGATTCTCGCGCGGCATCCGGATTTCGCCGTCACATGCGTGACCGGGCATTCCTCGGTCGGAGAGCGTCTGGGATCCTTTCTTCCGCATATCCCCCAATACGCCGACCTCCGTGTTCAGGACACGACGGCGGATGTGCTGCGGGATCATGACGTCGTCATCATGGCCCTTCCGCACGGGGCCTCCGGCACGCTGGCCGACGACATCGGCGATGGGCCCATCATGGTTGATCTTGGGGCCGACCACAGGCTGCAGACGCGGTCCGCGTGGGAGGACTTCTATGGGGGTCCCTATCATCCGGCGTGGGCGTATGGGATGCCCGAGCTGATCCTGGGGTCGAATGCGGACGGAA
Source organism: Bifidobacterium minimum (assembly GCF_000741645.1). Lineage (GTDB taxonomy): Bacteria > Actinomycetota > Actinomycetes > Actinomycetales > Bifidobacteriaceae > Bifidobacterium > Bifidobacterium minimum. The sequence goes on from NZ_JGZD01000009.1 coordinate 499,711, forward strand.
CGATCAGACGCGGCCGCGACGAGCTGCGCGGGGCGCATAGGATCGCGGGTCCCGGGTGCAACGTGACCGCCGTGACACTGGCGATTCAGCCTGCCGTCCATGATGGACTCATCGATGAGCGAGGAATCGTGGCTGATCTGGTCGTGGGCTACTCCGGCGCGGGTAAAAGCCTTAAAAGAACGGGATTGCTGGCGGCCGAGGCGTTGGGGTCCGCGGTCCCCTACGGCGTGGGTGGAACTCACCGACACATTCCGGAGATCCAGCAGAACCTCGCCCACGCCGCGGGTCTGGCGGCCGAGGAATCGGCGAGGTTCCCGGTGTCGTTCACACCCGTTCTCGCGCCTATGTCCCGTGGCATTCTCGCCGTGGTCTCGGCGCCGTTGAGCGCCGAGGCGATGGCGGCCAGCGACGCGCAGATCCGGGAATCGTGGGAACGCGCCTATGCCGGGCAGTCGTTCATGGTCCTTCTCGATCCCGGGACCATGCCCGCAACGGCCAACGTGATCGGCTCGAACGCGGCGCACATCCAGGTGGCCGTGGACCGTCGAGCGGGACGGCTGATCGCCATGTCGGCGATCGACAATCTGACCCGGGGCACGGCCGGTCAGGCCGTGCAGTCCCTTAACATCGCTCTGGGCCTCCCCGAGGACCAGGGCCTGACGACGATAGGAGTGGCGCCATGAGCGTGACGTTTGCACAGGGTTTTTCGGCGGCTGGTGTCGTGGCGGGAATATCCTCCGTCCCCGGTAAGCGCGACGTGGCCGTTGTGGTCAACGATGGCCCGCGTGATGCCGCCGCGGGTGTGTTCACGTCAAACCGTTTCTGCGCGGCCCCCGTGCAGTGGTCGCGTGGGGTGGTCCGCGACGGTCATGCTGTGGCGGTCGTGCTCAACTCAGGTGGCGCCAACGCCTGCACGGGTCCCGAAGGGCTTGGCCAGTCCAAGGCGACCGCCGAGCGTCTGGCCCAGCGGCTTGGCGTGGATTCGGATCAGGTCGCCGTATGCTCGACGGGATTGATCGGTGAGCTTCTGCCTTTGGACAGGGTCCTCTCCGGCGTCGACGCGGCGTATGCCCGACTGGGCAGTGACGACGGATCGGGGCTTGACGCCGCGCATGCGATCATGACGACGGACAAGACGCCGAAAACGGTCCGCATCCAGGGCGATGGCTACCGTCTGGGGGGCATGGTCAAGGGGTCGGGGATGATCGCACCCCAGCTGGCGACGATGCTGTGCGTGATCACCACCGATGCCGTCGTGTCCTCCGATGATCTTCGGTCGGCCCTGGAATCCGCGGTCGACCGCTCCTTCAACAGGATCGACGTGGATGGCTGCATGTCCACCAATGACACGGTTCTCCTTCTTGCGTCCGGTGCATCCGGCGTCGAGCCCGACCTGGACGAGTTCCGTGGGAACGTCGCCGCCGCATGCGGGTCGTTGGCGCGCCAGATCGTCGGCGACGGCGAGGGGTCGAGCCATGACGTGCGGATCATGGTCACCGGCGCCGAAAGCGAGGAATCCGCTTTGGTCTGCGCCAGAGCGGTCGCCGCGTCCAACCTCCTCAAATGCGCGATCTACGGCAACGACCCGAATTGGGGCCGTGTGGTCAGCTCGTTGGGAACCGTCCCCGTCTCGCAGGCCAGATTCTCGCCCGCCGATGTGACGGTCGACATCAATGGGGTGCGTGTGTGTGACGGCGGCAAGCCTGGCAGGGACCGCTCGGAGGTCGACATGACCCCCCGGGAGGTCCATATCGACATCGATCTTCATGTGGGCGCGTCTGAGGCGACCGTGTGGACCGATGATCTGACCCTGGACTATGTGCATATCAACGCCGACTATGAGAGCTGACCGGTTATGGCCCGGATGCGGGCCGAAGGGAAGGAATCGTCATGACTGACCCACTGCGGGGTCCGGGCTTCCACTTCGATGTCCACAACGATTTGAGGGCCGACCAGAAGGCCGAGGTCCTCATCGAGGCGCTTCCATGGCTGGAGGAGTTTGCCGGGCAGCGCATCGTCGTCAAATACGGCGGCAACGCCATGGTCGACGAGCACCTCAAGAAGTGCTTCGCCGAGGACATGGTGTTTTTAAGGCAGGTCGGCATACATCCCGTCGTCGTCCATGGCGGGGGGCCGCAGATATCCCATATGCTCAAGGCCCTGGGCATCAAGTCGGAGTTCAAGGGTGGACTGCGTGTAACCTCCCCGGAGGCCATGGACGTGGTGCGCATGGTCCTCACCGGCAAGGTCTCCAGGGAGCTGGTGGGACTGATCAATTCGCACGGCCCCTTCGCCGTGGGACTGTCCGGCGAGGACGGGGGGCTGTTCTCCGCCATGCAGAGACGGCCGCTTATCGATGGTCAGGCCACGGACATCGGTCTGGTCGGTGACGTGGTGAGCGTGGATGCGTCGGGGGTCGAGGACCTCATCGCCGCGGGGAGGATTCCCGTCGTCTCGTCGGTGGCTCCTAACGAGGAGGACGCCACGGAGGTCCTCAACGTCAATGCCGATTCCGCGGCGGCCGCCCTGGCCTCCGCTCTGGGTGCGAGGAAGCTGGTCATCCTCACCGATGTCGACGGCCTGTACGCGAACTGGCCGGATAGGGATTCGCTGATAGGACATGTGGGCGTCGACAGTCTGCGCGACATGCTCCCGGAACTGGAGTCGGGGATGAGGCCCAAGATGGAGGCGTGCGTGCGCGCTCTGGACGGTGGCGTGCCGCAGGCGCATATCATCGATGGGCGTCAGCCGCATTCGATCCTCAATGAGATCTTCACGCAAAACGGAATCGGCACGATGGTGGTTCCCGGGGATGGACTGGAAATGAGGAGCTCCTATGGGGAATGAGCTGGGCAAGAAAACGTTTGAGAAGAAAACGTTTGAGAAGAAAACGACGGAGGATGAGACGATGGGGAAGGACGCGACGATCGGCATGGAGGCGCGGGCGGATGCCACGCCGCTGGGTCCTGAGGACGCGCGCTGGCTCGGGGAGTATTCGCACGTCCATATGAACGTTTTCGGTACCCCCCTGAGGGTGATGGACCATGGCGAGGGTACGCGCGTCTGGGACGTCGACGGGAAGTCCTATCTGGATTTTCTTGGAGGCATCGCGGTCAATTCGCTGGGGTACGCGCATCCCCGTTGGGTGGCCGCCGTCGCCGAGCAGGCCGCGAAGGTCGCCCACACCAGCAACTACTTCGCTACCGAGCCGCAGATCCGATTGGCGCGGAAGCTGGTGTCCATCGCAGGAGCGCCGAGCGGTTCGCACGTCTACTTCGGCAATTCGGGCGCCGAAGGCAACGAGGCCGCGATCAAGCTCGCCAGACTGTATGGGCGCACCATGATGGAGGGCCGTGAGATCACGCCCCGGTCCGTTCCGCGGATACTCGCGCTGACCCACGGCTTCCACGGGCGCACCCTCGGAGCTCTGAGCGCAACATGGAAGCCCTCGATCCGGGAGCCCTTCGAGCCGCTGGTCCCCGGCGTCGAATTCGTCGAATCCGGGGACATCGCGGCCATGCGCAGAGCCTTCGACGGCTCCGGTGACGATGGTCGTGGCCCGGTGGCGGCGGTTATCATGGAGCTGATCCAGGGGGAGGCGGGCGTCCGTCCCCTTGATCCGGGGTACGTTCGTGCCGTGAGAGATCTCTGCGACGAGCGCAGGGCGTTGATGATCGTCGACGAGGTGCAGACGGGGATAGGGCGGACCGGACGCTGGTTCGCCTTCCAGCGTGAGGATCTGTCAGGTGGTGCCGTCCCCGATGTCGTCACATTCGCCAAAGGAGTGGCAGGGGGGTTCCCCATGGGTGGAATGATCGCCTTCGGACAGGAGCTGTCGGACCTTTTCACGCCGGGTTCTCATGGATCGACGTTCGCGGGTAACCCGCTGGCCGCCGCCGCCGCCGTGACGACGCTGGACGTCATCGAGCATGACGGTCTGGTGGAGAACGCCGAATCCCGTGGTCGGCAGTTGAGGGACATGATGGTCCACTGCGGCAACCCCCTGGTCGTGGGCGTGCGGGGCAGGGGACTGCTGGACGCCGTGCAGCTGTCCCATCCCTGCGCCCATGCCGCCATGGAGTGGGCGCTGGACAGGGGCCTCATCGTCAACGCCGTCGCCCCGGACGCCCTGAGGCTGGCCCCGCCGCTGATCGTCAGCGGGGACGACGTCGAGGAGGCGGTCGCGATACTATCGGGTATTCCCGTTGATCTGGAGGACGACTGACCATCACGGTCGGATCGGAGGGCCGGATGGGAGAGAACGATCCGTATGGAGACGGTCATCCGTACGGAGGGCAATCGATGGACCGATGCGTAAGGAGACCACAATGAGCGGTGAGCTTCGCCATATGCTGCGCGATGACGATGTCAGCCACGACGAGCAGCGGCAGATTCTCGAGTTGGGGATGAGGTTCCGTGGGAACCGCTTCCACCATCGCCCCTTCGGGGGGCCCCAGGCCGTTGCCGTCATCTTCGACAAGCCCAGCACGCGCACGCGTTCGAGTTTCTCGATCGGGGTCGCGGAGCTGGGTGGATATCCGCTGGTGATTGACAAATCCGGCTCCCAGCTGGGAAGGGGCGAACCGGTCGCCGACACGGCAAGGGTGCTTACCAGAATGGCCTCCGGGATCGTATGGAGGACGTTCGGGCAGGACAGGGTCGAGGAGATGGCCGCCAACGCCACCGTGCCGGTGGTCAACGCCCTGACGGACGAGTTCCACCCCTGCCAGGTGCTGGCGGATTTCCTGACGCTCGCCCAGTTCCGCGGGGGGGTGGACGCCTTGTCGGGCATGTCCATCGCCTATGTCGGCGACTCGTCCAACAACATGGCCAACTCCTATCTGCTTGCCGGTGCCACCGCGGGCATGGACGTTCGGGTGGCGGGGCCGAATGGGTTCCTTCCGGATCCGTCGATCGTCGCAGACGCCCGGCGCATCGCCGAGACGACCGGGGGATCGGTGCTCGTCACGACGGATCCCGAGGAGGCCGTTTCGGGAGTGGACTGCGTGTTCACGGACACATGGGTATCCATGGGCGAGGAGGGCGAGTACGAGATCCGGTCGAAGCCCTTCTGGGATTATCAGGTCAACGACCGCCTGATGTCATACGCCAAGGACGATGCGCTCTTCCAGCACTGCCTTCCCGCGTATCGAGGCAAGGAGGTCACGTCGTCCGTGATCGATGGGCCTCGGTCGGTGGTATGGGATGAGGCGGAGAACCGTCTGCATGCGCAGAAGGCCCTGCTCACCTGGCTGATCGGCAGACAACGCGGCGACGATTCCCTGCTGGTATGAGGTGGTTCCGATGACGACGCCCATGCACCGTCCCGCTACGCGCGCGGCGCGGTTGAGTGCCATCGAACAGGCGCTTCTGTCGTGGACCATCACGTCCCAGTCCCAGCTTGCCGATGTTCTGTCCCGTCAGGGGATCGATGTGACGCAGGCTACGCTGAGCCGCGATCTGGATGAGATCAATGCCACGAAGACGCGGCTCTCCGATGGAACCATCGCCTATGCCGTCGCTCCGCATCCGATGGCGGATGGCGTCGAGGACCGTATGCGCAGGATCGAGCAGCAGATGTCCCGCGTCATATCGGGTCTGGTGACGTCCGTCGCGTCCGCGCGCAATCTGGTGGTCATCCACACGCCTTCCGGCGCGGCTCAGTATGTGGCGAGCGTCATCGATGGAAACCCCATGGAGGGGATACTGGGAACGATCGCCGGAGACGACACGGTCATGATGGTGTGCGCCGACGACGATGAGGCGGCCCGTCGCGTCAAGTGGCTGGTGGACGTCGCGTCCGGGACGGCGTCGGACGGCGATGAGGACACGCCGACGACCGAGAATGCGTAAGTATGAGAATGCATAAGTATGCAGGTATCTGTATTATCTGAAGCCAGACTGGCAAGCGTGAGAAAGGGCAGCCATGAGTGAGAAGAATCGTATCGTTCTTGCCTATTCCGGAGGTCTTGATACCTCGGTGGCGATTTCGTTCCTCAAGGAGCGTACCGGTAAGGACGTCGTCGCCGTCTCTCTGGACGTCGGCCAGGGAGGGGAAAGTCTGGAGACGATCAAGCAGAGGGCTCTGGACTGCGGTGCGGTGGAGGCCTATGTAGTCGACGCGCGTGACGAGTTCGCCACGGAGTACTGCATGCCCGCGCTGAAGGCCAACGCCATGTACGAGGGCGTCTATCCGCTGGTCTCGGCGATTTCACGCCCGCTGATCACCAAGCATCTGGTGCGGGCGGCGCACCAGTTCGGCGCCGATACCATAGCCCATGGCTGCACGGGCAAGGGCAACGATCAGGTGAGGTTCGAGGTCTCGATTCAATCCATCGATCCCACGTTGAAGGCCATCAGCCCGATCCGGGACCTTTCGCTGACCCGCGACGTGGAGATCGCGTTCGCCACCGAACACCAGCTTCCCATCGTCCAGACCGCGAAAAGCCCCTTCTCCATCGACCAGAACGTCTGGGGGCGGGCCATTGAGACGGGCTTCCTCGAGGATCCCTGGAACGGTCCGACGAAGGACTGCTACAGCTATACCGACGACCCCGCCTTCCCCCCGGCCGAGGATGAGGTCGTCATCTCCTTCCGCCAGGGCGTTCCCGTCGCCATCGACGGCAGGGAGGTGACCCCGCTGCAGGCCATCGAGGAGATGAATCGCAGGGCGGGCGCGCAGGGCATCGGGCGGATCGACCTCATCGAGGATCGTCTCGTCGGCATCAAATCCCGCGAGCTGTATGAGGCACCCGGCGCGGTGGCCCTGATCGCTGCCCATGAGGAGCTGGAGAACTGCTGCCTCGAGCGTGAGCAGCACCGCATCAAGCGCGACATCGACAAACGGTGGGGCGAACTCGTCTATGACGCGCAATGGTTCTCGCCGGCGGTGCGGTCGCTCGGGGCGTTCATCGAGGACACCCAGCGGTACGTGTCCGGTGATGTGCGCATGGTCCTTCATGGCGGGCGCGCCGTGGTCACCGGCCGTCGCTCCGAGACGTCGTTGTATGACTACAATCTCGCCACCTACGATTCCGGGGACAGCTTCGACCAGCACGCGTCCAACGGATTCATCGAGATATATGGGCTGCCGAGCAAGGTCGCGGCCGCGAGGGACGTCAAATTCGGCAATGGCGTGGAGGTGCCGGACAACACCGTCGAGTGACGGTATCGGCCGACTGGCGGTATCGGCCGAGTGATGGCATCGTGGAATCGGCACTGCGGGAAGGACAAAGGGGACATACGGATGGATGAGCAATCACGGAATGCGGACGAGCATCTGGCCCTATGGGGAGGACGTTTCGCGTCCGGTCCTTCCCCGGAACTGGCCAGATTGTCGAAATCAACCCAGTTCGACTGGCGCCTTGCCGATGACGATATCGCCGGGTCACGCGCGCATGCCCGGGCGCTGGGGCGGGCGGGGCTGCTGACGCCCGACGAGCTGGAACGGATGGAGAACGCGCTCAACGATCTCCAGGTGCAGGTGGATGATGGCTCCTTCACCCCCATCGAGGCGGATGAGGATGAGGCGACCGCGTTGGAGCGCGGGCTGATCGATATCGCCGGCGATGAACTGGGAGGCAAGCTGCGGGCCGGACGGTCGCGCAACGACCAGATCGCGACATTGATCAGGATGTGGCTGAGACGTCACGCACGTCGCGTTACACGCGAGGTCCTCGCCCTTGTGCGCGCGCTGATCCGGCAGGCGCAGGACGCCGGCGGAACGGTTATGCCCGGACGCACCCACATGCAGCACGCCCAGCCGGTTCTTCTGGCTCATCAGCTTCTGGCGCATGTCTGGCCTCTGCTGCGGGACGTCCAAAGATTGAGGGACTGGGACAGACGCGCGGACGCGAGTCCCTACGGGTCGGGCGCTCTGGCGGGAACGACGCTGGGACTCGATCCGGTCGCCGTCTCCCGCGAGCTGGGCTTCTCCACGGTGGTCGATAACTCCATCGACGGGACGTCCAGCAGGGATGTCGTTGCGGAGTTCGCCTTCGTGGCGGCCATGATCGGCGTGGACATCTCCCGGCTGAGCGAGGAGATCATCATCTGGAACACCCAGGAGTTCGCTTTCGTCAAACTTGACGACGCCTACTCCACGGGATCGTCGATTATGCCCCAGAAGAAGAACCCCGACATCGCGGAGCTGGCCCGCGGAAAGTCCGGCCGTCTGATCGGGGACCTCACCGGCCTGCTCGTGACGCTCAAAGGACTTCCCACGGCGTATGCCAGGGATCTTCAGGAGGACAAGGAGGCCGTGTTCGATCAGGTCGACACCCTGGAGGTCCTGCTTCCGGCGTTCACCGGAATGGTGGCGACCATGACCTTCGACGTGGACCGTCTGGAGTCCGAGGCGCCCACGGGATTCGCGCTTGCCACCGACATCGCGGAATGGCTGGTGAAGAACGGCGTCCCCTTCCGCCATGCCCATGAGCTATCGGGAGAATGCGTGCGTATGGCCGAATCGAGGGGCGTGGAGCTCTGGGATCTGACGGATGACGACTATCGCGCCGTGTTCGCAGGCTATCTCGACTCCGAGAGCGCCCCGCGCGTGCGTCAGGTGCTGTCGGCCACGGGATCCGTCGCCGCGCGCAACGGACGCGGCGGGACGTCTCCGGCACGTGTGCGTGAGCAGATAGCGGCCGCACTGCACTCGGTGGAGGATCTCGTCCCCTTCATGAATTCCATCTGCGACGGGTCGGCCTATCACGCTCCCGGATCGTTGGGGAAGTCGTTGGGGGAGTGAACGGATCGGCGGGGAGGTGATCCCGGCCGCGGCTGTTTACCATGGCTGGGATCAGACCCGATTCGGAACAGACCCGAATCGGATCAGATTCGAATCGTGGCCTGAACCATACTGAACCATATCTGACCGTGATCCGGCCGTGGCCAGGCCTGTCCGGCCGTGTGGCCGTGGTCAGCCCGCGTAGTCCCCGGTCGGGGCGATGGACAACGCGTCGTCATGCGTGCGCCCCGAGTGGACGGCCTCGTTGATGGCGTCGACCTCGGCGGCGTCCACCGTGTAGTCGCGTCCATCAAGGCGCGATATGGGAATGATCCATCCGCCGTGCGTCATGTACAGCATGTCGGCCTCTCGCAGCTCGGCGAGGGGAAGCTTGCGGTAATCCGTCCGCATGCCTTCCCGCCGGGCATAGGAGAACAGCTCCCTTTGCGAGGTTCCGTTGAGGATTCCGATGCGTGGGTCAGGCGTGACGAACAGATCGTCGTATCGTGCGACGATGGAGGAGTTGGGGCATTCAAGCGTGTAACCGTCGGTGGTGACCATAATCGCGTCGTCGACGTGGCGGCGGTCGCATTCGCGATGGATCGACTGGTTGACCGCGTAGCTGAGTGTTTTGGCCCCGTTGAGCAGCCATGGGGCCTTTGCGGTGATATCCGACGCGTACCCGCGCGTCAACGAGGTCAGCGTCAGCGGATCGAGGCTGTGAAGCTTGCCTCTGCCGTCGAGGAAAATCCATACGCGGGGCATGCGGTCGCTGTTCTCGCCAACCCCCGTCGTCGGATCCATGCCGCGGGAGATCAGGATACGCAGCATCGGACCGGGTTCGGGATCGTCGTACCGGTCGATGACCATCTCCACCGCCGTGGTGAAGGCGGCGATGGAGGGTTGCGGCATGTCCATCAGACGCGCCGAATCGGCGAGGCGCCTCAGATGGTTCTCAAGCGAGACGGGAAAGCCCTTCCACACCGTCGTGGCCTCGAATATCCCGTCCCCGCGCAGAACGCTCAGATCGAACACGGACACCGGCGTGTCCGTCGGCTCCACGAACCGCACGGGATCGTCCGTCGACGATCCGAACAATGCCTCGGGATTCCCCACCGCCAATACGATTGCCGTCATGATGCCCCTTCTCTAGTGGTGTGCCATGCGTGTGCCATGTGTGCCATGCCGATGAACATGGACTCTTGAGGACGCCGGCCATAACCGTAGATAGTCCATATTTCCGTCCGGGAAACGGCACCGTCCCATCCGCGGTGTGGACCCACGGGCGTTATGAGCGCGTAACGCCTTTTTAACGGATCCGACCTAGCGTGGTCACCGTCTATGGGGGAGGTCCCGTGGCGGGAGGAGATGCGTGATGCCGAACGAGTCGGATATGACAATGGGCGCGGCGACCGCGCCCGAAGCCGCGCGGCGGATCTTCCGCTCCGGCGTCGTGCGTCCGACATGCGGCGTATCACGTGGCTACGCGCAGGCCAACATGATCATGCTGCCACGCGAGTACGCCTACGATTTTCTCCTGTTCGCGCAGCGCAATCCCAAACCCTGTCCCATCCTTGAGGTTCTCGACGAGGGTTCGCCGTTCCCCTCCATCGCCCGTGGATGCGACATCCGAACGGACATCCCCCTCTATCGTGTGTGGGAGAACGGCGAGGCCGTGGACACGGTGGACGATGTCACCGACCTGTGGTCATCGCATGACGATCTCGTGACCTTCCTCATCGGATGCAGCTTCACCTTCGAGTTCCCGCTGATGGACGCGGGAATACCCATGCGGCACATCGCCGCCGGACGCAACGTGCCCATGTACGACACGTCGATTCCCTGCGTGTCCGCGGGACGGTTCTCAGCCACGATGGTCGTGTCGATGCGTGGCATACAGCCCGATCGCGTGGCGGACGCCGTGAGGATCTCCGGATACTATCCGCGCGTCCATGGGACGCCGGTGCAGATCGGGCATCCGGAATCCATCGGCATTGCGGATATGGAGCATCCGGATTACGGCGATCCTCCCATTCTCGAAAGGAACGACGTCCCCGTCTTCTGGGCGTGCGGGGTCACGCCTCAGGCGGCGGTTATGTCCTCCAAGCCGGCTTTCGCCATAACCCATGCCCCTGGTCACATGCTTATCACCGATGTTCCCGATAGTGACTACATGGTGTGATGCCGCTGATGCGACGACCGAGGACGACGATGATGACCAAGAACGCGAGAACGCGATGACCGAGAACGCGGGGAAGCGCGGCGGATCGGAGAGGGGTGACGCACGCATGCGTGTCGATCTGAACAGTGACATGGGGGAAGGCTTCGGGCGGTGGCCCTTGGGGGATGACGGCGCGCTGCTGTCGATCGTCTCCAGCGCGAACATCGCCTGCGGGTTCCACGCGGGGGATCCCTCCGTCATGCTGTCGACCCTGACCATGGCGGCCCGGCGTGGCGTGAGCGTCGGCGCCCATGTGTCCTACAGGGATCTCGCCGGCTTCGGACGTCGGTTCATGGATGTCGCCTCCGACGATCTGACCGCCGACGTGGCCTATCAGCTGTCGGCGATCCGGGGCATGGCGCGGATCGCGGGGACGTCCGTGGGATACGTCAAGCCGCATGGAGCGTTGTACAACCGAATCGCCGCCGACCCCGTGCAGGCGGAGGCCGTTGTGAACGCTTTGGTCCGGGTGGATCCCGGAATGGCTTTGGTGACTCTTCCCGGCTCGGTCGTGGGCGATATCGCCGCGAAGGCCGGGATTCGCGTGATCCGCGAGGCGTTCGCGGACCGAGCCTACACGCCCCAGGGGGCCTTGGTGTCGCGCAGGGTTCCGGGAGCGGTGATCACCGACGTGGATCAGGTCGCCGCTCGGGTGTCCCGCATGGTGCGCGAGGGCGTCGTGACGGCCGATGACGGCGGCGACATCAGCATTCAGGCCGATTCCGTGTGCGTCCATGGCGACAGTCCGGGTGCCGTGGCGATGGCGCGGGCCATTCGGGACAGGCTGGTCGCGGACGGAATCGATATCGTTCCCTTCGTCGACGTCGCATCCGGTGGAGACCGCGTATGACGCGATCCATGCGCATCATGACCGCGGGACGGTCCGCGTTGCTCGTCGAGGTCGACGATCTCGCCTCGGCCATAGAGCTGGGCGAGAGCCTGCGCGTCTGGCGTGCGCATGGCTCCTCGGCCTTGCGTGACGTCATTCCCGCGGCCCGGACGGTTATGGTCCGGTACGATCCCGTACTCGCGACGCGCGAGGACATTGAGTCGGCGCTTCATGACCTTCCGCCGGTGGAGGACCACGGCTCGGATGGTCGTGACGTCACCATTCCGGTGGTCTATGACGGGGCCGATGTGGACGCCGTCGCACGGATGTGGGGGGTTTCTGCCGACGCCGTCGTCGGATGGCATGCGGCGAGGTGCTGGTCCGCCGCGTTCCCGGGTTTCGCGCCGGGATTCATGTATCTCGTCCGGGACGGTGGCGTGCGGAGGGGTGGCGGCGCGCGGAGACTCGGCAACGGTGATGGTGGTGCCGCGGAAGGGAACGACACTGCGGAAGGGAACGGTACCGCGGAGGAGGACGGCCATGATGTTCCCCGGCGGGCGACGCCGCGGCTTCATGTTCCCGCCGGCGCGGTGGGATTGGCCGGACGGTTCAGCGGGGTGTATCCACGCGACAGTTCCGGCGGATGGCGGCTTATCGGCACCGCCGACGCCGTGATGTGGGACGAGTCAAGGGATCCTCCCGCATTGCTCAGACCGGGGGACAGGGTTCTTTTCACTCCCGTTCGGGGGAGGGTCCACGTCCATGCCGTGACGGGGACGGAATCGGGCGAGTCCGTGGCCATGGCGTCCGTGACTGCCCCGTCCGTGACTGCCCCGTCCGTGACCACGACAGCCGTGACGGCGCCGCCTTCTGGCGTGCCAAAGCGCATGCACGGCCATCCCGTCGATTATGGACGTCCTGGTCCACGCGTCATCATCGAAAGGACGGGGATGGCCGCGCTGTTCGAGGATGACGGACGGTCCTCCAGCGATATGGGCGTGACGGGATCCGGGGCGGCCGATCCCGTGGCGCTTCATCAGGCCAACGATCTTGTCGGCAATGATCCGGGAACGGCCGCCATCGAGATCACCGCGGGTGGCGCGAGGCTGCGGGCCGTGGGGGACGTCGTGGTCGCCGTCGCGGGGGCGAAGACCCCTCTATCCATCGCGACGGAGGACGGACGGATGCTGCCGATCATGGATCAGCGCCCGGTTCTTCTTATGGATGGCGAGTCGCTCGTTATGGGAAGGCCCGTGATGGGGTGGCGCGACTATATAGCGGTTCAGGGGGGATTCAGGGTCACCGCGGTCGTGGGCAGCGCGTCACGCGACACCATGTCCGGCATAGGGCCGCGTCCTCTGGCCCCCGGCGATGCCGTCGACATCGCGAGGGGTCCTCATACGACCGTGGGGGAGCCGTCCGTCTGGCCTTCCCTGCCGATGAGCGGTCGGACGACGACGCTTGACGTCGTTCTTGGCCCGCGGGACGACTGGTTCTCCCGAGATGGCATCGCCGGATTTCTGTCGACGCGGTGGACGGTCACGCCCCAATCGAACAGGGTGGGTCTGCGGCTGGCGGGAGGTCGGCCGGTCGGCGGGCGAATCGACGGCGAATTGCCCAGTGAGGCGACGGTTCCAGGATCCATCGAGATCCCTTCGGACGGGATGCCCGTGGTGTTCCTTCGCGACCAGCCGGTGACGGGCGGCTATCCGGTGGTCGCCGTTCTCACCGAGGACTCGCTGCGTCTCGCCGGGCAGCTTCCGGTGGGAGCCGAGATCACGTTCCGCGCCGTCGGCTCGTCGGCGGGGGCAGATGGCCGGATCGATGACGCCGCCATGACGGATCGGTCGGCCGTGGCAGCTTGTTCGGCCGTGGCGTCTCAGCCAGGCAAGGCGTCCCGGTCGGACGACGGTGCCGACGCTGACGACGGTGACGGCGATGGCAAGGATATTCGCGCATGACGGAAGGATCATCCATGACAAGGGTTCTGATCGCCAATAGGGGGGAGATCGCGGTACGGGTCATCCACGCCTGCCACGAGAACGGCTGGACGGCGCTGGCGGTGTATGCGGACAGCGACGCCGACGCATTGTTCGTCCACCTCGCCGACGAGGCCTACGCCCTTGGCGCCGACTCCCCCAAGGACACGTATCTTGACGCCGCGCGGATAATCGAGGTGGCGGTGCGCAGCGACGCCGACGCCATTCACCCCGGATATGGTTTTCTGTCGGAGAACGCCGATTTCGCGCAGGCCGTCATCGACGCGGGTCTGGTCTGGATAGGGCCGAGTCCCGACAGCATCCGTCTGCTGGGCGACAAGGTGGCGGCCCGGAGGATAGCCGCGGAGGTCGGCGCCCCCATGGCGCCTGGCACCACCGAACCGGTGAGGGATCCCGCCGAAGTCGTCGGATTCGTCCGTGAGCATGGCCTGCCCGTCGCGATCAAGGCCGTCCATGGCGGTGGAGGGAAGGGACTCAAGGTCGTCAGGCGTCTGGAGGATGTCCGGGAGGCGTTCCTGTCCGCCACAAGGGAGGCCGAGGAGTCCTTCGGCAACGGGGACTGCTTCATCGAGCGTTTTCTCTCCAGGCCCCGTCATGTCGAAGTGCAGGTTCTCGGTGATGGCGACGGTCACGTGATCGCCGTCGGAACCCGCGACTGCTCCCTCCAGCGACGCAACCAGAAGCTCATCGAGGAGGCTCCCGCGCCCTTCCTGGGAACGGACGTCGTCACCCGCCTGTGCGACTCGGCCGTCGCCATATGCTCGCGGGCCGGGTACGTCGGCGCGGGGACGGTGGAGTTCCTCGTCGATCCCGATGGAACCATCTCGTTCATGGAGGTCAACACCCGCATCCAGGTCGAGCATGCGGTCACGGAGGAGGTCACCGGCGTCGATCTGGTCAAGGCGCAGTTCTCCATAGCCCAGGGAGCGTGCGTGTCCGATATGGACATCCATATCCATGGGCATGCGATGGAGTTCCGGATCAACGCCGAGGATCCTGCCCACGGCTTCGTGCCCTTCCCGGGGCGGATCCGGTCGCTCCGAGTCCCCAGCGGCCCCGGAATCCGATTCGACACGGGAATCGAGGCCGGATCGGTTGTCCCCGGCCGGTTCGATTCGATGCTCGCCAAGCTCATCGTGACGGCGCCCGATCGGGCCTCATGTCTGGCCCGGGCCAGACGCGCGCTCGCGGAGCTGAGGATCGAAGGCGTTCCCACGGTCATCCCCTTCGACCGTCTGGTGCTCCGGGACCCCGATTTCACCGGCGACGACCGTCTGAACATCTATACGCGATGGATCGAGGAGAGCTTCCTTCCCCGGACCGATCCGAAGGATCTTTCCGGCCCCCGGCCGTCACGCGACCAGGGCGGGGATCCGGTCACGCGCTCGTGGATCGAGATCGACGGCCGTCGCATGGAGCTGGGCATCCCCTCGGGGCTGCTGCCCGCCATGACGGGGGCCATCGCCGATGGCGGCGATGCGGCGCCCGATGATTCCACGACGACCGCATCGCCCGGTGACGTTCTCGCTCCGCTTACGGGGACGGTCACGTCATGGCTTGTCGACGAAGGCGACCGCGTCGAGCGGGGGACGCCGGTGGCGACCCTTGAGGCGATGAAGATGGAGACGCAGGTCATGGCACCCGTATCGGGCGTCATCCATAGAACGGCCTCCATCGGCGATCTCGTGGATTATGGGGAGCCCATGGGACGCGTCGAATGACCGGCGAACGGCAACCTTGGATGGGTTGCCCGCATGCCGGCCCGTCAGCGCATGCCGGCCCGTCAGAGAGGGGAATAGGGATGGACCAGACCATCACGACAGCATCCATGCATCGATCCGAGGCGTGGAAGCGGCTGCGTCATTCCGGCGACTGGCGATGGTACCGCCGTGTGGCCCGGATCCGGGATCTGGCGGCGCACGATGTCGGTCGTGGCAGCGAGACGCTGATGACGTTCTCTCGCGCCGATCTGTTCCGGGCCGCGCGCGCGCTCGCCACGGGCCGCACGAGCCGGGCGTTGGTGGTCACCGGATTCTATATCCCCGCCGCCAGTGAGCCCGCCGCCGAATCGGACGGTCCCGTCGGCGCCGTCGAGATATGCGCGGCGTTGAGGGCCATGGGCGGTGATGGGTGGATGGTGACCGACCATTGGTGTCGACCCGTGGTGTCGGCGGCCGCGAAGGACGCCATTCCCGAGGACCATGTCCTCATCGCCCCGCGTGATGAGGGGGATTTCGATTCATGGATGGGGTCCCTGCGCGGACTGGTGCGCGATCACGCCATAGACACGGTTATCTACATCGAGCGTGTGGGGCCTTCGCGCGACGGGGAACCGAAGAACATGAGGGGCATGAACATCCGCCAGTGGACGGCTCCGCTGAGCAGGCTCACCGAACTCGGTCTGCACACGATAGGCGTCGGTGACGGAGGCAACGAGATCGGCATGGGACGCATCGACCCTCTCCCCATCGAGGCGGTGGTGGATCATGGCGTGCAGATCGTCTGCACCGTCCCCACCCGGGAGCTCATCATCGCCGGCACGTCCAATTGGGGAGGCCACGCGCTTGTCTGCGCCATGAGGGCGATGGGCCATGACGAGCTCGATCCGTTCCTGGACGAGGCGTGGCACCGCGACGTTCTTGGTGCCATCGTGGATGCCGGCGGACTTGATGGAGTCACCCTGCGGAACACCCCTACGGTGGATGGTCTGAGCGAGGATGACTACTACGCCACGGTCCGGGCGATGTCGGTCGCCGCCGCCCGGTGACGATCGGGACGGTCACCGGGATGATCCTTGACCGTCGCTGCGCATCAGCCGTTATGCGATGACGTCGTTTTCGCATTGCCGTAAGTCCGTGGGGGTTCCGCGTCGGAACGCGTGGCCGTGTCCTCGTATGGCCGTTTTTCGGGTAGGCTGGTCTGAGTCGTTCGATGGTTGGCCAATGGATGGGAGATGCAGGAAGTATGGCTCGTGTCACTGATTTCGCCGAGGCGGGATTCGGAACCCTCATGGAGGAGTTGCAGTGGCGTGGGTTGATCACGCAATCCACCGATCCGGAACAGCTCGCCCAGGCCCTCAATGGTGATCCCGTCACCTTCTACTGCGGGTTCGACCCCACGGCGGCCTCGCTTCATGTGGGCAATCTCGTCCAGCTCATCATCATGCGCCATCTTCAGGCCGCGGGACACCATCCCATCGCGCTGGTAGGCGGCGCCACGGGACTGATCGGCGATCCGCGGCAGAGCGGCGAGCGCACGCTCAACCCCAAGGACGTCGTCGCGGGATGGGCGGATCGACTGCGCTCCCAGATCGGCGGCATCCTCGATACCACGGGCGACAATCCGGTCCGGTTCGTCAGCAACTACGACTGGACCGCGCGGATGTCGGTTATCGATTTCCTGCGTGACGTGGGGAAGAACTTCCGGCTGGGCACCATGCTGTCGAAGGACACGGTGGCGCGCCGCCTGAATTCGGATGAGGGCATCTCGTTCACGGAATTCAGCTATCAGGTCCTCCAAGGCAACGACTTCCTTCATCTGTTCGATGAGTACCACTGCACGCTGGAGATCGGCGGATCCGATCAGTGGGGGAACCTCACCTCGGGGCTCGATCTCATCCGCAAGGTCAGAGGCGAGACCGTCAACGTCTTCACCAGCCCCATCATCACCGACGCCAGGGAAGGAAGTTCGGCAAATCCGAGGGCAATGCGGTGTGGCTGGATCCCCAGATGCTCAGTCCCTACCGCTTCTATCAGTTCTGGTTCAATCGTCCCGACGAGGAGATGGGGAATCTGCTGAAGGTCTTCACCTTCCTCCCCAGAACGGAGATAGAACGTTTGGTCCGACTGACCGAGGAGCGTCCCGGAGCGCGTGAGGCCCAGCGGCGGCTTGCCTGGGAGGTCACGAGTCTGGTTCATGGCGAGCGGGCCACCACGCAGGCGATCGAGGCCTCCGCCGCGCTTTTCGGCCGGGGGGAGTTGTCCGCGGTCGATGCCGAGGTTCTGGAAACCGCTCTGGAAGGGCTTAAGGTGGAGTCGGATGGAGTGCGGCGTTTCGCGCGGGCCACTACGGGAACGCGTGTCGCGGAGGCCGGGGTCAGGGCGGGACTGTTCCGATCCGTGTCCGAGGCCCGTAAGACCATCGCTTCCGGAGGCGTCTATGTGAACAACGTTCGTGTGGAGGATCAGGACGCGGTTCTGGCGGATGATGATTTCCTGTCCTCGCGCTTTGCGCTGATACGCAGGGGAAGAAAATCGGTGGGTGTGGTCACGCGGGATTGAATCCGCCCGCGGCGCATTCCGGGGAGCGTCCGTGGAGCATTCCGCAGGACATGCGTGCGGCTGCATCGATCAGGGGCGTGAAGGGCATGTTCGGGCGGTCGAGTCGGCCCGCCGCGTGCGTCGCCGTCACGGCGGGTATGCGGATCGGTGAATTACGGCAATCGGCATGGTCCACCGGAATCGACATAGTTCAACGTAGTTATCAATCATCAGCAACGTAAGGAATGGCAATGGCTCAGGAGCACGGAGAATCACAAGAGGGCGGATCTCATTCGCACGGATCGTCGCATGACGCCCATGGCGGCCACCGGTCGCAGCCCCGTTCGGGCAGGAGTTTTGGATCCCACCGTGATTCGACCGGGGAGGGGCGCGGCGGCAGGTCCTCCGGATACCGTGGTCATGACGGCGACCATGGGCATGGACGCGACGGCGAAGGACGGCGCTTCGGAGGGGACCATCGTGGTCGTCAGGAGCATGGCCGTCAGGGGGGATCTCGTTTCGATCGTTCCCGTGGCGACGGCGATGATCGTCGGCGTCGCGACGGTGAGGGCTATCGCAGCCATGGATCGTTCCATAGCGACCATGATGGCGGAGATAGGACGCGTTCGGGATCGTATCGGGGCGAAGGCCATGGCCGTTTCGATCGCCGGCGTGATGACCGTCCGCGCGACGGTGGATACCGCGATCACCGTTCCCATGACGACCGTCCTCGCGGAGACTCGGAACACCGCGATTCGCGCCCCGCGTGGCGTGATGGCGAGGGACGGGACCGGCGTCCTGCCTTCCATGACAGGGACGATCGCCGGCGTGACGATCGCAGGGGGTTCGACCGTCGTGACGACCGGCGTGATGATCGGCATTTCGACCGTCGTGACGACCGGCATGGTGAGGGGAACTCCGGTCGTCGTGACGACCATCGTGGCGGATACGGTCGTGATGAGCGCCGTGGCGGGTATGGCCGTGATGATCGTCGCGGCGGCGATCATGGGCGTCGTGATTTCCGTGGTCCCCGTCGTGACGGTGATGGGCGCTCCTTCAATCGGGACGACCACCGGCGTGACGACCGCAGGGGGTTCGACCGGCGTGACGACCGGCATGGTGAGGGGAGCTCCGGTCGTCGTGACGACCATCGCGGCGGATACGGCCGTGATGATCGCCGTGGCGGATACGGTCGTGACGACCGGCGTGATGATCGCCGTGGCGGATACGGTCGTGACGACCGGCGTGATGATCGTCGCGGCGGCGATCATGGGCGTCGTGATTTCCGTGGTCCCCGTCGTGACGGTGATGGGCGCTCCTTCAACAGGATGATGCCCCTCTCGAATTCCGACGGCACGATATCCTTCCCCTCGCAGAACCCCTATACGGACAGGCGCCCCGGCGAGCCCCGCATGCCCAAGGGCATGGAATGGTCGATGCTGTCGAAGGATGAGCGCGAACGTCTGAGGGGATTGTCCAAGGAGCATGCCGAGAACATCGGACTGCATATTCTGGCCGCCTACGCTCTGGAGTCCGATGATCCCCAGGCGGCGCTGCAGCATGCGCAGTGGGTTGCCAGACAGGCGTCCCGCATCGATTTCGCGCGGGAGACGCTCGCGTTCGTCGCCTATCGGCAGGGCGATTATTCGCTGGCGTTGCGGGAGTTCCGCACGGCCCACCGTATGAATGGATACCCCGATTATCTGCCGTTCATCGCCGATTGCGAGCGGGGTCTGGGACATCCGCGCAAGGCCATTGACGTGGCCGTGTCCGATGACGGCCGTGCGCTGGATGGCGAGGCCAAGGTCGAGATGTTCCTGGTCTACGCGGGCGCCATGGCCGATCTGAAGCTGTGGGACAAGGCCGTCGAGGTCGTGCGCAAGCTCGAGCGGGTGCGCGGTCTGTCCGGTGAGTATCGGATGCGGGCGACCCAGGCCGAGCAGCTGTTCCTCGAGGAGGCCGGACGGACCGAGGAGGCGTCCGCACTGGACGATGTCCTTGACAAGCTCGAAAGCCAGTACGCCGATGCCGACGAGGATGACGAGGATGCCGAGGAGATAGTCATCGATTATGACCTTGAGCGGCTTCCTCCGGAATTGTTCGACGAGGCCGGAATCGACCTCGGGGACGACGGGGACGGTGCCGATGGACGTGACGCTCGTGATGGACGTGACGACTCCGAGGACGACTCCGCATCTGCCGATGACATCGATGCCGCCGATGACATCGATACCGCCGATGCCGCCGATACCGCCGATACCGCCGATGCCGCCGATGACATCGATGCCGCCGTTGAGGTTGCTGACGATTCCGAGTCCGAGAATGCTGCCATCGAGACTTCCGATGGCGAGACTTCCGATGGCGAGACTTCCGATGGCGAGACTTCCGATGGCGAGACTTCCGATGGCGAGACTTCCGGTGACGAGACTTCCGGTGACGATACTTCCGGTGACGTGACCCCGGCGTCAGAGGTCCCCGGGAACATGGACGACGCCCCTTCGGCTCCCGATGCCGCTGGTTCGGATCCCGACGGCTCCGATGCCGGAGCGGCTGACGCTTCCGGTGATTCCGATGGCTCCGGCGTCGACGCCGTTGTCGCTGACGCCGATGCCTCCGGCGACGACGTCGCCTCCGACGATGATGAGAGGCGGTCCGACGGCTCGGAGGAGGCACGGTGAGGTATCTTTCAGGTTCGGACGAGCCACTCTGCACGGCGTATTCCCTGGCGCTGCTCGATCTTGACGGCGTCGTCTACCGCGGCGGGGCTGCGGTGGAGCATGCCGTAGCGTCCATCGGACAGGCTCGTTCCCAGGGGATGCGGATCGAATACACCACGAACAACTCATCGCGTTTTCCGAGCGTCGTGGCGGACCAGCTTCGCGGGTACGGCCTTGAGGTGCGTGATCGCGACGTCATCACCTCGTCCATCGTGGCGGCGCGCATGGTCGTGAGGGAGCTTGGAACGGGTGCGAAGGTCCTCGTCGTCGGAGCGGATCATCTTCGTGACGAGGTGGCCGCCCAGGGACTTGTGGTCGTGGACGGCGCCGAGTCCCGTCCCGATGCGGTGATCCAGGGATGGTATCCGCGAATCTCGTGGAACGAGCTCGCCCAGGCGGCCTACGCCGTTGAATCGGGTGCGCGGTATTTCGTGACCAATCGTGATCTGACGATTCCACGGGAGCAGGGGATCGCTCCCGGCTGTGGGTCGTTGATCGCAGCCGTCGTCACCGCCACGGGGGTCGATCCCGAGGCCTCGGCAGGCAAGCCGGAGTCCGCCATGTATGACGAGGCCAGGATGCTTGCGACCGATCCTGGAGAGTCGCCCGTGGATCGTGAGCGCTGTCTTGCGGTGGGGGACAGGCTTGACACCGACATCGAGGCGGGGAATCGCGGAGGATATGATTCCATGGTCGTCCTCACGGGTGTGGCCACCGTCGGAGATCTCATGCGCGCTCCGGTTCCTCTGCGACCAACGTACATCTGTCCGGATCTGCGTGGTCTGGGACAGGCGCAGCCTCGTCCCCTGCGCGATGGTCTGGGCCAGTGGCGATGCGTGGATGCGGAAGCCTATGTCAGGGATGGCGCGATGGTCGTCGAAGGCGGCACGCGCGCCGATCGGATCCGTGCGGCATGCTGTGCTGCCTGGGACCTCACGGACAACTCGGATGGTCCGGAGGGTCTGTCCCTTCCCGACGTCGTTGGCGTGGAGGACTGATCGATGACGTCCGAGGACGAGGGTTTCGACGCGAGGTTCCCGGGTCTGGTGGCCGCCGATCCTCATGATTCGTCGGTTTTCCTCAGTGAGCTTCGGGCGGTGGCCGAATCCCTTCAACGTGAGCTGGACGATGCGACCCGGGCCGGTTCACATGGGTGAACGCCTTGACGTGGCGCTGGTTCGTCGGGGAATGGCGGATTCCCGCACCAAGGCGCATCGTCTGATCGCGTCCGGTGCCGTAAGCGTCGACGGATCCGTCGTGGCGAAGCCGTCGGCCATCGTGTCCACGGACGTGCCGATCGAGGTCGAACCCGGTCCCGGTTACGTCTCGCGTGGCGCATTGAAGCTGGTCGGCGCCTTCGAGTCCTTTGCGAGATACGGGCTGACGGCTCCTCGGGGCATGGACTGTCTGGACATCGGGGCGTCCACGGGAGGATTCACCCAGGTGCTTCTGCGTGGCGGCGCCGGAAGGGTGATCGCGCTTGACGTGGGGCATGGGCAGCTGCATCCCGATCTCGCCCATGATCCGCGCGTCGTGGAGATGAGCGGCGTCAACATCCGCGACGTCGAAGCCGGCGACCTCCCCTTCGTTCCGGAGCTCGTCGTCTCGGATGTGTCGTTCATCTCCATGACGCTGGTGATTCCCGTCATATCGCGGATAACCCGCCCCGGGGCGCGAATCGTGGTTCTCGTCAAGCCCCAGTTCGAGGTGGGACGTCGCAATCTGGGGCATCATGGAGTGGTTCGCGACGAGGGACTGAGACGATCGAGCCTGGATGGCGTCAGCCGCTGCGCCGCCGACCATGGTCTGGACGTCGTGTCGACGGCGGAGTCCCCGGTCGTCGGCATGCATGGAAACAGGGAATATCTGCTCTACGCCGTGCGGCGGTGAATGCGGCGCCGGCTCCCCTCGATGAAGAGTACGGACGAGGTGCCGTCCTGGACGAGACGCGAGGTGAACCGGATCGTGTGCACCACGCATCCTCCTGTGAGGACGACGTCCGTGCCGGTGACATGGCCGCAGGTGATTCCCTGAAGCCTCACGATGGCTCCATGGATGCTTTCGACCCTGCTGCCGAGAAGATAATCCTTGGCGTATCGGCTGAGCGCCATGCCTCCGAGAGGCCTGACGAGGACGCTTCGCGCCGCCCTCATACCGGCGTCAGACACCACCGATCCGTCGATGAGGACGTCCTTCCCGGCCATATGCTCTCCCGAGCGCACCAGTCCCTGAATGAACAGCTCGTGACGGGCGGTGATCGATCCTCTGGCGACGAGGCTGCCGGTTAATTCAAGCGTCTGGCAGCGCAGCGATCCCGATATCGTGACGCGTCCATGCCCCTCGATCCGTTCGACGCTTACATCGCCGCCGCAGAAGACGCTGCCGGAACGCATGATGACGGTTCCGCCATGGCAGCGGAGGCAGCGCACGGTTCCCGAGACGATGAGATTGACGAAGGTGACGTCGTCCTCCAGCACGGCGTCGCCAAGAACGGTTATCGTTCTATAAGTCCCGCGTCTCACCCGACCCGAGTCGATGACAATGTCCATGGTTGGCTCCCCCGACGAGAATTCCTCCGCGATGAGGAATCGGCTATCGTCTGCCCGTCCATGCCGGCAGATATGGACAACAATAGATGGGAAGTCGCCTCTTCTTGAATGTATATCGGAGTGTTGTGGCGAATGACATGAATTGAGGGTGATGGATTCCGGTTATCTGACCGTAATGGAGGGAATCGGGAACCCGGAAAACGGGAACCAGAAACGAGGGCCTGACGCGCGGGAATGGATGACGAGAGGGTCCATCCGACGGCCATGGATCGGCACGACGGCCGCGGACCAGATTGTTCGCGGACAGGATCACCCGTGGAGGAAATGGTTGATCTGATCCTGCGTTCCCATGATGATCAGCTCGTCATTGCGTTTCATGACCAGATCCTTCGAGCCGTAGGCGAGCTCGCGTCCGGAGGATTTGATGGCCACGACGGTGACGCCGAAGCGCTCATGAATCCGTGCGTCGCCGATGGACATCCCGACGGCGTGGGAGGGGGTGTGGATCTTGACGACCGAATGGGGGCCCTCGATCTCTATGTAGTCGAGGTAGTCGCCCGACACCAGATGCCCCACGCGTTTTCCTGCGTCGGTTTCGGCGTTGATGATATGCCGTGCGCCGATCCTTTGGAGGATGCGGGCGTGCTCCACGGAAACCGATTTCGCCCAGATGTCCGTGATGCCGACGTCGAGGAGATTCCCGGCCGTGATGACGGAGGCCTCGATGCTGTCCCCGATGGCGACCACCGCCGTGGAGAAGTCCTTGACGCCCAGCTGCTCAAGGGCCAGCACATCGGTCATATCCGCCTGGACCGTGGGAATCTGCGAGGACCATCGGTTGACCAGATCCGCATCCTTGTCCACCGCGAGAACATCCTGACCCAGACTGTCCAGCGTCGTCGCGACGGCGACTCCGAATCGTCCCAGACCGACGACCAAAACGCTTCTGTCCCTCGTCATATGTCGTTCCCCTTTCGTGAAACTGACGCCAATGACGCCAGCGGACGCCGGCCGATGCGCGGGAACCCCGCTCGAAGCCATGCCCGATGGCGGCAGGGGTCGGCGGCGAGGCGTTCGCTCCGGCGCATACGACGTTTGTGGACGCCCATGATCATCCCACCACTATAGATTCGGTGGGATAGTGGACGACTTCGTTGCCCGAGGGACGGTTGATGGCATAGGCGATGGTCATGGGCCCCAGCCGTCCCAGCACCATGACCAGAGCGAGAAGCGTCGTCGCGCCGGAGTCCGCGGCACTGGCGACGCCGACGGAATAGCCGCCCAGACCGAACGCCGAGCACGTCTCGAAAAGAGCGTCCGTCAGCGAGCAGCCCGTCAGAAGCATCAGCCCCACGGATGCGCTGAGGACGAGGGTGAGGCATGAGGCGGTGATGCTCACCGCCGTCATAAGCGTGCGTGTGTGCAGACGTCGTCCGAAGGCGTTGACGTCGGTGTGCCCGGTGAAGGCCGCGCGGCAGATGAGGAGGATGACGGCGAAGGTGGTCACGCGGATGCCTCCGGCGGTGGACGTGCTGCCGCCGCCGATGAACATCATCACGCTCATGAAGACCTTGGTCGGCTCGCTGACCTGGGGGACCCAGGAGGGGTCGAATCCGGAGGTTCGAGGCATGACCGCCGCCGCCAGCGCGTGCCTGATCCGCGTGGCGGTGTCGGCATGCTTGAACAGCGAGGGATTCTCCCATTCGACCGCGAGGAACCAGACAAGGGACAGGGTGACGAGGATGCCGGTGGTCAGAAGGGTCAGCTTCGTGTGCAACGTCCACCGTCGCGGGCCGTCCCCTCGTTGCGCCGAGCGAAGGAGGTTGAGCAGAACGGGGAATCCCAGGGTCCCCGCGAAGGCGCTGAGCAGTATGGGGAGGCCGACCGACCAGCTGTTGACGTGGAGACCTGCGTAGTCCGGCGTGAACCCGGCATTGTTGTAGGAGGACACGGCGAAGAAGACCGCCTCCCAGAGGGTTCGTCCGAGGTCCTTGTTGTTGATCTTCCACAGCCCCGGGAAAAGCGCAACGAAGGTGATGAGCTCGATGGACAGGGTCGTGGCGACCATAAGCGTGAGAACGCTGCGGATCTCGCTGAGCCGGTTCGTGCCGAGCTCCTCGGCCGTCAGAACCCGCTGTGACGCTCTCATGTGCCGGTTGACGGCGATGGTGATGATGGAGGCGAAGCTCATGACGCCCAGTCCGCCGAGCTGAACCGAGATCAGGATGATTCCCTGACCGAACATCGTCCAGTGCCCCGCGGTGTCCACGATGGAGATTCCGCATGTGGAGAGTGCCGACACCGCGGTGAAGAAGGCCACCGACAGAGGCGTGTATCGCGTGGGGCGAGACGCCGCGGGGCACATGAGCAACGCGGTCATGACGACGATGAGCGTCGTGAAGTATGCGATGGTGAGCCGTCCGGGATGCCCGAGGAGCCGCAGGGGCGGACGATGCCGCCGACGGTGGTTCGCGAAGCGCGCCCTGTCGTTGATCGTGTGTTCGGAGAACCACCACGCGTATCCGTGCGACCGGTCGCTGTTGCTTGGATAGTCGTCGATGAGGGGACTGAGCATGCGCGCGAAGTCTCCCATCATCAGGCAATCCGATTCCATCGTCATTGTAGCGACGCTTCCGCTAGGATGGTGAATCGGGTCCGGTCGACGGGGCCCTGATGGTGACGTTCGTGCTTGACGCGCGTCGAGGGGACGGGAACGGTTCGCAAATGACAGGCAGAAGGCATGCGGTGGTGGTGACCCACACCAGACTTCGTGAGAACGGAACGGTGATCGAGGAGGCCGTGGACCAGCTGAAGGCAGCGGGATTCGTGGTGTCCATCGTGGACAACTCCGAGGCTCCCGAATTCGGTGGACGGGCGCCGGTCGTCGACGATGACACGGAGATCGTCGTGGTTCTCGGAGGCGATGGGACGATACTGCGGGCGGCGGAACTCGTGCACTGCACGAATGTGCCGATCTTGGGCGTGAACCTGGGGCATGTGGGGTTCCTTGCGGAGTTCGAGAGCTTCCAGATGGCCGAGGCGATCCGTCGCGTCGCCGAGCATGACTATTCCCTGGACGACCGCATGATCGCCCATGTCGACGTATGGCTTCCTGGTTCCGACAGCCCCCTGCATGATTGGGCGCTGAACGATATCACGCTGGAACGGGACGAGCAGGGTCGGATGGTGGAGGTCTCCATCCGGATCGACGATGTGGAGATGAGCTCGTTCGGCTGCGATGGCGTGATCGTCTCCACGCCCACGGGATCGACCGCCTACGCCTTCTCGGCCGGCGGCCCCATCATATGGCCCAACGTCCAGGCCCTCCAGCTCGTGCCCTTGGCGGCGCACGCCCTGTTCGCCCGCCCGGTCGTCATCGGCGCCGGATCGACGTTCACCGTCGACGTCCTTGAGGATTCCGCATCCGAGGGCTGGATCTGCTGTGACGGTCGACGACAGCGCTCCCTGCCGAGGGGGACGCGCGTGGAGGTGCGAACCTCGCGTGACATCCTCAGCCTTGCGCGGCTGTCGGGCGTGCCCTTCACCCAGCGGCTCGTGAGCAAATTCGATCTTCCCGTCGCCGGATGGAGGGAACATGCGCGTCCCGCCTCGGCGCCGCCGCTGACGGGCGTGGCGGTTTCGGGCCATGCGTCGGCATGTCCGGGGGAGGGAGCCGGTTCGGATGCTTGAGGAGCTTGAGGTTCGCGGTCTGGGACCCATCCGTTCCGCGGTGATCAATCCCGGTCCGCGCATGACGGTGGTGACGGGCGAGACCGGAGCGGGAAAGTCGATGCTTCTCGATGCCATCCGTCTCATCTCCGGAGGGCGTGTCGATTCCGCGAGGATCGCCGGCACCGGTACCCAGGAGTGCTGGGCGCAGGGGGTTTTCCGGGTCGCGCAGGATTCACCGGCCTGTGATGAGGCCGCCGAGGCGGGTGTGGACGTCGAGGACGGGGAGCTGTTCCTCACTCGTGCGGTTCCGGCGTCGGGCCGATCGCGTTCCATGCTGTGCGGACGCACCGTTCCGCGGAACGTCCTCGCGCAGGTGTCGCGTTCGCTTGTGGTCATCCACGGGCAGTCCGACCAGCTGAGGATCGCTTCTCCCGCTCGCCAGCGGGAGTTTCTCGATTCCGTGGGGGTGGACGACGCGGTCTGCTCCGCGTATGCCACGGCATGGAGCGAATTCCAGCGGGTCGATGAGCGTCTGGCGCGGCTGCAGGGGGAGCAGGCCGAGAACAGGCAGAGGGCGGATTATCTGCGGGACTGTCTGGCGCGCATCGATGCCGTCGACCCGGCACCGGACGAATACGGGGAGTTGAGGGACAAACGCTCCCGCATCGAGCATGCCGCGGCCATCGCGCAGGGCGTGTCGGAGGCGTTGGGCGTTCTCGACCCCTCCCAGCTGGGCGAGGAGGGATCGGGCGTCGTCGATCTCATCGGGCGTTCAGTGCAGTCGCTTCGGGGCATCCATGTCGCCGAGCCCTTCGCGGATCTGGCCGACCGGTTGGAGAATGTGTCGCAGGAGATATCGGACGTGGTTTTCGCGCTGTCCGACGCCGGCGCCGTGATGGACGGAGAGATGGATCTGGATGCCATCAACTCCCGGATCCATGAGCTTGACGACCTTCTGCGCCGATGGGGTCCCACCATCGCGGACGTCCTCGCATGGCGCGACCATGCGCGGCTCGAGCTTGAGGACGTCGATGCGTCTCCGGAGCAGGTCGATCTCCTTCGACGGGAGCGGCAGGATCTTCTCGACAAGGCATGGAAGACGGCCGAGGCCCTGAGCGGGGAGCGCGCCAAGGCGGGGGAGGCCCTGTCGCGCATGGTCGATCAGGAACTGGGATCCCTGGCGATGTCCGGATCGCATCTGGAGATCCGCGTCACGCGCCGAACCGATCCCGGGCTTCTGGATGCGAACGGCGGCGACGATGTGGAGTTCCTGTTCACGCCATACCCCGGTGCCGACGCCCTTCCTCTGGGGTCCAGCGCGTCGGGAGGCGAGCTGAGCAGGCTTATGCTCGCCCTGGAGCTGTCGGCCGTGTCGTACCGGGCGGCGGAAAGGCAGGGGCGTGACGCGGTTCCTTCGCATGATCGATGCACGTACATCTTCGATGAGGTAGACGCCGGGGTCGGCGGACGTGCCGCCGTTGAGCTGGGACGCCGATTGGCTCGTCTGGCCCGTGAGGAGCAGGTCATCGTCGTCACCCATCTGGCTCAGGTGGCCTCGTGGGCGGATGACCAGATAGTGGTGAGCAAACGTGTGGATCCGGACGCGGAATCCGTGGACACCGTCGTGCGGCCGGTCACGGGGGATTCGCGGATCGCCGAGATAGCCCGCATGCTTTCCGGCGACCAATCGCAGGCGTCGATGGATCACGCGCGGCAGCTTCTGCATTCCAGCGTCCTTGGATGACGTTCCTTGGATGACGTTCCTTGGGTGACGTTCTTGGGTGCGTCCATGACGGGGTTCGTGCCCGCAGGGGCTGGTCCGGAACCCCGGGTTCGGGACCCCCTCGTGAGCCCGCGCGCGGCGGGACCGGGGTGCGGCGCTACGATGGGCTTATGACGGACAACAAGGGTAAGGGCGCCATATTCGACCTTGACGGGACGCTTCTCGATTCGATGGGCGTATGGGACCAGATCGACGTGGACTTCCTTGGACGGCGTGGGATCGAGGTTCCGGACGACTATATGGCCAAGGTGTCGGCCATGGGATTCCGAGACATCGCGGAGTACACGATCAGGCGCTTCGGTCTGTCCGACACGCCAGAGGATCTGATGGATGAGTGGAATCGCATGGCCGTCAGGGCCTACTCCACGATGGTGGAGGCCAAACCCCACGCGATCGAGTACGTGACGCGGCTGAAGGAATCGGGAGCCCGCCTGGCGATCGCCACGACGCTTCCCGTCGAACTGCGCGGACCTGCCATGGACCATGTGGGCATGAGCGGTCTCTTCGATGTGGTCTGTGGAATCGAGGCCGTCGATCACGTGGGCAAGGATCGTCCGGACATCTATCGCCACACCGCCGGTCGTCTCGGGGTGGAGCCCGATAAGTGCACGGTGTTCGAGGATCTTCTGGAGGGCGTCAGATCGGCGAAGAAGGCCGGCATGACGGTGTGGGCGATGCACGATGACTCGTCGGACCGGTCATGGCCGGTGATATGCGACGAGGCCGACGGCGTGCTGTTCGACTTCGATCAGGCGCCCCTGTCACTGTGACGACCCCTGCCACTGTGACGAGCGGTGGCCGCGACCATGACACCGTGGTGATGCGCCATGAGATGATGCGCCACGACGTGCCGTGAAGCCGCCGTCCGGTTCCCCGTCAGACCGCCGCCGAAGCCGCCGCGGTGACGAACTCGCCCATGCCGCCGATTCCCACCACATCGGTGAAGCGGACCTGAGCGCCTTCAAGCGAGCGCAGGGCGGTCGGCGCGGTCGTGCCCGTCGCCTGCGACAGACGGTCCATGCAGGTGAAATCGTCCCCGGAGGCATCCAGCCCAAGGGCGGAGTTGACCACGCGCGGGAACTTGTAGGGGCTTGCGGTGCTCAGCAGGATCCGGCGAACGCCGTCCTGCCGGGGCATGCGGTTCATGACGTAGTATCCGCAGGCGGTGTGGGGGTCCAGCACGTAGTGGTTGTCCCTCCAGCAGCGGTCGATGGCGTCGTTGACCTGGTTCTCGTCGGCCCAGCCGCAGCCGAAAAGGGAGCGGATGCGCGCCATCATCTCTTCGGGGGCCTCGAAGGCCCCCCAATGGGACAGATCGTTCATAAGCGTGTTGATCAGACGCGTGTCCCCCTGGGACATGTAGTACAGCATGCGTTCCAGGTTGGAGGAGACCAGGATGTCCATGGACGGCGACGTCGTCTGGAAGAACGGGCGCTCGCGATTGTAGGTTCCCGAGGTGAGGAAGTCGAAAAGGACGTTGTTCCTGTCGCTGGCGACGACAAGGTGACTGACCGGCAGACCGAGCCTTTTCGCGTAGTATCCGGCCAGAACGTTGCCGAAGTTGCCGGTGGGGACGATGAACTCGACGCCATCGCCCATGGAGATCGCGCCCCTTCTGAGAAGCTGGGCGTATGCCGCGAAGTAGTACACGACCTGCGGGACCAGCCGTCCCACGTTGATGGAGTTCGCCGAGGAGAGGACGACATGCGACTCGTCCCTTAGCGCGTTGGCGAGCTTCCTGTCTCCGAAGATGCGTTTGACGGCGCTCTGCACGTCGTCGAAGTTCCCGCGCACCGCGCACACCCGGACGTTGCCGCCCCGCTGCGTGGTCATCTGGAGCTGCTGGACCTGACTGACCTTGCCTTCGGGGTAGAAGACCGTGATGGCGGTTCCGGGGACGTCCGCGAAGCCGGCGAGGGCCGCCTTGCCCGTGTCCCCGGAGGTCGCCGTGAGGATCATGATCCGTTCGTCGGGGTCGTCCGATTCCGACGTCGTCCTCGCCATGAGTCTGGGCAGCATCTGGAGAGCCACGTCCTTGAAGGCCGACGTGGGGCCGTGGAACAGCTCCAGGACGTAGTCGTCGCCCAGGGGCTTCAGCGGGGTTATGGCGTCGTCCTCCCACTGGTCGCCGTAGGCGCGTTCGATGCATTCGTGCAGTTCGTCAGTGGTGAAATCGGGAAGAAGGGCGGAGAGCACCCGTTGCGCGATCTCCTGATAGGACAGGTCGGCGATGTCGGCGATGTCGACGTGCGATGCTCCCAGAGCGTCGCTGACGTAGAGGCCGCCGTCGGGAGCCAGTCCCTGCCGGATGGCCTGCCTGGAGGTCAGCGGATCCGTGGTGCTGCGTGTGCTGTGGAAGGTGTTCACTGTATCGCGATCCCCCTATGTGACTGTGTTGTCGCGTGTGTGACTGTGTTGTCGCGTGACTGTGATGCCGCGCGTGGTCCGGTGCGCTGCGCTCCACTGTATCGTCCGGGCTGGGCAACGGCCGCGGCGCCTGCGCAAGTTCGTCCGGCATTCGGCATGGGGACGCGCACGGACGAATCGATCATGGGACGGTCGGGGATACCCGGCGTGAGCTATTGTGGTGGTGCCATGCCGGGGACTATGATCGCACGGTATTCCTTTTGGGCCCACGATTTGGATGGGCTCGCTCCGGCGCTGCGGAAAGGCGGATGGTATGACTGCGATGGATGGTCGGATCGTGTCCGTGCCCGACGGACGCGACGCCCTTGAGGACGTGATCGGTCGTGCCGACGCCGCGCGTGGTGCGCAGGCCGGATACGCCTCCCGTACGACGGGGGAGAAGAACGCGCTTCTCATGGCCATCGCCGACGCCGTGGAGCGCAACGCCTCGACCATTGCGGCCGCCAACCGCGAGGACATGGAGGCGGCGCGTGACGGGGGAATGGACGAGGGAAAGCTGGACAGGCTTCTTTTCGATGAAGGGCGGATACGTGCCGCGGCCGATGGCGTTCGCCACGTGGCCTCGCTTCCCGATCCGGTGGGCAGCGTCGTCCGTGGCTACCGTCTGGAGAACGGCGTGCGCCTTGAGCAGATTCGCGTGCCTCTGGGCGTCATGGGCATGATCTACGAGGCGCGTCCCAACGTGACGGTGGACGTCGTCTCCCTATGCCTCAAATCCGGTAACGCGGTCGTGCTGCGCGGCGGCCATGAGGCGAGCGGAACGAACAGGGCCACGCTGGACGTGATAGGCCGTGCCCTGTCCGATCAGGGTCTGGATGGGGCCCTGGTGGCGAGCGTGGACGATCTGGGGCGCGCCGGAGCCCAGGCGATGATGCGCGCCTATGGGCACATCGACGTTCTCGTTCCCCGGGGAGGGGCGGGGCTGATCCGCTCGGTGGTGAGGAACTCCATCGTTCCCGTCATCGAGACGGGGTCCGGCAACGTCCATATATACGTGGATCGCAGCGCCGACCTGTCGCAGGCCATCCCCATAATCCTCAACGCGAAGACGCAGCGCGTGGGCGTGTGCAACGCAGCGGAGAAGCTTCTGGTCGACCGGGCCATCGCGGCGGACTTCATTCCGAAGGCGGCGCGCGCCCTGTACGATGCCGGCGTCGAGATCCGCGCGGATCGCGAGTCCTTCCCGCTTGCCGACGGATGCCGCACTGGGGCCGATCGTCTTCTGGAGGCGACCGACGAGGATTGGGACACGGAATATCTGGCGTTGCGCATGGGGGTGCGTGTGGTCTCCGGCGTGGACGAGGCCATCGCCCATATCAACGCCCATTCGACGGGGCACACGGAGTCCATCGTGGCCCAGGACTATCGGACCATCGAGGAGTTCACCTCGCGGATCGACTCCGCGGTGGTCATGGTCAACGCGTCGACCCGGTTCACGGACGGCGGGGTGTTCGGCTTCGGGGCGGAGCTGGGGATATCCACCCAGAAGCTCCATGCCCGGGGTCCCATGGGCCTGCAGGAGATGACGACCACCAAATGGATCGGCTATGGGGACGGGCAGGTGAGGCAATGAGTTCCTTCTCGGATGATGAGACGCGCGATCTGGCGCGCAGCAGGGGAGTCGACGTGTCCAGCCGCGCGCTGCCGATGAGGCTGGCCGCAGAGAGGCTGAGCATCGTCCGCTATGTCTTTCTGGTTCAGATCGAGGAGGGTATCGCCTCGGCGGATCAACGGGCTGCGTTGGAATATGCGGATGCCGTGCTGATGGGGTGGCCGAAGGATGACTCCGAGCGGATCGCCGACCTTGACGACGCCTCGGTGGTGAGGGTCGGTGAGCTCGCGGATGCTATGGAGGAGCGAATAGCGCGGTTCCGTGGTCTTGAGCGCGAGGGGGACGTGTCCGGCATGACCGAATGCCTGGTGTCCATCACTGAGCAGGTCGCGGGCGTGCGCAGTCTTTTCCAGCCGAGATTCGAGCTCCCCACCTTCGCCGAGATCCATCGCGTGGTCCAGAAGGAGTGGGACGACGACATGGGACGCATAGAGACGTCGGGCAGGGAGGACTCCGTCGACGAGCGTCTTGAACGTGATTTGCGCAGCTCGGTGTCGGGAACGGATGGTTCCGAGGCGGGATCGTCCGCCCAGAAGGGCGACGGTCGCCAGTGAGCCGCGAGGATGACGTTCCGTCCGCCATGTCGTCGCCGCATGTCCGGACGTCGGGGGAGGCCCCTTCGGCCGTCACGGCGTCCGCCACGCCGATGATGCCGATGATCGAGGGCGGAAGACGGATGTCGGAGCTGTCCATCGAGGCGGATGACGGCCATGGCCGCCGGCGGCGCTCGGTGCGCGGGCATTGGCATGACCGCCTGCGCATAGGGATCATGGGCGGCACGTTCGATCCCATCCACAACGGGCATCTCGTCGCCGCCTCCGAGGTGGCGTGGGTCTACGACCTCGACGAGGTCATATTCGTGCCGACGGGGCGTCCCGTGTTCAAGCTCGACAAGAAGGTGACCAACGCGGAGGACCGCTACCTCATGACGGTTATCGCCACCGCGTCGAATCCGAAGTTCACCGTGTCCCGGGTCGACATCGACCGTCCGGGGGTCACGTACACCATCGACACCCTGCGCGACATCCACGCCCAGTACCCGGACGCCGACCTGTTCTTCATCACGGGCGCCGACGCCGTGGCCGAGATCGCACGGTGGAAGGACGCCGCGTCGATGTGGGAGCTGGCTCATTTCGTCGCGGTGACGAGGCCCGGTTATTCCAGCCCCGAAGGCTCCGTTCTCCCCGCCGGACGCGTGGATGTTCTGGAGATTCCCGCGTTGGCGATCTCGTCGACCGACGTGAGGCGCCGCGCCGAGCATGACGAGCCGGTGTGGTATCTCGTTCCGGACGGCGTCGTCCAGTACATCGCGAAGCACGGGCTGTATCGGTGACGTTGTCTTCCGAACCCGGGCGGCCGGATCCCGTATGGTCTGCAGCCCGCGCGTCGTGACCATGGCGGGCGATGGCGGGCGATTGTCGAGAACCCGGCCCGTGGCGGTGTGTGTGGTCGGCGTCGTGTCGGTCTGTTCGGATGACTAGGATGAGTCAGGTCAGCGTCAAGACCAGTGTATGGAGAAACGGTGAGCGCAATCCTCGAGGGAAAGCCTGATAAGAATCTCATACTCGTTACGGGGAGGGCCCATCCCCGATTGGCGAGGAACGTCGCGGAGCAGATGGGGATCGACATACTCGAGACGACCGCCTACGACTTCGCCAACGGCGAGATGTACGTGCGGTACACCGAGTCGGTTCGTGGCGCCGACGTCTTCGTCCTCCAGAGCCATTGCGCGCCGGTGAACAAATCGATTATGGAACAGCTGATCATGATCGATGCGCTCAAAAGGGCCTCCGCGCGGTCGATCACCGCCGTGTGCCCCCTACTGGGATATTCGCGCCAGGACAAGAAGCATCGGGGACGCGAGCCCATCTCGTGCCGTCTGGTCTTCGATCTGCTCAAGACGGCGGGAGCCGACCGCATCATGAGCGTCGATCTGCATGCCGCGCAGTCGCAGGGCTTCTTCGACGGGCCCGTCGACCATCTCATCGCCATGCCCGTTCTGGTCGACTACATCCGGGACCGCTTCGCCAACCAGCTCGACAACGTCAGCGTCGTGTCCCCAGACGCGGGCCGCATCCGCGTCGCCGAGCAGTGGGCCCAGAGGCTTGGTGGCGGACCGTTGGCGTTCATCCACAAGACCCGCGACATCACGCGCCCGAACGTCGCGGTCGCCAATCGGGTCGTCGGTGATGTGAGCGGGCGCGACTGCGTGCTCGTGGACGATCTCATCGACACGGCCGGAACCATAGCCGGGGCGTGCACGGTGCTCCGCGAGGCCGGAGCCAAATCGGTGACCGTGGTGGCGACGCATGGCGTGCTGTCCGGTCCGGCGGTCGATCGTCTGAGGAATTCGGGCGCCCGCGAGGTCGTCCTCACGGACACCGTTCCCATCGGTGACGACAAGCGGTGGGACGGCCTGACCGTCCTGTCGATAGCGCCTCTTCTTGCCAGTGCGATCAAGGCCGTTTTCGAGGACGGTTCGGTCGCGGAGCTGTTCGACACGTATCCCGAGCATCACGGGCAGGGCTTCCTGTTCGCATAGTCCGGCGTCCCCGTGTCATGCTCATGACGTCCGGACGTATGGCATAATGAACATTTGGCGGGATTCGTCCCGCCGGTCCCCCATGGTGTAATGGCAGCACACGGGTCTTTGGAACCCTTTGTCTTGGTTCGAATCCAGGTGGGGGAACCCGATGGGCGGCTTGGCCGTATGCGTGCGGCCGGGCCGCCCGAATTCGTCGATGGGAGCATGACGGCATGGCTTTGGCAGCGGCAATTATCCTCGCGGCAGGTGAGGGGACGCGTATGCGGTCCTCCCTTCCCAAGGTCCTCCACCCCTTCGCGGGGTCGACGTTCCTGCATCGGGTGATGCGGTCCGTTCAGGGGCTTGGCCCGGAGACGACCGCCGTGGTGGTGAGGTACCAGGCGGATGCGGTGGCCGAGGCGGCGAGGTCGTATGACGCCGGCGTCGTCATCGTGCGGCAGGACGAGATCCCCGGAACCGGCAGGGCCGTCCAGTGCGCGTTGAGGGAGCTGTCCTCGCGCGGCCCTCTTGAAGGGTCGGTGCTGATCGCGGCGTCGGATATGCCGCTGCTGGACACCGCGACCCTCCGGTCGCTGGTGGACTATCACGAGTCCAGCCACGATTCCGCCACCGTCCTCACCGCCAATCTGGACGATCCCACGGGCTACGGGCGCATCATCCGCGAGGCCGACGGGGACGTGCTGCGCATCGTGGAGCAGAGGGACGCCAACAGCAGCGAGCTGGCCGTCCATGAGGTCAACACGTCGGTGTACGTGTTCGAGGCCGACGTCCTGCGCAAGGCCGTCGCCGGGCTTGATTCCAGCAATGCCCAGGGGGAGTTCTATCTCACGGATGCCGTGGAGGCCGCGTCGGGATACGGCAGCGTGGGCGCCGTGGCCGCGACTGATCCCCTGGCGGTCGAGGGCGTGAACGACCGCGTGCAGCTCTCCGTGCTGTCCCGCGCCCACAACGCGCGCGTGTGCGAGCGCTGGATGCGCGAGGGCGTCACCATCCTCGATCCGGGAACGACGTGGATCGAGGATGACGTCCGTCTCGAGCGCGACGTCACGATCCTGCCCGGAAGCTTCCTGCAGGGGGGGACGACGGTCGCGTCGGGCGCCGTGGTCGGCCCCTACACCACGCTGATCGACGCGCAGATCGACGGGGGCGCCGTCGTGGAGCGTTCGCGGGTCGAGGGCACCCATATCGGTCCCAGGGCCACCATCGGTCCCTGGACGTATCTGCGCCCCGGCAACCACCTGGAGGAGGGGTCCAAGGCCGGGGCCTTCGTCGAGATGAAGAAGGCCCACATCGGACGGGGTTCCAAGGTGCCGCATCTGAGCTACATCGGCGATGCGGAGCTGGGGGAGGGCACCAACGTCGGCGGCGGCACGATCACCGCCAACTACGATGGCGTCCACAAGAACCGCACGGCCATCGGATCGGGCGTCCACGTGGGCGCGGGCAATCTCTTCGTCGCTCCCGTCGAGGTGGGCGACGGGGTGACCACCGGCGCCGGGTCGGTCATCCGCCATGATGTGCCGGACGACTCGATGGCGTATTCGGAGAACACCCAACATGTCGTCGAGGGCTGGAAGCCGGAGTGGGAGCGCTGATTCATGACCGCACAGAGGAATTCGATCGAGTCCGCACGCATCGCGGCCCGCGCGGCCGACAGGATCAAGGCCGATGACATCGCCGCGTTCGACGTGTCCCAGCCGCTGCCCATCACCGACCTCATGCTCGTCGCCACGGGGGAGAGCGAGCGGCAGGTCATCGCGATAGCCGACGAGATCCAGAAGGACCTGTACCTGCAGGACGGCGGGCGTCAGCCCCTGACCGTGGACGGACGCTCCGAGGGACGATGGATCGTGCTGGACTTCGGTGACATCGTCGTCCATGTGATGCACCGCGAGGCGCACGACTTCTATGGCCTCGAACGACTGTGGGGCGATTGCCCGCGCGTCGATCTGCAGCTGCCCCCATCGTCCGCGCGGCCGGATTCCGTCGACGAGCGTGTCGCCGTGGAATCGGGCGCGGAGGGCTCTGATGTCTGAGGGGTCCGTCGTGGAGGATGCGTCGCGGGACGTGCCCGTGGAGGGCTCCTTGGTGGCTCCCGTGCGGTCGCTTATCCTCGTCAGGCACGGTCGAACATCCTATAACGCGGGCAATCGCCTTCAGGGGCAGATCGACATCCCCCTTGACGAGGTCGGGCGCTGGCAGGCCGGCAGAACCGCCGAGGCCCTGGATCGCCTATACGTGGAGGGGCATGATGTACGTCCGCCGGTCGTCGTCTCGTCGGATCTGGGACGCGCGCTGAGCACCGCCCACGCCTTCGCCGATGTCGTGGGCGTGGACGTGCATCCCGACCCCCGTGTGCGGGAGCGTGATTTCGGGGAGTGGGAAGGAATCCCCGTCGACGAGCTGAGGCGCGACTTCCCCGAGGACTACCGGCTGTGGACGCAGTTCAGAGGCGGCGAGATGCGCCACGGGGCCGAGCCGAAGACGCATGTGGGGCTTCGCGGCGTCGAGGCGCTGAGGGACGCGTCGCGGGACATGGCGGGGGATCGTGATCGGGACCTTATTGTGTTCTCGCACGGGGCGTGGATCGCGCAGACGGTGCAGACGCTTCTGGGGATCGAGCGGATCGATCCCGGTCTGGGGACGCTGCCCTCGATTAGGAACGCCCACTGGGCCCGGCTCGTTCCGCTGGTCGTTCCGGACGCGCCGGTTCGGTGGCGTCTCGTCGATTACAATCACGGGCCGGTCGAGGCCGATTCCGGGTCGTGGGAGGATCCGTTCCGTCGCTGATGCGGGCATGATGCCGAGCCGGGATCGCGCGTGGACCCGTCGCATGATGGGCGGACGCTGGCGGACCCCGGTCGGTTATGCCTGACGCATAAAAAGCTAATTCCATTCGCTATTATAGAAGTCATCGCGTTGTGGCGGCTGTGACGGATACGACACAGATGATCGCAACGTGGCGTGACGGCTGATTGACGTGGTGCATCGTCCATCGCCGGGATCTGCATCAGTGCACCGAACGCGGAGGAGGATTGCCCCCTCCGACGTGGCATAACCGATGTGAACCGATGTGATACGACCCACGGGAGGACATGATGGGAATTCTTGACGATGCGAAGGATCTCGCCGACAGCGCCGGAAGGCATATCAGCGAGAAGGCGAAGGACCTCAGGGAACAGGCGTCGGATGCGCTGGATGGAGCCAAGGCCGACGCCAAGGTCGCGAAGGCCGAAGCGGAGCGTGACAGCACCGAGGCCAAGAACGAGGCCAGGAAGGCCATGCGGGACGCCGGCTGACACGATGCCGGAAGATCGTTGATCGACGACGGTCCATCAGGGACGACGGTCTATCTCGCATATGGAGGGACGGGATCCGCATCGGGCCCCGTCCCTTTTCCATGCGGCAATTCCATGGCGATGCTCAAGGGTCGTTCCGTGGCATGGCCTGCGGTATGACCATTTCGGGGCAGGGTGTTCCATGGTCATCGGGCGGTGGGTCGTTCTGCGGCGTGGCCGTTCGGAGGCACGGCCATTTCGCGGTGTTAGTCTGAGGGCTAGCGGGGCATATGGATGAATGACTCCGCGCGGACGTCGATCCGCAGAGACGTCGATCCGCAGAGGATGCGGGGCGGTGGATGCCGTCGCGTATGGACTTCGCAGGAAGGCGTGGAGAGCAATGCAGGATTCCGTAATGAAAAACCCATCGGCTGGCGATGACGGAGGTGCCGACTATGACGGAGGTGCCAACGACGGCAGAGGTGCCGACGACGACGGAGGCATGAAGGCTGCCGCGAATACGATGCCCCGGTCAGCTGCGTCGTCTCCCGCTGCGTCGTCCCCGGCCGTGTCATCCTCTGTTGTGTCGTCACATGCCCCGATGCTTCCCGCTGCGTCGTCCCGCACGATATGGTGGCATGTGTATCCTCTGGGCTTCACCGGCGCGCCCATCAGATCCGATGACATCGCCGGGCGCCGAACCGTCCACCGGCTGACGCGGATCATCGACTGGCTGGATTATCTGCGCGATCTGGGATGCGACGGCCTTCTTCTGGGGCCGATCTTCCAATCGGCGACGCACGGATACGATACGGTCGACTACTATTCGATCGATTCCCGGCTGGGGGATGAGGATGATTTCCGCGCTCTGGCCCGGGCCTGCCATGCGAAGGGGGTCGCGCTGATGCTCGACGGCGTGTTCAACCACGTCGGCATCGACAATCCCCTGTTCCGCAAGGAGCTTTCGGATGTTCGCGCGGGCGCCGGCTCCGATGGCGCGGATGCGATCGGCGGGCGGCTGTTCTCTATCGTTGCGAAGCCCGACGGCACTGTCGACTATCCCGTTTTCGAAGGGCATGGGGATCTTCCCGAAATCAACCATGACGGCGCCGCGGCGGCCGATCTCGTCGGTGACGTCATGGACTACTGGATGGACCGGGGGGCGGACGCGTGGAGACTCGACGCCGCGTATGCCGTTCCCGCCGGCTTCTGGAGGCGGGTCCTCCCCGGCGTGCGTGCGCGGCATCATGACGCCTGGTTCCTCGGTGAGGTGATCCACGGCGATTATCCGACGGTGGTGCAGGAGTCGGGCATGGACTCCGTCACCCAGTACGAGCTGTGGAAGGCCGTGTGGAGCTCCCTGCAGTCGGGGAACTTCTATGAGCTGGACTGGTGCCTGAAACGGCACAACGGGTTCCTTGACCATTTCATCCCGCAGACGTTCATCAGCAACCATGACGTCACCCGCATCGCGAGCACCGTGGGATTCGGGTCCGCGCGTCTTGCGGCGGTGATCCTTTTCACCGTGGGTGGCGTCCCCAGCGTCTACTACGGGGACGAGATCGCCATGACGGGGATCAAGGAGGATCGTCTGGGCGGCGATGACGCCGTGCGGCCCGAGTTCCCGGAGCGTCCTGAGGATATGGCGATGGGTCGGGAGGCCGAGTCCATGCGTGACCTGTACCGCGCGCTGATCCGCATGCGCAGGGACCGACCGTGGCTGTCCTCCGCTCGCACCGTTCCTGTCGAGGTCGACAACAGGCGCTATGTCTATGACGTCGTCGGCTCAGCTGATTCCGATGCCGGTGACGACGGCAGGAATCCGGGGTATGCCGGGGACGGAGGACGCGCCGGAGGAGAGAACGGCGAGTCCCTGCGCGTCACCCTCGCTCTTGACCCCGAACCCACGGCGACCATTCGCGATGCGAAGGGCGTGGTACTGTCCCTGTGACTCCCGCGCCATCCGACTCCTGAAGGGAATCAGACGAAAAGGGAATCAGGCGAAGGGTGCGGAGACCTTGGTGAGCGTGGCCATATCCTCCGCACCGAGAGTCAGCGAGACGGATTCCATCAGGGCGGGCAGCTGATCGACCGTGCGCGCCGAGGCGATGGGGGCGCTGACCGACGGACGCTGCCTCAGCCATGCCAGTGCGACGGTGGCCGGCTGGACGTCATGCTTCGCCGCGATGGCGGAGAGCTGCTTCACGACGGCGAAGCCATCGTCGGTCACGACCTCGGAAAGCATTCCCTCGCGGTCGACGCCCGAAACGTCCGCCGCGGAATGGTATTTTCCGGTGAGGAAACCGGAGGCCAGTGAGAAATAGGGGAACACCGCCAGCTCTTCCGATTCGGCCAGCGAACCAAGCCCGGACTCGACGTCGGCGCGGTGCACCAGATTGTAATGAGGTTCCAGAGCGACGGGAAG
The DNA here is from genome assembly GCF_000741645.1 of Bifidobacterium minimum. Taxonomy (GTDB): domain Bacteria; phylum Actinomycetota; class Actinomycetes; order Actinomycetales; family Bifidobacteriaceae; genus Bifidobacterium; species Bifidobacterium minimum. The sequence continues at coordinate 540,756 of NZ_JGZD01000009.1, forward strand.
GGAAAGGCCTTCGCGACGCGCGATGGCGAACCACTCCTCGATTCGCTGCGGCGTGTAGTTGGACAGTCCTATCGCCCGCACCAGTCCCTGTCGGACCAGAAGGTCGAATGCGGTGGCGGTCTCCTCCAAGGGAGTCTGCGGATCGTCGAAATGGGCGTAATACAGGTCGATGGAATCCGTGCCCAGGCGGAGCAGGGACTCGCGTGCGGCCGCGGCTATCGTATCGGCTCCCAGACCATGGTATTGGGGATGGATATCGTGACGCGGGGCGACGTCCGGTAGGAGACGGCGCCCCGCGTCGGGGATCAGGACGGTCGGCAGACGGATCGTCCCGGATGAACCGGAATCAGCCCTTGGCGATGGTGGTTCCGGCCTTCGGACCGGCGGACAGGTCATCGATCTCGGTGATCTCGAGCACGGGGACGACGGCGGGCTTCTTGGTTCCCTTCTCCTCCGCGACCTTCACCTGGGCGTCGTAGATGTCGTCGTCCTTGTGCAGGACGACGTTTCCGCGGAAACGGTAGCCCTTCTTCTCGGCGAGGTTCGCATAGGCCACGACCAGCGGGCTGCCGTCCTCGAGATTGCGGTAGTGCTGACCCGCCGTGCGCTCGTGGTAGGCCAGATGGTTGTCGTCGAGGACGAACATCGACATCTTCGGCCCGATGTCCAGATCCCCGTCCTTGCTGATGGTGGTGATCCAGGCGAGGTTGTTGGCGATGAAGTCCTTCATCTCCGGTGTGAGAGTTGCCATAATCATGGTCCTTTCCTTTTGTGAGTCAAGTCCCTTCTAGCCTATCGCTGTTGATGGTGGTTGACATGACGATGTGATGTACTTCACGCTCCCACGCCTTGGAATACGGGGCCTCAGGACTGGCGTTTGGCCGCTGGCGCAATCCCGCGGACCGCGCGTGTTCGCGATTGGCGCAGAGTATGGTGTGTGGGGCCCCCCTGCGGGCGTGGCCGGGAACGGAACCGTGGCCATATCGGGTCAAGGAAACGGGAGGCGTGATGAGGGAGTCGATGTCCGGCGGACGGCGCGGATGGATGCGTGGTTTCAGCAGCCGCATGTCCCGCTCCTTCCCGCCCAATCTCGCCCGAATGATGCTTCTGGCCTGCGCCGCGTTGTGGGGCGGAAGCTATCTCGTCGCCAAAATCGCCATTTCGACGATCCCACCAATGTGGCTGATGTTCATCAGGCTCGGCGTCGCCTGCGTCATCATGCTGGCCCTGTTCCACAAAACGATCATTCCCAATCTGACCAAGGCGATTATCGTCCCGTCCCTTGTGGTCGGCGTGACCTATTTCGGCTCGATGGCCCTTCAGACCAAGGGCCTGGAGACGATCGACCCCGGAAGGAGCTCCTTCCTCACGGCCTCGTATGCCGTTCTCACGCCCTTCGCACTATGGCTTGTGGCGCGTTCGGCGCCCAAGGCCATACACATCGTCTCCGCGATCATCTGCCTGATGGGGGTGGGGTTCGTCGCGCTCAAGCCGAGCACGGCGACGCTGCAGCTCTCGTACGGCGATGTCCTGACATTGCTCAACGCCGTCTTCGTCGCCTTCAACATCGTGTATCTCGGCGTTTACATCAAACGCTTCAATCCGATAGCCATGACCTTCGTGCAGTTCGTGGTGGCCTCCGTCCTGTTCCTCGTCGCCGCGCTGCTGACCGAGCCGGGGCCGAATTCCTCGTGGCTGGCTCCGGACGTCATCTGGAGCATCCTCTATCTTCTTCTGGCGGCGACCACGCTGGCCCAGATCATGCAGAACATCGGACTCGCGCATGTTCCCACATCCAGCGCCTCGATCATCATGTGCAGCGAGAGCATCTTCTCCGTGTCGTTCTCGGCCATGTTCTGGGGGGAACGCGTCGGCTGGACGTCATTCGTGGGATTCGCGCTGATCTTCTCGGCGATGGTTCTGTCGTCGATGGGCGCCAGACCGTCCGACCGATCGCGCGAACGCACGCGCATGACCGTCATCCACGGAGATTCCGAGGATGTCCGGCTCCCATAGGGGTGGGGCGCCTCCGCGTCGTTTACTGTGTGTCCTGTGAAGAAGTTTTTCCAGGGCTTATCGATAACGCAGATACTTGCGGGGGCATTGGCTGCGGTGACCTCGTTTCTTCTCGCCGCCAAAATCGGCATAGCCGGTTCGGTCATCGGCGTGGCCGTGGGCTCGATCGTCTCCGCGGTCGCATCGCAGATCTATCAGAACGTCTTCAAGGAATCCTCGAAGAAGATCCAGACGACTCCCCAGGAGGACTCGTCGCAAGATGCCGTGAAGGATGCGGGGGAGGGGTCTTCGGAGGGTGCGGACGATACCGCTGTGGCGGGTGCGGACGAGACCGCTGCGCTGTCCGCGACGCCGAATCCATCCGGGACGGACGTCGTCCGGGTCGGGGGGAGCGCCTCCGAGTCGTCCGAGTCGTCCGAGTCGTCGTCGTCTTCTTCGTCCTCCTCCTCCTCTGCCCGTCGCCCCCGCGTAGTCTCTTCGCACGATGATCACCGGCGTGCGGCGGTGGCACCGCCACCCTCCTCCACCAAGGGCACATTCGGCGAACAGCGCCGTCATAAAGAACGCCGGAACGTCATCATCGTGGCCGTGGTCAGCGGACTGGTCGCGGTGCTGGTATCCGCAGGCGTGGTTCTGGCCGTCACCAACGGGCATGGGACGGACGATGTGGTGCGCACCATAGTCAGCAACTCACGAACGGGAAGGCGTGACACGGGAAGACAGCCCTCTCCATCGGACAGTCAGTCGCCGTCGCAGTCCGAAGGCCAGTCCGGCGATGCGACCTCGACGACGTCCCCCTCCACCGGGGAGTCCACGGGGGAGTCCACCGACTCGGACAATGGGTCGAGCGACGGGTCATCCACGCAAACCCCCACATCCTCGCCGACCACTCCGTCGACGACATCGCCGACAACGGAGCAGTCCGATTCGTCCTCGCCCACGTCGTCCGGATCATCCGATGAGGGTTCCACCGCGAATTCGGGAAGCGGCGGACAAGGGAGATCCACCAGCGGAAGCACCACTCAGTCCACCAACGGGAACGCCGATCAGTGACCCGGGTCGTGCGGCCGTCGTCGGATGGGGGCCTGCGAATGCCGCCAATGAGTGTCGGATGAGGGGCGGGTAAGCGTCGGATGAGGATCGGCGGTGGAAGCAGAGACGAGGGTTGATCGAGGCCGAATCGACACGCCGGGTTGTTCATCCATACGAGGTGTTGTAACCTGTCATAGGCCCCAAAGGGCCGAGTATCGGGGCTATGGCGCAGCTGGTAGCGCATCTCCATGGCATGGAGAGGGTCAGGGGTTCGAATCCCCTTAGCTCCACGGGCATGTTGAGGCCGCTCCTTCGGGAGCGGCCTTTTCGTTGATGTTGTGGCCTTCATCGTTTCGTGACGGCCGTTTCGCGACGGCGGGCGTGGGCGGATCCCGCCGTTCCGCGCCACTTCGTTCATGAACCTTCTAGGTATCTTCCATGGATTCCGGACGTCCTGCCCATGTACCGACCAGAACCGGCCTCCATACTGTTCATCAAGGCCCCGGATTCTCCCTTTCTCTTCCCCGGGGCCTTGCCTATGCGTAAGGCTGCTGCCCGGTGAGGATGATGCCCAGTAAGAAGGATGATGCACGGTGAGGCGGCGCATCGTGGAACGCCATGGCATGGACTCCGTCCGGGACCATGCGAGCGCGGTCGTCTTCCGGCTTCTCGCCGCCGTGTCATAGTGTGTCTACATACAATGCCGGTTCATGGAAAGGTCCGCCGTGTCTTTCATCGCAGGTTTCACGGGTCCCTTCATTCTGTCGGTCGTGCTATGGCCGTTCGCCTCGCTGATCCTCACGCTGCCGGTGTTCGCGCTGCTCTATCACCGTGACAACCGGCTGACCTTCCGACCGGCTCTGGTCGCCTATCTCGTGGTTCTGTATCTTCTCGCGCTGGTGTGCTTCACGATGTACCCGCTGCCGTCCGATCCCGTCGGCTTCTGCTCGACCCATCATCTGTCGCCGCAGCTCAATCCTTTCGAATTCGTCCACGACATTCGCGCCGATGGCCTTACCGCCGTTCTCCAGCTTGTTCTCAACGTCGTCTTCTTCGTCCCGTGGGGGTTCTTCATGGGACGTACCTTCCGGTGGCCCCTTCGCGTCGCCCTCCCCGTGGGTTTCCTTACCTCCCTGTGCATCGAGACCGCGCAGCTGACCGGACTCTTCCATCTGTATCCGTGCGCCTACCGGCTGTTCGACGTCGACGACCTTCTGACGAACACCATGGGGGCGCTTATCGGCTTCGGCATCGCGGCGGCCTTCACGAAGGCGTATCCCCACGAGCCTGTCGACGGTGACGCGATCGACGACGATCCGAAGCTCATGCGACGCTTCGTCGCCTTCACCATCGATATGACGCTTGTCCTGGCCGCGTTGCTGCCGATCGTGTTCCTCATATGGATGGCCGCCGGTCACACGGAGGGGAATCCGTTCAACACGTGGTACAGCGGCGTGGTCGAGGTGCTGGTCTTCCTCGTGTTCGAGGCCGTGATCCCATGGATAAGGGATGGACGCACCATCGGAGGGGGATTCGTCCGTATGACCGTCGAGACGCGGGAGCGTGGGCCCGTTCGTCGCGTCACGTTCTATGCGGTCAGGGCTCTCGTTCTTTATGCGATGACCTTCAGCTGGCTGGTGTGGGTATCGGTGCTTCCGCTTGTCGTCGCGGCGGTTCTGTGGCTTTTCTGGATGGTCGCCCGACGGATGCCGTACGACATGATCTGAGAGCGGATGGTTTGAGAGCGGATGATCTGGGATAGGGCGTTCCAGGAGCGGGCGCGTGGCGGTTCATGCCGGCATCGGGCTTCGAGGGGCGTGTCGTCGCTGTCCTGTTTATCCGCTAGACCTGCGTCTGGTGACCTATCAACGAGTTATTGACGCGCGATTTCTGGTGTCCGTGCTGTGCACGGGCATCCTCTCGTTCTCCGGAGTGCTGGTCGAGACGGCGCTGAACGTGGCCTTCCCCTCCCTGATGGAGCAGTTCGGCATCGAGACGTCCACCGTCCAGTGGGTAACCACGGGGTATCTTCTCGTTCTGGCCATCGTGCTTCCCGTGTCCTCGTATCTCAAGAGAAGCTTCGCCACTCGGCATCTGTTCGTCGCCTCGACCGTTCTTTTCATCGCCGGGACGGTGCTGTGCGCGGTCACTCCGGTCTTCGCGGGACTGCTCGTCGGACGCATGCTGCAGGGGCTGGGCACGGGCATGGCGTTGCCTTTGATGTTCTCGATCGTGCTGGAGCAGGCCCCCTTCAATCGTATGGGGATGATGATGGGTGCCGCCTCCGCCATCACCGCGTTGGCGCCCGCGGTGGGCCCATCCGTGGGCGGACTGGTGATCGAGCGCTGGGGGTGGAGGATGATCTTCGTCATCCTCGTCCCTCTCCTTCTGCTGTCGTTGATCGCGGGCGTGTGGGCGATTCGCCAGGTGGGAGCGACGACGCGCGAGAGGTTCGATGTGTGGGGGTGGCTCGTTCTCGCCGGTGGATTCGTCGCTCTTCTTCGTGGGCTTTCGGCGTCGTCCGAACGGGGGTGGGGCTCTCCGGAGGTTCTGGGGGGAATCCTTCTGTTCGTCCTTCTTATGGGCGTTTTCGCGATGAGATCGAGAAGGATTCCCGATCCGCTGATCCGCGTGTCGGTTTTCTCCCATCCGGCGTTCGTTCTGGCTCTTGCCGGAATCATGCTCACCCAGTTCGGGATACTTGCGCTGGGTTATCTGCTGCCGAACGTCGGACAGGAGGTCCTTGGCGCCAGCGCGTTCCAGGCGGGATGCATACTTCTTCCCGGATGCGTGCTGGGCGTGATCTTCGCGCCTCTGAGCGGCGGCATTCTGGATCGCTTCGGGGCGTCGAGGCCGATAGTCCTGGGATCGGGCGCCATCGTGGTCTCCCTGACCCTCATGCTGGTCGTCCAGCGTCAGGGTGGATCGGTGGCGGCATATATGGCCGCATACGTTCTGTTCGCCGGTGGCCAGGGACTCTGCGTCCCCACGGGCATGACGCATGCCTATGGCCACGTGCCGGAGGACAGTCGGAACGATTCGAACGCCGTGGTGAACACGCTGCAGCAGCTGGCCGGGGATTCGGGAACCGCCGTGGTCGCGTCGATCGTGTCCGCGGCCCAGCGCCTGCCGATGCCCCGGGCCGACTCGACCAATATCGGCGCGGGAACGGCTTTGATCGTTCTGGCAGGGGTCGCCGCGGCGGCGATGGTCTGCTTCCTCGCATCGCTGGTGTGGTCCGCTCGACGCGGAGACCGGCGATGATCGGTGCGGATGCAATTCCATCGGAACGCCGTATGTCCACCGGAACGCCGCATGTGGGATCATGTGCTGGTGGCGTCATCGCAGCCCAAGGTCTTACAAACCAAGGTCCTGCGAACCGGAGTCTCGCAGCCCATGGTCCTGCGAACCGCAGCATCGCAAACCCCAATATCGCAGCCCACGGAAGGATGATGGTATGACCGAGGATCTCATATCATTGACGGTGATCATGGCCGTAGCCGTGGCGTGTCCGATAATCGCCGGGCTCGTGCCTCGGCAGGCCGTTCCCCAGACCGTCCTCCTGCTGGCGGCGGGGGCGGCCATCGGCCCCTATGGACTGGGCGTCATCCATATCACCAGAGCGGTCGATCTGGTCTCCGAGCTTGGGCTGGCGTTCCTGTTCCTCATCGCGGGATACGAGATCGAGCCCTCGCGGCTCGGCGGGCATCAGGGACGACTGGGTCTGGGAACGTGGATCGGCACCTTCGCCCTGGCCTGGGGGCTGGTCATCGTGCTCCCCTTCTTCACGGCCCATGACATGAACGGCGCCGCGGCCGCCATCTGTCTGACGACGACGGCCCTGGGCACGCTGATGCCCATACTCAAGGAGCGCAACCTTGAGGACACGCCGGTCGGTGACGCGGTGATCGCCTATGGGACGTGGGGAGAGCTGTGTCCCATCATCGCCATGGCGGTTCTGCTGTCGGCCCGGGCGCAGTCGCAGACGATCATCATCCTCGTGTCCTTCGTCGCCGTGTGCATCCTCGTGGCGGCGGTTCCCGTGGCCGCGCGGAAAACCGGCGGCTGGCTGTATCGTTTCGTCTCGAACACCGCGGACACGTCCTCCCAGACGCTGATGCGGTTCACGGTTCTGCTGCTGCTGGTGCTGGTGACGTGCTCGGCGGTGTTCGGACTTGATCTGGTGCTGGGAGCCTTCGCGGCGGGATTCGTCCTGCGGATGATCCTACCCCGGGGTTCCGGCTCCCTTGACGTGAAGCTGGACGGGGTGGCCTACGGTTTCCTGATTCCCGTGTTCTTCGTCGTGTCCGGGGCATTGATCGACGTGCGGGCGGTGGCCGGCGACCCCATGCTTTTCGTGGGCTTCATCCTCATGCTGCTGCTGGTCAGATCGCTGCCGGTGTTCATCGTGATGGCCTTCGACCGCCGTAATCCGATGTCCTCCCACAACCGCGCCACCGTGGCCCTGTACTGCGCCACGGCGCTGCCGCTGATCGTGGCCGTCACCTCCGTCGCGGTCTCGTCCGGCGCGATGCGGCGTGCCACGGCGTCGACGCTTGTCGCAGCGGGTGCCGTCACCGTGCTGGTGATGCCGCTTCTGGCCTCGATGACGTCCCGCGTGGCGGATGCGCATCCCGCGGGCGCGATTCTTGAGATCGCCCATTCGCCTCGTCGCGCCGGCGATATCCTTGCCGAGCATTGGGATCTTTTCGAGCTGATGAGGACCATCGAATCCCTGGACGGCTCGGGCGCCGACATCCGGGAGGAGATACGTCGCGGCATACGCGAGGATGTGGGCGAGGCCGCGCAGGCCGCCCGTGAGAGGCGCCGCAAGGCCGTGGAGCGGGCGTTGGAGGACCATCGCAGGCTTCAGGAGGAGCTGTCCCGCAGACACCATTCGTAAGGGTGACCGCATCGGACCCGGAAATCTCCGTGAAGGGAGACGAACGGGCCATCGCATCGGGTGGTGCGGGGAGCGTCGCGTCGCGGCGTTTCCTCATGCGGCGTTTCCTCATGCGGCGTTTCCCTATGGTCGTCGTTTCCCTGTGGTCGTCGTTTCCCGTGGTCTGACGGATAATCGAAGTATGAGAAACGCGGGAAAGGCGTGGAGGCGTTGGTGGGGGGTCGGTGCCTCGTCGGCCGGACAGGTCGTGGATCTCCCCATCGCCGCCATGCTCGGGATCCTCCATATCGGTGTGGTGCTCCAGCTGTGTCTCTGCATGGCGTCCCTGATCCACGATCCGCATATGGTCTGGCAGATCTGGGTCATGACGGCGGCGGCCATCGCATGCTCCTCCGTCATCGCCGTATGGATGTTCACCCATAGGTCCTACCGTCTTCCCTGGGGGTTGGGTGCCGTGCATCTGGCCATAACCGTCATGGCGCTGGTCGTTCAGGGGATCTACATGCCGCGAAGGTCCCAGCTGGGCGACTGGGATGTGTGGGCTCCGGCGTATGCGGATCTCACCGTGGCCACGCTTCCCGCGTGGATATCGGGGGCGGCGCTCGCCATCGGGGTCGGCGCGGGCGTCGCGGCGGTGTACGTGGCGGTCGTTCTTCCGGGGAATGCCGATTTGCTGTCCTCGGTGACGATGAACGTCGTCGGCTATATGATGTTCGTCGTCGCGGCCGTCATCCTTCTCAGGGTCGCGCGGCATATGGCCGAGCAGGTGGAGCGTTCGCATTCCGAGGCCGTTCGGTTGGTCGGGGAGCTCAGGATCGACCGCTACCTTTTCCATATGCACAACGCGAGCGGTCTGCTTGCACGCCTGTCGCGCGACGACATACCGGATTCGATGATGCCGGCGTTGCGTATGCAGGCCGCGAGGGAGGCGTCTCGTCTCAGGGTGGCTATGACGTCGAGGCCGGAGAGCGGATCCCAGCGGTGGTCCCTGGGGCGGGTCATCGCCAATGCCACAAGCGGTTTCGGTCATCTTCCGCTCGAGGTCAACGATCTTCTCGGACGCCATGTCATGCTGCCCATCCATCAGGCGATGGCTGTTCAGATGGCCCTGATCACGGTGCTGTACAACGTGCAGTTCCACGCCCGGGCCACCGAGGTCACCATCCATGCCGAGGATCATGGCGATTGGTGGGAGGTTTCGGTGGCCGATGACGGCGTGGGGTTTGATCCTTCCGCGGTGCACTACGGTTTCGGGCTGCGGCATCAGGTCGTTGAGCCATTGCGGTCCGAGGGGCTGGCAGTCACGGTCACGTCGGCGCCCGGTGAGGGCACCGTCGTGATGATGCGCTCGTGTCCCGACGGAACGTCCCATGCCGGGTGGAATTAATCGCTCAAAGCGATATGCGTTCTTTTGGTGGTGGTCGCGGCGAGTCTGGCGGTATGGTCATGCAGGGGGTCCCATCGCGTGGTGGGATGTAAAAGATGAAGGGGATTCAGGCATATGCCCAGAGAGAGACGCCCGCGTGTGGTGGTCATCGATGATGAGACGCAGACGCGGCGCACGTTCGCCATGGCCTATCCGCAATTGAACGTTGTGGGATCGTACCCGTCGGTCGAGGAGGGTGTCTCCCGTTCCTCCGACGCGGATCTGGTGGTTCTTGATCTGATGCTGGACACGGGCGCGTCCACCGATGGGGTTCTGCAGGGGACGGCCGCTGTCCGCAGGCTGTCCGAATTGTCGAAGGTGTGTCTGTACACCGATGAGAGGCGACCTCTGGTGATAGCGCGGTGCTTCGCGGCTGGCGCATTGGGATTGGTCCGCAAGTCCGACTCGCTGGAGGATAACATCGCCGGTTTTCTCAAGGCGGCGGCCGGATCGCCGGTCGTGCCGAGATCCATGGTCGGGCTTGCCGAGCTTCTGGCCAAGCGCGATCGTCTTCCTGAGCTCACGGAGCGTCAGGTTCAGGTTCTTAACGCCCGCGCCCGCGGGGAGTCGTGGAGGTCGCTATCCCGCCGTCTGGAAATATCCCCCAAGACGGCATATGACCATCTCGAGGCCGTCACAGCCAAGATGGTGTGGTATCTCCATAATGTCGGTCTGGACTATGACGCGTCGCCCGCGGACATCGAGCGCGCTCTGGGATTGGCTCCCGGTGACCTTGATGATCGTCATCTGGAGTGACTTCATCGATCCGGAGCTGATCCGCAGTGATCCGCCGCCGGCGACGCCATATGAACCCGTGCTCACCTCAAGGCGGTCAAACCCGCCCTCCCCTTCCCCGAGCAAGCAGTATGACTATTACATCAGGAGGATGATAAAGAAGGCAAGAGGAAACACGCACCCTCCATTTTCCGGTGCGTCGTTTCGATGACGTTCATAAGCGGGTGAATCGAAAACCGCGTCATGACATATATCCCTAATGGGAATGCCCGGAATGATAAGCGACAAAAAACCGTGATGAAAAGGCCGCCCCAAGTGGGGCGGCCCGGCGCACCCTTACGCCATGGCGAGTTCGCGGATGGCCGCGCCCTCATGCTCCATCGCGCATCTGTCACAGATGGGCAGGAGGTCCGGAGCCGAATCGTCGGTGGGTGTGGGGGAGCCGCAGTAGGCGCAGCGTCCCCTGTTCTCGGCGAGAATCCGTTCGATCGCTGTGTCGACGATGCCGTCGACGTCATCATCCAACGTGAACGCAACTTGTGGTTTGCTCATGTCGAACCTTTCTGTCCGGAGTCGTGTTCCGGAACGCTGTCATTGTAGACAGGCGTTCCGGGAAGCGCTAGGGGCTGTCCGACAGGGGAACGACCTTCACCATCCCTTTTCCTGTCCCTTTCCGGCACCTTTTCCGGGTTCTTTCCGGCGATGCGATGCGGGCTCCGAGCCGTGGGGAGCTTCGCATGGGGGTCTTGTGTCACAATGGGAACGTCCGTGGGAGTCCACGGCTGAAGGGAGTGCCATGGATGGACCATGGGGCGTGCTGCTCGTCTATTCCCCGGCGATGGTGTTCGGTCTGCTGTTCATCGTGTCCCTGATCCGGGAGCCCCGGCAGTTCCGCAACGCCATATGGCTGCTGCTTTTCCTGACGACATTGTGCGGCTGCCTCTTCCTCCAGTTCGGCACCATCTGGATGCTGGTCCCCATCGGGGTCATCATCGCGCTCACCCCGCTCGTCGTCGTGGTGTTCCTCGTGTCCAACACCATCGTCGTGGCCAGACATGAAGGCGTCTCGATGGCCACCATGCTCCCGGCGGCTCTCGCAGTCGCCGTGGTGGGCTACATCATGCTCATCCCGGTGCTGACGGTGTTGAAGGCTCCTGTCTGGGCGCTGGACATGGCGATGCTCGTCATGGTCGAAGGATTGTGGTTCTTCGCATCCTTCGTCGCTCTTCTGCTGTATTCATGGCTGTATCGCATGCTCCCGCGTCGGCGCCACTACGACTACATCATCATTCATGGGGCCGGCCTGAACGGCGACAGGCCCACGCCACTGCTGCAGGGGCGCATCGACCGTGCGGTGACGCTGTGGGAACGACAGGGGAGACGGGCATCCCTGATAGTCTCGGGTGGTCAGGGCGCTGATGAGATCGTCAGCGAGGCGGAGGCCATGAGGCGATATCTTGTGCGCGATCGGGGGATTCCCGAATCCTCGATTATCATGGAGGACCGGTCGACGACCACATTGGAGAATCTCCGTTTCTCCAAGCGGATCATGGACGAGCGAAGTGGGGAGAACTCCTATCGCGCGGCGCTGGTCACCAGCGACTACCACGTCTTCCGGGCCAGCGAATACGCCCGCGTCCTTGGCCTTCATGCCGATGGGGTGGGAAGCCACACCAAGGGATATTACTGGCCGGCGGCGTTCATCCGGGAGTTCATAGCCATCAGCCGTTCCCATATGTGGCCCTACTATGTCATAGCCGGAGTGTGGGTCGCGTGGTCGATGCTGGCTGCCGTGGCCTCCATGGTCGCCTGATGCATGGTCGCCTGATGCGCGTCGTGAGCAGGGCGGCGCCTGACGGGGGCGGCGTCCGACGGGTGGGATGGCGGCTGGCGGAGGGCGGGTCCGCGCTGCTGCGTGCACGGCTGATGCGGGTTCCGGTTCTGGTGGGCGGTTCGATAGACGGAAAGAGGATCATATGATCGACGAGGTGGTGTTCGTTCGGCATGGGCGCACGAAGTACAATCTGGCCCGCAGGCTGCAGGGGCAGATCGACATACCTCTGGATGCCGTGGGCCGATGGCAGGCGGACATGATGGCGTATGAGCTCGCGCACCGGTACTACTGGGCCAAGGCCGCGGCATTGTCGCGGGGCGTGGGCTCCTCCTCCGTCGGTATGGGTGCAGGCTCGGGCGATGATTCGTCATGCTATCGGGACCTTCCCGTTCATTCCCGTGTCCTGAGAATCGTCTCCTCCGATCTGATGCGGGCCAGACAGACCGCGGAAGCGCTGGGAACTCTTCTCCACGTCGGCGTGGAGGTGGACGCGCGGCTGCGTGAGCGCAGCTTCGGTTCATGGGAGGGCATGACCCGCGAGGAGATCAAGGCCATGGATCCCGACGCATACCGGTCGTGGAAGGACCACACGGGAGGCGAGAGGGCCTACGGGGTGGAGGACCGGGGGCACGTGGGATCGCGCGGTGCCGATGCCATGAGATCGCTCGTCCGAGCGGACGACACGGGCCGACCGGGAACGCTGATCGTGGTCGGGCACGGATCCTGGATCGTCGCCACCATCGCCACGCTGCTGGGACTGTCGGGAACGGAGGTCAGCTCCATAGGCGCGATGCGCAACTGCCACTGGTCACGGATGCGTCCCGTGCATGGCGGCGAGGGACGACTCGATTGGACTCTCGAGGAGTTCAACCACGGGCCCGCGACGACCGAGGACTGGGAGAACGGCCCCGGATATCTCCGCGTCCCCGGGGCGCCGCTATGGGTGCCGTTGGATACGGCGGCGGGTGCGGCGTGAATCGGCGGCTGAAGGGACATGCCGATGAAGACCCCGGGAAGTCCGCATCGGGATGTCGGACTATCGTATAGGGGGCGCTTGTGGAGGTGTCGGCGGATCGTCATGATTCGCACCGTACCGGTGGGAGATCGACATGATGAGGGGACCTGTTCCCTCTAACGGTGAAAGGCAGGTGAGCCATGCTGAGGATGTTCAGCACCGTCAACGGTCAGATAGAGCGGATAGAGAGACCCACGGATGGCGCGTGGCTCAGTCTCACCGATCCCACCGATGCCGAGCTCGCCTCGGTGTCCCAGGAGTCCGGCATCGACCTGGCCGACCTGCGCGCCCCTCTGGATGACGAGGAGCGCTCGCGCGTCGACGCCGAGGACGACTACACGATGATCATCGTGGACATCCCCACGGTCGAGGAGCGCAATGGCCGTGACTGGTATGAGACGATCCCGTTGTCGATCATCGTCACGGAGAACCTCATCATCACCGTCTGCATGCAGGACACCCCCGTGCTCCATCCCTTCATGGAAGGCACGATCCGGGGTTTCAACACCTATATGAAGTCGCGTTTCATCCTCCAGATCCTCTATCGCAACGCGACGATGTATCTGCGGTATCTGCGCATCATCGACCGTGAAAGCGACAGACTGGAGCTGAAGCTACGCCATTCCATGCAGAACCGCGAGATCCTCATGCTTCTGGAGCTGAGCAAAACCCTGGTCTACTTCACCACAAGCCTCAAATCCAATGAGATCGTGATGGAGAAGCTCACCACGTTGTCCCGCATCAAGCAGTACCCGGAGGATGAGGATCTTCTCGAGGACGTCATCACCGAAAACAAGCAGGCCATCGAGATGGCCAACATATACAGCGGCGTTCTGGCGAACATGACCGACGCCTTCGCCTCGATCGTGTCGAACAACCTCAACAACGTGATGCGAATATTCACCATCATCTCCATCACGCTGTCCATTCCGACGCTGATCTTCTCCATGTATGGGATGAACTTCCAGCAGGGCGGAATGCTGGGCATGCCGTTGACCGGCAATCGGTGGGGGTTCCTCATCGTGATCGTGGTGTCCATGCTGCTGTCGGCGATCGTCACCTGGTTCCTCACCCGTTCGCGGCTTTTCCGTTGATAGATGGACGAAGCCATGGCGATCGTCCCGGCGGGTGCGTCCATCCCCGTCGGACGGCTGCCGGGGCGGCTCCCGAGCCCCGATTATGCTGGTTCACCATGAAACCATCGAGACCGTCGAGACCATCGAGACCATCGAGAACCATGCCGGCGTGGTGGACCTCCGGCGTTCGGTGGCGTCGTCCCTGGCGGCGGCTTCACCGTGCTCTGGCCCTTATGATGACGGGGCTCGCGCTGTTGTCGCAGGTCGCTTGCTCTCCCGTGACCGGATCCTCGACGCTTCCGCAGGGGCCTGCGATTCCGGTGGGCATCACCATTGATGAGCCCGGGGTGTCCCTTGAGCACGACGGCGCGTATTCGGGCCTCGACGTCGACGTGGCGCGCTACGTTACCGGCGTTCTGGGATATGGGCAGTCGCAGGTCGTGTTCGTCCCCGTATCCGTGCAGGACGTCTCCGAGAAGCTGGAATCCGGCACGATCGACGTGGCTTTCTCCGCCTTGCCGGCCGATGCGGGATCCGGGAAGGCCTGGCAGTATGTCGGTCCCTATCTGTCGGCCCGACAGGGTCTTATGGTGCGCGCGGACGACAGGAAGGACATTTCGGGACCCGGGGCGTTGGCGAATCGTGTCGTGTGTGTGGTCGACGGTTCCGGGGCTGACGTCGAGGTGGGCAGAAGAAGCCACGACGCGGTGATCTCATCGCGCGCGAGCTACAAGAAATGTCTGACGGCCCTGATGGTGGGACAGGCCGACGCCGTCGCCGGCGATGACGCGGTTCTCTCCGGTCTGGTCAAGGCGGAGGGTGCCGGACTCGTCGCGATGTCCTCCTGGAGGTATGGTCAATCGCCGCATGGCGTCGTAGTCCGCAGCGGTGCCACCGAGCTGTCGCGAACGGTGAAGGCGGCGCTGGTGAGGATGGTGCGTGACGGATCGTGGGCGAAGATGGCAGCATCACTCAGGGAGAACGCGGATTATCGGGTGGCGTCGACGCTCACCATTGACCACATAGAGATACATGGCGGCTCCGTGTCCAGCTGACGCACGATAATCCACACTTATGAGCGACAACGAGAAGAGCGTGGACAGGGACTCCGACGACGCGGCCAGGACGCCGTTCCGGTACAATGCCGATCTGGCGCAGAAGATCGAGGGGAAATGGCAGAGCTACTGGGATGACGAGGGCACGTTCTGGGCGGCCAATGTCTCCGGGGATCTGAAGGATTCGCGAGGTCGCAACGCCGAGGGGCGGCCATCGTACTTCGCCATGGACATGTTCCCGTATCCCTCGGGCAAGGGCCTTCACGTCGGGCATCCTCTGGGGTATCTGGCCACGGACGTCGTCAGCCGCTACCACCGCATGAAGGGCGAGAACGTCCTGCACGCCATGGGCTATGACGCGTTCGGTCTTCCCGCCGAGCAGTACGCCGTCCAGACGGGGCAGCATCCACGCGTCACGACGGAGGCCAACATCGCCAATATGCGCCGTCAGCTTCATCGCATGGGACTGAGCTTCGACGACCGTCGAAGCTTCGCGACGATCGATCCCGGATACATGCGCTGGACGCAGTGGATCTTCTCGCGCATCTATGACGCCTGGTACGATCCCGACGCGATCCGCGCGGATGGCGGCAAGGGGTCTGCGCGTCCGATTTCGGAGCTGATCGCCCAGTTCGAGGATGGGAGCCGCGTTATTCCCGGGCATGGGTCCGGCTCGTGGAACGACCTGACCGCAGCGGAGAAGTCCGATGTCCTCAACGGGTACCGTCTGGCCTACATCTCGAAGTCGCCGGTCAACTGGTGTCCAGGCCTCGGGACGGTGCTCGCCAACGAGGAGGTCACGGCCGAGGGGCGCTCCGAGCGGGGGAACTTCCCGGTGTTCCAGCGCGAGCTCCGTCAATGGTCGATGCGCATCACCGCGTATGGTCATCGACTTATCGAGGACCTTGACACCATCGACTGGCCCGAGAAGGTCAAGCTCATGCAGCGAAACTGGATCGGGGAGTCCCATGGGGCCTCGGTGCACTTCGCCGTCGAGACCGCCGAGGGCACCAAGGACATGGAGGTGTACACCACGCGCCCGGACACGTTGTTCGGCACCACGTTCGCGGTCGTCTCTCCCGAGCACGACCTTCTGCAGTTCGTTCCGGAGCGGTGGCCCGACGGCGTTCCCGCGTCCTGGACCGGTGGATACGCAGGCCCGCGTGAGGCCGTGGCCGAGTATCGACGCTCCGCGGAATCGAAGACGGCGAAGGACCGCGTCGACGAGGCGGGGGAGAAGACCGGTCTGTTCACGGGCCTTTACGCCATCAACCCCATAACCGGGGCGCGTCTGCCGCTGTTTACCGCCGATTACGTCCTCATGGACTACGGCACGGGCGCCATCATGGCCGTGCCGGGAGGGGACCAGCGCGATTACGATTTCGCCGCCAAATTCGGCCTGCCGGTGATCTACACGGTTTCACCGCTCCCCGAATCGGATGACGGCCTCGAGAACTACGTCGGCAAAGCGCCTTTCGTCTCCCATGACGGCATCGTGGTCAACTCCAGCGTCGAGGCCACCGCCACGACGGGCCGGCCTCTGTCGCTGAACGGACTTCGGGTCGACGAGGCCATCGCCAAGGTCTCGCAATGGCTGGAGTCCGCCGGCGTGGGAAAGGGAACGGTGAGCTATCGCCTGCGCGACTGGCTGTTCTCACGACAGCGGTATTGGGGCGAGCCCTTCCCGATCGTCTACGACGAGGACGGCGTGCCGCATCTCGTTCCCGACGACCAGCTGCCGATCAACCTTCCCGAGGTCCCCGACTACAGTCCCAAGACGTTCGACCCCGACGACTCGGCGTCCAATCCCGAGGCGCCTCTGAGCCGCAACGAGGATTGGGTCAGGGTCGTGATGGATCTCGGAGACGGTCCGAAGACCTATCACCGTGACACCAACACCATGCCCAATTGGGCGGGATCCTGCTGGTACTACATGCGCTATCTTGATCCCCGCGACGAACGTCACATGGTGGAGGGCGACGAATACGACTATTGGATGGGTCCCCATCACAACGCCACGGCGGGTGATTCCGGCGGAGTCGACCTGTACGTCGGCGGCGTCGAGCACGCGGTTCTTCACCTGCTCTACTCGCGCTTCTGGCACAAGGTGCTGTACGATCTGGGCTTCGTGGATTCCCCGGAGCCGTTCCACAAGCTGTTCAACCAGGGAATGATCCAGGCCTTCGCATACACGGATGAGCGCGGACAGTACGTCCCCGCGGCGGAGGTCGAGCAGGGGCCGGATTCCGCCTCGGGCGAGCCGACCTTCACATGGCACGGCGAACCGGTCAACCGCGAGTTCGGTAAGATGGGCAAGAGTCTGAAGAACATCATTACGCCCGACGACATGTACCGCGATTACGGAGCGGACACGTTCCGACTGTACGAGATGAGCATGGGGCCATTGGACGAGTCCCGGCCATGGAACACCCGCAACGTGGTCGGCGGGATGCGCTTCCTGCAGCGGCTCTGGCGGAATGTGATCGATGAGCGCACGGGTGATCTGGTGGTGGTCGACGACGCCCCCGATGTGCGCACCCTCAAGCTGCTGAACAACACCATCGTCGACGTCACGGCCGAGATGGAGGGGATGCGTCCTAACACGGCGATCGCAAAGCTCATCGTCCTCAACAACCATCTCACATCGCTGCCCGTCGTTCCGCGTTCCGTGGTGGAGCCTCTCGTCCTCATGCTTTCGCCCATCGCCCCGCATATCTGCGAAGAGCTTTGGAGCCGTCTGGGCCATGAGGGTTCGCTCGCGCATGTTCCGTGGCCCCGGGCCGACGAGCGTTACGTGGGTCAGGACACCGTCACGGCCGTCGTCCAGGTGGCCGGCAAGGTCCGTGCGAAGCTCGAGGTGAGCCCCGACATCGACCCCGCCGAGCTCAGGGCCATGGCTCTGGACGCGGTCGCGTCCCGCCTGGGAGGCAAGGAGCCTCGGAAGATCATCGTCAAGGCTCCGAAGATCGTCTCGATCGTTCCCGCCCTGTAGATGCTGTAGATGCTGCCGTCCCATGTGGCGGGAGCCTCCTGTGGCGGGCGTCCTGGTGTCGTGAGTTTCCGTCGGCGTCCGGTAGGAGGCCATGGAGGCGTTCCGGTGGCCGATAGCGGGTGAGGCGTCCGACCACATGGGCCGTTCCCGTTGCCGCGCTCCGCTTGCGCCCGGCATCATGGGGGCATGTCTGTCTCTCGTTCCATGCCATGGTCCGCGCGTGGCGCGTCGTCCCCGCGAACGCCCTGCGGGGGAGGCCGGACTCGTCTGGTAGGAGAGTCCGCGCTGTGTCGTCTCCGGTCTCTTTCCGATCGTCCTGAGCCTTATCGCGGTGGTTCCGGTTCCTGCGGTGGTTCCGGTGATCTACGGTCCGTTCCGCAGCCGCATGACGGCGTTTCCGCGTCTCCGTCTCCCGTCCACGCGACTTCCTGTCCTTTGGCTTCCCGTCCTACATCGTCGTGCGACGAGACGGTGCTGCGCATATCCGGTGTTCCTGAAGCGGCCTGTGACTCGCGTTCGTCGTCCGATCTCGTGGCGGCTTCCATGCATGGCATGGCGGGCATTCGCGGCGTATCCCCGCCTGACGTGTCGTTGCGTGATGCCGCGCCGCGCGGGGACGCCCTCCGCGGAGCATCCCCACATGATCCTCCCTCCGATCCGCGGCGCCGTCCGTATAGGGGCTTTGGACCCGTTCAGGCGGTTGCGGTCATGATGGTTCTATTGTGCGCGTTTTCCGCCAGTGTGACGATGCTTGTCACGAGATCGGTGAATACCGCGGCCACGAGCTCCGTCGCCCGGTCGGCATCCCCTATGTCCCCCAGTGCCGCGGGCGAAGAGGAGAGCCGGAATTCACCGCAGACGATCGAGACCCAGCCTGTTGCGACCCAGAATCCACAGAACCATACCGAGGAGGGTGAGAACGAATCGGAGCCGTCCCCGACGGCGGAACCGCTTGATCTCAACAGCGCCGATGAATCGGATCTGGATGCCCTACCGGGTGTGGGACCCGTGTTGGCGGGACGGATCATGGATCATCGACGTTCCGTAGGACGATTCGACTCCGTTGACCAACTTCGCGATGTTTCCGGTATCGGAGCGAAGACAATGGAGCGGTTGAGACCGCTGGTGAAAGTGTCGTGAGCGTCATGGGTGTCGTGGGTGCCCTGATTCGGAGTGGCGGAGACGATCCCATCGCCATGGCTCCGGTGACCGGGGATGGGTCCGTCGGCCACCGGAGCGCCGTCGGTGGGATGGAACGGAGCCGTCGGCGGTCTCCGTGGCGGAGCTGGGATATGCGGATGGTGCTGGTGGCGTCGGCGACGTGGGCCGTCTCGCTTTGCACGCATCTGGTCGGATCCCTGATATCGCAGCGGTGGCCGGTCGGCGCGTGGACGGGGACGTTGATATGGGTGTCGACTGCGGTGGCCCTCGCCGTATCGGGGATACTGGTGATGTCGATTTTGCACGCCCGCCCCTTCCTCGCGCCGACGGTGGCTCTTGTGGTCGTCGTTGTGATGCTGTCGGCGCTTACCACGCTCATGCAGGATGTCGACAGAGCCCTGTCAGCCGGCGCGCTTCTTTCTCCGGGTCGATCCCGTATCGACCCGGTGAGAATGACGTTCACTGGTCTTGTGGAGGTCTCGTCATCGCGCGGGGCTGATTGCCAGGTCGCGGTCATGGTCCGTGGCGCCGGGTCGTCGTCGACGTACCGGCGGATGGCTCTGCCCGCCCTGGCGTTCGGCGATGACGCGGCATGCGAGCGCATGGCGTCCGGGGCGACGGTCGATGCCGTCGTTGATGCGCGGGCCTCGCCTCTGGGCGGCGATGAGCCGTGGCTGACTATGGAGAACGCGGATTCGATCGTCGTCATCGCTGAGCCATCCGGATTCGCGCGATGGAAGGCGGCCCTGTATGACGACTTCTTCGGCGTGTGCCAGCGTCTTTCCGATCAGGGGAGGATGCTGGTTCCCGGTCTCTCCCTGGGGTTACTGGGTGCTGAAAGATATGACGCCGATGATCAGGGGGCGCTCGACCTAGCGTACGTCGATTATGTCCGGGAGGGATTCTCCCATGCGGGCATCATGCATCTGATGGCGGTTTCTGGCGGTCATTTCATACTCATCACGGGGGCAATACATGGCGTATGCCGTCGCGTGCGCTCGCCTCGATGGCTGACGGGACTGATCTCGGCCGTGGGATGTGCGGTTCTGGCCGCCGTCATGGCCCCCTCCGATTCGGTGGCCCGGGCGCTGATCATGGGGGTGTGGTCCAGTGGCTGGATGGTTCTTGGCCGTCGCCCTCGAAGCCTGGTGGCGCTGTCATGGACGGTGATCATCTCCATCATCGTGGATCCCTCGATGTCGAGAAGCTATGGATTCTCCTTGTCCTGCGCCGCCGTTCTCGGCATCGTCCTATTCGCCGACGGATGGCGGGAACGCCTGGCGTCCGTGATGGGGAAGTCAATCTCCGCGGCGCTGTCGATGACGCTGGCCGCGCAGATGGCGACCGCTCCGATACAGGTTCTTCTGGAGCCGGAGATTCCTCTGATGGCGCCTATCGCCAATCTGATCGTTGCGCCGATCGTCGGCGTATCGACCATCGCGGGGCTGACGGCGTTCGCGTTGTCGCCGGTTCTTCCTCTGCTCGCATATTGGTGTGCGGTTGCAGCGTCATGGGGAACCGCGGTGATGGAGGCGGCGGCGACATCGTCCTTGTCCGTCCCGCATTCCATCCTTCCATGGCTTCCGTCCCCGTGGGGATCGGCGGCCTTGGTGCTCACTTACGTCGTGGTCGCCGTCATGGCCGCTGCCTGGCGTGGAAGGGCCGCGCGGCGGCGGGCCATGAGCGGTCCGGGACGTGCGTTCCACCGTTCCCCGTTATCGCGCTTGCGTCGATGGACGACGGAGACGAAGAATATCGTGGAACGATTGTGGTAGTCCGGGTTGTGCAGTCCGGGTTGTGGATTTGTCCACCGATGACGGGACATTGAGGATTATGGCACGACAGGCGACGGTACCGATGACCATAGTCATCGGGAAGGATGACTATCTGGCCTCCCGGTCGATCAGGGAGTGTCGTGAAAAGGCTCTGCGCGTGCACCCGGATGCGGAACTGGTGGACGTGGATGCTGCGTCCGACGACCGCTACGCGTTCGAGGAAGCCGTGGGGCCCTCGCTGTTCAGTAGCGTGTCCATCGTGACGGTATCGAATCTGGCCTACGCCGATGAGGGGCTGCGTGATTCGATGGTGGACTTCTGCAGGTCCGCGCGCGGTGGCACGGATGGTCGGCGGGACTCCGAATCCGTGGTCATCGCCCGACATGATGGGGGAGCCAAGGGGCGCGGAGTCGTCAACGCGCTTGTCAAGGCCGGGGCGGTCAAAGTGGCGGTTCCTGATCTGACCAAGCCCGAGGCGCAGCTGAACTTCGTTCTGCGATGCTTTGAGCGACGCCGCAAGCGCGTGACGCCGGAGGCGGCCCAGCAGCTGGTCGCGGTGCTGGGAGACTCGGTCGGCGAACTCGCCGCCATGTGCGAGCAGTTGTGTGATGATTTTCCCTGCGATCCCCTCGGCGTGGACACGGTGTCCGATTATCTGACGGCGAACCCTCGGATGACCGGATTCGCCGTCGCGGACAAGGCGATGTCGGGGAACGCCGGTCTGGCGGTGTCCGCGGCGCGTGATGCCGTGGCGCAGGGAGTCCAGCCATTGGCGCTCATCGGAGCTTTGGCCATGACGTTGAGGACCATGGCGAAGGTCTCGGCGATCCGGGAGGGCACCCTGTCCGCTTCCGAGGCCGGGTTGCGGCCATGGGCCGTGACCAAGGCGACGCGGCAGCTGCGCGGATGGACCTCGGAGGGGATGTGCCGGTGCGTGCGACTTCTGGCCGACGCCGACGAAGCAGCCAAAGGTGGCGCGGGGGATCCGATGTATGCTCTGGAACGGTCGGTTATCGCAATCGCCGCGCGCGGCAGGGAGGATGTCGGTGGCCATGCCAGTATTTGAGCGCATACCGGACAGGGGGTCGTCGGTCGGACGCGCGTTCGGGTCGGTCGTATTCGCCGATTCCTCCGCATCAGGAGGATCCGGTCCTTCCATCCCGTCGGATTCGTCCACCCTGCACGATGATCCATCATCCAGGCCTTCCGTCCCGTCTTGCCTGTCCGTCCCGTCCGATTCGTCCGTCCCGTCTTCCCTTTCCGATGCCCTCGTGGTGACGGTTCGGACGGCGGATGGGATGAGAAGGCTCGGCGGACTGATCTCGTCGATATGCCGAGGAGGGGACGTGGTCCTTCTATCGGGACCTTTGGGATCGGGCAAGACGACCTTCGCCCAGGGGTTCGCGCACGGGTTGGGCGTCACGTCCCCGGTCGTGTCTCCGACGTTCACCATCGCCCGCGAGATGTCGGGACGCTTCACCGATGGGAATCCTGCCCATCTGGTGCATGTGGACGCCTACCGCATGGGGGGCGATGGATTCGCTCCGGGGCAGGACGCCTCCGATCGTCTGCTGGACGAACTGGAGTCGCTGGGTCTGGACGAGGAGATCGAGTCGCCTTCGGGGGGCACCGTGGTTCTCATGGAATGGGGCGAGCAGATGGCCGTGGCCCTGGCTCCCGTCCGACTTGAGGTGCACATCGACAGGTCGGTGGCGGAACGTTCTGCGCACGACGATGACGAGATCAGCGCGGACGGGCCGCGGGTCGTATCCATCATCGCGGTCGGAGGCTCATGGAAGGAGCGGATGTCAGCGATGCGTGCGGGGAACGGTGGCGTGTATGGTGTAGCCGGTGCGCTTCGTGAGTCTGGAACCGTTCGTCTGCGCGGGACCACCGAAGCGGGAACGCCGGGAATCTCTGGGATGACTGGAACCTCTGGAACGACGGGAATGGCTGGATCGACGCGATGACGATGGATGTGAAACCGATGAGAATGACGGGCGATCGCCATCGGACCTTGGTGGTGGACACCGCTTTCGGATCCACCGTCGGAGTGGTGGGCTGCGAGCCCGTCATCGAGCGGGACTCCCGAGGCCATGTCGAAAGGCTGATGCCCGACATCAGCCGCGCGCTCGCGGCGGCGGGAATGTACGTCTCCGATCTGTCCCGCATCGTGGTGGGGGTGGGGCCCGCTCCCTACACGGGATTGCGCGTGGGCATCGTCACCGCCAAATCCTTGGCCTACGCCACCGGAGCGGAGATCATCGGCGTCGATGACCTCACGCCGCAGGCTCTTCTGACCGGATGCCTGCGACGGAAGGATCCGCGACTGCCATCCCTGGACGTTCGGACCCGCCGTCCACGGAGCGTCATGGGCGAGGCGCGTCGCGACGATCTGATCCATCTCACGCTGGCCGTGAACGACGCGCGACGTCGTCAGCTGTACTTCCTTCTCATGGACGAAAACGGCGACCCGCTGCCCTCCGGGCACGCTGCCGCTCATGCGGACGCTTCGACGGCCATGGGAATCGACTATCCGGATACCATCGTCGACCGGGTCAACAGTCGGATCGAGACGCTGCGTGAGGCCACCGGCCGCGACTATGCCGTCGATGTGGCGGGCCGCGGCGCGGCGCGCTACGACGGTGTGTGGGACGGACTCTCCTCGCCGGGGCTGGTCACCGATGCGATGCTTCTCGATTCGGGAGCCGTGGGACTGGAACTCATGGAGGAGGCCGCGGCCGATCGGGGCGACCACGGTCGGATCCCCGTGGAGCCTCTGTATCTGCGCCGTCCCGACGTCTCCGTTCCCCATCCCCTCAAGCAGGTTCTCGGGTCGGGGCCCGCCAGAGGCGTCGCCCGATGATCGTCACGCAGGAACGCTACGGCCATGATCGGGCATGCGCGGCCATCGCCGGCATGGAGCCGCGGATATTCGGCCCGGATGCCTGGACGCCGTCCATGGTCGAGCAGGAGCTGGAGGCCCCGGCCCGCACCTATGCGCTTGACGTCGTCGATCCCGTTGCTCGAGATGGCACTGGGGATGGTGTCGGGAACGCCGATGAGGGTTCCGGCGGCGGTGTCGTCCGTGGCTACGCGGGGTTCTGGTATGACGGGGACGACGCCGAGCTTATGACCGTTGGCGTCGCAGACGCCTATCGCCGTCAGGGCGTCGCGACAAGGCTTCTCGGCTGGCTTATAGCCGAGGCCCGCAGACAGGGCGCCCGGCGCATGCTGCTGGAGGTGAGGGTCGACAATGATCCCGCCATCGCGCTGTATCGACGGTTCGGCTTCACCATGCTGGGGCGTCGGCGGGGATACTACCAGCCGGCGGGCGTGGACGCCTACACCATGTCCTGCGACCTACGACGACACGGTGATTCGCAACAAACTCGTGACCCACGCCGAACGGAGTCCGCGGCGGCCCGGATCGGCGCCACGTATAACCAAGGAGACGAGAGATGAGCGGTCCCACGGTTCTGGGCATCGAATCCACATGCGACGAGACGGCGGCCGCCGTGATATCCGGACGGGATCTGGCGTCGAACGTGGTCGCGTCGTCCATGGACGAACATGCGCGATACGGCGGCGTCATACCGGAGATAGCCTCGCGCGCCCATGCCGAGGCCTTCGTCCCCGTCGTGTCGAAGGCTTTGGCGGACGCCGGCATGACCATTGACGACGTCGACGCCATCGCCGTGTCCGCAGGGCCGGGATTGGCGGGATGCCTCGCCGTCGGGGTGTCCGGAGCCAAGGCGCTCGCCGTGGCCGCGGACAAGCCCATCTATGGCATCAACCACGTCATAGGGCATATAGCCGTCACGCAGCTTCAATTCGGCGATTTTCCATCGGACGCGCTGGCTCTGATCGTCTCGGGCGGCCACACGTCGCTTCTGCATGTCGCGGACGTGGCCAGACATGTCGACGTCGTGGGGACGACGCTCGACGACGCCGCGGGCGAGTGCTTCGACAAGGTGGCGCGATTGCTGGGATTCCCCTATCCCGGTGGTCCCCACATCGACAGACATGCCCGGCTCGGCGACCCCCATGCGGTCAGGGTGCCCCAGGGACTGACGCAGGGCAGGGCCGGTCATGAGCATCCCTATGATTTCAGCTTCTCGGGGGTGAAAACCGCCGTCGCCCGATGGGTGGAGGGACGCATGGCCGACGGGAAGGACGTCCCGGTCGACGACGTGTGCGCGTCGCTGGCGGAATCGGTGTCGACGGTCCTTGCAACCAAGGCCATCCGCGGCTGTCTGGCGGAGGGGTCGGACACCCTCATCGTGGGCGGGGGGTTTTCCGCCAATTCGCAGCTGCGTGAGAAACTGATCGAGGTCGGGGCCCGCAATGGCGTCGAGGTCCGCATCCCACGCATCGATCTGTGCACGGATAACGGCGCGATGGTGGCGATGCTGGGGGTCAACCTCGTCGAGGCGGGGATCCGGCCATCCGCTCCGGATTTCCCCATAGATTCATCCATGCCGCTGACCACCATCAGCGTGTGAGAGCGGCCGTCGCGGCAGAGTCGTGCACGGTTGGAGATCGGCGGCGTGCCGACGGAGCGGCGGAATCAATGCGACACGCACAACGGTCCGGCGTCTTGCGAAAATCCGGGAGACGTATAGAATCTAATTCTTGTGCGCGGTAGTCAATTGCCTCGCATAACGCATTCCTGCGTAGCTCAGTTGGCAGAGCATCCGACTGTTAATCGGACGGTCACTGGTTCAAGCCCAGTCGCAGGAGCCATGAGAAGCCCCACGGTCACAGCGACCGCGGGGCTTGTTGTTTCCCATATGCGGCAATACGATCTATGCGGCAGTACTATTCGTCCGGAACATGCTTGCGCGGCGATATGTGGTAGACATCCGGAGGATTCGCGTGGATGAGGGATGTCGTAATCGGGGTTGCACTGGCATGAAACGCCGGTACGAAAGGCTTTTTTGCGGGATCCGCCACGGTCGCAGTGTTATGGCCATCGAGAAGGCACATGGTTTCGGATTTCAGGTAAGCTCCGGCAACGCCGCAAGACGCAGGCCTGATGGCAGGGCTTCCTCGTGGGTGGACGGTGCTATCATCGCGCGCATGACGGCTTTGTCGGGATCGGGATGGCGGTCCACCCGACGGCTCCTGCTGATGTTCGGTGCAGGGGCCGTCGGCGGTGCCGTGTCGTTGTTGCTCAGGGTAGATGTCGCCGTGTCTCTGGTGATCGCGTGGATCGTGGCGTGCGCCACCTATCTGCTGTGGGTGTGGCTGCGCGTGGGTCATCTGGATGCGCAGGCCACGCAGGCCGATGCCCAGGATGAGGAGCCGAGCCGTACCACCGCCGATCTGCTGCTGATTCTGTCGAGCCTCGCTTCGGTGGGCGCCGTGATTCTCGTGATGCTCAGGGTCCGTGACAAAAGCGATTCGGTGAGCATCGCGGGACTGCTGACGTTGCTGAGTCTGATGCTGACCTGGGCGCTGATTCACACGTTGTATACCTTGCGCTACGCGAGTATGTACTACGCCGAGCCTGTCGGCGGCATCGACTTCAACGGCGACGAGCCTCCGCGATACGCCGATTTCGCCTATGTGGCCTTCACGATGGGCATGACCTATCAGGTGGCCGACACCAGTCTGACCACGGGTGCGATGCGTCGTGTCGCGCTGGGACATACGCTTCTCGCGTTCCTCTTCACTACGTTGCTGTTGAGCGCGACCATCAACCTCCTTGCGGGGCTGCTGATCTGATGCTGCTGATCTGAATGATCCTGAGCGGGCTATGCCTGTGGCTGGTCTACGCCACCGTGGGAATTCTCACGCAGATGCTTCCGGGGTTGATGGCGGGTTACTGGATGGTGTCCTCGATATCCGTGGGCGAACTGGCCGCGGCGCTGCAGCGCATGCGCGTCCCTCTTTCCGTCACCGTTCCGCTGACCGTGATGTTCAGATTCTTTCCGACCGCCGTTTCCCAGCGGCGTGCCATCCGTGACGCGATGTCGATGCGTGGAGTGCGCTGGGGAGGGGGGAAGGCCGTCCAGATGGTCGAATACCGCGTCATCCCATTGATGGCCGGTGCCATCCGCTCGGCGGACGAGCTTTCCCCAGGCCGCGGTCACCCGTGGTCTGGGGTCGGGTCGGAGCCGTACGAGCATCGCGCGCATCGGATTCTCCGCGTATGACGCCGTCGTTCTCGTCGCCTGCGCGTCATGTTATGCATGCTGGCTTCTGTCGACCATGGGGGCGCTGTGATGGGCCTGAGGATGCCGGATCCGGCCGTGGAGCTGGATCACGTGTCGTTCCTGTACGACGTGGGGGAGGAGCGGCACAGGAGGAGTCGATGATGTGAGCACGGTCATTCCGCGGGGGCAGGTTGTCCTTATCTGCGGTGATTCCGGCTGTGGTAAGACCACGGTGACCCGGCTTATCAATGGTCTGGCGCCGCACTATTTCGAGGGGAACCTCACCGGAACCGTGAGGGTCTGCGGTCTGAGCGTTGCCGACAGCCCCCTGACCGAGCTTTCCCGGGATGTGGGATCGGTTTTTCAGAATCCCGACAGTCAGTTTCTTGCCCTTGACGTCGAAGGCGAGCTTGCCTTCGGATGCGAGAATTACGAGATGGATCCCTCCGAGATCCGTCGGCGGATTTCCGCGGCGGAGAGGGATTTCCGATTGGTCGGTCTGCGCGGACGGTCGGTACGTTCCCTGAGCGGCGGGCAGAAGCAGACCCTGGCGTGCGCCGGCGTGGCGTGCGTCGACCCCGAGATCATGGTTCTTGATGAGCCCAGCAGCAATCTGGATGCCAGAGCCATCGAAAGACTACGCGGGATCATCGCGATGTGGCGCGCCCGCGGGAAAACCGTCGTAATAGCGGAGCATCGACTGTACTGGCTGAATGGTTTGGTGGATCGCGTGGCCCATATGACGATGGGTCGCGTCGACTATGAGATGGACGGGGAGGAATTCTTCTCGATGGAGGATGGGCGTCGGCGGGAATGGGGCTTCGCCCGCTGACGGTGGAGCAGATCGTTTCGGATGCGGGCGTCCAAGGCTCCCGTGGGCGTGCCGCGCATACGGGACCCCATCCAACCCCCGTCGCAGGTTTCAGGACGTCGAATGCGAGCTGTTCGCGCAGTCGGCGCTTGATGAGGTGATGCTCGCGCAGCCGGTGGAGGACGAGGAGGCCGCCCTGCGGATCCTTGACGTGGTGGATTTGGGGGATTGCCACGAACGTCACCCCCTGTCGCTGTCCGGCGGGCAGAAGCAGCGCGTCGTCTGCGGCATCCGCAATCTTCCGGATGCGGCGGGGGCGTCGCGCGGACGCTGGTGCCGGTGCCGATAGCGGTATCGATGCCGGTATCGGTCGCGGATCCCTTCCGCGTGTCATATATTAACTAGGTTAATATATCAACTTAGGAAATATATGAGGACGATCATACCGCTCCATCCTGCGTGTCCACCGTTCCGTGTCCACCATGGGAATGCAGCTACGGGGCGGAATCGGTCGTTCTGGTCAGCAGGGGGTCGTCGTGGAATCCTTGTCATCCGGGCCGTCTCAAGAGAGCTCCGAGTACACCCGCTCGCGCGTGGTGGCCCTTCTTCATTCGCACGGCGTCAGTTCGCGGGCGGCCATCGCTCGGTCGCTGGATCTCACTCCCGCCGCGGTCACCAAAGTGGTGTCCAGGCTTTTGAATGAGGGCGTGGTCGAGGAGACCGGCGGCATCGAGGGTCGTGGCGGCCGCCGTTCCATCGGCGTGCGGATCGATGGGACGCGATTCCACGTCATCGGCGTCAAGTTCGCCCGAAGCCTTGTCCGGATCGGCGTGTTCGATCTTGACGGGCGTCCTCTGTCCATGGAGGATCTTCCCACCGTCACGGAGGACACCATCGCCGAGACGATCTCGTCGATCCGTCGTCGGATACATGCGCTTCTCCGAGCGGATGACTCGATACGTGCGGTGGGAATGGCGGTTCCGGGGCCTTATCTCCGTGAGGTCGGACGCACCGCGGTCGTGTCGTCGATGCAGGGATGGCGGAGCGTCAACTTCCTCCATGAATTCTCCGGTAGGTTCCCCGTTCAGGTCTTCGTCGAGCAGGACGCCCGAGCCGGCGTCCTCGCGCATCATCTGTTCGATCCCGAGTCCCAGACCCCGGACCTCGCCTACTATCTGCTTGGCGAGGGCGTGGGCTTGGGGGTGCTCGACGCGGATCGTCTCATCAACGGTCAGCAGGGCGCGGCGACCGAGATCGGCCATGTCAGTGTCGACGTCAACGGGCGGCCCTGTGAATGCGGGAACGTCGGATGTCTTGAGCAGTATTGCTCGGCCGTTGCCATCCACCGTGAGGTCGTGGAACGGGGGATGGTGCCCGGTGCGCGGGATATGAGCCATGCGCAGGCCTGCGAGGCGGTTTTTGAGAGCGCTCGATCCGGGGAAGCCGACGCCGTCGAGCTTGTTCGGCGAATAGGCCGGTACGTCGGATACGGCTGCGTGACGATCATCAACTCCTACAATCCGCGACGGATCGTGATCGGCGACATCGTCGCCGGGGGCGGAGAGATTTTGCTCGATTCCGTGCGTGACGTCGTCGAGAGCCGTGCCATTCCCGAGGTCAGGGACGAGACCGAAATCGTTCTGTCCACCATGTCTCCGGACGCGGCGGTGACCGGCGCCGCGGCGGTGGCCATCCAGCACCTTATCGATCGTCCTTCCCTGCTCGTCGGTTCGGGGAAGGCAACGGAGCATCCGGTCGCCTGATCGTCGAGGCGGCTGCATCGCATCCGTCGCATCGCATCCGTCGCATCAAGAAATACCGCATCAAGAAAGGAACGATCATCATGACAAAGCCCATAGTCGTCGCATTGGGGGAGCTTCTCTGGGACAGGCTTCCCTCCGGCAAGCGCGCCGGCGGAGCGCCGGTGAACTTCGCCTACCACGCGACCATGAACGGAGCCGACGGATACGCCATCAGCGCGGTCGGCGAGGACGCCCTGGGGGATGAACTCGTAGGTGAAACACAGAAGGCTGGCATCACCTCGATCATCCAGCGGAACGCCTGGCCCACCGGGACCGTAGACGTCACGCTTCGGGAGGGAATCCCCGAATACGTCATCCGCAGGGGCGTGGCATGGGATCATCTTCTTCTCACCCGTGAGCTGATCGATGTCGTGGAGAGGGCCGACGCCCTGTGCTTCGGTTCTCTGGCGCTGCGCTCTCCGGAGACCCATGACACCATCATCGAGCTGCTGCGGCACTCCCGTCGGGACGCCATGCGCTTCTTCGACATCAACCTCCGAAGCGACTACTACTCGCAGGAGCTGATTACCGAACTTCTGGGATACGCTACGGTTCTTAAGCTCAATGACGACGAACTTCTTCTTCTACGGGACATGTTCTCGATCCATGCAGAGTCCGACGCCGAATCCTGCCGGTGGCTTCTGGCGCGATTCGATCTCGACTATGTGATCCTCACGGCGGGATCGGATTTCAGCATGGTCACCGCGCGTGACGGTGAGACGTCCACCATCGCCACGCCCCATGTGGAGGTCGTGGACACGGTTGGTGCGGGGGATTCGTTCTCCGGGACCTTCACGGCCCGTATCCTTTCGGGCGCCTCGCTATCACAGGCGCATCGGGACGCGGTGAACGTCGCTGCCTTCGTCTGCACAGGCAGCGGGGCATGGCCGGAGTATCCCACAGCCATTCCTGACTATCTGGAGGCTTCGCGCAAGTAGGCGATTGCGCGCGCCGCTTAACGGTCCGCGCGCGTGTCGCTCCGTGCGGGACGCCCCTGAACGGCGGATCCGCACGGAACCATGGGCATCGGTATTGGCCGGGTGTTGAACAACTCGTAACATGGCTTTATTAGTTTTAATCACAATTCGCGGCCGTGTGGTCGTGCCGATCGTATGAGGTTGTGGCTCGTTGCGTGTCCGATTTTCCCGGGGGCGCAGGGGGAACGATGGCAGTCCGCGGTTTCGAGGTCCCGAAGGAAGAAGAAAACATGGTTTCCAGAATTTCGAACACCGTCATTGAGCCCGATGCGGACGCCGTCTGCGCGAGGAGCGATGCCCCTCTGGTGGAGCTGCGTCACGTCGACAAGCATTTCGGCGATCTTCACGTCCTTCGGGACATCAACCTCACCGTCCGCAAGGGCGAGGTCCTGGTGATCCTGGGACCGTCCGGTTCGGGGAAATCCACGTTGTGCCGCACGATCAACAGGCTTGAGCCCATCGATTCCGGCGAGATCATCATCGACGGGCAGCCGCTTCCGGAGGAGGGGAAGGATCTTACGCGGCTTCGCGCCGAGGTCGGCATGGTCTTTCAGTCGTTCAATCTTTTCGCGCATAAATCCATCGTCGACAACGTCACCCTTGCGCCGCGAAAGGTCAGGCATATGTCCAAGGAAGACGCGACAGCGGAGGCGATGCGGCTTCTTGCCAGCGTCGGCGTCGCCGATCAGGCCGCCAAGATGCCCGCACAGCTTTCCGGCGGCCAGCAGCAGAGGGTCGCCATCGCGCGTTCCCTGGCGATGCATCCCAAGGTCATGCTGTTCGATGAACCCACCAGCGCGCTTGATCCGGAGATGATCAGCGAGGTTCTCGACGTCATGGTCGACCTTGCCCATCAGGGCATGACGATGATCGTCGTCACCCATGAGATGGGCTTCGCGCGTCAGGCGGCCGATCGCGTCGTGTTCATGGCGGATGGACAGATCGTGGAGCAGGGGACGCCTTCGGAGTTCTTCGACCATACGACGACGGACAGGGCGAAGGAGTTCCTTGGAAAGATTCTTGCGCACTAAGTGTGGTGCGCGGGGTCCGTGGTGACGCTCGGGAGCCGCGGCATGTATGCGCGGTCGGGCGTCCTGGCCTCTGACTGATGGCCACACGGTTCACATCACGAAGTACGAGAGAGGGAGCACACAATGGCAAGGTTCCACACGAGATCCATGATGGCGGCCGTATTGGCCGTGGCGTTGTCCGGCTCATTGTCGGCATGCGGAGGGACGTCGCAATCCTCGGACGGGGATGGTAAGCGCATCACGATAGGCATTAAATTCGACCAGCCGGGACTGGGATTCAAACAGGGAAGCTCATACACGGGTCTTGATACGGACGTGGCCCGATACGTCGCGAAAAAGCTTGGATACTCGGAGGATCAGATCGTCTGGAAGGAGGCCCCCTCCAAACAGCGCGAGGCCCTGATCCAGAACGGGGACGTTGACATGGTCGTCGCCACGTACACGATGAACAAGGCACGCTCCAAGGTGATCGATTTCGCCGGTCCGTATTTCGTCGCCGCGCAGGATCTTCTGGTCCGGTCGGACGAGACGGGGATCACCGGGCCCAAGAGCCTTGACGGCAAGAAGCTGTGTTCCGTCACCGGCTCGAATTCCGCGCAGAGGATCAAGCAGGATTATTCCAGTAAGGTCCAGCTTATGGAACAGTCGGGCTATGCCGAGTGCGTGACGGCGTTGATCTCCGGAACGGTTGACGCCGTCACCACCGACGACGTCATCCTGGCGGGGCTCGCCTCCGCCAAGGGCAACGGGCAGCTCAAGGTTCTGGGGACGCCCTTCTCCAAGGAGCCGTATGGCATTGGAATCAAGAAGGGTGATACCTCCATGGTCTCCAAGGTCAATAAGGCCATCGAGGATATGATCTCCGACGGCTCATGGAAGAAGGCCGTCGACAGCGCCACCAAGGGAACGGGGTACACACCCAATTCGGAGTTCAACCCTCCGACGAAGATCGGGGACTCCAGCTGGATCCAGGATCTGTGACGAGCCTGAGGATGACGGAACGTGAATCGCCGATCGTCCGGAATCCCCCGCACGCCGGTGGCCGCGGGG
Organism: Bifidobacterium minimum; assembly: GCF_000741645.1. Lineage (GTDB taxonomy): Bacteria > Actinomycetota > Actinomycetes > Actinomycetales > Bifidobacteriaceae > Bifidobacterium > Bifidobacterium minimum. Next base: position 573,608 of record NZ_JGZD01000009.1, read on the forward strand.
GCGGACGAGATGTCGGCCGCATAAGTGGATGAGAGGTTGTGATGTCGGATTTCATCGGTTTGTTCTCCCAATACGATGTGATCGGCGCGTTCCGCGTCAACATCGAATTGACGTTATGGAGCTCTCTCTTCTCGTTCCTCTGGGGTGTCGTGCTGGTCATGTTCCGCATCTCACCGGTGTCCTCGCTGCGGTCATTCTCGTCGGGGTACGTGGAGCTTTTCAAGAACATACCGCTTACCATCATCATGGTGTTCATGGTCCTTGGAGTATTTGGGCAGCTCAAGTTCCAGTTCTCCGACAATTTCGACACCAACTTCTTCTGGCTCGCGGTCGCGGGGCTGTCGTTGTACACGTCGGCGTTCGTCTGCGAATCGCTCCGGTCCGGGATCAACACGGTCCCGGTGGGACAGGCCGAGGCCGCACGATCCCTCGGTCTGGGGTTCTTCTCGTCGGCCGCCATCATCATTCTTCCGCAGGCCCTTCGCGGATCGGTCGCCCCTTTGGGCAATACCCTGATCGGTCTGATCAAAAACACGACAGTGGCGGCCGCGGCATCGGTGGCGACGGAGACGTCCAGCCTGATGAGCACCATGATCGAGTTCAACGCCAATCTGGTGGTGGGAATATTTCTTATGTTCGCCATGGGATACGTGATCATCATCATCCCGGTCGGACTCGTGACCACATGGCTGTCGCGGAGATTGGCGGTGAAACGATGAGCGCGAATCGGCGGAAGGCGTCCGCGGATCATGACGGAAAGGGGAGGAAGGGCTCCGAAGTGGGAGAGACTCTTCTTTTCGATGTCCCCGGGCCTCGAGGTCGGCGGCATATCAGGATTGCGAACGTCATCGGAGTCATCCTTCTGGTGACCCTGGTAATCGCCGTTCTCCATCGCTTGGCCAATCCGCCGCAGGGACAGAATCAGTTGAGCTGGGAGCTCTGGCGTCCGGCGCTTGACTGGACGGCATGGCGGGATTTCTATCTTCCCGGCCTGTGGTCCACGGTGTCGGCCTCGTTCTTCGCCGTTCTGGGGGCATTGCTTTTCGGTGTTCTCTTCGGTATGGGAAGGCTTTCCCGTCATGCCGTGATTCGTTGGTTCAGTTCGGTCGTCGTCGAATTCTGCAGGGCCGTTCCCGTGCTGATGTTCATGATCTTCCTCTGGCGGTGGTTCGCCTTCGCCGATCTCGGCGGGAACGTGGCGTTCTACGCGGTGGTTCTGGCCCTGGTTCTGTACAATGGCTCGGTTATCGCCGAACTGGTGAGATCCGGGGTCGTGAACCTGCCACATGGTCAGCGTGAGGCGGCGAGATCATTGGGGATGGGACCGTTGCGGTCGTTGCTCAGCGTGGAAGTCCCTCAGGCGATATTGTCGATGCTTCCCGCATTGATCAGTCAGATCGTCATCGTTCTCAAGGACACCGCGTTGGGGTATATCATCACCTACACGGATCTTCTTCAGGAGTCACGGCGTCTGGGATCGATGTATTTCAACATCCTGCAGACGCTGCTGGTGGCTGCGGCGCTGTATTTCGTCCTGTGCCTCTGTCTTACCAGGTTCTCGCAGTGGTTGCCCCGGCATATCCGAGTGATGTCCCCGGCGCCGGGCGATGAGTGATCGACGGATGTGTTGCGGGGCACGTGTTGCGGGGCCGCCGCATGGACGTGCTACGGGGTCGGCGCGTCAGATCCGTGGGTTCCTCTGATCCATCCCGATTGCTTTGCGTGCTCCCCGTGATCCCATGATGATCCGGACGACCGTCTGGTCAGGTTCGGTGGGAAGCCATCCGTCTCTTGGCCGTGGGCCGGCCTTCGACCACAGTCTCCCGGCCATTTGCAGCATGTGCCGGCATCCGGCACCATCATGGATGATGGGTGCGCGGTCATGGGGAGACTCATGCTTTTGACGTCTCGCGTTCCTGATGCCTCATGCCCTTGACGATGCCTCATCATTGGGAGCTCATCATTGGAAGCTCATCGATGGGGTAGGGGAGTTGGAAGGGGAGCGGGTAGGGGGGAACGTCGGACGAGCCTGCGATCGCGAGAACCACGGCGTAGACGGGGAAGACCTGGACGATGGGCGGATTCATCGTTTCGCTCTCATCCGTTTCGCTCCGATCTACGCGGCTCTCCGGCGAAGGATCCGTACCGGAGTCGCGTCACGCGCGCAGTCGGGACGCTTCTTTCCGTCGTCGCGGCGGCGGGGCTCGCCTTGGCGACGCCTACGAGTGATGTCCTTGCCCGGGATTCCTGCATGAGGCCGTCCGTCACGACGGCGGCCGTCACGACGACGAAGGATGGATCCGGGTGCGCGTTGATGTCGATGCCGTTGGCGAATCCACGCGTGACCGCCCCGTTCAGTGCTCCTGAGGCCGCATGGGCGCCGGGGCACCGGGGCATCGATCTGACCGCAGGGGAGGGGGATCTCATCTACTCCCCGGACGACGGCGTCGTAAGCTTCGTCGGTCGCGTGGCGGGAAAGAACGTGCTGAGTGTACGGCACGCGCTCGTGGTGTCATCGTTCGAGCCTGCGACATCGGATCTGAAGGTCGGCGATGTCGTGGCCCGCGGGCAGCGCATCGGCGTGGTCTCAGTGGGCTCGGATCATTGCGACGGTCGGTGCCTCCACTGGGGGCTGCGAGCGCGTGACGGGAACCGGTACGTCGATCCCCGGATATGGACGGAAACGGGCCCCATCGTTCTTAAGCCCGTTATATCCGCGAATCAAGGTGGGTAGACTTGAGGGCAGTGTCCTCCACATCCGATGGGGGTTCATCAGAGCAGGGAGAAGAGATGCGTAAGGAATACACCCGTCCGTTGGAGGCTCCTATCGATAGCGATAAGAACGTGTTCTCCATCCTCCAGAGCAGGGCGGAACGCGATCCCGATGGGACGCTGGTGGAGTATTCGGACAACGGACGGTGGAACTCCTTCACCTCGCAGGAGTTCCGGGACAAGGTCATCGCCTTGGCCAAAGGGCTTATCGTCAAGGGCATCACGCCGGGGGACGCCGTTGCTATCATCGCGCACACGTCATGGCAATGGACGGCGTTGGATATGGCGATCATGTCCATCGGGGCGTTGACGGTGCCCGTCTACGAGACGAACTCCCCCGCGCAGGTCCGAATGATCTTCAACGATTCCCGCGTGGTCATGGCCTTCGCCGAGGATGAGTCCCAGCGGGCGAAGATCGAACAGGTGGCTGAGGAATGCCCCACGCTGGGCGAGGTCTTCGTCTTCACCAACGACGCGATAGACACCATCGTCGAGTTCGGCAGAAGCCTTGACGACAGCATGTTCTGGGATCGGGAGAAGAGCGTGCGAGGGGCCGATCTGGCCACCATCGTCTACACGTCGGGATCCACCGGAACCCCCAAGGGGATAGAGCTGTGCCACTCCAACTTCGTCTTCATCGTGTACTCCGGGATACAGTCCATGCCCGACATAGCGATGAAGCCCCAGAGGCGCCTTCTGCTGTTCCTGCCGTTGGCGCACGTGTTCGCCAGATACATGCAGTTCTTCAGCTTCGCGGGGAACATCACGCTTGGGCTGTCCTGCAATCTGACGACCATTCTGTCGGACTTCCATGAATTCAGGCCGACGTTCATCCTCGCCGTCCCGCGTATCTTCGAGAAGATATACAATGCGGCATCCCAGAAGGCCGGTTCGGGGCTGAAGGGACGCATCTTCGCGAACTCCGCCCGGATCGCCAGGGACTGGTCGTATGCGCAGCAGTCCGGAGACCCCATTCCGCTGCTTATGAGGATCAGACACGGTTTCTACCGGAAAGTCGTGTACTCCTCCATCATGGATGTGTTCGGGGGATCGGTGGAATATGCGGTTTCCGGTGGAGCTCCCATGGACTCATCCATCGCGCATTTCTTCAACGGCGTGGGGCTTCCGCTGCTGGAGGGGTATGGCATGACCGAGACCTGCGCCCCCGCGAGCGTGAATCCCACGAAGGGGTATCGCATAGGCACCATCGGTCTGCCGTTGGAGGGCGTGAGCATGGGCGTCGACGACGACGGCGAGCTGTGCATCAAAAGCCGTGCGGTGTGCGTGGGATACCACAACCATCCGGAGGTCACAAAGGCCCAGATCATCGACGGCTGGCTGCATACCGGCGATCTGGGATCGATCGACGACGATGGGTTCGTCAGCATCACCGGCCGCAAGAAGGACCTGATCATCACGGCGGGTGGAAAGAACGTGTCCCCCGGCCAGATGGAGGCCTCGGTTATGACGTCGCCGGTGGTGGATCAGTGCATCGTCATCGGTGACAGGCGTCCGTTCATCGCGGCGCTGATCACCCTGGATCTCAATGACACCAATCAGTGGCTGAAGGCGCACGGCATCCCCGAGGTCGGGAATCTGGAGGAGGCGGCGGCGAACCCCATTATTCGCACGGAGGTCGAGCGTGCCGTGTCCAAGGCGAACGAGCTGGTGTCGCGGGCGGAATCGATTCGCAAGTTCGAGATCATCCCCGAGCGGTTCACGGAGGCCAACGGAATGCTGACGCCCAGCCTCAAGGCCAAGCGGCAGACGATCACCGACCATTACCGCGAGCTCATCGACAAGGTCATCTACGTCCCCCGGAAGAAGCATTAGACAAAGAAGAAGAATCAGACAAAGAAGCAGACGGGAAGCACCGGGGCGCGCGCCGGATCGCGCCGGAATCCTCGGTCCGAAGCCCCCCCCAAAGGATTCCCCTCCATAGGATCCCTGTCGGGGGTCCGCGATCATGATGGCGTCGGATGCAATCATGATGGCGCACCTTCAAAAGGAAGCGCCACCATGATCGGTTCGTCGGCGTCGATCGCCTACGGTTCCGCGTTCGTTTACAGTCCCGCGTCGGCGAGTGAGACGTATCCCGGATCGATGAGGGCCGCCTTGAGATTGGTGGCGCTGACGGCCACAAGACCCGCATCGATGGTTGGAACCTTGGAATCGTAGTAATTGCCGGAGTCCACGCCCTCGACGGACGACGGCTTTCCTCCGCGGTCCATCCTCGCGCAGGCCTGGGCGAGAAGGGTCGCGGCGCTGCCTCGGTCCTCGACGGTGGTCATCCACAGATGTCCGTTCACAACGCTTGGCAGCGTCGAGACGTTCGCCCCGTATCCGGTGATGATGGGCCATTGCGAGTCGTTCTCCTCGGTGGATTCATCCGTCGGGGCGTCTGAGGGATCGGGCACCGGGGAGCGTTGAAGGTCACGCTTTCCGATGATTCCCTCGACGATGCCGGAGACCGTGATGGACGGGTTGATCTGCGCGGCGGAACCCGTGTATCCCATTTTGGTGAGCTTTTTCACGACGCCCGAGGCGACGTAGTCGTTCGAAGCTACTATCCCGTCGATCCGTGGCGTCGCGACGCCGGCGGAATCCGAGTCGTCATGGTGGAGACGGCGATATATCTCGTCGCCGGCCGCCGATGCGTTCTTCGCGTCAAAGGACACGCTTTTCCAGTCGTCGTCCGTCGTCGAGGACGTTAATGTCTTCGAGGCGCTGACGGCCTTACCGCTCGTGAAATAGGGCTTGAGAACGGACCAGATCCCCGAGAAGACGGCCTTGTCGATATCCTCCGACTGCGTTTGGGGAAGAAGGACCTCGATGACGCGGGGGTGCGAGGACGTGGCGGAGTCAAGCCTGAGCTTCTCGACGAGATTGCGCGCCTGCATCTTGCCTATGGCGGATGCCGACGACATCCGGACGAACAGGTCTGGGGTGACGTCCGGAATCGAATTCGAGATCAGCACGACATGCATGCCGGACTGCTTTGCCAGCTGAAGGACGTCGGACAGGCGGTTCAACGCCTGAACCGTCTCCTGTGACTGCGATGCCGTACTCGTCGAATCCGGATAGGGACGGCTGAGGAAGTCTCCGAAATGGATGTCCGTCGTCGTGTCCTCAGGAACGGGGGCGACGATCAACGTCATGGACTCCGACGAGGACGACTTGGAACTGGATGAGGACATCGTCTTGACCACGGCATCCTGGATGGCCGAGCTTTGCTCCGCCAACGTCGAGGACGTAGTGGTGCTGATGGACTTCTTCGAGAACCCCTCCTTGACGAGCGATGTCGTCATTTCGGGCACGAACTTGGCCCACGTACCCACGGGGACGTTCTGACTCAGCTCTATCGGATCCGATGGCACGAAGATGGAGACGCGTCCCGTCAGGGCGGATGAGGATGCGCTCGGAGTCGTTGTCGAGCCCGTGCCCGGGGTTCCGCAGCCTGCGACGGTCAAGGGCAGGAGAATGGCGCACAGGATGGCGACCAGACGACGCGCTCGGGAAATCCTTGACCGGGAAATCCTTGGCGGGCATCCACGCATACGGTCATCCGGCTCGGCGGAGGGGAACGCCCTGTCACGTAACGACGCCCGTGGGGCCTTCCGTGGGGAACAGTGCACTGCGAACCATCCTTCCAAGTGCTGCATCATGTGCTGCATGGTACCGCATACGCCATCGACGCGACGTCGACGATGACGATTGTAGATGCCTGCATGGCCCGTATGGCGGGACTGCCATACGGGCCATGCCGAACATTCACGTCGAACATTCACGTCGACGGTCTGGCAGCCTCGCTCACTCGCTCAGAGCCCGGGCGAGCCCCTCGTCCAGGGCGTCCATGAAACCCGTGGTGTCCAGCCACGGCTGTTGCGGCCCCACCAGGGTCGCCAGATCCTTCGTCATCTTTCCCGATTCCACCGTCGAGATGATGGTTTTCTCCAACGTGTCGGCGAAATGGCCGACTTCGGGCGTGCCGTCGAGCTTCGCGCGATGGCGCAGGCCGCCGGTCCACGCGAAAATCGACGCGATGGGATTGGTCGAGGTGGTCTCGCCCTTCTGCCAGCGCCGGTAGTGTCGAGTGACCGTTCCATGGGCGGCCTCCGCCTCGACGGTCTGTCCGTCCGGAGTCATCAGAACCGACGTCATCAGCCCCAGTGAGCCGAAGCCCTGCGCCACGCTGTCGGACTGCACGTCGCCGTCGTAGTTCTTGCATGCCCAGATGTATCCGCCATGCCATTTCAGCGAGCTGGCCACCATGTCGTCGATAAGGCGATGCTCGTAGGTGAGACCGGCCTCGTCGAACCGGCTCTTGTACTCGGTGTCGAACACCTCCGCGAAGATGTCCTTGAACCGGCCGTCATAGGCCTTGAGAATCGTGTTCTTCGTCGACAGATACACCGGGCAGTGGCGCAGCAGACCGTAGTTGAAGCAGGCCCGTGCGAACCCGCGGATGGACTCGTCGAGGTTGTACTGGACCTGGGCGACGCCCGCCCCCGGATAGTCGTACACCACGTGCTCGGTGGGTTCGGATCCGTCGGACGGGGTGAAGGTCACGGTGAGGCGACCCGGACGGTCGACGGTGAAATCCGTGGCCTTGTACTGGTCGCCGAAGGCATGACGCGCGACGATGATGGGCTTGGACCATCCCGGGACGATTCTGGGGATGTTGGAGATGACGATGGGCTCGCGGAATATCGTTCCCCCGAGGATATTGCGGATCGTGCCGTTCGGGGATTTCCACATGGTTTTGAGGCCGAATTCGCGGACCCGCGCCTCATCCGGCGTGATGGTCGCGCATTTGACGCCCACATGCTCGCGGGCGATGGCATGGGCCGCGTCCACCGTCACCTGGTCGTCGGTGGCGTCCCTGTTCTCGATCCCCAGATCGTAATAGTCCAGATCGATGTCCAGATAGGGGAGGATCAAGCGGTTCTTGATGTCCTTCCAAATGACGCGCGTCATCTCATCGCCGTCGAGTTCGACGACCGTGCCGGTGACCTTGATTTTGGTCATGGTGATCTCCTGTCGCAGATGGTGGTAGGGTCCATATCCAGTTCTAGCGCATGGCCCTGAGCGGAGGACGTCCGGTGGCGCGGCCGTGAGATGCGAGTCGACGGCGTCGTTCAGCGCGCCGCGGTCACGCCCCGGAACTAGCCTAGGTCGTATGACTCAGGAGATCGAGATCGGTTTGGGCAAAAAGGGCCGTCTGGCCTATTCGTTGGACGACGTGGCGATCGTCCCCTCGCGTCGCACGCGTGACCCGGAGGACGTGTCCACCGCATGGCAGGTCGACGCCTACGAGTTTGACGTTCCCGTTATCGGCGCCCCGATGGATTCCGTGACGAGTCCCGAGACGGCCATTGAGATGGGACGTCTGGGTGCGCTCGGGGTTCTTGATCTTGAGGGGTTGTGGACGCGGTACGAGGATCCCCGTCCGCTGCTTGACGACATCGCGGGCGTGGACGAGCATGATGCCGTCGCCCGCATGCAGGAGATCTATGCGGAGCCGATCAAGCCCGAGCTGATAACGCGGCGGCTCCATGAGATACGGAAGGCGGGCGTCACCGTCGCCGGATCGTTGTCGCCGCAGCGCGTTCAGGAGTTCTATTCGACCGTGGTCGAGGCCGGTGTCGACCTGTTCGTCATCCGGGGCACCGCGGTGTCGGCTGAACATGTGTCGCAGAACCATGAGCCGTTGAATCTGAAGAAGTTCATCTATGATCTTGACGTTCCGGTGATCGTCGGGGGAGCCGCCAACTACACCGCCGCCCTGCATCTGATGAGGACCGGCGCGGCGGGCGTTCTCGTCGGCTTCGGAGGAGGAGCGGTTTCGGCCACGCGTGCCACCATAGGGCTTGAGGCTCCGCTGGCGACCGCGATCGCGGACGTGGCCGAGGCGCGCAGGGACTACATGGATGAATCGGGCGGACGGTACGTCCAGGTCATCGCCGATGGAGGGATGGGCACGTCGGGCGGTTTCGTCAAGGCCTTGGCGCTGGGGGCCGATGCAGTCATGCTCGGATCACCTCTGGCGCGCGCCTCCGAGGCTCCGGGGCACGGTCAGCATTGGGGCGCCGAGGCACGTCATGACACCCTTCCGCGTGGAGGTCGGTCCGCGGTGGGGACCGTGGGGTCCCTGAGGCAGATTCTTTTCGGGCCCAGCCATCGTGCGGACGGGACGACGAATTTCATTGGCGCGTTGCGTCGCGCGATGGCGTCGACGGGTTATGTCGACGTCAAAAGCTTCCAGCGGTGCGGGGTCGTGGTCACGCCTTATCAGGGTCGTGGCTGAGAGGAACCGTTCCTGAGCGGAACTTCCGACGATTCGCCGATGAGGGGACATGGCGTAGGAGGAGCACGGCGTAGGGAATCCGTGGAGTATGGAATCCATGACGTAGTGAATCCGCGGCCTAGCGAATCCACGGCTTGGCGGCGGCTTCGTTGTGGCCTGGGGGTCCCGTCCCCGGTGGGGGATTCCATCCGGTCGTCCGTGTCTGGTGTTGTCCGTGTCCGTTGTTGTCCACTTATGCACACCGTCGTGCATGGACGTTGACATCCGCTTTCCATATGTGATGTTGTGTTGATGTCATCGTCCGAATCACTATGGCGTGAGACGGAATGGATGACGGCACGACAATCAGAGAAGGGAACCACATGAGCAACGAATCCGACCAGTCCCGCCGTCATGCTTTTCCCCAGCGTAGACGGATTCCTCCGCAGGTTTTCGACGGCAGCATCCTGCTGGCCATCGATCGTCTGACCGTCCCGTACCATATAACCACGTGCTTTCCTTCCGAATTGACTGAGGCGGACTTCCATGCGGCGGCCATGAGGTCATGCCAGCTGGCCTGCATGTCGGCCGACGTCGTGCGCGGACGGACGGTCCCGCCGTCGGTCGCCAGGGTCGCCTCGCGCTCCTGCATCTCGCGCCTGCGCACCATGGGCATGTTGCTGGACATCCATATGGACGAGTGCGGGGAGGTCAGACACGAGATGCGCCGGTATCCGGTCGTGCCCATTCTGGTCAATGGCATGCTGGTGAGCCCCACGCGATTCGAGATGTGCGTGAGACTGGGAATCGGGCGCACGACGTACTGGTCCTCCCTGGTGTTTCGCCTCACAGGAAGCCGATGGCTGTGCGTTCTGGCTGATTTCGGCTGATGTCCCGTGGGCCGTGAGGCAGACCCGGCACTATAGTGGTTCACATGCTTCGCGAATTTGCCGTTGACGTCATCCATCCGACCACCGAGAGGGACACCATCTTCTCTTTGCTGGACAATCGTGCCGCGCGCGACCCGTCCGACATCATAGCCGAGAGACAGCTGGGTTCCTCCCGTCGTTGGTCGACGGTCACCGCAGGCGAGATGCTCGATCGCGTGCGGGCCGTCGCCCGGGGGCTTCTTGCTCTGGGGGCCGGCAAAGGCAGCCGCGTCATCGTGTATTCGCCCACATGCTATGACTGGGGGGTCGTGGACTTCGCGTGCGCGGCCGTCGGGGCGATATCCGTTCCCATCTATGAGACGGATTCGGAGATTCAGGCGTCCACCATCGTCCACGATGTGGAGCCGGTTATCGCCTTCGCCGGGGACTATGACCATGCGCAGGCCCTGGAGCGCATCCGCAAGACGTGCCCATCCCTGACCGCGGTGTTCACCTTCGAGGCCGAGGGACTGGACGCCGTCGTCGATTTCGGACAATCCGTACAGGATGACGCGCTTGACGAGGCCATCGCGCAGGTGAAGGCCGACGACCCCTCGACCATCGTCTACACGTCGGGATCCACGGGCAAGCCCAAGGGAGCCGTTCTGTCGAGCAGAAACTTCACCCATATCGTCTATGCGGGATACGACGTCCTCAACGAGATGCTGTACCAGCCCAGCCGCCTTCTGCTTTTCCTTCCCCTCGCCCACTGCTTCGCCCGATACATCGAATACGTCGCGATCGGCGCGCATGGCGTCGTCGGATACCTTCCGTCAGCCAAACGACTGCTTGCCGATCTGCGCAGCTTCAAGCCCACCTATCTGCTGGGAGTCCCCAGGGTGTTCGAGAAGGTGTACAACGCGGCGTCCCAGAAGGCCGGAGCGGGAATCCGGGGCCGGATATTCGCCAAGGCCTTCGACCATTTCGTGGCGTGGTCCAAGAACGACGGCCATCATTCCCTCGCGGCGAGGTCGGCGCATGTCTTCTATGAGAAGACCGTGGGAGCCTCCATCCAATCGGCGCTCGGACCGAACCTCAGGTATCTGGCATGCGGAGGGGCGCCCATCAACCCCGATCTCGCGCACTTCTTCAATGGCCTTGACGGGATCACCTTCATACAGGGGTATGGGATGACGGAGGCCGCCGCTCCCTGCGTGGTCAATTTCGAGGACGCCAACAGGGTGGGATCCGTCGGCCGGCCCGGCCCCGGGATCAAGGTCCGTCTTGCCGATGACGATGAGCTCCTCATCAAAGGGCCGAACATCTTCCTGGGGTATTACCACCAGCCGGAGATGACGCGGCAGACGCTGGATGACGACGGATGGCTCCACAGCGGCGATATCGCGTCGATCGACGATGAGGGATTCATCTATATCACGGGGCGAAAGAAGGACATCATCATCACGGCCGGCGGGAAGAACGTCAGTCCCGGCCCACTGGAACGCGAGATCGACGCGTGTCCGATCGTGTCGCATTCCGTCGTGATCGGCGATGGCCGTCCCTTCGTGTCCGCGCTGATCGCCCTCGAACCCGACATGGTGAGGTCCTGGCTGGCCGGTCAGGGGCTGGACTCCACCGCGACCATGTCGTCGATCGCGCGCAACGATGCCGTCCGCTCGTACATCCAGGAGTTCGTCGATCAGGCCAATGTCGGAGTCTCGCGGGCTGAGTCGATACGCAAGTTCGCCATTCTGGACGAGGATTTCACGCAGGAGACGGGCACCCTGACGCCGAGCATGAAAGTGGTCCGCGCCAAGGTCATCTCGAGATTCGCGTCGGTTATCGATACCGAGATCTATGCGCCGCGCGGGGATGCGCGGCCCCTGCCGGCGACGGTCAAGATTCTCGACAAGACCACGGAGACGGTCCGTCAGGCCTCCGAGACGGTCCGTCAGGCCTCCGAGACCGTCACGCCCAAGGTCATGCAGGCCCTTGATCAGGCCAAGGCCACGATGAACGAGAGATGGAAGACATCGCGTGAGAATCGTGGGGAGGACGACGGGGACGAGACATCCGTACCCGGTCCGTCGGATGCGGCACGTGGAGATGACGGCCTCCGCGGGGATGATGACGAGCGGAAGGACATGAGATAGATGTCGATCCGCAGCATCAGAGTAGTGCCGGATCCCGTTCTGCGAACCGTCTGCGATCCGATCACGACGATAACCCCCGCCGTCCGCGGGCTCGTCACGGATCTTCTCGACACCGTCGACGATCCCGGGCGAGCGGGGCTTTCCGCCAATCAGATCGGCGTAAGTCTGCGCGCGTTCTCCTACAACATCGACGGCAGGGTCGGCTATGTCCTCAATCCGGTTATCGAGGAGACCTCCGGCGAGCAGTACGGGGATGAGGGATGCCTGTCCCTGCCGGGATTGTGGTACCAGACGCCACGTGCCGATTACGCCCGATGCCGGGGGATCGACCTTGACGGGCACACCGTCGTCCTTGAGGGGCGTGGAGTGATGGGGCGCATGATCCAGCACGAGTGCGATCATCTGGACGGTCATGTGTATATCGATCGTCTGGAGCGGGACGAACGCAGAAAGGCCATGAGACAGATGAGGGAGTCGGCGGGCGGAAGCCGGCGCTGATTCGGGCCGTCGAGGGATGACGGGATCCGCCGTGGATCCGCCGTTCGGGTGGGACTTGTGGTACGCTTTCGACTTGTGCGCCGTATATGGGGTCATTCTGTCGTGATGGGTGGCCACTGGAAGATAACATCGTCAACCAGGCGCATAAATCGCGCCATGAACACGATGGACTGTGTCGGTCGGCTCGCATGAGTCGCACTCAGATCCGCATGGCCAGGCAATAACCGACAAGGAAGGCACAATTATGGCTCAGATCACCATGAGCGACATGCTGAAGTCAGGACTTCACTTCGGCCATCAGACCCGGCGCTGGAACCCGAAGATGAAGCAGTACATCCTCACTCAGCGCAACGGCATCCACATCATCAACCTTTTCAAGTCCCTTGACCTGATCGACAAGGCCTACGACTTCATCAAAACCACCGTGGCCCATAACGGAACGGTGCTTTTCGTCGGCACGAAGAAGCAGGCTCAGGATTCGATCAAAACGCAGGCGACCCGCGTGAACATGCCGTACGTCTCCGAGCGCTGGCTCGGCGGGATGCTCACCAACTTCCAGACCGTCTCCAAGCGCGTCTCGCGCCTCAAGGAGCTGGAGGAGATGGACTTCTCCGACGTTCATGGATCGGGGCACACCAAGAAGGAGCTCCTGCTCCTCAAGCGCGAGAAGGACAAGCTCGAGAAGCAGCTGGGCGGCATCCGCAACATGACCAGAACCCCCTCCGCGCTGTTCATCGTGGACATCAACAAGGAGGCCCTCGCGGTCCAGGACGCGAAGAAGCTGGGAATCCCGGTCGTCGCGATCGTGGACACCAACACCGACCCCGATCTCGTGGATTATCCGATCCCCGCGAACGATGACGCGATCCGCGGCATCGATCTTCTGACCACGCTGATGGCCGACGCCGTGGCGGACGGCCTTCTTGAGCGTTCGGGCAAGGCCGAGAAGACGGCCGACGCCGCCGAACAGCCCATGGCCGCGTGGGAGAAGGATCTTCTCGCAGGAGAGGCCGGTTCCCCGGATGCCGACGGCGCTCAGGCGGCACAGTCCGCTCCGGCGGCTCAGCCCGTCGCGGATCAGAAGGCCTCCGAACCGGAACAGGTTCCGACGCAGGCCTGAGTCCCCCCACATCGGGCCCCGCATGTGGATGTGGGGCCCATATTCGTGATAGGAGAAACACCAATGGCAGCAATTACCGCAGCATTGATCAAGCAGGTCCGCGAGGAGACCGGAGCGGGCATGCTCGATGTCAAGAAGGCGTTGACCGAAGCCGAGGGAGACGTCGCCCGCGCCAAGGAGATCATCCGCGCCAAGGGCATCCAGGCGGCCGGGAAGCGCGAGGGCCGCAAGGCCCAGGAGGGCACCATCGCATCCGCCGTCGTCGACACGGAGACAGGACAGGCCGCCTATGCGGTCGAACTGAATTCGGAGACCGATTTCGTGGCGAAAACCCCGAAGTTCGTTGAATTCGCTCAGTCCATTCTTGAGGACGCCATCAAGGCCGACGCGACCGACGCTCAATCCGTCCTTGCGGCGCCCGCCGAGGGAGGCACCGTCCGCGAGGCGGTCGAAGAGGCCGCGTCGTTGTTCGGCGAGCACGTCAAAATCGGTCGTGTCGCGAAGGTCGAAGGACCTCGCGTCGAGATCTACGCGCATCGCAAGTCCGTGGAGATGCCTCCCAGCATCGTCGCCATCATCGCCACCGATGAGGCGGGTTCCGCGGTCGCGCACGATGCGGCGCTGCAGATCTCGGCGATGTCGCCGCGTTGGCTCACCCGCGAGGACGTCGATTCCGATGTCCTTGAGTCCGAGCGTCGCGTGGCCATGGAGAAGACAAGCGATGAACTCAAAGCCAAAGGCAAGCCCGAGGCCGTCATCGAGAAGATCGCACCGAAGATCGTCGAGGGACGTCTTAACGCCTTCTACAAGGAGAACGTCCTTCTGGACCAGTCCTATGTGAAGGATCCCTCCAAGACGGTTGGCGACCTTTTCACCGAGGCCGGGGGCAAGGCCCTGTCCTTTGCGCGTCTTGAGGTCGGCAAGTCCGAGGACGAGTAAGACGGTTATTCGTCGACTGCGGCGGTGACGGCGGCGGCAACGCCCCGTCGCCGCCGTTCTTTTTACGCCGTCGCCCTTTTCTCGTCACGGGCCTCCCGGCCTCGTCACCGGCCTCGTCGCCCGGTTCGTGGTGCCGGGTCCGTGGAACGTGGTCCCGTGGTTCCGTGACGTTTCATGCGGTTCTGTCATACGTCCGCGCCCGTCATACGCGAACGGATGCGGATTGCGGGCCGGCTTCGGGATCCGTCGGCCTTCCGCCGTGTCGTTATACATGTATACGCTTGACGTGATTTATCGCATGATGGACGCGCGGCGCCGTGTTCCGACGAAGGATGGAGATGCCATGAGCGAAGAGACCATTGACAAGCCACGACGGGTTCTGCTCAAACTGTCCGGCGAGGCCTTCGGTGGCGGATCGGTGGGGATCGACACCACCATAATCCGACGGATAGCACAGGAGATCACCCGGGCCGTGCGTCGGGGCGTCCAGGTCGCCATCGTCGTCGGAGGCGGCAATTTCTTCCGCGGGGCCGAGCTCCAGCAGGCGGGCATCGACCGGAGCCGCGGCGACTACATGGGAATGCTGGGAACGGTTATGAACTGCCTCGCCCTGCAGGATTTCCTGGAGCAGGAGGGCCAGGCCACGCGTGTCCAGACGGCCATCGCCATGGGACAGGTCGCCGAGCCCTATATACCGCTCAAGGCCATCCGTCATCTGGAGAAAGGGCGGGTCGTCATTTTCGGGGCCGGCGCGGGGATGCCGTATTTCTCCACCGACACGGTGTCCATCCAACGCTCCCTTGAAATTCACTGCGATGAGGTGCTGATGGGCAAGAACGGCGTCGACGGCGTCTACACCGCGGACCCGCGGAAGGACCCCTCGGCCAGGCGCTTCATCTCGCTGAGCTACACCAGGGCCCTGGTCGACAACCTTTCGGTTATGGATGCCTCGGCATTGTCCATGGCGCGGGACAACCGGCAGCGTATCCGCGTGTTCGGGCTTGAGGGCGATGGGAACGTCACCAAGGCCATTCTGGGATGTTCCATAGGCACGCTTGTGTCGGACGTCGAGTCTACCGTGTCTGACTAGGGTGGTGTCAGGTTTGGTGCGGTGTTCATCGTCGAACCCGACGGCAGCCAATGGTTCTTATAGTTAAGCGAGGTAGATGATGGCAACAGCAGTCACCCAGGCCAAGGGTCAGATGGCGAAGTCAGTGGAGGCCACCAAGGAGAACTTCTCCGGGATCCGTACCGGACGGGCGAATCCCGGTCTGCTCAACGGTCTGACGGTCGATTACTACGGAGTCCCCACGCCGATCAAATCGGTCGCGTCGATCGGCGTTCCGGAGCCTCGCACCCTGTCGGTCACCCCGTTCGATGCGTCGCAGGCGAACGCCATCGAAAAGGCGATCCGCGATTCGGATCTGGGGGTCAGCCCGCGGCGCGATGGAAACGTCATCCGGCTGACCATGCCCGAGCTCACCGAGGATCGCCGCAAGGAGTACGTCAAGCTGGCGAAGACCAAGGCCGAGGACGGGAAGATCGCGGTGCGCAACATCCGGCGCAAGGCCAAGGAGGACATCGACAGGTCCGTGAAGGACGGCGATATGGGGAAGGACGAGGGGGAGCGCCTTCTCAAGGATCTCGACAAGGTCACCAAGCAGATCACCGACGAGCTGGACGATCTTTTCGAGACCAAGCGCAAGGAGATCATGGAGGTCTGACGACAGCCGCCACGTCAGGAAGGTGCCATGATGGTCGACAACGTGTCCAAGCCCGAAGGATCCCCGGATCCGCAGAAGGTGGTCGAGGAGATCAACCGCAAGGCCGGCAGGAACATGCCGCAGGCGGTCGCCACGGCCGCCCTGCTGATCGTCGTGATCGTCGGGTGCCTGCTGATCAGTCTTCAGACGTTCGTGGTTCTCGTCATCGTGTTCATGATTCTGGCGCTGTGGGAGTTGAGGGTCGATTTCGCCACGGTGGGGTTGCACATACCCGTGATAACCCTGTGGCTCTGCTCCGTCGGCATGCTTCTGGCGACCTTTTATTTTCCGCGGCATGTGGAGGCCATGGCGGTGTCGTCCATCGTCGCCTTCCTGGCGGTAGTCGTGATGTCGACGATGAGGGTGACGCTGGGCAGCCACCTCTCCCTGGCCGTCGCGGGCAAGCTCGCGGCCTCGGATCCCGGGGAGCGCGATGGACTCGGTCCGTCGTCGGACGCCGAGCCTCCGGTGCACAGCAGGATGAGCAATGTCGCCGTTTCGGTGTTCAGTCTGATGTACGTCCCACTTCTCGCCGGAAGCATCGTCTTGTCGCTGACGTTCCATGGCCATCCGGTCGCCCACGCCATCATTCTGGTCTTCCTTCCCGCCCTTAGCGACACCGGTGGGCTTTTCGCCGGGGCATGGTTCGGCAGGCATAAGCTTTCGCCGCGAATCTCGCCCAAGAAGTCCGTGGAGGGCCTTATCGGGTCCATGCTGTTCGCCGTCATCGGAGCCGTGGCCGTCTTCGCGTCCACCTATGCGCATCTGTGGTCGACCATGTGGTGGGTTCCGGTGGTCATGGGCGTGATGGTCGGCATCGTGGGGACGTTCGGCGACCTGTGCGCATCCATGCTGAAGAGGGATATCGGCATCAAGGACATGGGCCATCTCCTCAAGGGCCATGGCGGCGTCATGGACAGAGTGGATTCGATTTTGCTGGCCGCGCCGTTTCTCACGGTGCTGCTGTGGATGACGGGGATGTGATGGGTGATACAGGATTCCGTGAAGTGCTGTCCCATGCCCATGCGGCGCGGGGGAAGGCTCCGCGCCATTTCGCCGATATGACCGACGACGAGGCCGTGGAGGCAGTCACGGGGATGGGCCTTCCCCGGTTCAGGGCGCGCCAGCTGGCCTCGCACTATTACGGCCACGGCGATGTCGACGTAGAGTCCTTCACCGATTTCCCGCGTGACCTTAGAGGCCGCATCGCCGAGACGCTGTTCCCCGTCCTGATCGACGAGGTCACCCGGCAGATAGCGGACGAGGGCATGACGGTGAAGACGCTGTGGCGTCTGTTCGATGGATCCCGCATCGAATCCGTGCTGATGCGCTACCCGCGACGGGCGACCCTCTGCATCTCCAGCCAGGTCGGCTGCGGGATGGGCTGTCCCTTCTGTGCGACGGGGCATCTGGGATTGACCAGAAACATGTCCACCGGCGAGATACTTGAGCAGGTCCGCGTCGCGTCGTGCGCCATGCGGGACGGTGAGGTGGCGGGCGGTCCCGGGCGTCTGAGCAATGTCGTCTTCATGGGCATGGGCGAGCCCATGGGGAACTACCGTTCGGTGCTCGCGGCCGTCAGAAGGATATGCGCTCCCGCTCCCGGAGGGTTCGGCATATCCGCGCGCAACATCACCATCTCGACGGTCGGCGTCGTCCCGGGAATCAGAAAACTCGCTTCGGAGGGGCTGCCGGTGAGACTCGCGGTGTCGCTCCATGCCGCCTCGGACGTTCTGCGTGACGAGCTGGTTCCGATGAATCGGCGGTTCGACACCACGCAGGTTCTTGACGCCGCCCACGACTACTACGAGGCCACCGGCCGCCGCGTCAGCATCGAATACGCGCTGATGCGGGGAATCAACGATCAGGCCGAACACGCCACGCTGCTGGCGAAGCGGCTCAACCATTACGGCGATGACTGGGTGCATGTCAACCCCATCCCCCTCAACCCCATCGAGGGCTCGCGATGGACGGCCTCGAAACCCGAGGATGAGCGGCGTTTCCTGGACATCCTCCATCATGCGGGGATAGCCGCGACGCTGCGCGACACCCGTGGCAGCGACATCGATGGGGCGTGCGGGCAGCTCGCCGCGAAGATGGAGGATAGCTCCACGCTGTGAGAGACGGAATGTCGTTGACATCCCGGAACTGTACGCTGGTGCCCGGTTGACAACTGTTCACTCGCTGGGAGGTCATCGTGTCGTTGGCGGTACGGGTTATTCCTTGTCTTGACGTCGATGATGGTCGTGTTGTCAAAGGAGTGCATTTCGAGAATCTCCGGGACGCCGGCGATCCCGTGGAGCTTGCGGCGGAATACTACCGTCAGGGGGCCGATGAGCTGACCTTTCTGGATGTGACTGCGTCAAGCTCGCAT
Organism: Bifidobacterium minimum; assembly: GCF_000741645.1. GTDB lineage: Bacteria > Actinomycetota > Actinomycetes > Actinomycetales > Bifidobacteriaceae > Bifidobacterium > Bifidobacterium minimum. The sequence continues at coordinate 592,382 of NZ_JGZD01000009.1, forward strand.
AGGCGCACGATGGTCGAGGTGGTCAATCGCACCTCGGAGACGCTGTTCATTCCTCTGACCGTTGGTGGCGGGGTCCGCTCCGTCGAGGACGTGGACACCCTGCTTCGTTGCGGAGCCGACAAGGTCGGGGTGAACACCGCGGCCATCAACGATCCGCAGCTGATATCCCGCGTGTCCCGTCGCTTCGGGAACCAGGTCCTCGTTCTCTCCGTCGACGCGAGACGCGAGAAGGGCGAGGCCCACACCGAGTCGGGTTTCGAGGTCACCACGATGGGTGGACGGCATTCGACGGGCATCGATGCGGTGTGGTGGGCCCGACGTGCCCAGGAGCTTGGCGCGGGTGAGGTCCTTCTCAACTCCATGGACGCCGATGGGACCAAACAGGGGTTTGACCTTGAGATGATCCGCGCCGTGCGCCGCGAGGTCACCATCCCCGTGATCGCGAGCGGGGGAGCGGGAGCGCCGGATGATTTCCCTCCGGCGATCGCCGCGGGCGCGAACGCCGTTCTTGCGGCGTCGGTGTTCCATTATGGCGTGATGACCATTCGTGACGTCAAGCAGGAGCTGCGCAGGGCCGGTTACACGGTGCGGTGACGGGGCCTCGTCGACCGCATAAGGCCCCGAGTCATGGCGCGCGTGACGCGGCATGGGACGAGACGATGGTACGGGGTGGAGCGGATGGTACGGGGTGAAGCGATGGTACAGGGTGAAGCGATGGAGATGTGGAAGGTGGAGAGACGATGGGTGTGACGCGTGGCGATGCTGGCATGAGCGATGGGACCGGGAACGACGCCGGACGCCTGTCGGGCGCGGAGGGGGAGCGCCTTGATCCCGCGGTCGCACGGCGCCTCAAAAGGGACGACCGGGGGCTTGTGGCCGCGGTGGTCCAGCAGTACGACAGCAGGGAGGTGCTAATGGTGGGCTATATGAACGATGAGGCTCTGCGCAGGACGCTGACGACGGGCCGCGTGACGTTCTGGTCCCGCTCCCGTCAGGAGTACTGGCGCAAAGGTGACACCTCCGGCCATGTCCAGTTCGTCAAGGCCGTGTCCCTGGACTGCGATGGCGACGCCCTGCTGGTAGAGGTGGATCAGATCGGGGCCGCATGCCATACCGGAAGTCGGTCCTGTTTCGATGCGGGTGGTCCGCTTCCCGCGGTGGTGGGCGAGCGGGATGGACTGGAGGTGACGGCGCGATGATCGACTGCTCCGTCGACGGTCTGCAATGGGGCCAGACATGGCCGACCCGGGACACCTTCCACGGGCTTGCCGACGAGGGGTACCGCGTTATTCCGATAGTCCGCAGGCTCCTCGCCGATTCGCTGACGCCGGTGGGCCTGTACCGGCGTCTGGCGGGCGGTCGCAGCGGGACGTTCATCCTTGAATCGGCGGAATACGGGGGATCGTGGAGCCGATACAGCTTCATCGGCGTTCGCTCCATGGCTCAGCTGCGTTCGCGCGATGGACGGGCGGATTGGCTGGGAACCGTGCCGTCGGGGATACCGGAGGAAGGCGACGTCATCGATGTGGCCCATGCGGCGCTGAAGGTGCTGCGCGCCCCCCGGGTGCTCGGGCTCCCCAACCTCACCGGTGGTCTGGTCGGCTCCGTGGGATGGGACGCCATACGGCATTGGGAGCCCTCCGTCAGCGCGACCGCGCCTGACGAAACGGGCCAGCCCGACGTGGCCCTGTCTCTGGCCACCGATATGGCCGTCGTCGATCATGTTTCGGGATCCGTGTGGCTGATAGCCAACGCGGTTAACGTCGACGACAGACCGACCCGGGCCGACAAGGCCTACGATGACGCCGTGGAGAGACTGGACCGGATGCAGGTTCTGGCTTCGTCGTCGGTTCCCGGTGAGACCAGCGTCAGCGTCCTCGATGGGGACGCTCCCACACCGGAGCTGAGGTTCCGCACGGCGAAGGCGGAGTATGAGCGGTCCGTCGACAGGGCCAAACGTCATATCGTGGACGGCGACGTCTTCCAAGTGGTGATTTCGCAGCGGCTTGACATCGACTCCCCGTCCGATCCCTTCGACGTCTATCGTGTGCTGCGCACACTGAATCCGAGTCCCTATATGTACTTCTTCTCGCTGACGGACGCGATGGGACGGGACTTCTCCATCATCGGATCAAGCCCCGAAACTCTGATCAAAGTCGATGACGGGCATGCGATGACGTTCCCCATCGCGGGATCGCGGCCGCGCGGGGCGACCCCGGAGGAGGACGAGAGGCTGGCGCGGGAGCTCCTGTCCGACCCCAAGGAGCGCAGCGAGCACATCATGCTCGTCGATCTGTCGCGCAATGATCTGAGCCGTGTCTGCGTCCCCGACAGCATCGAGGTCGTGTCGCTGATGGACATCAAGCGCTTCAGCCACATCATGCATATCTGCTCCACTGTCACGGGTCGTCTCTCGCCCGGCGTCAGTTCGTTCGACGTCTTCGCCGCGGCCTTCCCGGCGGGGACACTGTCGGGCGCGCCCAAACCGCGAGCGGTCGACATCATCGATGAGCTTGAGCCATCTGACAGGGGGATATACGGAGGAACCGTCGGGTACTTCGATTTCTCCGGAAACCTCGACATGGCCATAGCCATCCGCACGGCCTTCCTGCGGGACCATGAGGCTTCGGTGCAGGCGGGAGCGGGAATCGTTCTTGACTCCGTTCCCGGCAATGAGTGGCAGGAGACGCGCAACAAGGCGGAGGCAAGCGTCGAGGCGGTGCAGATAGCCGCACGGCTGCGCAATCTGTAGGGAATCGACCTGCATAGGGCGCTGACTGCGTCCGGAATCTGATTATCGGCAACCTGAGCCGGCACGTCCCACGTACAGTGGCGATTGTCGCTCAATGGAGGGAAGAGACTGTGTCAGTACTCGATGATTTGATGGCTGGAGCTCTGGAGGATCAGCGTTCCAGGGAGAGCGCGGTGCCGATCGAGGAGCTTCGGGAGGCCGCCAGGCGGGCGCCTGCCGCGAAGGACGCGCGCAAGTGGCTTCGCCGTGACGCGGAAGTCCCCATAATCGCCGAGATCAAAAGGGCATCGCCGTCGAAGGGCAGGCTGTGCGACATCCCCGATCCCGCGGCTCTGGCACGCGAGTATGAGCGCGGCGGGGCAAGCGCCGTGTCGGTTCTGACGGAGGGACGCCGCTTCCTGGGGTCGTTGGCCGATGTCGACGCGGTCCGCTCCGCCGTCTCGATTCCCGTCCTGCGCAAGGACTTCATCGCGACCGACTATCAGATATGGGAGGCCAGGGCGCATGGCGCCGACATGGTCCTGCTGATCGTCGCCGCGCTGGACGATCCGACTCTTCGGCGCCTTCTCGAATTGGCCCACCGTCTGGGCATGACCGCGTTGGTGGAGACCCACACCCGCGAGGAGATCGCAAGGGCCATCGATGCCGGAGCCCATGTGATCGGCATCAATGCGCGTAATCTCAAGGATCTTCATGTGGATGTCGGCAGATACCGCGAGTTGGCGGCGAACCTTCCCGACGATGTCATCAAGGTGGCCGAGTCGGGCGTGTTCGGCGGCGTCGAGTTGGAGGATTACGCGCGTGCGGGCGCCGACGCCGTCCTCGTCGGCGAAGGGGTGGCGACTGTGGACGACCATGCCGACGCGTGGCGCGTCTCGTCGCGGCGGGGCGTCGCGTCAAGGCCTCGGTGCGGATGCCGCTGAGCTCACATGAGGGGCCGTACTTCGGACGTTTCGGCGGGAGATACGTTCCCGAGGCCCTTGTCGGGGCTTTGGACGAGTTGGAGCATGTCTACGACGAGGCCAAAAGGGATCCCGATTTCCATCGCGAGTTCGCGGATCTGAGCAGGCGATACGTCGGGCGCCCCTCCCCGCTGACCGAGGCGCCTCGGTTCGCCGAACGGGTGAACGACAGGGCCGGCATCCATGCGCGGGTGTTCCTCAAGCGCGAGGATCTCAACCATACCGGCGCGCATAAGATCAACAACGCGCTGGGGCAGGCTCTTCTGGTCAGGAGGATGGGCAAGCACAGGGTCATCGCCGAGACCGGGGCAGGCCAGCATGGCGTGGCGACGGCGACGGTGTGCGCGCTTATGGGGCTGAAGTGCCGGATATACATGGGGCAGATCGATGCTCGCAGGCAGGCCCTGAACGTCGCCAGAATGAGGCTGCTTGGGGCCGAGGTCGTCGAGGTCACCCAGGGGACGAGGATACTCAAGGACGCCATCAACGAGGCGCTTCGAGATTGGGTGACGAACGTCGAGGACACCCACTACCTTCTGGGAACCGTGGCCGGGCCGCATCCCTTCCCCACCATGGTGAGGGATTTCCAGAAGGTCATCGGCGAAGAGGTCCAGCATCAGCTTCGTGAGGACTATGGCATCGACCATCCCGATGCGATCTGCGCGTGCGTCGGCGGCGGCTCCAACGCCATCGGCGTCATGAACGCCTTCCTCGATGATCCGCGCGTCAGTCTGTATGGGTTCGAGGCCGGAGGACACGGTCCCGAATCCGGAGAGCATGCGATTCGCTTCGCTCCGGGGACGGGCCGGCTTGGTGTCTTCCAGGGGACGAAGTCCTATCTGCTCGAGAACGACGAGGGACAGACGCGGGATACCTATTCGATCTCCGCGGGACTGGATTACGCCTCCGTGGGACCCGAGCACGCATGGCTCAAGGAGCTGGGACGGGTGAGATACTCATGGGCCACCGATGACGAAGCCATGTCGGCTTTCAAGGACCTCTGCGAGACCGAGGGAATCATCCCCGCGATAGAAAGCGCCCATGCCGTGGCGGGAGCGTACAAGGCCGCGGCGGATCTGCGCGAGCGGGGCATCACCGAACCCGTGATGATCGTCAACATCTCGGGCCGGGGTGACAAGGACGTGGCGACTGCGGGTCGGTGGTTCGGGTATCTCACGGACGACCAGAGCCGTGCGCTTGACGCCAACGGCGCCCACGGAACCAGCGTCGAGGGGGAATGAGGCAATGATGGATTCGACAGTGACGACTTCGGGACAGCCTCTGGGTATGAGTCATAGGCCTAGCGCCATGGGAGAGCTGTTCTCACGGCTGGATGGGGAGAACCGTCCGGCCTTCATCGGATACCTTCCCTACGGCTTCCCCGATCCGCAGACCTCACTCGAGGCATTCAGGATCATGGTGGAGAACGGTGTGGATGCGGTCGAGATCGGCCTGCCATACTCCGATCCCGTTATGGACGGTCCCGTCATCCAGGCCGCCGCCCAGACCGCCATCGAGTCGGGCGAGAGGATGTCCGGCGTCTTCGACGCGGTGCGCGTGGTGGCCGCGGCGGGTGCCGTGCCATTGGTCATGAGCTACTGGAATCTGATCATGAACTACGGCGTCGAGCGCTTCGCGGATGATTTCGAACATGCCGGCGGCGCGGGGCTCATCACCCCGGATCTCATTCCCGACGAGGCGGACGAATGGGTCGAGGCCTCGCAGAGGCATGGACTCGATCGGATCTTTCTGGTATCGCCGGACTCCACGGACGACCGGCTCGCCTTGGCGGCTCATGCATCCCGCGGATTCGTATATGCGGCCTCCCGTATGGGGGTCACGGGCGAAAGGGCGACGTTGTCCAGTTCGCCGGAACGACTTGTGGAACGAACCAGGCAGTCCGGCGCGGAACGCGTATGCGTCGGAATCGGCGTGTCGACCGCGAGCCAGGCGGCGCAGGTCGGCGGCTATGCGGACGGCGTCATCGTCGGCTCGGCGCTGGTCCACACGCTTTTCGACGCGGATGGCGGTAAGGTGGGTGTTGCGCCCGACCGGCTGGACAGGCTGGCACGGACGACACGCGACATCGCTCGTGGGGTGCGCTCCGCACGGTCCTAGTCCTATGAGGACGTGGGCGAACGGGCGCCACGACGGGGACGCGCAGGGTCATCAACGGAAAGGCTGCTTGGCACATGACATTGGCGTACATCCCCTCACCATCGATATCGCAGTTCACCATCGGACCCGTGACCATTCACATCTACGCCTTGTGCATGCTGGCGGGGATCGTCGCCGCCGTGGCCATCACGTCGAGGAGATGGTCTCGTCATGGCGGTGATTTCGACCAGATACTGGACATAGCGCTATGCGCGGTTCCGGCGGGCATCATAGGCGCACGGATCTACCACATCATCACCACGCCTGAACGATTCTTCGGTCCCGACGGCGATTGGGTCGAGATGTTCCGCATATGGCACGGCGGACTGGGCATCTGGGGTGCGATCCTGCTGGGTGGATTGGCAGCGTGGGGATGGTGCCGGCACAAGCATTATCCTGTGGATCTGCTCGTTGACAGCGTCGCTCCGGCGCTGCTCGTGGCGCAGGCCATAGGCCGTCTGGGGAACTGGTTCAATCAGGAGCTTTACGGCGCCCCCACCACCCTTCCCTGGGGTCTGAAGCTCAACACGGCGGGAACGGCCATCGGATCGGGGGAGAAGTGCTACAGCGGGACGACCTGCCCGACGGGCACGCTGTTCCAGCCCACGTTCCTGTACGAGATGATCTGGAACCTCATCGGCGCCGCGCTGCTTGTCTGGCTGGGACGGCGCGCCGCGGCGTATCTGAAGGCCGGATCGCTTTTTACCGTGTACGTCATGTGGTACACCCTCGGACGCGGATGGATCGAGACGCTCCGGATCGACTATGCCCATGAGTTTCTGGGTGTGCGGATCAACGTCTGGGTGGCGATGATGGTTTTCGTGCTGGGCGCCATAGCCTTCATCGTGGTCCAGCGCATCGGCGCGACGGTGGAGTCGTCGGAGGCGCGGCTGAGGGCCGTCACCGCGACGGAGGTCCGTGACTGATGCCGTCCCCGTACCCGTCGGTCTGTCGCACTTCATAGAATGGGCATCATGACAATTCGAATCGCACCCAGCATACTCTCGGCTGATTTCTGCAATCTTCAGCGCGACCTTGACGCCATCGCCACCGCCGATCTGGTCCACGTCGACGTGATGGACCATCATTTCGTCCCGAACCTCACCCTGGGGGAGCCGATCGTCAAACGCATCTGCGAGGTCACCGATCTTCCGGTCGACGTGCATCTCATGATCGAGGATCCCGACAGATGGGCCCCCGAGTACGCGCGTCTCGGCGCCGCGTCCGTGAGCTTCCACATGGGCGCCGCCCATGCCCCCGTCAGACTTGCCCGTCAACTGCACGATATGGGATGCAAGGCCTGCTTCGCGGTGCGTCCTGCGGAGCCGGTCGAACCGATTTTCGACATCCTCGACGAGTTCGACATGATCCTCGTCATGACGGTTGAGCCCGGTTTCGGCGGTCAGAAGTTCCTGGACAACCAGATGGGCAAGGTCCGCCGGCTTCGTGACGAGATCACGCGACGCGGACTGTCCACCAGCATCCAGGTGGACGGCGGGGTGAGCGCGTCCACGGCGTCCGTCGTGGCTCAGGCGGGGGCGGATGTTCTCGTGGCGGGTTCCGCCGTGTACGGCTCCGGAGATCCCCGGACGGCCATAGCGGACATACGTCGGACCGCGCAGGCGGCGTATCGCGCATGACCGGGACATTGACCACCATACGAAAGGTGACGGAATGAAGACCTTTGAATCGTTGTTCGCGGAGCTGAGCGAGAAGGCGTCTCGGCAGGATCCGGAGTCCCTGACGGTCGGCGAGCTCGCCAAGGGGACCCACTTCATCGGCAAGAAAATCGTCGAGGAGGCGGGGGAGACGTGGATCGCCGCCGAATACGAAGGCGCCGACCGCACGGCCGAGGAGATGAGCCAGCTGATCTATCATCTTCAGGTCATGATGATCGACCGTGGCATCACGATGGAAGACGTCTACAGGAATCTGTAGGCGCAGGGAACAAAGGGAATATGAGCGCGGGCTCAGGTAGGGATGCGAGGAGAGAAGAATGCTGAGAATCGCCGTACCGAACAAGGGCATGCTGTCGGAGCCGGCGTGGTCGATGCTCGGGGAGGCCGGCTACCGTTTGCGCAGCAACCCCCGTCAACTGGTCGTCCATGATGAGGACAACGACGTCGAGCTGTTCTATCTGCGTCCGTTGGACATCGCGGTCTATGTGGGTCGCGGGACCATCGACGTGGGGATCACGGGACGCGATCTTCTGCTGAATTCGGGGACGACCGCACTGGAACAGATGCCGTTGGGGTTCGGAGCGTCGACCTTCCGCTTCGCCGCTCCCGCCGACTCGTCCATCAGCACCATGGAGGATATCGACGGCAAGCGCGTCGCCAGCTCATATGACCGTCTCGTCGACGATTATCTGGCCGCCCATGGCGTCCACGCCGACATCATCCATCTTGACGGGGCGGTGGAGTCGTCGGTGCAGCTCGGCGTCGCCGACCTCATCGCCGATGTGGTGTCCACGGGCACCACTCTGCGCAATGCGGGTCTGCGCGTATTCGGCGATCCCATTCTGCGTTCGGAGGCGATTATGATTCGTTCGCCGCGTCTTGGTTCGGACGACGACCGTCTGGTGATCCTGCAAAGGCGTCTTCAGGGCGTTCTGACCGCCCAGAGGTACGTCATCATGGATTACGACATACCGGTGTCCAAGGTGTCCGAGGCCGTCGCGGTGACACCCGGTTTCGAGAGCCCGACGATTTCGCCGCTGCATGACAAGCAATGGTCCGCGGTCCGCGTGATGGTCCCCAGGGACAGAGTCAACCTGCTGATGGACAGACTGTATGATGTCGGCGCGCGTGGGATCATCGTCACCGCGCTTCAGGCGTCAAGGATCTGATCAGCGCGATGCGTGGTGGAAGCAGCGACAAGGGAAACGGGTATGGCTCGGAGCCCCGGGACATCTATCTGACCATCCCCAATCTCATCAGCATCCTGCGGATCATGTCCATACCCTTCATCGCGGCGCTGATAGCGAAGCATGACATGATTCCGGCGCTGGTCGTGATGGGGATATCCGCCGCATCCGATGGCGTGGATGGGATCATCGCGCGTTCGTTCGACCAGGTCAGCCGCATCGGACAGATTCTCGATCCGGTGGCCGATCGCCTGCTGATATTCTGCAGCATTCTCGCACTCGGCCTCGCGGGGATCATACCGTGGTGGATGCTTCTGGTCGTGGGACTGCGCGATTGCCTGATGGCCGTCGAGATCCTTGTTCTGGCGCAGCATGACTATGGTCCCCTTCCCGTCCATTTCGTGGGGAAAACGGGGACGGCGCTGTTGATGACGTCCATCGTCACGCTTATCGTCGCCGATATGCTGGTCGGCGTCAGCGGTCTGGTGCTGCGGACGATAGCCCTCGCCGTGTTCATCTGGGGGATAGCGCTCTACTGGCTCGCGGGGGTCCTCTACGCCTGGCAGGGCGTCACCCTCATAAAGTGCCGGGGTTGATGTTATGGAACGTGACGGCGGTCCGGAACCCATCAGTCTTCCTGTCGAGCCCGACAGGGCCCTGCTGAGGCGCCGGGCCGTTTTCTCGCGTCAGGCGTGGGGGCTGGGGCCCCACCATGTTTCCGGTCCGGACACGGCGGGTGGCCGTTCCCCGGTTCCCCGGCGCCATGCGCGGGACTCATCTCTGCGGCTTATCGACGATCTGACGAACCGCTCGGTGGATCCGATGTTCGTCGATTCCCTGCTCGCGCCCGCGGCACGCCCACCCCTGACCGTATGGTTGACTCGGACGGTCGTATTCCTCATATGCGTCGGCGTGGGACTGTTCGGCAGCGCCTTCGTGCGTCAGCTGAACACGGATCCGCGAAAGGAGGTCAGAATGAGTCTGGCCGCGGAGCTCGAGCAGCAGACGGACACCCTCAATGGCCTTGACACCGAGGTCTCGCAGCTGAGATCACGCGTGGACAGCCAGTCCAAGAAACTGGGTAGCAACCAGCAGGACGAGACGCTGACCGAGGACGAGCTGGTCAACGGGCTCGTTCCCGTCACGGGGAAGGGCATCACCCTGACCATAGCCAATCCGCTTGCCGCGGCCGATGATGGCGCATCCACGCGAGTAGGAACCTCGCAGCTCAGAGTCGTCACCGACTCGGATCTGCAGACCTTCGTGTCCATCCTGTGGCAGGCCGGAGCCGAGGCGATATCCATCAACGGATACCGGATCGGAGTCCAGACGTCGGTGCGCACCGCCGGGCAGACCATCCTCGTCGGGGTCAACGGGGTGCAGAGTCCCTATAGGATCGAGGCCATCGGCAATCCCTCGACTCTGGCGTCCGCCGTCAGCTCCAGCACGCAGCACGATTTGTATGCGGCTTTTGCGAAGGCCGGCATTACGCCGCATGTGGACAAGTCATCATCGCTTACCATGGACGCTGCGGGCTTCGGTGACGTCACCTTTGCCACGAGGAGGGACTAATGGCCGCTGTACTGGGACTGATCATAGGAATCGTTCTCGGCATATTCGTGCGTCCGGATATCCCCGTCCTTCTGCAGCCGTATCTTCCGATCATGGTCGTCGCCGCGATCGACGCGCTTCTGGGCGCCGGGCGCGCCTATTTCGAACGCAGCTTCTCCGACAAGGTCTTCGTGATCTCCTTCGTCTCCAATGTGATCACGGCGGCGCTGCTGGTTCTCCTCGGAAACCAGCTTGGCGTGGGATCCCAGCTGCAGACGGCCGTGATCGTCGTGCTCGGCATCAGGATCTTCTCCAACGTGTCGGCCCTCCGTCGCTTCATCTTCCACGGGTGACCTGCGATGAAGCATAATCGATCCCAACCGGATGACGTCATACGCGATGAGTCGCGACGCCGCGAGCACGACGCCGAGAACGACAGCACCCAGACCGGTTCGTTCCCCGTCATCAGGCGACGCAGAAGGATCCCGTCGATCGGCGATTCCTCCGTGGGCGGCAGACTTCTGACGAGTCTGCTCATCATGGTGCTCTGTGCCATGCTGGGATTCGGATATGCCATACAGCTCAACAATGAGACCTCGACCTACGAGACGATGAGCGAGGAGGAGCTTACGCGGCTGATCACCGAGACGAGCACCCAGATACAGAATCTGGAGCAGCGTAAAATCGAGCTCAACACCCAGCTCCAATCACTGAAGGCCGCCGTCGACAAGCAGAAGGAGGCCGAGAAGATCGCCAAGCAGAACGAGGAGACGAACGGTATCCTTTCGGGGCGTCTTGCCGCGAAGGGGAAGGGCGTCGTCATCACCATCAAGCAGGGGAGCAAAGCCTCGATCGATGCCGCCACCATGTTCCAGCTGATCGAGGAGCTGCGCAATGCGGGCGCCGAGGTCATGGCCTTCAACAGCGTGAGGATCGTCACCTCGTCCTATGTCGCGGACACGGACGACGGACTGGAGTGCGACGGCATCCTCCTGACGACGCCGTATGTCATACGGGCGATCGGCGATCCGCAGAACCTCCAGAATGCGGTGAGCATAGCCGGGGGAGTGGGATCCCGTCTGGAGGTCAAATTCGGCGCCACGGTCAAGGTGACCTCATCCTCCAGCGTCGTCATCGACGAGATTCGGCAGAGCCGCCAATTCACGTATGCGAAGACTGTAGAATAGTGCGCATGACAGATCCCATTCCTTCAGCTGGTGAAACCACGATAATCGGTATGCCTGCGATAACCATTCCCGTGACGATGACGGGGGACAGGCCGTTGACGGCAGAGGATATTGACACGATATCCCGTCTGGCGCCGGGAACGGGTCTGTTGATCTCGACCCGTGGCGCGGTGTCGGGATCGCGGTATCTTCTGGATCAGGACGAGACCACGGTGGGGCGTGATCCCCATGCCGACATTCTTCTGGATGATTCCACCGTCTCCCGGGCCCACGCGGTGTTCAGACGTGTGGGAGACGCGTTCACAGTCTCCGATTCGGGAAGCCTCAATGGGACCTACGTCAACCGCCATAGGGTCGACGTCCGGGAGCTGCACAATGGTGACGAGATCATGATCGGCAAATTTCGACTCGTTTTCTTCACACAATCGAAACCCGCGCGCTGACGCGTTTTGAAGCGTTAGCCATTATCGTGGATGTGACGGGCCTGTTCCCGATGCCACGGGATTCGTCCGCCGACTCCGCTCACAACACACAGGAAGTTCCATTGATGTCCAAGTCACGCCATGCCACGACGAATCACACGAATCCGGATCTGAGACTGCACATCCCTCTCGACCAACGCGACGATCTGTCAGGAGACGACGCCGTGCAGGGGGAGCTGTTCTCAGGAACCGTTGAGGATGAGAGACCCACGAGGGGATACCGTGGAACCGTGGCGTCCAAGGCCGCCGGCATAACCTACCGCCAGCTCGACTACTGGGCGAGGAAACGCATTCTGGAGCCGTCGATCACTCCGTCGCATGGATCCGGCTCCAGGCGGTTGTACTCCTTCAAGGACGTCGTCATCCTTGCGGTCTCCAAACGGCTTCTGGATGCCGGAATCAACCTTCAGAACGTCACCGCGGCTATCGGTTTCCTATCGCAGAGGACCGTCGATGAGCTGGGACGCATCACCATCATGTGCGACGGGCAGCGCGTCCATGAATGCGTTTCCGGTGGGGATATGGTGGATTTCCTCGGTACCGGGGCCGCCGTCTTCGCCGTGTCGGTGGGGTCGTTGTGGAACCAGATCCGTGTGGCGTTGCAGGATGAGGACTACGTCGATCTGAGTAGCGCCCCTCAGGCGACGGTGGGCGTGGCACCGCGGCCGGTGGACCAGTTGGCCGAGGTCCGCATGCGTCGCGAGCTTGCCGCCCGTCATGCGGCTCGTGAGGCCGCCTGAGGACGGCATCGACCGTATGAGCGTGGTGATGGCTTTTCTGCCGTTGGGATTATGGATATTCGGCTTCACCTCCGGACTTGCCGTCGGCGCGTTCTGCGTCGTCGCGGGTGCCGTTTCGCCGTCCGCTCGTTCGCGGATCAGCGAAGTGCGTCCCGTGCCGTGGGCGATGGTGCTGCTGCATCTCGTCTCGGCGATCGTCTTCGCCTCGTCGTATGCCGTGTATCTTCTTGTCCGTCCGGACCTATCGGCGGACGTTGACGCGTGGTATCGATCGGTCGGACTGGTCTCGGCCTGCGTGGCGGTTGCCGCGGTCGGAATACAACTGGCGCTTCTCTATGTGCATGCGGTTCATGCGATGCATGGTGAGATGGACCGACGCCTGCATCCGAAGGGTACCGATCCTTCACGTCGCCGATGACGTTCACGCCGGCGGTGTCATCGGCGACGTGTGCGGATCGGACGCAGCTGATCGCCGCCGGTCTCAGCCGAGCGTTGCCGAACGCATCGTTGTCGTGCGCAGCGGATGGGACGGGGTGGAATCGGCGACGGGGAGCGCTCGTGATTATCGAATCTGACATAACGTGCATTATCGGCGATTGACTTTGCAAGGAAAGAGGAGCGCGCATCGGACGTTCAGACCGGCGTAACGAATGTCCAATCACGAATGTCCAGGACGGAACGGCGGAGCCCATCCCACCGGAGCCCATATCAGGGAATACACTCACGCCGCGAAATTCATGAGCGGAACATGCGAGCGGAATACGCGAGCTTGGGAAATGCCTACGAAAATGTCTACGTGGAAATGCCTACGATCGGAAATACTCGCTCACGGCCGCAGACAGCTCATTGACCCCGGCGATGATCCGATACGCGCCATGGTCGTGCAGTTCGCCGGACTCCGCATATCCCCATCCGCAGCCCAGGCAATCCAGACCGCAAAGGCGCGCGCCATCGGCGTCCGTCCAACGATCTCCGACCATCAACGCCCTGTCCCCGGAGGCCTTATCGAATGACATCATATCGAAGGCGTAGCTAATGACCCGATCCTTCGTGATGCGCGACGAGTCCCGGCTGGCGCCATATATCCCATCGACGAGACGATCCAGACCGAAATGCTCGCAAATCGGTCTGGCCTGATATTCGGGTTTGCATGTGGCGACGGCAAGAACGAACCCCTGCTCGCGAAGGCGTCGAAGCTGCTCGGGGATTCCGGGATACACGGAGTTGGCCAGACAGCCCGGAACCTTGTGCCCCGGGTGCAGTGGATCCTCGAACACGGCCTCGTCGGAATAGTATCGGCGGTATATGGCGACGGCTTCGTCAAGACGATCCTCGGGGACGTTGTTGCGCCGCATCGACTCGCTGATCGCGGGACCGATGAATCTGCGCATCTCCGCCATGTCGGGGACCGGCACGCCGATCCTCTGCATGGCCTTCCGCGCGCTGGCGATGATTCCAGGGTCGGACTTCGTGAGAGTACCGTCAAGATCCAAAAGGACGATGCGCCGCTGGTGTGTGATCGGAGACAATGCCATGGTTCGTGGTGCTTCCTTGTATTAAGCCGGCCTATGATCAGGTCGGCTATGGGGATATCGTTCCACCGCTTGCTTTTGCCGTATGCGTCGCATTCCATCGAAGGTTTGCGCCGAGGACGGTCTCCTCCTACTCGTAGTCGGGGATCCACCCGTCATGATGCATGGCCAGACGCTTGTCGAGCAGCGCCTTCAGCTCATCCTCGCTGCGTCGTTCCAGAAGCATGTCCCAATGGGTTCTGGTCGGCTTGACGATATCGTCGGCGACCTCATTGGATTCGTCCTCGCGATGCGCCGTCGACCCGCAGCGGCACTCCCACTCGTTGGGAATCTCCGCGCCTTCGGCAAAGGGAAGGATGGTCCGGTGGCCCTTCGGACAAATGAACGACACCTCCGTGCGTGCCGCGAAATCAACGTTGTCGTCGGATTCCAACGACTTGGCCCCGATGCTCATACCGCGCAGGCTGCGCTCCGCCATCTTGTCTGCCTTCCTTGTCGCGGCCGATGCGAAACATGCGAACCATGCATCGCTGCCGCACATACAATACCATTGTCCAAGGTATCGAACACTTCGGACGTCGACGTTCTTCCCATCGTTCTCGCAGGCTGAGAACGATGGGAATGCGGCCATGTCAATCGACGCCGGAATACGCCACCACTCCCCTGTTCACGCGGTCGCGTGCCTGACGGATTATTGCGGGGTCCATGGCGGGGATGAGCCCGGAACCGGAGCCGCACGCCTCGAGCATCTGGCCCAGAAGATCCGACAAGCGCTTCATGGATCTGACGAAATCCCCTCCGGTGATGTCGCTGTGCTCCAGCACCATAGACAGAGGCGCTCCCCCGGTCCAGTCATAGACGATGTCGCATATCGAGAAGTCCACCGGCAGCGACTTATCAAGCCCGTGATCGACGCATAGGGAATCTACTTCTCCCCAGACATCCATAATCCCTTTGCTGGTTCTGGACACGGGGCCGTCGTCGCCGCCCGGAAAACGACGCGGCTCACCGTCACCACTCCGGCGGGGCTCGTAGATCAGGGACGATACCACGGCGGCGAGCTCACGGTACCCCAGTCGATCGAACACGCCACGCGTCATCAACTCGGCTAGCAGAAGATCGCGCTCGCTATAGAGCCGACGCAGCATGTCCCCCTTGGGAGTCAGCCGCAGCGATGCGCGCGCGCCCCTGATCGACCGATGCACGTAGCCCAGGGACTCCAGGACATCGCATATGCTGTCGAATTCGTGGGCGACGGATCCGGTTCGGTTGTCGTACGCCTCGGTGGCCCGATCGAGCTCGCGCGACTCTCGGATCCAGCGGTGCCCCCATACCAGATGCCGATCCAGATCGGGACAGGAACGGCAGGGGTGGTCGTGCTCGCGGCGTTTGAGCGTGGCGATACGTTCGTCCAGACGGCGGAAGGCCTCCGAGCGTTCCGCATCCGTCCGGAACGCCCGGCGTTTGAGGGCGCGTCGGTCGTCCTTCTGCGCCGTGCTGAGATCCCGTCGTATCTCCATATAGTCGCGGAAATCCCCGTGCGAACATGCGAAGGCCTTCTTGTACGATGCGATGGCGTCGCCAAGGCGATTGATGCGGGCCTCCAACGCCTCCGCCGAACGGTTGGCCTCCCACTGGGCAAAACAGTGGTCCAGGGTCGAGCGCGCCGTGGAATAGTCGCTGTAGTTGAGCAGGTTGACCGCCATGTTGAAGGTCGGACGGAAACTCGAATGCAACGGGTAGACGCGCGTGCTCGACAGCGCGGCCATCGTCGAGGGGAGGAAGCGCTCATGGTCGACCACGACCGCATGCCCTATCGAATCGACGCCGCGCCGGCCCGCGCGTCCGGTCAGCTGCGTGAATTCTCCGGGAGTGAGCGCGACATGCCCGGTTCCATCGTATTTCTCGAGCCTCTCGATGACGACGCAGCGGGCGGGCATGTTCACGCCCAGAGCCAAGGTTTCCGTCGCGAACACCATGCGCACGAGGCCCATCTCGAAGAGGCGCTCGACGATCTGGCGGAACAGAGCGATCATTCCCGCATGATGCGGGGCGAATCCCGCCTCCACCGCGAATCTGAAACGGGGGAAGCCAAGAGCCCTGAGATCCTCGTGCGAAAGCTGCCCGTCAACCATGTCGTCGACGATCCGACGGATTCTCTCCGATTCGTCGTCCGTCGTCAGCTTGAGTCCGGCGGAAAGGCACTGCTCCACGGCCTTGTCGCATCCGGTGCGGGAGAAGATGAAGTAGATTCCGGGCAGAAGATCCAGGAAGTCAAGCTCATCGACCACGGCCCAGCGGCGGGGGGTGTGACGATGGACGGTATCGCGTCCTCCGCCATGTGCTCCATGACGGGACCGATCGGATCTGCTCCACGGACGGCGTTCCGTGGCCTGACGGTCAAGTCGTTCCAGCTGACGCGGTAGCCAGGGGTTGAGCTCGTGAGTCTGCTCCCCTCTCGCCGTTCTTTTGTAGAGGTCGATGAGCTCGGGTTCGTGGGCGTCGTCCTGCTGGATGAGGACATGCTGTTCCAGGGGGACGGGACGGTGTTCGGAGACGATGAGTGCCGTGTCACCCCGCACCGAGGATATCCATCCCGAGAAATCCTCGACGTTGGAGACCGTCGCGGACAACGCGACGATGCGTACGGCTGAGGGGAGATGGATGATCACCTCCTCCCAGACGGGGCCGCGGAAACGGTCGGCGAGATAGTGGACCTCGTCGAGGATGACGTACCCCAGAGAGTCCAGTGACGAGGATCGCTCATAGAGCATGTTGCGCAGGACCTCGGTTGTCATGACGACGATTCCGGCATCGGGGTTGACTGCGGTGTCCCCGGTGAGAAGCCCGACCGACTCCTGGCCATACGTATCGACGAGGTCATGGTACTTCTGGTTGCTCAACGCCTTGATCGGCGTCGTGTAGAAGGCCTTCACGCCCCGATGTCGGGCGAGGTACACCGCGAAATCGGCAATGATGGTTTTCCCTGCCCCGGTGGGCGCCGCCACCAGAACGTTGGAACCCGATTCCAGCGCGTCGTTGGCGTTGATCTGGAAATCGTCCAGATCAAAGGGGAATGATTTCGCAAATCGTCCGGATAGCGTGGCGTCGTGACGTTGGCGTCTGATGAATGACCTATATCTTTCGGCAGGCGATGCTGTCATGGTCCTGGTGGGTCCTCTCCCCTACTGGTGTCGTCCATCGCGCGCATCGGACACAGTGGAGGCCTTCCGGGTCGACGCGCGATCCATGGGCATCGGCGCCGAGGAGGGTTCGAAACCGGTGTCCGTGAGGGACTCCGGGATGGATGTGCGGTCCCAGTTCCGCCATATGCGGCGATGCATCATATGGTTCCGAGCACGTCGACGTTCGATGTCGATCCGGGTATCCTCGTATCGGCGTGCCACCTGCGACAAGGGAAGAGCGAAGGATGCGGTATGGCCGGCATCCGTGGCCGCGCCCGGATCGTTCATGGCGTCGACGGCCGATGAGATGGCCGAGACGGTTCCGCCCATCGACCGCAACGCGGACAGCCCGCGGAGGACGGCGTAGACGCATCCGGCGACAAAGATAGCAATCGCGGCGATGATCAGAACCAGCCACATCCACCATGTCATGGTGAATCTCCTTTTCCCGTTCCCTAGTCGACGTCGGATGCCGCGGACGCGTCCTGCTGCCCGACGCTCAGCTCGCGCTGGGCCCGTGCCACGATCATGGTCCGAAGGGTCTGCGGAGCCACCGATACGATATGCCGCGCATGCGAGATGCAGAAGGCCACGAACCAGGAGTCCGAGGACACCGTGAGATGGACCTTCTCCCCCTCCCCATACTTCTCCACCCGGGCTCCGGGCAGGGTCGAGATGAAGGGCAATCCGCCATGGTCCGTGATGAACACCGCCGCGGTTCCGTTGTCGAAGCTCCATTTGCGCAGCTCGCCCACCGGAACGTCGGGGATCTGCAGGCTGGTCGTAGGGGTCACAAGCTCCGCATGCTCGATCCTGGCGATTCGTAGGACCTGCCAGATGCGGGGAAGACCGTTGGCGCGGTTGATGGTCATATCCGTGGAGACGAGGGGGATCTTGTCCTCCGGGGCGGCCTGCGCCACATCGGTCCATACTGCGGCATAATAGACGCCCTCGTCCACGAATATCTTCGCCGGCGCGACGAGCTTGCGCCGCGTGCGGCCGGCTCCATCCGTGTACTCCATGTCCAGAAGGGAGGCCGTGTCGATGGCCTGTTTGACGACGGAGAAGCTGCGTGGCTCAAGCTCATACCCCGTCAGACTCAGCCATGGGGTCTCGCCGGGACGCACGTGCTGCCGCAGGCGCAGATAGAGGGACTCCGCCTGGGAGCGCTGCCTATCGGGAAGAAGCGGGGCATGGGCCAGATAGCTGGCGGATGCGGTCAGCATGCTGAGATACTGCTGGGAGATTCCGGCCAGACGCTCCAACCCCAGAGAATTGGTCGCCGAGACGATTCCCTCGGAATCCAGAAGCGACCAATCGATGTCGAAGAACTGGCTTCCGGCCATCTCGCCGTCGTCGGACACGGTCGTCAGCGTGTTGATGTCCTTGTGTATCGCAGCCACGGCGCGACGAGTCTCCTCGGGCGTTCTGGTCGGACCGATGAAACGCTCGGCGAGCTCCGCCAGAGAGAACTCCTCGCCAAGATGGGCGGAGAGGAAGAGCATCAGACGCAGCCGTCTGTCGACCTCGCTGCCCGTCTGGAAGGCGGCGGCGTTCTTATGGGCGGACGTCTGCTGTTGGGGGGCATCCCCTTCGTCGCCCTGACGGCTGATCGTCGGAGACACCACGGTGTCCCCCTCGTCGCCCTCGCTGGTGTCGGCGAGCGTGATGGTGACCGCGGAGGTGAGACGACGGTGGAAGGCGTCGACGGCTTCCTGCGGGTTGACGATGGAGGCCCCCGGATGCTCGAGGACGAACATGGCCAGATCGTCCGAATCGGCGTAGGCCACGTTGAGATGCTCCCCGTCCACATCCACGGTTGCGGCGAAGCGACGTGAATCGATCACCTTGACCAGAGCGTCGGGAATCGTCTGCGTTCCCAGACCGGGTGCGATGGAATCGAGGCCGAGGCCCGGGGCCGGTGTCTGCGGGACCCGTGGGGTTGTTCGTGAGGACCGTCTCTCCACCGACTCCTGGGATGTGCGCGACGAGATGGACATGGACCGGGCGAGATAGTTCGCCGCAGCGAGGATGGGAAGATCCTCCTGTTCGAAGCGAAGACGCACGCGGGGCTCGTCGCCGAGCTGAAGACGATACGATGCGAAATCTTGTCCTTCGGACTTCGACGAGTACTCCGGCTGACGCGACTCGATGGCGATGCCCATCGCGGCCAGCTTCGCACGATCGCGTTGGAACTGTTTGGCGAAGGCGGCCTTGGCCGCCTGATCGGCCAGTTCCCCATAGGAGTCGGCATAGGCCTTCACGCGCTGGGCGATCTGTCTTGAGGTGAGCCACTGCGGGAAGGCCGATGATAGGACGGCCAGAACATCAAGTTCATGCTTTCCCCATTTGTCGGAAAAACGCCGCCTTCCACTGCTTCCCTCTGCCATTGGTCCTCACGTATCGTTAACGTTTCCTTACATCGCGTTCCTTGTGTGAACGCACTATATTCCATAGTAGAGCTTTTTTTACGCGGCGTCGCGCCATTTCTCCGGCACTGGCGTTTTTCCGGGTGATTTCATATCGTCCAGCGCGTCACTACGACGTACGCCGTCGGCGGATTCACCGGTCTGGCCCGTCGGTGTGCGACCAGACCGGCGACGGTCACACCCAGTTGTCGGGCTCGATGCCCTGCGGACCGACGAATTGGCCGTCGGGAACGTAGCTGGGATGTCCCGGATCGTCGAGATGGGCGTCCCCGTACATGACGACGTTGCGTCCGAACGTCCAGTCGCCGTCGATCGTGACCGACCGTGCGGCCGCGAGGGATGGAACGTCGTAGGGGAAGCGCTCGTCGAAATCCGAGATGTTGCGATAGTACCGGTCGTCCAGCTTGACGTTGGGCAGATTGTAGTCGCCATCCTCCATCTCGAACGAATCCGTGAGATGGAAGCGATCGGATCGCATGAGGAAGAGATCATCGGTGGTCTTCACGGGCAGGAAGCGCATCCTGTCGACCTGTACGCTGATGGCGCCGTCGAACAGCGCCATCGCGGCTCCCATGGCGGTCTCCAGCTGGACTACTTTCTGCGAGGTCGGGTCGGTGGGATCGACGGTCTTGTGGTTGACGATGACGGGAAGGGGAAGAACTCCGTGGTACTCCTCGAGCTTCTTCTTCAACGCGTCGATTCTGATCCACATGCTGTTCGTGTTGAAGTACGGATGCCGCGAGATGTCCTGCGCGTACGCCTTGTCCTGATCGCGCACCTGGGTCATCTCGCGCAGGAGGAGACGACCCGTCCTGCGATCGCGGACAAGGTGTCCGCCCTTGCGGTCCGATTCCGTTCTGATCGCCACCTCGGCCATGAATGGCGCTCCGGTGTTCTCGAAGTACTGGGCCAGGGTCCGTGAGGGGCGTGCCCCCAGATTGTCGGAGTTCGAGATGAAGAGGTAGGACATTCCCTGATCCAGGAGAATGTCCAGAAGACCGGATTCCCATATCGTCGAGAAGAGATCGCCGTGCCCTGGCGGGCACCACCCGAGCCGGTCGTCGGCCGTGGACGAGACGGGGAGACCGGTTTCCTCGACGATTTTGGGCTCCCGATGCTGAATGATCTCGAGAGGGACGGTGTTCTGCGAGAAATGGCGATTCCGGGAGATTCTGCGCATCGTATCCCTGGACGTGCGGAAGGAGTTCATGAAAGTCACGGGAAGAGGCACGTCGAGACGTGACCGCGCGGTGATCACCTGACCGAGGATGATGTCGAGGAATCTCATCTGCCGGGCCTTGTGCCGCCGCACCGGCAGCAGCGACTTGGCCTGTTCGAGGCCCATCGAGGTTCCCAGACCGCCGTTGAGTTTGAGAAACGCGGTTTTGCGGAAGGCCTGGACGGCCTTTTCATGGTCTATGGTTCCGTAGACGTCATGGAAGCTGGGAACGTCGGTGAGGGGCTCGACGTCGTCCTTGGCTATCACCGTTCCTTCGTTCCCGGAGCGCCAGACGTCGTACATCCTCCTGAATTGTGAGATGGCGGTCTCACTCATTCCGGCGTCACGCATCGTGTCCGCAGACTTCTCGAATTCGTCGGACATGTGGACTCCTCTCCTTCTTCTCGTTCGTGGCTACCTAGTGGCTACCCACAGGGCTACCCACGGATGGCGGCGGGTGATTGCAGACCGCGGCAGATCATCATGGAGTTCCTTTGCGTCGTATACGCGAATGACCGGCGCGATCACGCCGGTCATTCGTCAATGTCGGGCCGGCGGGATTTGAACCCGCGACCCCTTGACCCCCAGTCAAGTGCGCTACCAAACTGCGCTACGGCCCGAACAGTGCACGAGGCACCGAGAGGAGATACTAGCACAATTGCGGTCGTTCCTCAACTGCGCGTCATTTCGTGTCGTCATCGCGACGCCGCCATGACGTCGCCGCCACGCCGCCACCGCATGGCCATGGCGGGGCGAACCGCAGGGTCCCGGAGGCTCCCACCATCGATACGTGAAGCTATATCGATACGTGACGCTTTCTGGTCTGTCGGCGACGTAATCCAATGGTCTAACGGCGGCGTTTCTCCCTGACCGTGACCGAGATCTGAAGCGGAGTCCCCTCGAAGCCGAACTCCTCCCGCAACGATCTTTCGATGAACCGTCGGTATCCGTGTTCCAGGAATCCCGTCGCGAAGATGACGAAACGCGGCGGTCGCGTGGACGCCTGCGTCGCGAACAGGATGCGGGCCTGCTTCCCTCCACGAAGAGGGTGAGGATGGGCCGATTGCAGCTGCCCGAGGAAGGCATTGAGCTTTCCGGTGGGAACGCGCTGGTCCCATGAGCTCAGCGCCTTCCTCATGGCGTCGGCCAGACGGTTCGTGTGCCATCCGGTTTTCGCGGACAGATTCACGCGTTGAGCCAGGTGACCCGGTCGAATTCGGTCTGCCACAGTCTCTCCACGCGTTGTCTGACGAACTCGTCGGCGAGGTCCCATTTGTTGAACACCAGAACGACCGCTCGTCCGGCGTCCACCGCCTGGCTCATCACCTTGAGGTCCTGATCGGATATGGGCTGCGAGGCGTCGAAGAGGACCAGAACGAGTTCGGCTCTGTCGATGGCCGCAGCGGTCCGAAGGGATGAGTAGTACTCCGCCCCGGTGAGCTTGTGCTGCCGGCGTCGTATCCCCGCGGTGTCGATGAACAGCCAGTCCTCGCCATCAATGGTCACGACGTCGTCAACGGGGTCCCGTGTGGTGCCGGCGAGCTCGTTGACGACGGAGCGTTCATTATGGGCCATCTGGTTGAGAAGGGATGACTTACCCACGTTGGGGCGTCCGATGAGCGCCACGCGGCGTAGATGAGACGGAGTGAGGCTTCCGGAGGTCCGGCTCGACCTCGACAGCGCCGCGACGGCGGCGTCGAGGAGCTCCCCGATGCCACGCCCATGCATGGCCGATATTCCGTAGGGCTGTCCCATCCCGAGCTTCCAGAATTCGGCGGTGAGGTATTCGGCGCTCTGTCCGTCGATTTTGTTCACCGCGAGCGTCACCGTCTTCCCCGACGCCCTGAGCATGGAGACGATCCGTTCGTCCGTGGCGGTCATGCCGACCTGCCCGTCGACGACCAGGATGACGGTGTCGGCGAGACCCACGGCGATCTCGGCCTGATCCGCGACGGCGGAATCGATCCCCTCCACGCCGCTTTCCCAGCCTCCCGTGTCCACCAGACGGAAATCGGTTCCGGCCCATTCGGCGTCGTAGCTCACGCGGTCCCTGGTGACGCCGGGGACGTCCTCGACGACGGCGGCCCTGCGGCCCAGAATCCTGTTGACGAGTGTGGATTTGCCGACATTGGGCCGTCCGACCACGGCGATGACGCCGACCATGCGGGCGGATGCCGTGCCCGCGGCGTCGCGCGACTCGTCTCCGTCGAGAAGGCGCCTGTCGTCGTCGTCGAGATCGTATCCCTCAAGGTTGGCCGCGTATCGCTGGTATTCCTGCTCGTCGATCGCGGCATCAACCAGGGCGATCAGGGCATCGAGCGTCTGCTGGAACGTCAGGTCGGAATTGTCCACCGTGGTCACGCCGTCGGCGGCCGAGAGGAAGCTGGTCACCGTCGAATCCGCATGGTCGCGGGCAGCGACGTCGTCCTGACCGACCCCTGCGGATTTCTGCCCGCTTCGGCGGGCCTGCCGGACGTCCTCGCGGGCGGTCAGCAGCACCCTTACCTCGGCGTCGGGGGCGACCACCGTCGTGATGTCGCGGCCCTCCACGACGATTCCCGTGCCGTGCGAGAACGACTCCGCGTCGGACTCCTGGGCGATGATGGCGCGCTGGGCGGCGATGAGGACATGCCTGACGGGGATGATCGACGACACCGTGGAGACATGGGATGAGACGTCATGGGACCGTATCTCGTCGCGGATGTCGCGGCCGTCGGATTCCACGACGGGATCCTTCGGATCGACGCCGAACCGCGCATGACCGCCGGTGAAGAAGTCCCCGACCGCCTCGGTGATGGCCTGCGCATCGAGATCCTCGGCGTCGAGGTCGAGGCCTGACCTTATGCACCACCATGCGCAGGCCCTATACATCGCGCCCGTGTCCAGATAGGCGTATCCGTAATGTTCGGCCAGGGCCTTCGACGTCGATGATTTACCCACTCCGGCGGGCCCGTCGATGGCGACGCGGATCATAGACCGACCTCCTTGGACAGCGACCGGACCTCGGTCGCAGACAGAACGCGATAGGCTCCAGGCTTGACGTCTCCAAGACGGATGGGGCCTATCTGCGTGCGGACAAGCCGACGGACGGGGAATCCGACCGCGGCGAACACGCGTCTGACGATTCTGTTGCGTCCCGAGTGGAGAACGACTTTGACGATGGTCGTGTCCCTGTTCGAGTCGATGATCGCGCACCGGTCGAAGGAGATGTGGCCATCCTCAAGCTGAACGCCCTGGGTGACGAGGCGATGGCACACGTTGCCGCCGATATGTCCGTCAATCGTGGCGATATACGTTTTCGCGACCTCGTATTTGGGATGCATGACGTGCTGGCTCAGCTCGCCGTCGTTGGTCATGAGGATCAGACCCTCGGAATCGTAGTCCAGACGGCCCATGTGGAATATCCGCTCGTATTTGTCGCCCACGATGTCCCTGAGAGTGAAGCGCCCCTTCGGGTCGTCCATGGTGCTGAGGACCTTGCGTGGCTTGTTCAGAGCCAGCGTGACGTGCCGTCCGTCGAGACGGACCCGTGAACCGTCGACGCGGACCTTCTGGCTTCGGGGGTTCACGCGGGTCCCCAGCTGGGTGACCAGCTCCCCGTCGACCTCCACGCGCCCTTCGGTGATCAGCTCCTCGCATTTGCGTCGTGAACCGAAACCCGCCTGCGCCAGAAGCTTCTGAAGGCGTATCGCGCCATCATCGGATGGGCGCTCCTCCCGCGTTCCCTGCCGATGGGGGGTGTCCTGAAAAGATGTGGTGTTCGTGTGTGGCATCGTTCTCCCAACGTGGCCCGATGACGCCGCGATGACGATGTCCTGCTCGTGGCGGCGTCGATGATGTCGTATCCGTGCCCAGGGCGACGCATACGAAGTGACCATGATACCGCATTCCGAGGATGGACTGGTACACTGACAGCGTTCCGCGGGGTTCCGCGGCAGTCAAGACAAGGACCGTCATGAACGATTGCATTACCAGAGGCGCGGAGAAAACCGTGTCGTATCCACTAGCCCTCCGCATCGCATCCGAATTCGCCTCAAGCCTGGTGGTGTGCTTCGCCATCTATGCCGTGAGCACGCTGGGGACCGCGATGTACGGAGTCAACATGGCCTTCGTCGCGGTTGCGACGGGTCTGGCCTACATGGCGGCGGCCGTCGTCTTCGGCAGGGTGTCCGGCGCGCAGACCAATCCGGCCGTCACCCTCGCCGCGATGCTGATGGGGCGCACGCGCATCGTCGATGGGGTCTCGTACATCGTGGCCCAGCTGGTGGGAGCCATTGGCGCCGGTGCGCTGATCGTGAGGCTTCTGCCCACCTCATCCACGTTGACGGCAAAGATCTGGCTGACGCCGGCCGTCAACGGCTTCGATGACGGATCGGTGTCGTATTCGACGCTGAGCAGCGTGAACGTCACCTTCAGCATCGCGCTGGCGGTCATCGTCGAGCTGATCGGTGCCCTGATCGTCATCTCCACGGTGCTGCGCGCGATGGATCAGGATGGTCATGTCGATGCGGCCCACACGGGGTTCATCGCGGTGGCCTATGGCATCGCCGCCGGGATCACGTATCCGGTCACGGGTTCTGGACTGAATCCCGCGCGTTCTACCGGCATCGCCGTGTTCGCGCAGAACCATGGGCTCGCGCAGGAGCCGCTTCAGCAGCTATGGATCTTCTGGATATGCCCGGTTCTTGCCGCGGCTCTGGTGTCATTGGTGGTGATCGTCTCGCAGATGGTTCTCAATCCGCGCCCCGCCTCGGTGCCCCAGACCTTCCAGAATGCCGTAACGGCCAGCGATACCGATGCGGACGGCGACGAGGACTCGGTCGTTGATGATGCGCAAACCGCGGATGATGCGGAATCGGAGTCAGCCGTGGAGCCTGATGGACATGTAGAGGACGATGAGTCCGAGTCCCAGAGCGAATCCGATGAAGGAGTCGAAACGCACTGAACGCACCTTCCACGGACTCCGCTCGCGAAGAGCGAGCCTGAGGAACGCGCAGACCATGGAGGCCACGGAGAACACCGCCGTGGCCTCCATGGTCTTTCCTATGAATCCGAGGACCGTCGCGACGATGACGATGAGGGTGAGCGCCCATTCGAACCACGGTGATCCCTCATGCGATTCGGAGACATAGGGGTGATGACCGCCGTCGCTCATATGCGCACCTGCCTTTCCTTCGTTCGTCTTCCCGTTGTTCGTCTTCCCGTTGTTCGTCTTCCCGTTGTTCGTCTTCGGCTCCCGTCGACCTATGACATACTGTCCCTGCACATTGTCCCATGTCCCGTGCCGAATATGGATTCCGTGCAGGATATGGCCACGGCGCCGCCATCATCCGCGCTATGCCGGATGGCGGCGCCGTTCAAACCCATGTCATGAGGCGGGGATCATCCTACGGTTCAGTGGAAGAAGTGGCGTGTGCCCGTCAGGTACATCGTCACATCGCTCGATTGGGCCGCCGCGATGACCTCCTTGTCCCTGATCGATCCTCCTGGCTGGACGATCGCCCTGACTCCGGCGTCGATGAGGATCTGGGGGCCGTCCGCGAAGGGGAAGAAGGCGTCGGAAGCCGCCACGGAGCCGCGTGCGCGGTTCGCTCCGTCGGCGAGGGTGTTGGCTCTTTCAACCGCAAGATTGCAGGAGTCGACGCGATTGACCTGTCCCATGCCGATGCCCACGGTGGCGCCGTCGTGGGCGAGCAGAACGGCGTTGGATTTGACGCAGCGGATGGCTCGCCATGCGAACTGGAGATCGCGCAATGTCGGCTCGTCCGCGGCCTGTCCCGAGACCAGTGTCCATGACCGGGGATCATCGCCGGGGGCGTCGATGAGATCGGTGGACTGCACCAGAACCCCTCCATCGATGGCGCGCATCTGGGTCGCGGACCGCGGAGGCTGGGCCACCTTGAGGATCCGGAGGTTCTTCTTGTGCTGCCGGAGGAACTCCACGACGCCGGGCTCATAATCGGGAGCCACCATCACCTCGGTGAAGATGGGGCGGACTCCCTGCGCCATCTCCATGGTGATGGGGGCGTTGGCGGCGATCACACCGCCGTAGGCGCTGAGGGGATCGCAGGCATGGGCCTTGAGATGGGCCTGTGCCACGGTGTCGCCGATGGCCAGACCGCAGGGATTGTTGTGCTTGACGACGGCGACGGCGATGTGGGGGGACATGTCCCACACGGCCCTCCATGCGGCGTCGGCGTCCACGTAGTTGTTGTAGCTCATGGGCTTTCCGCCAAGCTGATCCGCCTGGGCGAATCCGGAAAGATTGAGGGGATCGCGGTACAGCGCGGCCTTCTGATGGGGGTTCTCGCCATATCGGAGCTCATGGGATTTCGACCATGTCCGTGTCAGATTCCTCGGGAACAGCGTCTCATCCGCCGCGGACGGCCCGCTTGCGGCGTCCTCCGTCGTGGGTTCATGGCCATCCCCGGTAAGCGATTCGGGACGCGGCCACGTCGTCGAGGCCCATTCGATGATGGACGCGTCATAGGCGGCGGTGGCGGCAAAGGCCCGTGCGGCCAGCCAACGGCGCTCCTCGAGCGTGAATCCCGAGCCGTTCTCCACGCGGGACGCGACGAGGGCATAATCCTCCGGATCCGTGATGACGGCGACGCTCGCACTGTTCTTGGCCGCACCTCTGACCATGGAGGGGCCTCCGATGTCGATCTTCTCGATGCACGAGGCCTCGTCGGCCCCTGAGATGACGGTCTGTTCGAAGGGATAGAGATTGACGACGACCAGATCGAAGGGCTTGATGCCCAGCTCCCGCAGCTGCCCCACATGGTCGGGATTGGTCATATCCGCGAGGATTCCCGCGTGGATATGGGGATCAAGCGTTTTGACGCGTCCTCCCAGACTCTCGGGGAAGCCCGTGACGGTGCTGACGTCGATGACGTCGACCCCGTAGTCGCGCAGCGCCTTGGCGGTGGATCCCGTGGACACGACCTCGACCGACGCCTTGATGAACGCCCGGGCGAGGACGTCCAGACCGTTCTTGTGGTAGACGGACACCAACGCCCGTTTGATTGGTCGGTTAGTTGCTGCCATCGTTCTCCTCCTTGGTTGGTGGTTGTGAGCTGACGATTCGTGGTCCGTCCCCCGGGGAGTCCTTCGTGGAGCCCTCCGGGAAGTCCTTCGGCGTGGCCTTCAGACGGGTGCGGATGGTGGCGTGGAGCCATTTCGTCGCGAAAACGGCGCAGAAGACGATGAGGACCAGCGTCCACGCGGCCAGCATCCCCCATGCGGCCGAACGCGTCACTGCGCGGGTGGCCTGCGCGACGTTCACTCCGACGTGGGCGAGACGATCCGTTCCCAGGGCTCCGTTCGATAGGGCGAACAGAGCGCTGAATGCCGCCGAGAGCACGGCCACTGCGACGAGCATCGACGCCGCGGGGGTGAGGAACGAGAGAAGGGAGGTCAGGAAGACGTGCGGATCTTCCGTTCGGACAGGACGTAGACGATAGGCTCGGGACGACAGCAGCATCGCCAACATGGCGGCGAAGCCGATCGCCACGGGAACGAGAAGGAGCGTGGTGCGCAATGCGTCGTTGCCCACCGCGTCGGGAAGGATCCCCAGAAGCGGGATAGGGGGAAGGTCGGTGGCACTTCCGGACCACAAGGTGAACGTCGCGTCCGAACCGATCGAGAAACCGGATCCGCACATCCAGGACAATCCCCACAGCCATATATTGGGCAGCCATATAAGCGTGCAGAGCGTGGTGAGAATGCGTGATCCGGTTTTCATGCCCAGCATGTCGAACAACGCCGCCATGCCGGAATGGTTGCGTATGGCCCATATGGTCGTCACGATGATTCCCGCCGCGAGGGAGGATGCCAGAACGACGGCTACGATCTGAATTCCGACGCGTCCGACGCGTCCGACGGCGGATGGTATCCGTTCGTGAGCCGCCCTGATCAGGTCGGCGAGTACCGGGGGCTTTCTTCCCAGCGATCCGAGAACATACGCCAGGGAGAACAGCGCGGCGGCTTTCGCGATAATCGTCCACGTCGGATCCATAAGGGTGACGGTGACGCCCTGAGTGAATATCCATGACAATCCGGACCAGGTGAGCACTCCTGAAAGATATCCGAGGGGTGATCCCGCCAACTGCATGGTCAGGGCCGCGATCAGCGCCACGAGAAGAACCGTGAGCAGAAGCGGTATGAGGGTCACGGTCACGGATCCCCATGTGATGCCGATCCCCTGGCTCTGCAGAACCACCGCCTCCATAAGAGGGATCGCGGATTGGGATACGCTTTCCTCGCCCTCCTCCATGGAGATGACAAGAAGCGTCAACGCGAGGAACAGCCCCACGGCCAGAGCGTACAGCGCAAGGGCGCACGCGGACACCACGATGCCCATGAGCAAGCGTCGGAGGCAGGATCGTGGAGTCATTGGCGCCGGATTGCCTTGTCCTGAATAAGCGAACGCATGATGGCCGCGGCCTGCGCGGGAGTGGATCCCACCGGAATCCCGCACGATTCCAATGCCGTCTTCTTGTCCTGCGCCGTTCCCTTTCCCTGGGATACGATCGCTCCCGCGTGCCCCATCTGGCGTCCCTCGGGAGCCGTGAATCCGGCGATGTAGGCGACCACGGGTTTGTCCATGTTCCTCCGGGCCCACTCGGCGGCCTCCTGCTCGGCGGCTCCGCCTATCTCTCCGATCATCATCACGGCCTTGGTGTCGGGGTCGGCGTTGAACTGCTCAAGGGCCTCCTGAAGCGTCGTGCCGACGATGGGATCCCCTCCCGCGCCCAGGCATGCGGTGAATCCGATGTCCGAAAGCTCTCCCATCAGCTGGTATGTCAGGGTTCCCGATTTGGAGACAAGGCCCAGGGGACCGCGGCCCACGATTCCATCGGGTATGATGCCGAGATTCACGCCCCGACCCGTGGGGGATGCGGGCAGGGTGATCAGTCCCGGGCAGTTCGGCCCCACGATCCGCGATCCGCGTCGCAGGGCGAGCTCCACGGCGTAGGCGGTGTCGGCCACGGGAATGCCCTCCGTGATCACCACGATAAGCGACATGCCCGCTTCGATCGCCTCGACCATCGCGTCCTTCGCGAAACGCGGGGGAACGAAGATCACGCTCGCGCGGGCCCCCGTTGCCTTCCGAGCCTGCGCGCAGTCGGCAAAGACGGGGATGCGGACGTCCGGTCCTCCGTCGACGCCGGGAAAGTCGATAAGCGATCCGGCTTTGCGTGGATTGACCCCGCCGACGATGCGCGTTCCCGCCCGAAGCATGCGGGCGGTATGGACCATGCCCTGATGACCCGTCATCCCCTGGACGATCACCGGAGATCCGTCGTCAATGAAAACACTCACTTATTGTCCCCTCCCGAAACCGCCATACGCGCCGCGAGTGCGGCGGCCTCCTCCATGGTCGGACAGACATGTATCGACGGGCGGCCGGCGCTTCCGAGGATGTCCAGTCCCTCGGCCGCCTCGTTGCCGTCGAATCGCACGATTATCGGCAGATGCGATCCCAGGGCGTCGATCGCGCTGAGGATCCCTTCGGCCACAAGACGGCAGGAGGTGATGCCGCCATAGATGTTGATGAACACCGACGCGACCTGCGGGTCGGACAGGATGATCGACAGGCTGTCCTGCATCACCTTGGCCGAGGCCCCTCCGCCGATGTCGAGGAAATTGGCCGGCGCGACGCCGCTGCCCTGCGCGTCCCCTGCGCCCGAGACGGCGTCGAGCGAGCTCATAACAAGTCCGGCCCCATTGCCGATGACGCCTACCTGTCCGCGGAGCCTGACGTAATGCAGGCCCAGTTTCTTCGCCCGCTCCTCGAAGGGGTCGTGACGTGAGGTGTCCTCGAACCGGGACCAGCCGTCATGCCGGAACGCCGCGTTCCCGTCAAGCGAAATCTTGGCGTCAAGCGCGCACAGCATCTTGGATGATTCGTCATCCGGATCGCCGATTTTCGCGAGGGGATTGATCTCGACCAATGTCGCGTCGTTCTCGATGAAGCAGCGCCACATGCGCAGAAGGATGTCGGCGGCCTGATCGACGTCCGCATGGTAGAAGCCGATGCTCCGCGCCATGTCTCGGGCGGCCGATTCGTCGAAGTCGTCCAGGGCCTCGATATGGAGTCTTTTGACCGACTCGGGATGCTGCCGAGCGACCTCCTCCACCTCGGTTCCGCCATTCGCCGTGGCGAGGACATCGAAGTCCCGTGACGATCTGTCGACCGAGATGGAGACGTAATACTCGTGGATGATGTTCTTGGCCTCGGCGATGAGGACGCCGTTGACGTGATGGCCGTGAATCGTCATGGGCAGTATGCGGCGGGACAGCTCGCGGACCTCATCCGCGTCATGGGCGACGACGACGGCACCCGCCTGTCCCCGATGTCCTATCGTGGCCTGTCCCTTGACCACGCAGGGGAATCCGATGCGGACGGCCGCGGCGACGGCCTCCTCAGGCGTAGTCGCATAGAACCCGCGGGGAATGGCGATTCCCTGTTCCGCCAGAAGCTCGCGCGCCTGGTACTCATAGAGATCCATCAGAAGAAATCCCTCCCGTTCCGGTTGTGATGTCAGGCTGGCATGGTCAGCAATGAGCTGGTCGGATGATCACCCAACGCGGCCACGCCATTCAACCCGTTGAGCTCCATGACGAAGCTGAATCCCGACACTTTCCCTCCGCATGCGACGATGAGGTCGGCGGCGGCTTTGGCCGTCCCGCCCGTGGCGATGAGGTCGTCGACGACCAGCACCCGTTGTCCCGGACGGATCGCCGAACGTTCGATCTCGATTCTCTGCGTTCCGTATTCGAGAGAGTACTCCTCCCCCACGGTCTCGGGAGGAAGCTTTCCTGCCTTTCGGACGGCTATGAAGCCCTTCCCCAGTCGGGACGCCAATGCCGGGCCGAAGAGAAAGCCGCGCGCCTCAAGACCCGCCACGAGGTCGAAGGAATCGACGGGAACCGGCAGCGCGGCCTCCAGCCCGTTGATCATGATCCGCAGGCCACGGGGGTCGGCCAGTACGGGCATGAAATCCCTGAACAGGATTCCGGGTTTGGGGAAATCCGGAATGGACCGGATCAGAGACACCAGATATCGGGCGTCCGCCTGATCGACCTTCTCCAATTTATCGATGCTGATGTCACCGTGAGACATTCGTTCTCATCCTCGTGTTCCTTTGTGTGGTCGCTGAGTGATCGCCGAGCGACCGCGAACTGAGTGGCCGTGATCGGGCCGTCACGCCCGGACCGGACGAGCAATCTCTTGTCGTCCGGTCCGTGAAGCCGTTCTTTATCGGGCGTCCGCCTCGTTCGGGACCGATGCCGAGGACGGGGTCGTGCCGTCCGCCGGATCGGAGTCCGTTCCGGGCGTTCCGGACTCGGCTGATGATACGGACTCGGCCGACGATGAGGTCGAATCCGATGGGGTGGGTGAGACCTCATCCGATGATTCGCCCGTAGCCTCGGGAAGGGGATTCCCCTGCTCGTCCACCTCGGAGTCCGGGATGAATGCCGGCCTGGTGTAGGCCTTGTGGATGGCCCTGAAGGTGAATCTCATCAGGGATCCCTCTGAATCCAGGACGATCTCCTCGTACTGGGGGTCGACGGACACCACCTTGCCGATCACGCCGCCGATCGTGATGACCTCCTCGCCGGGCTGGAGATTCTTGCGGAAATCCTGTGTTTCCTTTTGCTGTTTACGCGTCTTCCGCGATGACCACCACATCATGCCTCCGAAGAGCACGATGATTATGACCATGAAGAACAATTGCTGGCCCTGATCCACTGAAGGAACTCCTCACGCAAGGGATGTCACCGACAACATCCGACGAGCACATACTCTAGATGTTCTTGCTGACATCGCCGTCACGTCCAGGGGGCGTGATGCCCAGATGCCTCCACGCCTTATCCGTGGCGACACGGCCCTTGGGCGTGCGCACGAGGAACGCCTCGCGGACCAGATAGGGCTCGCACACGGTTTCGACGGTCTCCGACTCCTCCCCCACCATGGCGGACAGGTTGTTGAGCCCGACGGGTCCGCCGTTGAAATTGCGCACGATGGCCCTGAGGACGGCGATGTCCAGACGGTCGAGCCCCTCGGAATCGATCTGGTAGAGGGACAGCGCGTCATGAACCGCATCGGGGCCGACAGTCGACAGATCATGCACGGTGGCCCAGTCGCGCACCCTGCGGAGAAGGCGATTGGCGATTCGCGGGGTACCGCGGGAACGGAGCGAGAGTTCCCGCGCCGCATCCGGCGCCAGACGCATGCCCAGCACGTCGGACGAGCGCTCGATCAGCCGTTCGAGCTCCTCATGCGGGTAGAAGTCCAGATGCGCAGTGAATCCGAAACGCGCTCGAAGGGGCGAAGGGAGCATGCCCTCCCGGGTCGTGGCTCCGATAACGGTGAACCGCGGCAGCGTCAGGGGGATGGAGGATGCGCCGGGCCCCTTGCCGACCATCACATCGACGCGGAAGTCCTCCATGGCGATGTACAGGAGCTCCTCCGCGGCCCGTGGAAGGCGATGGATCTCGTCGATGAACAGAACCTCCCCCGTCTCCAATGAGCTGAGAATGGACGCGAGGTCGCCGGCGTGCTGGATCGCCGGCCCGGAGGTCACCCGTATGGGGACTTCGAGCTCATTGGCGACGATCATGGCGAGGGTCGTCTTTCCCAATCCGGGAGGGCCTGCGAGGAGGATATGGTCCGGCGGCACGTCGCGTTTGCGCGCCGCATCCAGGAACAGCTGCAGCTGCGCCTTGAGTCGCGGCTGCCCGATGAACCCCTCAAGATGGTGGGGTCTCAGCTCCTCGTCGCTGACGGGCTCGTTGTCCAGCGGAGACGAGGACACCATGCGGAGGGATTCCTCTGCGGCGCCGGAGTTGTCGTGGCCGTTCGTCATGATCTATCGTCCTCTGTCCATTGACGCCAAGGCGAGTCGCAGCAGTCGGGGGATGTCCTCCGCGCCGGGGGCGCCGTCATGCGGGTCTCCGTCGGTTTCGCAGACGCGACGGGCCGCGGCGGTGGAATCCTGCTCGCTCCATCCCAGGGACATAAGCCCCTGGATCACGGTGGACATGGGAGAGCCGTCGGAGTCCATCGTCGCGGGCGTCTTCTCGGCGTCCTCCCGGGAGAGGATTCCACTGAGTTCGAGGATGATCTTCTGCGCGCCCTTCCGGCCCAATCCCGGCGCCGTGGACAGTGCGGAGACGTCCCCGTCGACGATGGCCCGCGACAATCCCGTCGCTCCCAACGTAGACAGAAGCGACAGCGCCACCTTGGGGCCGATCCCGCTGGTTTTCTGGAGCTGGGTGAAAAGCCGTCGCGAGGATTCGTCGATGAATCCGTACAGGGTCATCTGATCCTGACTGGCGCTGAGAACCGTGTAGATGCGGGCGTGCTGCCCGGCGTGAAGGGAGGAAAGATCGGTGGCCGGCATTCTGACGGTGAAGCCGAGGCCCGAGGACAACATGATAAGCGTCGTGTCCGTGTCCACCGATTCGACCGTTCCCGACAGCAAGCCAATCATACCGCTCCGTTCCCTTCCGTCGTAGGTGGATGCCCGGTCCGCCATGACATGGAAGTCTCTTGTTCGAACATCTGTTCGATATGGTACTACATGCCCCGGTCACCGTTGATCCGACGACGCTTCGTCCGCTGGGCCGCAAGCGCCCATTGCCGCTGGGCCGCGGTGAGATGCTCCTCCCTCTCCCCTCCCTGCAGCGCGCCCGCGGGCCGCAGGGCGTGGCATATGGCGAGGGCCAGAGCGTCGGCCGCGTCGGCGGGGGTGGGCATCTCATTGAGGTTGAGGAACCGCATGACCATCCGCTCGACCTGGACCTTCTGGGCCTTCCCGTTGCCGGTGATGGCGAGTTTGGCCTCGGTGGGCGTGTGCAGCGCGACGGGAATCCCCCGCTGCGCCGCGGCCAGCATGGCGAGGCCCGCCGCCTGAGCCGTTCCCAGGACGGTGTTGCGGTTGTCCTGGGCGAAGACGCGCTCGATGGAGACCGCATCCGGCGCGAAGCGTTCCAGCTTCTCGGACAGACCGTTGTAGATCGCCAGAAGACGCAGATCCTGGGATATATGCGGATCGGATCGGACGACATCCACGTGGATAAAGGAAAGCCGGCGGGAACCGCCGGCCTCCACGACGCCGACCCCGCAGCGGGTGAGGCCCGGGTCGACGCCAAGAATGATCACGAGGATCAATCCTCCTGCGCGAGCTGGGCCATCACCTCGTCCGAGGCCGTCCAGTTGCTGTAGATGTTCTGGACGTCGTCGAGATCGTCGAGATTGTCGATCAGCCGCGATACCTTCTGCGCATCCTCCAGAGAGAGCTCCACCTCGGTTTTCGGCATCATGACCAGGTCGGCGGAGTCGTAGTCGATGCCCTCGGCCTGGAGCGCCTTGCGGACCTCGATCATATCCGAGGGATCGGTGACGATCGTGAAGACGTCGTCATCGTCGATGACGTCCTCGGCGCCGGCCTCGGCCGCCTTCTCGAACAGGTCATCGTAGTCGAGGCCCTCCGAGGGGACGACGATCTGCCCCTTGCGCTCGAAGTTGAAGCTCACGGAGCCGCTTGTGGCCAGAGACCCGTTGCCCTTGGTCAGCACCGAACGGACCTCGGCCGCCGCCCGGTTGCGGTTGTCTGTGAGGCATTCGATGATGACGCCCACGCCCGCAGGCGCATAGCCCTCGTAGACGATGTCCTCGTAGTTGGCGGCGCCAGCCTCCTCGCCCGATCCTCGCTTGACCGCCCGCTTGATGTTGTCGGCCGGCATCGAGGCCTTCTTGGCCTTGACGATCGCATCGTACAGGGTCGGATTGCCGTCGGGGTCGCCTCCGCCCATGCGCGCCGCGATCTCGATGTTCTTGATCAGCTTGGCGAACAGCTTGCCACGCTTCGCGTCGATGGCGGCCTTCTTGTGCTTGGTGGTTGCCCACTTCGAATGCCCTGACATATTGCTCCTAGCAGGTAGCGTATACGGAAAACGACACGATTCTAGAGCATTCAGCCGACAAGAGCGTTCGGCGTCGTGCCGTCGTCACGCGGGGGCAGCTGCGAGCGGACCTCGCCGACCCGCTGGATCACGGTTATCGTTCCCAGAATGGCCAGGACGACCATGGCCAGCGAGAGGATGATGTCCTGTCCCGACAGTCCGGCGATCCCCATCCCGACAAGGATGATGGTGAGCCTGTCGGATCGCGTCGCCACTCCGCTTTTGGCCTCGCATCCGACCGCTTCCGCCCTCGCCCTCGCGTAGGACGTGACGAACGAGGTCATGATTGAATACAGCGCTGCAAGAAGGCCGATCCATCCCATGACATCGGACGTCGTCATCGGTGGGGTGGCGGGCGACGCCGACCATGGCGTATGGATGAGGAAATACACCACCACGCCGGCCAGGACGGCCCAGTCCGCGATGCGATCCAGCGTGGAGTCCAGAAAGGCCCCGAAGGCCGTTCCTCCGGTCGTCATCGCGGCGACGGAACCATCAAGCGAGTCGAAGATGACGAGCACGGTCATC
Organism: Bifidobacterium minimum; assembly: GCF_000741645.1. Taxonomy (GTDB): domain Bacteria; phylum Actinomycetota; class Actinomycetes; order Actinomycetales; family Bifidobacteriaceae; genus Bifidobacterium; species Bifidobacterium minimum. The sequence continues at coordinate 628,948 of NZ_JGZD01000009.1, forward strand.
ACAAGGGCCCCGGTGAACAGCCACCCCGATACCCCCGTGGCGATGGCAGCGATGATCGTTCCCACGGCACCGATGATGGTGACCGCGTCGGCGCTTAGACCCATGGCCACCATGGCGCGTGCCACCGGTGCGATAAGCCTTTTGAAGGGCCCGCGAAGTCGTTCAAGCATAACGACCGTTACCTTCCTGCGTCACGTCTCATGACGACGGCATGACCGCGTTGCACTCGCGAGGGGCCGCGCCAGTCCCGCATGCGCAAGCCCCTCACCTTGACCGGTCCGCCCGGACTATCGGGTCGCCTCGGCGAAATCCTCGGCGCTGTTGACCTGGGTCCGAGAGCGGATCACACGCAGAATCCAGTCCTCGGCCTGATCGGCGGCGACGCCGTTGAGCTGGCTTCCGTCACGGAAACGGAAGCTTACGGCATTGTTGCTGACGTCCTCTTCGCCCGCGATGAGGATGAACGGAACCTTGGACTTCGACGCGTTGCGGATCTTCTTGCCGAAACGGTCGTCGGAGGAGTCGAGTTCGCAACGGACCAGATTGTCCTCCAGCCGCGAGAGGAAGGAACGCAGATGCGGAGCGAACTCGTCGGCGACGGGGATGCCGGTGACCTGCACAGGCGCCAGCCATACCGGGAAAGCTCCCGCATAGTGCTCGAGCAGGATGGCGAAGAAACGTTCGATGGAGCCGAACAGCGCGCGGTGAATCATGACCGGACGCTGGTGCGAGCCGTCGGCGGCGATGTACTCAAGGCCGAACCGCTCGGGGAGATTGAAGTCCAGCTGGATCGTCGAGACCTGCCATGTGCGGCCGATGGCGTCGCGAGCCTGCACGGAGATCTTCGGACCATAGAATGCCGCGCCGCCGGGATCGTCGACGAGCTCGAGACCGGAATCCCGCGCCACCTCCGCTAGCGTGGTGGTGGCCTCATCCCAGATCTCGTCGGATCCCACGAACTTGTGGGGATCCTTCGTGGACAGTTCGAGGTAGAAGTCGTTGAGACCGAAATCCTTGAGCAGTCCAAGAACGAAGTTCAGCAGACTGGTCAGCTCGTCCTTCATCTGTTCCCGCGTGCAATAGATGTGGGAGTCGTCCTGAGTCAACCCCCGGACGCGGGTGAGTCCGTGCACGACGCCCGACTTCTCGTAGCGGTACACGGTTCCGAACTCGAACAGGCGAAGCGGGAGCTCGCGGTACGACCGTTGGCGCGACCTGAAGATCAGGTTGTGCATCGGGCAGTTCATGGGCTTGAGATAGTAGTCGAAGCCCTGCTTGGTGACGTTGCCGTTCTCGTCGCGCTCCTCGTCGACCCTCATCGGCGGATACATGTTGTCCTTGTACCACTGGAGATGGCCGGATGTCTCGTACAGTCCGCCCTTGGTGATGTGGGGGGTCTGGACGAAGCTGTAGTGGTGCCGGCGGTGCTGCTCCCGGGAGTAGTCCTCCATGGCGTTGATGACGGCGGCGCCTTTGGGATGGAACACCGCCAGACCCGGACCGATCTCGTCGGGGAAGGAGAAGAGGTCCATCTCCTGTCCAAGCTTGCGGTGGTCGCGCTTCGCGGCCTCCTCCATCCGGGCCGTGTAGGCCTTGAGCGCGTCCCTGCTGGGCCAGGCGGTCCCGTAGATGCGCTGGAGCATGGGGTTGGCCTCGCTGCCCCTCCAGTAGGCGGCGGCGGTGCGCTCGAGCTTGAACGCCTTGATGTAGCGGGTGTTGGGCAGGTGCGGTCCTCGGCAGAGGTCCTTCCACACGACGGTGCCGTTGCGGTCGACGTTGTCGTACATGCTCAGCTCAGAGGTCGCGACCTCGGTGGACGCCTCGGGGTCCAGAGCCGCTTCCTTGTCGCCGATAAGCTCCAGCTTGTAGGGCTGGTCCTTCTCCTCCTCGCGGGCCTCGGCCTCGGTGACCACGCGACGGCGGAACGATTGGGATTCCCTGATGATGCGCTGCATGCGCTTCTCGATCTGCTTGAGATCGTCGGGCGTGAAGGGGGTGTCCACGTCGAAGTCGTAGTAGAAGCCGTTTTCGATAACCGGGCCGATGCCGAGTTTGGCATCGGGACGAATCTCCTGAACCGCCTGGGCCATGACGTGGGTTGCGGAATGACGCATGATCGCGATGCCGTCCTCGCTGTCGAGCGCGATGGGTTCCAGCGCGTCACCGTCATGCAGGGGCGTGTACAGATCCCGGGGCTCACCGTTGAGCCGTACCGCGATGATGGTCTTGTCGTCCGCGAAAAGCTCGACTCCCGTGAGATCGGCCGCCACCTCCTTCGCTTCGCCGCTGATGGTTATGGAGATGGTCTGTTCAGCCATGATCGTCCTTTTCTATCGGGGCCCGCGGTACGAGGTGCAGGCCTGGACTGAGATTCAACAGCATCACAGTATGAAGGCTTCGGGACATCAGCATCGGGACATCCTCACGCGCGGGTTCGCATACACGCCGTCGCGCATCGGGACATATGAACGGACGCGCGGTACAGTGCACGATCCAAACGACAGAGAACGACAAAGAGCGACAGAGAAAACATGAAGGTTCGAGTGGCGGGAAGTCCGCGTGGGTGATGCAGGAATCGAACCTGCGACCCCTTCCGTGTGAAGGAAGTGCGCTAGCCGCTGCGCCAATCACCCAGTCAACAGGCTCGCGACCCCCGCTGGGGGATTCCTCGCGATCCGTGTGGGCGATACAAGATTCGAACTTGTGACCCCTTCCGTGTCAGGGAAGTGCGCTACCTCTGCGCCAACCGCCCGGGTCTGGTGATGGTCCTTTCGGGCCTCCACGAGGTGGGTACGAGAGTCGAACTCGTCTATACGGCTTTGCAGGCCGCTGCCTAACCGCTTGGCTAACCCACCGTAAGGTCGTCAACTCCTCGGACCTCGAGCGGACAACGGGACTCGAACCCGCGGTCTCGACCTTGGCAAGGTCGCGCTTTACCAACTAAGCTATGTCCGCATGTGCCTCGCTGCTGCCTGAGCACGAGGCACTACTGTAAACGACGGGCGTGGAAGATGCAAATGCGCGTGTCGTGCACGCCCGGATGGTTCGTGCGCGGCGAGGATGCCGTCGATCCATCGGAAGGAGGGCGGTCCCGCAGACGGGAACCCCACCGCCACGGCCGCATGACAGGAGTCGTCCGGGCATTCACCGTTGGCTGAAGAAGCGGGGCTTGGCGCCGGTCCGAGGTCTCCCCCGTTACATTGGTGGATATGGGCTGTACCGAGAGAAGATCCGGAGCGACGTTGATCGTCGCCTTCGAGGGGTGGAACGACGCGTGCCAGACGGCGACGAACGTCGTCAGAAGGATGGTGGCGCATTACGAGTCCCGTGAGGTGAGGCATATCAGCTGCGACGGGTACTACGACTACCAGACCGCACGCCCCATGATGTGCCATGTCACGGGTCGGGCCCGCATCGTATGGCCCCAGACGACCTTCTTCGAGGTGGCGTTGGATGACGGATACCGCCTCTACGCGCAGATCGCACCCGAGCCCAACTACCGCTGGATGGAGTACTGCCGGCAGAGCCTGAGGGTCGCGCAGGAGCTTGACGTCGACCACGTCGTCACACTGGGCGCCATGTTCGCCGAATGCCCCCATACTCGCCCTCTTCCCGTGGACGTGTCGGACTCCACCTGCCAGTGCGACATGGACCGTGAATACAACGGCCCGGTGGGGATCACGACGGTGCTTGACGAGATGGCCCGTGGAGAGGGCTTCGACACGTCGAGCATGTGGGTTTCGATTCCGCAATACGTGGGATCCGACGAATGCGCCCAGGGCACGCTGCAGCTGACGCAGGAGCTGTCCTGCGTCGTGGGGCGGGAGCTTGACACGACCGATCTGGACCGGCTGGCCCATCAGTGGCGGATGCGCGGCGACGTGCTGTCCTCGTCCGATGACGAGCTGGCGGCCTATGTGCGGCGTCTGGAGAACGAGTACGACAGAACCGCCCGCGCCGCCACACTGGCCGCCCGGAACTCGCCCCAGGCCGAGGAGATGGTCAGGGACGCGGAGAACTATCTCAAAGGTCTGGACCACTGAGATACTGAAGTCCTGGACCACTGAAATCCGGATCGCTGATCTGTTTGCGCCCGCGGAGTGGATCTGCTCGTAGGAGAATGGCCATCCTGAACCGGTGAGGGGCTTCTGGTCGGAAGTCGGAAGGGAACGTCCGGTCAGTCGATGGCGGGAAGGACGCCGGAGATCAGCAGCAGCGCCACCACAATGGCGAGGATGATCCGGTAGATCGCGAAGGCCTTGTACGAGAAGGTCGAGACGAATTTGAGGAATCCGATGATGACGACGTATCCCACGATGAAGCTCACCACGGTGGCGGCGATGGTCGCGGTCCACCCGGGGAACAGCGGATCCGATTTGTAATCGCGAAGGGCCTTTGCCCCCTCCAGGATTCCCGCGCCGAAGACGGCGGGTATGGCCATGAGGAAGCTCACCCTCACGGCGGCCTCACGCGTGTATCCCATGGCGCGCCCGAAGGTGATGGTTCCTCCCGAACGCGAGATGCCGGGGATCAGGGCCAGCATCTGGCCGATGCCGAAAAGGAGCGCCTCCTTCCACGTCATCGAGTTCATGGTTTTGATCTGGCGTGACCGGGCGTCGACGATCCACAGAAGGATGCCGAAAAGAAGCAGAACGGTGGCGGTGATCCAGAGATTGCGCAGAGTGGTCTCGATCGCCTTCTGGAACATCAGGCCCGCGATGACGATCGGCATGGTTCCGATGATGATGAACCATCCGGTTGACGCGTCCCTGTCACCCGCGCCGAATCGGTGGGCCGTGTCGGCGCCGTTGTCCCCGCGAAGGCACAGAAACCAGTGCGTCAGTATGCGGGCGATGTCATGGCGGAAATAGAGAATCACCGCGAGCTCGGTTCCCAGTTGGATGATCGCCGTGAAGGCGGCTCCGGGATCCGAGCCCAGCATCAGATCGCCGATGATGCGGATGTGGGCGCTGGACGAGACCGGAATGTATTCCGTCAACGCCTGCACCAGCCCTAGTATTATCGCCTGAAAGAAATTCATGGTCCCTCTTTTGCCTCGCTTGGATCATCACATCGCGCGGATGTCCGTCGTGCCCTGTGGGCGGGGGCCCGCACGGCCCGAACAACCATACGCCGTGCACCGGTCATGGTCGAGACGGAGGCGGGAGCATCCATGTCGTCGGGATGCGGAGATGGTCTGATGACATGGTTCTTGTCGCGCGTCGACCCGACAATGCAACCAGGGATTCAAGTCGCGCGTCCGAAGGCGTCTTCCCGGTGCCGCGGGCGTCGATGCGAGGATTCGGTCGATGCGAGGATTCAAAGGAGACATGGTCATGGCCACATATCGTAAGGAGCGGGCCTTCGCCCCGCATGGTTTCTTCGAGTGCGAGGGGCGTGGCCTCAGATGGCTCGCCCAGGCGATGCCGCTCGGAGGGCCCAGGGTCGTCGAGGTCTACGGATGGGGCCGGGATCATCTGGACATCGAGCGCGTCGACGCCTGCTCCCCCACGCCCAAGGCGGCCTATGATTTCGGCGCTTCGCTGGCTCGGATGCATGACATGGGCGCCGATGCCTTCGGTGCTGGTCCGGATGGGTACGACGGAACGTGCTATTTCGGTCCCCTCCAGGACCCCGTCCCCATGGACACGGGGGCCTGGAAGGACTGCGCCGCCTATCTGGCCGAGGGACGTCTCGAGCCCATGGTGTCCATGGGAGTGGAACGCGGGTCTCTGAATCAGTCCGATGTGGCTCTGACCCGTCAGGTCATAGCACGGCTGCCGGAGCTGCTGGGGGAAGCCGCCGATGACGTCCCATGCCGTGTCCACGGGGATCTGTGGAGCGGCAACGTTATGTGGACGCATGACGACGAGGGGCGGACGGAAGCCGTCCTCATCGATCCGGCGGCACACGGCGGCCACCGTGAGGAGGATCTCGCGATGCTGCATCTTTTCGGGATGACGTCGCTGGATTCGATTATGCGGGGATACCAGTCCGTCCATCCGCTGGCGTCCGGATGGGAACGGCGCAGAACGCTCTGGCAGCTGTATCCGATCGCCGGGCACTGCGTGTTCTTCGGCGGCGGCTACGTCAGCGAATACCGATCCATGTGCCGGTCCCTGCTGGATTAGTCGGACTAGCCGGATTAGCAGGACTAGTCGGGTTGGCCGCCTGACCGCAGGGGGTCGCGAACGGGCATGCGACGTGCGGCACGCCAACGAATGGGTGCCCGCGCTCGCGATGGGTGCCCGCGAATGCCCGCCGGGCGAGATGGATGCTCGACGCGGGATTCTCCGGGATCCTCTCTATGGGATTCTCTCAGCTCAGGGCGTCCCTGAGCTTGCTGAAGAACCCCTTGCGGTTCGGCGAGGCCGGCTGCGGTGTCTGGGGGGTTCCCGTGTCGTCCGTGTCGTGGCTTGCGGCGAAGTCCTCGATGAGCCGTCTTTCATGATCGTCGAGTCTGGTGGGTATCTCCACCGAGACATGGGCGATGAGATCGCCCCGGTCCGATTGCTGGCGGATCTTCGTGACACCCAGTCCCTTGAGGGTGACGGTGTCGTCGGGCTGGCATCCCGCAGGGACGTCGATTGTGCGGGGGCCGTCGAAGGTGTCGATGTCCACGCCGTGTCCGAGGACCGCCCAGCTCATGGGAATCCGCACCCAGCAGTGGAGGTCGTCCCCGTCGCGGGTGAAGCGCCTGTCCTTGGCGATGGTGATGTCGACGTAGAGGTCTCCCGCCGTGCCTCCTCCTTCTCCCACCTCGCCCTGACCGGCAAGACGCAGACGCGTCTGATCGGAGATCCCGGCGGGGATGGTGATTCCCACGTCGCGGTTCGTCCTGACGCGGCCATGCCCCTGGCATGCCGGGCATGGGTGCTCGATGATCGTCCCGTAGCCTTCGCACCGGTCGCAGGGCGCGGTCGTCATCATCTGCCCCAGAAGAGTCCGCACCACCTTTTGCCGGTATCCCGAGCCGTGGCAGTCCGGACACGTCGTGGGCCGCTCGCCGTTGGTCGTGCCCATGCCCGCGCAGTCGCCGCACAGCCCGTAGGTCGTTATGGTGACATGGGCCGTTCCTCCGAAAACCGCCGTCTTGAGATCGATGGACGCGTGGGCCAGCGCGTCCCGGCCGGACTGCCGACGCGGCCGGGGTCCCGAGGATCCACCGGCGAAGGGTCCGGATCCGGAGAAGAACTGGCTGAAGATGTCGCCCATATCCCCCATGCCGAATCCCGAGGCGCCCGCGGACGCGGAGGGGTCGTTGGGATCCACGCCGGCATCGTACATCCGCCGCCGCTCCGGGTTGGACAGGACCTCGTAGGCGTTGTTTACTTCTTTGAACTTGTCCTCGAACTCGGGTCCCGCGATATCCGGATGGTATCGCCTGCTCATCTTGCGATAGGCCTTTTTGATGTCGGCGTCGCTGGCCGATCGGTCTATCCCCAGAACCTCGTAATAATCTGTCACAGCCTGTCCTTCGTTCGTGTCATCCGGGTTTCGACCGGTCCCGTCCTATGTGGTGTCCGTATGGGATGTCGTGGCGGTCATATTGTGCCATGCATACCGGTCAGAGCTATTGCGGATGCTCCTGCGGAGTGATCAGCGCGGTGAGATACCTGGCCACGGCCCGCACCGCCGAGATCGTGGTCATGTAATTCATGTGGGTGGGGCCGATCGATCCGACGAAGGCCAGCGACTGATGATGCGCGCTCGTTTCTCCGTCCTCCCCGTCGTCGGCGGTGCGGCCGTATCCGCTTGTGACCACCGAGGCGTGGATGAGTCCCGGCGTCCCGGTCTCCGAGCCGATGGCGACCCCTACCCCGGTGTCGGTGTCCTCCTCGCTGAGCGTGTTCATAAGACGCATCAGGACGACCTGTTCCTCCAGTGCGTCGAGCAGCGGCGCCAGATCCGAGGCGTTGGGCTGGTGGGCGAGCCGCGAGGTGCCCGCCATATAGAGCTCGCCGGCACGCTCGTCGGTGGCGAGATCCTCCAGGGTGCGGCATAATCCATCAGTCAGAGACCCGCTGACGGAGGTCGCCCGCGACCGTATCCTTTCCGCGGCGTGGGAGAGCGTCAGCCCTGAGGCGACGGCGTTGGACAGCGCGCAGAAGCGGGTCAGCTCGTCATCGCCGGGCATGTCGTCGACGGTCATGATGTGCTGGGCCACTCGTCCGCTGTCCGTGATGATCACGGCGAGAAGAGCGTGTGAGGACACCGGGACGATCTCCACGTGACGGAGAGTGGATTTCGACAATGCGGGCGACGCGACGACCGCCACCTGGCCGGTGATGTTCGCCAGCAGGCGCGCTGATCGGCGAAGCGTGTCCTGCAGGCTGACGGAGCCGCGGAGGAAGCTGCTGATGCCGCGGCGCTGCGCCGCCGACAGGGGCATGATCGTGGCCAGCCTGTCCACGAAGTATCGGTACCCCTTCTCCGTGGGCACCCGTCCCGCCGATGTGTGCGGCTGGACGAGGTAGCCCTCGTCCTCAAGCGCGGCCATGTCATTGCGTATGGTCGCCGAGCTCACTCCCAGATCATGGTGCTTCGCCAGCGACGATGAGCCGACGGGCTCCTGCGAGTCGATGTAGTCCTCGACGACGGCACGTAGAACCGTCATCCGGCGTGAATGCGTCATACGTGCCTCCTCTCCGTCGGAGGGGAGCCGCCCTCGGCCGGTGGTTCCACAGGACCCGCGGCTCCCTTCGAATACTCCCATAGTATTAGCACTCGATTGCATGGAGTGCTAAGGGTTTCGTTCTGGGATGAGTCCATGCCCATCCGACGGAGGCGCATTCGCTCCGGGAAAGGGGCCGTGAGGGGTCGTCCGGGAGCCCTCGCACCGCATGGAACGCCTACCGCGAACACGCCTGACGGCCGCGGCTAAGTCTTCGACGGCGGCTAGCATGAATACGCAATGTGTGGGAGGTCATGGCACGGCAAAAGCCGAACGCGTGGCGCCCGAGGTATTGGAAGGAAAGTAGATCACCTATGACCGATTTCACCTGGTCTGAATTGGACGAGCGCGCCGTCAAAATGGCGAAGGTGCTCTCAGCCGACGCCGTTGAGAGGGCCGGTCACGGCCATCCCGGTTCCCCGGTATCGTTGGCTCCCATCGCCTACACCCTGTACCAGCGCTACATCAAGCATGACCCCAATGACCCGCATTGGGACGGGCGCGACCGTTTCATCCTTTCGGGTGGGCATGCGTCGCTCACGCAGTACGTTCAGCTGTACTTCTCCGGTTATGGGCTGACGCTCGACGACCTGAAATACTTCCGTGGCGGCGCCGACACCCGCACTCCGGGACATCCCGAGTACGGCCTCACGCCGGGAATCGAGATGACGACGGGGCCTCTGGGGCAGGGTCTGGCCTCCGCCGTCGGCTTCGCCTATGGCCAGCGCTTCGAGCGCGGACTTCTCGATCCCGACGCCCCCGAGGGAGCGTCCCCCTTCGACCACAAGGTGTGGGTCATCTGCGGCGAGGGCGACGTCGAGGAGGGCGTTTCCTCAGAGGCAAGCTCCCTGGCGGGGAACCAGAAGCTCGGCAACCTCACGGTCATCTTCGACGCCAACCACATCCAGATCGAGGGCGACACCAAGCTCACCTTCTCCGAGGACATCCTCAAGCGCTATGAGGCCTATGGATGGTACACCGACGAGGTCAGCTTCATACAGCCTGACGGCTCCTACAAGGAGGACGTCCAGGCCCTTGCAGCTGCGCTCGACAAGGCCGAGAAGGTCACCGACCGTCCGAAGTTCATCAAGGTCGACACCCTCATCGCATGGCCGACCCCCGGCAAGACCAACAACGAGGCGTCCCATGGCTCCAAGCTTGGCGCCGAGGCCGTCGCGGGGCTGAAGAAGATCCTCGGATTCGATCCCGAGGTCGACTTCCCCATCGACGAGGAGGCCCTTGCACATGCGCGCAAGGTCGCCGAACGCGGCCTCGAGGCCCACAAGGAATGGGACGAGAAGTTCGCCCAGTGGAGGAAGGCCAATCCCGACAAGGCCGCCCTGTACGACCGGCTGAAGGCCGGGGATCTTCCCGAGGGCTTCGACAAGGCCATCGACGACGTGGAATCCGGATTCGAGTCCGGCTCGAAGGTCGCCACGCGAAAGGCGTCCGGCGTGGTGCTCAACGCCATCGCCGCGGTGATGCCGGAGCTGTGGGGTGGATCCGCGGATCTTGGCGGCTCCAACAACACCAACATCAAGGGCGCGAAGTCATTCGGCCCCTCCGCGGACGCGACCCGCACGTGGCCCGAGACCTCGGAGTATGGTCGTCAGCTGCATTTCGGCGTGCGTGAGTTCGCCATGGGCGCGATCACCAACGGCATCATCCTCGGCTCCGACACGCGTCCGTTCAATGGAACCTTCTTCCAGTTCTCGGACTACGAGCGTCCCGCGGTGCGTCTTGCCGCATTGATGCAGATCCCCAACCTCTATGTGTGGACCCATGACTCGGTGGCCCTCGGGGAGGACGGTCCGACCCACCAGCCGATCGAGCACCTGACGGCGTTCCGCGCGGTGCCGCAGCTCGAGGTCGTTCGTCCCGCGGACGAATACGAGACCGCCGAGGCGTATCGTGCGTTCTTCGAGAAGAAGAACACCCTGCCCACGGCGATGATACTGACCCGTCAGGGCGTCCCCGCTCTCGCCGAAACCGCCGAGAAGGCGCGTGAAGGCGTGCGCAAGGGTGCCTATGTGCTCGTCGACGCCGAGGGAACCCCCGATGTCATCATCATCGCGACCGGTTCCGAGGTCCAGTGGGCCGTCGAGGCGGCCAGGACGCTGTCGGCCGACGGCGTGAAGGCCCGCGTGGTGTCCATGCCGTCGATGGAGTGGTTCGAGGAGCAGGACGCGGAGTACAAGGAGGAGGTCCTCCCCCGTTCCGTGAAGGCCCGCGTCTCCGTCGAGGCCGGTCTGGCGATGCCGTGGTACAAGTACATCGGTGACTACGGCAAGGCCGTGTCGATCGAGCAGTACGGGCTCCAGGGCGATGGCGCGCAGAACATGATCGATCTGGGAATCACGGCCGAGCATGTCGTCGAGGCTGCCAAGGCCTCCATCGAGGATGCGAAGGCGGCCTGAGCCACCCACCATGCCGGAGCAGTCCCGTCCCATGCGCCGCGACGTATCGGGACGGGACGTCCCGCATAGCAAGATTGTTCCATATCCATGGAAATATAAGGAGAAACAGCAACAATGACAGAAGCAACGCAGCGCACCAGTGATTCAGGCGTCTCCATCTGGCTGGACGACCTGTCCCGCACCCGCATTGAATCCGGCTCGCTTCAGGACCTCATTGCCAACAAGAACGTCGTTGGCGTCACCACCAATCCCTCCATCTTCCAGAAGGCCCTGAGCCAGGTCGGACCTTATGACGCCCAGCTCAAGGAGCTCGGCAAGGTCGACGTCGAGACCGCGGTCCGTGAGCTCACCACCACCGATGTGCGCAACGCCACCGATATCTTCCGTGAAGTCGCCGAGAAAACCGATTTCGTGGATGGCCGCGTCTCCATCGAGGTCGATCCCCGTCTTGCCCACAACACCGAAGAAACCAAGAAGCAGGCCGTGGAGCTGTGGGAGAAGGTCAACCGCCCCAACGCCATGATCAAGATTCCCGCGACTCTTGAGGGACTTCCCGCCATCACCGCGACGCTCTCCAAGGGCATCTCCGTGAACGTCACGCTGATCTTCTCGCTGGAGCGCTACGAGCAGGTTATCGATGCCTTCATCGAGGGAATCGCCCAGGCTTCCGCCAACGGCCATGACCTCAGCCACATCGGATCGGTCGCCTCCTTCTTCGTGTCTCGCGTGGACACCGCGGTCGACAAGCTGCTTGAAGCCAATGGCTCCGATGAGGCCAAGGCGCTTGAGGGCAAGGCCGCGGTGGCCAACGCCCGTCTGGCCTATGAGCTTTTCGAGAAGAAGTTCGCTTCGGATCCCCGCTGGGCCGCGCTTGAGGCCAAGGGCGCCAAGAAGCAGCGTCCCCTGTGGGCCTCCACCGGCACCAAGAACGCCGCGTACTCGGATTGCAAGTACGTCGACGAGCTTGTCGCTCCTTTCGTCGTGAACACCATGCCCGAGAAGACCCTCAACGCCCTCGCCGATCACGGCAATGGCGCGCCGTCAATCAAGGGAACCTACGCGGAGAGCAAGGCCGTCATGGACAAGCTCGCCGAACTCGGCATCAACATCAAGGATGTCACCGACAAGCTTGAGGCCGATGGCGTCGCCGCGTTCATCAAGTCTTGGGATTCGGTGCTTTCCGACACTCAGGCCGGAATCGATCGCGTCAACGGCTGATAGGTCAATGGCCATGGAGGCACTCCGACGTGCGAACCGCCGCATGTGACGTCTTACACGAATAACGTCATATGGTGATAACGGAATAGCGTCGAATAACGGAATAACGTTATGGAGCCTCCCGTTTGGGGTCCCCACCGCGTGTAGCACGGTGGGACCCCAAACCATATGGTTCCACGGGCAGTAAGGGCTCACTGGTAGTAAAGGCTCGGGGACGGCACGTGTCAGTGGATCGTACGAGGGCGTCCGCCGGATTGATGGCCGGTGGCGGACGTCAACGGCTGCGGGAACGCATCAGCCGAGTTCTTCAGTCAGATCCCGTCAACCCGAGCCGCGTCGGTCAACCGGGTCGGTCGAACCTGATCAGTCAAACCGGGGGGTGATCCACCAGGCGACGCCGTCGTCGTTGTTGGAAGGACAGACGTCGTCGGCCGCCGTGAGAACGGAGGGAGCGGCGTTGGCCACGGCCACGCCGCATCCGGCGGCCCGAAGCATCGCGATATCGATGAGATCGTCTCCGAAGGCCGCCGTATCGTTCTGCTCGACGGAGAAATGACGGCAGAGCGTACGGAACGAATCGGCCTTGTTCGCCCGTGGGTTCATCAGCATCCACATCGTGCCTTCGGAGATCCCGACGGAAAAATCAGGCGGAATCAACGAGCGTAGGCGGGTGATGTGCCGCTGTTCGGGGAAGATGATGATCTTGTCGGCTGATCCTTCGGGAACGTCCGTGAAGTCCGTGTATCGGAAGATCTGAGTCTTCCAGTACACGGACATATCGAAATTCGTGTACCGTACGTCGTTCATCACCAGACCGATCCGCAGGTCGGGAATCTCGTCGAGGAGCATCCTGCAGACCTCGCATCCCCGCGTCGAGGGAAAGCCCACGCTGATGACGTGTCCGTCGGCGGGCGTCGCCCCCGAGATCAGCAGTTCGCTTGTCGAATCCCGTGGGCTGAGATCGATCAGCGCCCCGTTGAGATATACGCAGGCGTCGGGCCGGAGCAGCTCGACCAAGGAATATCCCGTGCTGACGGGACGCGCGGTGGATACGGCGAAGAGAACCCCATGATCCTTCAGCCGACGAACCGCCTCGACGGAATCGCGGGTGATGAATCGTTCCTCGAAGGTGGGAGCGTCATGCAGAAGGGTGCCGTCCAAATCGGCGACCACCATCCGCGGCGGATTTGCCCCCGCTCGAGAATCCACCGCGGATCGAGGAGCGCATGATGGCTTCCTGGAACGAACCATGGCGTTCGGAATGGTCACACCAGATTGAATTTGGTCATCAGCCCGAGGGCGATGATGATGGCGACCCAGATAAGGGCGATGATTACCGTCCAACGATTCAGATTCTTTTCCGCGACGCCTGAGGTGCCGGCGTTCTGCGTCAGACCACCGCCGAACATATCGGAGAGACCGCCACCCTTGCCTTTGTGCATGAGGATGAGAAGGGTGAGCAGGACGCTGGCGAGCACCAGAACGATCTGCAGAACAAGTTTGACTACTGCGATAGCGGACACGAAGGAACCTCCAACTCGATGGTACCTGTTAACAATAGCGCAGGATATGGTCCGACTCTTACCTGTGGCCCGTACGATGGGTGTATTTCTCGGTGAGGCGGGCTATCGACGTGAACTCGTCGACGTCCAGAGACGCCCCACCGACGAGAAAGCCGTCGATATCGGGCTGTTCGATGAGCTGGGCGACATCGCGCGACGTGACCGACCCGCCGTAGAGAACCCGAACCGAGGACGCCACGGTCTCGTCGAAGGTCGACCGGACGTGGTCGCGTATGGCCCGCGCGGCATCCTGGGCGGATTGCGGCGTCGCAACCATTCCCGTGCCTATGGCCCAAACCGGCTCGTACGCGATGAGCATGTGGGATGTCTGCTCGTCCGAAAGGTCGCGCGTGACGTCGCTGACCTGTCCGACGGCGAAGTCGAGGGCGATTCCCTGACGACGCTCCTCGAAGCTTTCGCCGACGCAGAGGATCGGATGCATCCCGGCTGCCAGAACCGCGCGGACCTGATCGACGATGTTCGCGTCATCCTCCGGATGATATTTGCGTCGTTCCGAATGCCCGACCAGAACGTAGGTGCATCCCAGTCGCGCGAGCATATCCGCCGAGATGTCCCCCGTGAAGGCTCCCTGGGTGGTCACGGACACGGATTGTGCCCCGTACGTGAGGGGCAGCCGATCCGCTTCGACGAGGACCTGGACGCTTCGAAGGGACGTGAAGGACGGAAGAAGGGCGATCTCGCAGCGACGGTTGTCGAAATGCACGTCGCGAAGAGTCCACGCGAGTTTCTGTATGAAGTATGTGGCCTCGAGATGATCGAAGTTCATCTTCCAGTTCCCCACGACTACGGGCATGCGTGTCGGTGGCATCACTCCCCCATCGTCATGGCGCATCATTCCACCATCCTATCCGGCGTCACGGATGCCCGATCGACTTCGTGACGGCACCGACCCACCCTACGTCGGAAAGGACACGGTACCCGACGCCGCCGTCGATGGAGCCGTGCCCTTTCCGCGGGAAGTCGTCGCTCAGTTCAGAACCTCGAGACCCGGAAGGGTCTTGCCCTCGAGGAACTCAAGGGAGGCGCCGCCACCGGTGGAGATATGTGAGAAGCCGTCCTCGGGGAAGCCCAGATTACGGACCGCCGATGCGGAGTCGCCGCCGCCGACGATCGTGAAGGCACCCTTCGCCGTGGCATCGACAAGGGCCTGGGCGACGGCCCGGGTTCCCTCGGCGAACTGTGGGACCTCGAACACGCCCATGGGGCCGTTCCACACCACGGTTTTGGAATCCACGATCGCATCATGGAAAAGCCTGGCGGACTCCGGACCGATGTCCAGCCCCATCCTGTCCTCGGGAATCGCGTCCGCGGGAACCACCTGCGGATCGATGGGGGTGTCGCCCGCGGGGAATCCCGCGTTCACGACGATGTCGGTGGGAAGGATCAACTCGACTCCGCGCTGCTTCGCGGTGTCGATATAGCCCTTGACCTTCTCCAGCTGGTCCTCCTCCAGAAGGGAGGATCCCACCGCGTATCCCTTGGCCTTGAGGAAGGTGAAGACCATGCCGCCGCCGATGACCAGACGGTTCGCCTTGTCCAGCAGATTCTCGATGACGCCCAGCTTGTCCGACACCTTCGAGCCGCCCAAGACGACGGTCAGAGGACGCTCGGGATTCACCGTCGCGTGCGACAGCGCCTTGACCTCCTTCTCGACCAGAAGGCCCGCGGCCGAGGGGAGGTCGGCGGCGACGTCGTAGTTCGATCCCTGGGCGCGGTGCACGACGCCGAATCCATCGGACACGAAGACGTCGCCAAGGGCGGCGATCCTCTTCGCGTACGCTGCGCGCTCCTGCGCGTCCTTGCTGGTCTCCTCGGGGTTGAAGCGAACGTTCTGCAGAAGGACCACATCGCCATCCGACATGGCCGACACCTTCGCCTTGGCGTCATCGCCATAGGTGTCCGCGGCGAGCGGAACGGCCACGCCAAGCAGCTCCCCCAGACGGGCGGCCACCGGTGCGAGCGAGAGCTCGGGAACGACCTTGCCCTTCGGACGACCGAGATGGGCCATAAGAATCACCTTGGCCCCCTCATCGCGCAGCGCGTTGATGGTGGGCAGAGCGGCCTTGATGCGTCCGTCGTCCGTGATGGTCGCACCATCGAGAGGGACGTTGAAATCGGCGCGAACCAGAACGCGCTTCCCCTTGAGATCTCCAAGATCCTTGAGTGTCTTCATGACTATGACTATCCTTTCCTACACCGTGTCGGACACATCGTGGCCAGCCACGGGAAGAGCATGGCGCACGATCACACGCCACTAGCGATGATACAGGCATCGACGAACAACAAGGGCCCTCGCGAAGACCGAACGGGTCAATCCCTGCTCTGGCTTTTCGACACCTTGTCGGCGAGCTGGAGAAGCCTTCTGATGCGGCCGGCTATGGCGTCCTTGGTGATGGGCGGAGTGGCTTTTCGGCCCAGCTCCTCAAGGCTCGCCTCGGGATGATCGAGTCGGAGCTGGCCCGCCGCCCGAAGGTTGTCGGGAACGTCGTCGCCGAGGACCTCGAACGCATGGTTGACCTTGGAGATGGCCTCGGCCGCGGCCTTGGCGCTTCGCCTCATATTGGCGTCATCGAAATTCGCCAGTCGGTTCGTCTTGGTCCGCGGTTCGGCGTCGGATCTCTTTCCCGTCCATTCGCGCGCGGACCGAGGTGCTCCCATAAGGTTGAGCATGCGCTCGATGGCATCGGGATCCCGCATGGTGACGCGCTCCGAGCTGCGGACCTGACGAATCTTGGCCGAGGTGATCCCCAGACGCCGCGCGGCATCCTCCAGGGCGAGTGCGGCCTCCCGCGAGGGACAGACGACCTCAAGGAACCCGGCCTCCCCAGGTTCGGATATGAATCCCCGGGCAAGGAAGGCGCCTCTCCATGCGGCCTTCACCTGCGCGATGTTCCCGGTGATGATCTCCGAGGGAAGACCCTTGACCAGATGCATGCGCCGGTCGAGCAGGCCGGCCTGCAGCGCCAGGGCGGTCGCGCCGCGCTCCACCAGAACGTCATATCGGCGGACCTGACCCATGGGCGTGGAGCGCATGACCTGCGTGACGATGGCCTGACGGTGGAAATGCGTGGATATGGTCCGCTGCAGCCACCGTGAGGCGTCGATGGAATCCAGCTGAGCGCGCACCACCGCCTGGTTGTTCACGGGCCTGAGCCCCCCGCCAAAGCGCATCATCGCGGCCGCCTGCGCCATAACAGCCACGGGGAGGTCGTTGTCTATCGCGGCGAGTTCGCTTTTGACATCATCAAGTAGTGCCAAGAGCACCCTCCTGTTTCCATGCTTCCCTGAATCGGATGACCGGGTGTTCCCGTTCATGCCACGGCATTCTGTGATACCGAAGGTTGTGGACAACTCCATCGTCGTCGTCCATCCTCACGGCCGTCTTCGTTGGTCGTCATCATCTTAACCGTGGTCGCGTCGACGCAGCTCCCGAGCCGATACGGTGACGGACAATCCCTGAGACCGCAGTCGTGACGCCAGCGCCTCGCCGATGGCCACCGACCGGTGCTGGCCCCCGGTGCAGCCCACGGCTATCGTGACGAAGTGCTTGTCCTCGCGCGAATATCCGTCGATGGCCACCAGAATCGTCCGCTCGTACGCGTCCAGAAACTCCGTGGCGCCCTGGCTCGACAGAACATAATCCCTCACCGGGCCGTCCCTGCCGGTCAGATCCCGCAGCGCGGGAACCCAGAAGGGGTTGGGGAGGAAGCGCACATCGGCCACGAAATCGGCGTCGAGCGGGATTCCGTATTTGAATCCGAAGCTGAAGATGTGGACCGCGACCGTGGACGGGCCCGATCCCAGCATGGCCTCGTAGAGTTTGGTCGAGAGCTGGTGGATGCTCAGGGCGGACGTATCGATGACGGTGTCGGCATGCTTCTTGAGACTCGTCAGCAGCTCGCGCTCCTCACGGATGCCGTCGATCAGCCGGTTGCCGTGCTGGAGCGGATGCGGTCGCCGGACGGATTCGTAACGCTTGATGAGGACGGCGTCCGAGGCGTCGAGGAAAAGGATTCTGGTCTTGACATCCAGATCGTCCAGATGGCTGAGCACGGCTGACAGATCGTTGAAGTAGCTGCGCGACCGAACGTCGATTACGGCGGCGAGGCGATGGACCTTGGATCCGGAGGATGTCATCATGTCGACGAGCGGGATCAGGAGCTTCGGAGGAAGATTGTCCACCACATACCAGCCCATATCCTCGACGCAATTCGCGGCGCGCGAGCGCCCCGCCCCGCTCATGCCCGTGATGAGGAGGACCTCGAATCCCTTGTCATCGGCGTTGCGGTCGGCATCGGCAGCGTGATCGTGGTCGGCATCGTGCAGGAGCCCATTCGATTGGTGCGCTCCGGCGGACGGGGAAACCGGCGATGCGGGGACGCTGCCGGAGGGGACGCTGCCGGCGGAAAGGGCCGCGGGCAGCGCGGGTCCTCCGGATGGTGACATAGTGTTCCGATCCTTCATGAGCTTCTTCCCCTGTCGTCGGATCTGTCGTCGGATACGGTCGTCCGACCGTCCATCGCCGATTCCCGTCCGTTCAGCACCGCGTTCCTCAGCGCCCTGTCCATCACCTCGCCGATTCGATCCATTCCGAACGAGTCGATTCTGGCCAGACCGTCCGCCGTCGATCCCACCATAAGACGCACCTGCGCCACAGCCTGATGCACGAGCATATGCTCGCCGCCGATGGGTGTGCCGCCGTGCCTGTCCCATTCCCGCAGGAGCAGACTCGGCATGGGGTCGTATGCCACGTCGAGAAGCGTGCCGTCAAGACGGGGAGCCCTGTCCCGCAGGCTCAGGGCCAGGGAATCGGCCGCGTGCGCGGGGAGGGTGCTGATCACGATCTCGGAGTCCACGAGGCGGTCAAGGACTGCGGGGACGTCATCCAGGGATATGGCGTCAAACGCGTGGATGGAGGGAAGCGCGTCGCAGAGGTCCAGGATGGCGGTGTTCCGTCCCGGATGGCGGGCGATGACGACGATCCGGCCATGGTCCGTGAGCTCGGAGCAGGCCGCCACGGCCGACAGCGCGGTGTTCCCGTTGCCGATGATGGCGATTCGCGTCGGATCCGCGTCGGATGGCAGGCGGAGCCGTCCGGAGGTCTCCCGGCCTCCGGACGAGGAAGCGTCCCGGCCGCCGCATGGAGCGTTGAGAATCGCCTGACGGATGCCTTCGACGTCCGTGTTGTACAGCCGGGGGCGGTTCCGTCCCGAGGAGTCGAGGATGGCGGTGTTCGCGACGGCCAGCCGCGTCGACCATTCATCCATGCACTCACCCAATGGGATCACCGTCCGCTTCAGCGGCATCGTCAGACTCAGTCCCGTCCACGTGGAATCCAGCGACCGAAGGAACCCGGCGAGATCGTCCTCGCCGACCTCCGCCCAGGTGTAGAGCCAATCGTCAAGTCCAAGGGCGTGATAGGCGGCGTTGTGAAGCACTGGTGACAGCGAATGGGAAATCGGTCGCCCCAAAACCGCGCATCGATGATCGACTCCCGTCATGTCGCCTCCCTCGTTTCCTCCATCGTAGAGCCTTCCCTGGTCGATGGTGCCTTTCCGGCGGATACCGCTCCTCCGATCGTCTTCTCTCCGATCGTCTTCTCCGCGATCGTCTTCTTCCTGACCGACGGCGTGCCGTCCCCATCCGGACCCGATGCGGCGAGGGCCTGATGAATCGCCTCCGCACGCGACCGTCCGATTCCGTCGACGGCCAACAGCTCCTCGACGGAGGCCGCCCGGATCGCGCGCACCGATCCGAAGGCCTTCAGAAGACGCCGCTGCATGCCCGGTCCGATCCCGTCGATCCCGTCAAGCGCGGATCGGAGGGATCCCCGGCGCCGGACGTTCCGATGATAGGTGATGGCGAAACGGTGCGACTCGTCACGCAGACGCTGGAGAAGATACAGTCCCTGCGACTGGCGTGGGAGGATCAGCGGATAGTCCTCGTCGGGAAGCCATACCTCCTCGAGGCGCTTGGACAATCCGCAGACGGCCACGTCGTCGACGCCGCGGTCGTGGATCGCCTGCGCGGCGGCCCGTGCCTGCGGGCGCGCGCCGTCCACCACGACGAGATTGGGCTTGTACGCGAAGCGATGCCGTTGCGCCGACGCCACGCCATCGGTGCTCTCGCCGGTATCCCCCGCGACGTTGCCATGGCGGAAGCGGCGCGACAGCGTCTCGTACAGCGCGTCGAGGTCGTCCAGACGTCCCTCCCCGTTCCTTCCGTGGATCTCGAACCGGCGGTACAGGGACGGCTTGGCGATGGCGTCCTCGAAAACGACCATCGAGGCCACCTGATATGAGCCGTCGGTGGCGTTCGAGATGTCGTAGCATTCGATGCGCAGCGGGGCGTGGTCGAGGTTCAGTGCGGCTGCGACCTGGTTCATCGCCTCCGTGCGCGCACCCAGATCGCTGATCCTGCTCAGTTTGCTCCGTTGGAGCGCCTGCCCGGCGTTCTCATGGGCACGGTCCATCAGAGCCTTCTTGTCCCCGCGGCTCGCCACGCGCACGGTGACCGATCCGTGCCGCAGGTCTGACAGCCACGCCTCCAATTCGCCCGTCCTTGACGGCTGTATCGGGACGATGACCTCACGGGGTATGGGGGAAATGGGGGCCATCAGATCGGCGCGTCCCGTCTGCCCCTGTATCTGGTTGCGCTCGCGAGTGGCCTTGGCCCGCTCGACGCCGTCCACGGCCGTGGCCTTCTGCGTCGCCGCCACGGCGTCGCGTCTTTCGGTGACCAGAATCGACGAATCGGGATTCCTCGCGTCATCGGCGGAGATGTCCGTATAGACCTGCCAGAGCATGTCGTGCATCAGATCCTCGTCGCTGATGTCCTCGACGCGTTCCACGCTCCAGTTGCGTTCCCCGCGGATCGTTCCGGCGCGGACGAAGAACGCGTGGACCGAGGCCTCCAGCTCGTCGGATGCGAAGCCGAATACGTCGGCGTCGACGTCGCTGTCGAAGGTGACGGCGTTCTTCTCGATCACCGTGCGGAGCATCGTGATCTCGTCCCGGAGCCGCGCGGCGCGTTCGAAGTCGAGATCGGCGCTCGCCCGTTCCATCTCGTGGGCGAGCTGGGCGAGATAGCCGTGGCTGAGGTTTCCGTTGAGCACGCCGACCAGCGTGGCCACCATGGCCCTATGGTCGGCGGGATCGATCCGGGACACGCAGGGCGCCGAGCATTTCCCGATGGACGCCAGAAGGCATGGTCGGCCGGAGGCCCGTGCGCGCCGGAACACCGAATCCGAACACGTGCGCACCGGGTAGGCCCGCAGAAGGGCATCGAGGCTTCTGCGCAATTCCCACACCTTGGCGTACGGGCCGAAATAGCGTGTGCCGCGCCGCTTCCTGCTTCTGGTGATCCACACCCGGGGAACGGGCTCCTCGATCGATGCCGCGAGGTATGGGTAGGTCTTGTCGTCACGGAACACCACGTTGAAGCGCGGATCGAACTCCTTGATCCACGTGTACTCCAACGTCAGGGCCTCAAGCTCGGTGCCCACCACCGTCCATTCCAGCGATCTTGCGGTCAGCACCATGGTCTGCGTCCGGGGATGCAGCTGGGACAGCGGCTGGAAATAGTTCGTCAGCCGCTGGCGCAGGCTTTTCGCCTTGCCCACGTAGATGACCCGGCCCTCACCGTCACGCCATTTGTACACGCCGGGCCGGGCGGGGATGTCGCCGGTTCTGGGGCGGAAAAGGTCGCGTGAGTCGCCCAGAAGCGGCGCCCCGTTGGCGTTGGTGCCGGTGGTCCTCCACGCGGGGCTCGGGGTCGGGTCGGGTGGATTCGTCATCGGGCGGTCGCCTTGCCGGTCCGGTGACGGACGGCCTGATGCGCGCCCGTTCTCCGTCCCTTCCCGGAATCGGATGCTACGGAAACGGACTTCTCCAGAAGCGGCCTGAGGAACCGTCCCGTCCAGCTGTTATCGCATCGCGCCACCTGTTCCGGGGTTCCTTCGGCGACGACGGTCCCTCCTCCGTCCCCGCCCTCCGGACCGAGGTCGATCAGCCAATCGGCGGATTTGACGACATCGAGGTTGTGCTCGATCACGATGACGGTGTT
Organism: Bifidobacterium minimum; assembly: GCF_000741645.1. Lineage (GTDB taxonomy): Bacteria > Actinomycetota > Actinomycetes > Actinomycetales > Bifidobacteriaceae > Bifidobacterium > Bifidobacterium minimum. The sequence continues at coordinate 650,904 of NZ_JGZD01000009.1, forward strand.
GCCCTTGTCGACAAGGCTTTGGAGGACGAGAAGGAGTTTGCGCACATCCTCGAAATGAAGACCCGTGGTGGGCTCATCGAGAATGTACACGGTTTTCCCCGTCGACCGGCGCTGCAGCTCCGTGGCGAGTTTGACGCGCTGCGATTCACCGCCGGAGAGGGTGGTCGCAGGCTGCCCCAGCCTGATGTAGCCCAGCCCCACGCGGACCAGGGTGTCGAGATAGCGTGAGATCGAGGGATAGGACTTGAAGAAGCCGGCCGCCTCCTCGATGGGCATGTCCAGCACGTCCGCGACGGTCTTCCCGTTGTACGTGACCTCCAGCGTCTCCCGGTTGTACCGCTTCCCGTGACAGGCCTCGCATTCGACATACACGTCCGGCAGGAAGTTCATCTCGATTTTGATGGTCCCGTCGCCATGGCAGCTTTCGCAACGGCCTCCCTTGACGTTGAACGAGAACCTACCGGGTCCGTATCCGCGGACCTGCGCCTCGGGCGTCTTGGCGAAAAGCGTTCTGATCTTGTCCCATACGCCGGTGTAGGTCGCGGGATTGGAGCGCGGCGTGCGGCCGATGGGGTTCTGGTTGACGTGGATCACCTTGTCGCATTGGTCCACGCCCTCGACGCGCGTGTGCTTGCCGGGCACGATGCGGGCCCCGTTGAGCCTGTCGGCGAGAACCGGATAGAGGATGGTGTTCACCAGAGTCGACTTGCCCGATCCGGAGACCCCCGTCACGCATGTGAAGACGCCGAGGGGGACGTCGACCGTGATGTCCTGCAGGTTGTTCTCCCGCGCGCCGATCACCCGCAGCCGGGATTTCGCATGGACCCGGCGCCTGCGGTCGGGCACCTCGATGGCCCGACGTCCCGCGAGATAGTCGCCCGTAATCGACCGTGACGCCTCGGATATGTGCGCGGGAGGGCCGGAATATATGACTTCTCCGCCATGCTCCCCCGCCCCGGGGCCTATGTCGACCAGCCAGTCGGCCTTTTCGATGGTCTCCTGATCGTGCTCGACCACGATCAGGGTGTTCCCCAGGTCGCGTAGACGGTGAAGCGTCGCTATCAGGCGTTCGTTGTCGCGTTGGTGCAGTCCGATGGAGGGCTCGTCCAGCACGTACATCACCCCCACCAGTCCCGATCCGATCTGCGTGGCCAGCCGGATGCGCTGGGCCTCTCCGCCGGAGAGCGTCTTCGCCGCGCGGGATAGCGTGAGATAGCTGAGTCCCACGTCGTTGAGGAACCCCAGACGGGCTCGGATCTCCTTGAGGACCTCCCCGGCGATGGTGGCGGCGGCGCCCTCAAGCCGCAGTCCGTTCACCCATGACAGGCTTTTGCGGATCGGCATGTCGCACACGTCGGCGATGGATCTTTCGCCGACGGTGACGGCGAGGACCTCGGGACGCAGACGGCGGCCGCCGCAGGTCTGGCAGGGGACCTCGCGCATGTACGACTCGTAGTACTGCTTCATCTGGTCCGAGTCCGTCTCGTCGTGGCGACGCATCAGGGTGCGCACCACCCCTTCGAATCCGGTCGAGTACTCCCTCAGCCGCCCCCATCGGTTGCGGTAGGAGACCTTGACGGTGAAATCGTGGCCGTACATGATCGCCTGACGGACCTCGGCGGGAAGATCCTCCCAGGGGGTGTCGAGATCGAAGTCCATGTCGGAGGCCAGACCCTCAAGCACATGCCTGTAGTACTCCCCTGTTCCCTTGCCGATCCCCCAGGGTTCGATGGCGCCGTCGTTGAGGCTTTTCGAAGGATCGGGTATGACGAGCTCGGGGTCGATCTCGAGCTTGTACCCGATGCCGGTGCACTCCGGGCAGGCGCCGTATGGAGCGTTGAAGGAGAAGGTCCGAGGCTCGATCTCGTCGAGTTCGAGAGGATGCCCGTTGGGGCAGGAGCGGTGCTCGGAAAAGGGGCGCCTCCGATCGGCGTCCTTTGGATCGAGGTCGACGAGGTCGGCGACCATCAGACCCGAGGACAGGCGCAGGGCCGTCTCCACCGAATCCGTGAGCCTCTGCCGGATGCCCTCGCGGATCACCAGCCTGTCGACCACGACCTCGATCGTGTGTTTGCGCTGCTTGGTCAGGGTGATGTCATCCGCGAGTTCGCGCATCTTCCCGTCGATGATGGCGCGGGCGTACCCGTCGCCGCGCAGCTGGTCGAGAAGATCGGCGAACTCCCCCTTGCGTCCGCGGACCACGGGTGCGAGGATCTGGAACCGGGTCCCCTCTTTCATGGTCAGCAGTTCGTCGACCATCTGCTCCGGGCTTTGCGCGGCGATGAGGGCTCCGCATTCCGGGCAGTGGGGAATTCCAGTCCGCGCGAAGAGCAGACGCAGGTAGTCGTATATCTCGGTGATCGTCCCGACCGTCGAGCGTGGATTGCGGTTCGTCGTCTTCTGGTCGATGGACACGGCGGGACTGAGGCCCTCGATCAGATCGACGGCGGGCTTGTCCATCTGCCCGAGGAACTGTCGCGCGTAGGCGCTCAGGGACTCGACGTACCGACGCTGTCCCTCGGCGAAAAGGGTGTCGAACGCCAGGGAGGACTTTCCCGATCCCGACAATCCCGTGAACACCACCATGCGGTTGCGGGGAATGGCGAGATCGACGTTTTTGAGATTGTGCTCGCGCGCGCCCTGGATGATGATCTTCCGATCGTGGTCGATATGGGAGAGATCCGCCACGAGGGTCCCGTTGCTGCTGTTGAAGGCCATGGAGGGCATGTCGTCGCCCGTGCCTCCGGGGAGCCCGTGTTCCGAGGTCGCGGCATGGGTGGGATGCGTGGCCGTGGGAGCCGTCTGTGTGGGAGTCGTCTGTGTGGTCGCCGTCTGTGTGGTCATGTGGCTGTCTGTTGTTCCTTGGTCAGCTGTTCCGCGCGTGGTCATGGGCATGCTCCCCAGACTATCGCACATCATGAATTATTCGAACACCTGTTCGACGTCAGGGAACGGATGGGGATGATTGGCGGGGGTCGCTATGATGGTCCGTTGGTCTGCCAATGCGCGGTGATGGACATGAGGCGCGGTGCGTGGCGGGGAGAACGACGTGAACGGCGCGGGCATGGAACGCGATGGCGATGAGGAACGGTGGTTGACGGATGGCGATTGAGGGCAAGGGGCTGGAGATCCGCATCGGGGCGCGGACGCTTCTGCATCCCACGGATTTCCATGTGTCCGCGGGCGACAAAATCGGTCTGGTGGGGCGCAACGGGGCGGGCAAGACCACCCTGACCCGGGTCGTTACCGGGGATATGCTTCCATCGGCCGGATCCGTGAGGGTGTCGGGGAAACTGGGCTACCTCCCGCAGGACACGCATGCCTCCGACCCCCGGCAGACGGCTCTTGACCGCATGATGAGCGCCCGCGACATCGCCTCCATCATCACTCGCCTGCGCAAGGCCGAGACCGGCATGTCCGATCCCGATCCCGACGTCATGACCGCGGCCATGGGGCGTTACGACAGGGCGATGCAGGATTTCGAGAAGGCCGGAGGCTATGCGGCCCAGTCGGAGGCCATAGCGATGGCCACCAGTCTGGGGCTCCCCCAGGAGGTGATGCAGCGGGCGCTGGGCACGTTGTCGGGTGGCCAGCGCCGCCGCGTGGAGCTCGCGCGGATCCTGTTCTCGGACGCGGACACTCTGATACTCGACGAGCCGACCAACCATTTGGACGCCGACTCCATCGAATGGCTGCGAGGATATCTCAGACGCTTCAACGGCGGTTTTCTGGTCATCTCCCACTCGACCGAGCTTCTTGACGAGGTCGTCAACAAGATCTGGCATCTCGATGCGCAGCGCGGTCAGATCGACATGTATTCATTGGGGTGGAAGGCCTATCTGCATCAAAGGGTCGTCGACGAGGAACGGCGCCGCCGCGAGCGCGAGGTGGCCGAGAAGAAGGCCGACCGGCTGATGCGTCAGGGCATCAGACTGCATGCGAAGGCCACGAAGGCCGTGGCCGCCCAGAACATGATCCGCCGTGCGCAGCGTCTGCTCGACGGCACCAGCGAGGCCGAGCGCGGGGAGAAGGTCGCCGACATCCGGTTCCCTGAGCCCGCGCCCTGCGGGAAGACCCCGATCATGGCCACCGACCTGTCGAAGGCCTATGGGTCGACGATCGTCTTCGCGGGCATCAATCTGGCGATCGACAAGGGATCGCGCGTCGTCATCCTCGGCGAGAACGGCGCGGGAAAGACGACGACGCTGCGGATACTCGCAGGAGAGGAGGACCCCGACACCGGCGAGGTCGTGTATGGCCACGGATGCAAAATAGGGTATTTCGCACAGGAGCACGACACCCTGGATCTTGACTCCACCGTTCTGGAGAATCTGGCGCATGTGGCCCCCGATCTCGATGACACCCACGTGCGGTCGATACTCGGCAGCTTCCTGTTCTCCGGCGACGACGCCCTCAAGCCCGCGCGGGTCCTCTCCGGAGGCGAGAAGACGCGTCTGGCGCTCGCCACGCTGGTGACGTCGCGCGCGAACGTGCTTCTGCTTGACGAGCCGACCAACAATCTCGATCCGGCGTCGCGTGACGAGATTCTCAAGGCCATTTCGAAGTACGAGGGCGCGATCGTTCTGGTCACGCACGACGAGGGGGCCGTCGAGGCGCTGAATCCCGAGCGGGTCCTGCTCATGCCCGACGGTGATGAGGATCTGTGGAACGACGAGTACCTCGATCTGGTTGCCGAGGAATAGAACGGTGAGGCACTGCCGTTTCTGACGGGTTCTTCTGACGGTTTTTCCTGACGGGTCGACGACGACGGGTTGAGACGGCATGGTGGCGCCGGCATGGTGAAGACGACGTGGTGAAGACGACGTGGTGAAGACGACGTGGTGGCCGTGTTGGCGGCGTCGTGGGAGCCGCGTCGCGGGAACGGCACGGCATCACGCCGCATATCCGCATCCATGGGGAGACGTCTCGGGTTGCGCGTCGATCCGAAGGCTATGACAATCGAAGACGGATGATCCGACGGCGGAAGGTGCGGCATGAGGGATGACATGGCGATGAGTGGCCTGCGCGGCATGCGTGCGGATAATGGGACGAGCGACGATGATCCCAGGACAAGGATGCTGCGCACGATGGCGTTCACGTCATCCGACGTCCGTGCTGCGGAGAGGCCCCTGCTCGACCGTTCGGTTCCGTTGATGAGGATGGCCTCGCGGGCGCTCGCGGATGTCTGCCGATCCGTCGTCAACGCGCGCGGCTCCGAGGTTGAGCGGTCCTCCATCGTCATCCTCGCGGGTGCCGGGAACAACGGTGGGGACGGGTTGTACGCCGGTTCTCTTCTGGCCCGGTCCGGCGCCGGCGTCACGGTGCTGGCCGTGGGGACGGCGCTGCATGACGCGGCCGCACGGTCGTTGATGAGGGCTGGCGGTCGTGTTCTCGTCGTGGATCCGCGCTGCCGGATCCCCGGCTTCGATACCGGCTTCGATGATGCCGAACTCCGCCTCAGGCTCACGGCATCGGCCGATCTTCTTCTCCATGCGGATGTGGTGATGGACGCGATGACGGGCATCGGATCGAAGGGCGCGCTGACGGGCACGGCATCCGTCATGGCGGATCTCCTCGCCGAAATCCTCCATGACGGTCGGAGATGCGCCGACGGCAATGACGACAATGACGGCAATGGAGAAGGGGCCCATGACAGGCCCACGGTCGTCGCCGTGGACGTTCCCTCGGGGCTCGGCGTCGATTCGGGGACGGTTCCCGGTGCGAGCATAACGGCCGATGTCACGGTGACGTTCGGGGCCCTGAAGCCGTGTCTCGTCGTTCCCCCGGTCTGCTATCGACGCGGCGGGCTTGTGGTGGTGGATCTGGGTCTCGATCTGGATCCCGGCAGGGCCGTCGTCCGCAGGATGGACGCGTCATGCGCGTCGTCGCGTCTTGTCGTCCCCGGGGCCGGCGACATGAAATACTCGCGTGGCGTCGTCGGGCTGATCACCGGTTCCCAGCGCTATCCGGGGGCCGGCGTGCTGTCCGTGTCCGCGGCGGCCCGGTCGGGGTGCGGAATGGTGCGGTATCTGGGTCCACGCCGAGCGCAGGATCTGGTGCTGCAGGCCATGCCGGAGGTCGTTGTCGGCAAGGGGCACGTTCAGGCGTGGACGGTCGGATGCGGAGTGGATCCCGATGACCATGATGACGATTCTCCGGCATCGGCGGTCGGGGCGCTTCTTCGCCACTATCAGACGGATGACGGCGGCTCCGTGTCGACGACGGGGGTAGAGCCGATGCCACCAGTTTCGATGCCGCCCGTGTGCGTGGACGCGGGCGCATTGGATCTTCTTCCGGACCATGTTCTCCCGCAGGTCGTCATCACCCCCCATGCCGGTGAGCTTGCCCGCCTGCTGACCCGCATGGGCCATCCGCGAACGGTGGACGCCGTTCTGGACGATCCGTGGGGGAACGCCGTTCTGGTCCATCGGATCACCGGCGCGACGGTTCTGCTCAAAGGCGCCATGACCCTGGTGGTGGGCGACGATGGACAGGGGGATGGTTTACATCCGGATGGAGCGCATCCGGATGGAGCGCGCACGATGGTGTCGGGGGCGGGGCCCGCGTGGCTGTCGACGGCGGGATCCGGCGACGTTCTGGCGGGTCTTATCGGATCCCTTCTCGCCCAGTGGCGGGCCTCCCGTGAGAGCGCCGACGACGCTACGGCCGAGGAACGGTCATCCGCGGGCAAGGATCGGGGCTGTCCCGCCGTCACCGAGATCGCGGCGGCGGGCGCCTACATCCACGGTCTTTCGGGACGGATGGCAAGCGGATGCGATGTATGCGCCGACGCCGAACCGCTTATCATGCGCGTGGCTCCCGTGGGGGGCGTCACCCGGGACTCCTCCACGTCCTCCGATCGGGTGCCTTGGAACCGGGCCCGATCCATCGGCCATCCCATCGTGGCGTCCGACCTGATCGAGCAATTGCAGTTCGTCCTCGCGTCGCTTCTGCGCCGCCATGAGGACGATGACGCGAGACGATGACGCGATATGGCGGTCATGCCGGTAGGATGGACGCCGCCCGTGATTCCTTCCCGCCGCGTCATCCGCTGTTCCCATTCGTCATGTCATCCACCATCGCCACGTCATACGGAGGTCTTTTCCACATGATCGACACCGCGTTGATCGACACCACGTCCGCCGCCGACACTACGTCCGTCGCCGACACCACGTCCGCCACGGCATCGGCATCCGTGCCCGGGTCCACGATGGCATATCCGGAATCGCGCGTGACGCCGTCCTCCCCGCCCACGGACGTCGTCTTCGATTTCTGCGGGGTTCTTCTCGATTGGAGATGCGACGCGTGTCTGCGCGGACACTGGCCGGACGATCTGGTCGATCGGATATGCGCCGACGACGATCCGTACGGCTTCTTCGAGTATGAGGGACGCATGGACCAGGGGCAGGACTACGCGCGGGTTCTGAAGGACTACGAAACCGAATTCGGCGCCGATATGGCGCGGGTATTCGCGTACTACATCGAGCATTACGCCGACTCGTTGCCCCGCCTGATACCGGGCATGGAGCAGCTGCTGCGGGATCTGCGCGAGCGGGGCATCGGCGTGTGGGGACTGACCAACTGGGCCAGGGAGACGTTCCCCGTCGCCTTCGAGAAGTTCCCCGTGCTCGCGGAGCTGCTGCGGGGGACCGTCGTGTCCGGCCGTGAGCGCGTGTACAAACCCCAGCGGGCCATCTACGATCTGACTGTCTCGCGGTTCCGTCTCGACCCGGCCCGCTGCCTGTTCCTCGACGACACTCCCCGCAACGTCGAGGGAGCCCGTGCCTGCGGGATGATGGCATGCGTATTCACCGACGCGTCGGCGGCCCGTCGTGAGATGCGTCTGCTGGGCGTCGACGTGTGAGGCGTCGCCCGTGGATGTCGGCGAGCGGGGACGCCGCCGGCGGGACGGGGACCCCGATGGTGGAATGGACGTTTCGCTGCGGGCGTCGCGCATATAGCCTAATCTTGGCCTATGACATTGCTGCAGCTCAAATACATCGTGAAGATCGTGGAATGCGGATCCATGAACGAGGCGTCGCATGAGTTGTACATATCCCAGCCCGCGTTGAGCTCATCCGTCAAGGAATTGGAGAACGAGCTCGGAATCGAGATATTCACGCGGTCCTCCCAGGGCATCACGCTGACGGTCGATGGCGCGGAGTTCATGTCCTATGCCAGGCAGGTTCTTGATCAGGCCGCGCTTCTGGAGGATCGGTACAAGAGCTCCCGTCCCCGCAAGCAGCTGTGCAGCGTGTCCACGCAGCACTACATGTTCGCCGTCGAAGCGTTCGTCGAGATGATCGGCTCCACCCATTCGGACGAGTACGAGTTCACCATCCGCGAGACGAGGACGCAGGACATCATCTCCCAGGTGGCGTCCATGCTTTCGGAGATCGGCATCATCTACCTCTCCGATTTCAATAAGGATGTGCTGGGCAAGCTTCTCCGGGAGAAGCATCTGGAGTTCCACCCACTGTTCAGGGCGGGTCTGCATGTGTTCATCTCACGCGACAATCCCCTTGCCGGCCGTCGTCAGGTGACGATGGACGATCTGCGGCCCTATCCGTTCATCAAATACGAGCAGGGCGAGAAGGGCAGCTTCTACTTCGCGGAGGAGGCCGTGTGGCCGGAGTACTCCCCCAAGCAGATCACCGTCACCGACAGGGCGACGATCCTCAACTTCATCATCGGGCTCAACGGCTACACGGTCTGCACGGGCATAGACAACGGCGACCTCAACAACGAGAAGATCGTCACCGTGCCCCTGCAGTCCGACGAGACGATGCTCGTGGGATGGATCAGCCATGAACGTTCACGCCTGTCCTCCTCGGCGCAGATGTACGTGGAGAAGCTCCGCGAGGTTCTGACGGCCCATGGGTATGATCTGATCGACTGACGGGTCGACGTTCAGCTTCTTCCGACGTCATCGCCCCTCGGCGCCGTATCGGGAAAGATACTCGTCCGCGCGTCGGATCAGATTCTCACCGACCACGGGATTCCCCCGGGAGTCGGTTATCGAGGCCGCCGCCGCGAAAAGCTCGCGGACGTTGGCGATGGGCAGCACGGGGAATCCGAACTCGTCCTCGACACTGCGCACCGCGGACCGTCCCGATTCGTCCGCACGTTCCATGCGGTCGACGGACAGCACAAGGCCGGCGATCCTCACGTCGGCCGCGGCCCTGAGCTTGGGGATGACCTCTCGCACCGCCGTTCCCGCGGTCATCACGTCATCGACGAGGAGGACGTTCATGCCGTCGCGCAGCGGCATGCCGACGAAGTCGCCGCCGTCCCCGTGGTCCTTGCGCTCCTTGCGGTCGAAGGTGTATCCCACGCCGTGCAGGGGTCCGTTCAGGGCCATCGCCGTCGACACCGCCAGGGGGATGCCCTTGTACGCCGGTCCGAAGATCGTGTCGATGTCCCCATGTATCTCGCCGGATTCCCGCGCGGCCAGCACGCGCTGGGCATAGAACTCGCCGAGTCGCGCGACGAGGGAGCCGGTGTCGAATGCCCCGGCGTTGATGAAGTACGGCGAGCGGCGTCCCGACTTCAGCGTGAAGTCGCCGAACCGCAACGCCCCCGCGTCAAGAAGGAAACGGGTGAAGCGCGCATGCGCCGTTTCCGCGCTGCCATAGTCGTTCGCAGCCGTGGTCGTGGTCGTATCGGTCATCTCCAGGTTCCTCCATTCGCCAGTCGACGCGCCAGTTCGGGCCGTGAGTCGAGCAGATCGTCGAGTTCGCGCGCCACCCTCAGCGGCGCAGTGGGATCGTACAGGGCAGCCGCCCCCACCTCCACGGCATTGGCGCCTGCATACAGATACTCCAGAGCCTTCTCCCCCGAATCGATTCCGCCTATGCCGATCAGCGGGATCGTGGGAAGCGCCTGACGCACGCGCCAGACGAATCCCAGGGCGATGGGGAATATGCAGGGGCCTGACACGCCTCCGGTACGGTTCGCCAGAATGGGCTCGCCCGTTCGAATGTCGATTCGCATGCCGACGATGGTGTTGATCAGGCTCAGCGCGTCCGCCCCCGAATCGACGGCCGCCCTGGCGATGGGAACGATGTCGGTCACGTTCGGGGAGAGCTTGACGGTCATCGGCTTGTCGGTGAGCCCGCGGAGCCGGACGATCAGACGTCCCAGCGCCACGGCATCGCTTCCCACGCTCATCCCGCCGTGACTGACGTTGGGGCAGCTCACGTTGATCTCCAGCATGTCCGCGGGAGAATCGTTCATCTTCGCGACGACCTCGGCGTAGTCGTCATCGCTGTGTCCCGCCACGTTGGTCACCACCGTGGCCCCCAGCTCCTTGAGCTTGGGCAGTTCGTCCACAAGATAATGGTCCACGCCGGGGTTCTGCAGACCGACGGAATTAACCGTTCCCGCTGGCGTCTCGGCGGTACGGGGAGACGGATTCCCCTCCCATGGAACGGGCGAGACCCCTTTGGTGCTGATGGCGCCCATCTGGCTCACGTCGTAGAACCATCGGCAGGCGGCCAGCTGGAACGTTCCCGACGCCGTCCCCACCGGGTTCTTCCACGGGACGCCCGCCACGATGGTGGGATGCCTCCACTGATGCGGTTCCAGAACATTCATCGATCGATCCGATTCCCGATCGTGCCCCCTCATGCCACGGCTCCTTCCGTCGTCGTCCATGTCGTCTCTCATGCCGTTCGTCCCGTTCGTTCTGTTCGTCCCGTCGTCCGCCACGTTGCCTTCCTCACCGTCCGCCTCCTATGCCATCTATGCCGTCGAGGTGGCCCCCCATTCAGGCCTCGATCCCCCACCCGAGCTGCTCGGTGGTGAAAACCGGGCCATCCGAACACACCTTGAGACGCCCCTGTGCCGTGTCGACGGTGCACACCACGCATGTGCCATAGCCGCAGCCCATTCTGGACTCCAGACTGAACTGGGCCGCTATGGAATGCCGTCTTGCCCAGGCGGCGACGGCCTTCATCATCGGCGTGGGGCCGCAGGACAGGATTACGGGCGGCAGCCCGTCATCGTCGAGGGAATCCTCAAGCCGGTCGAGCAAAGTGATGACGTTTCCCTCCGCGTTGGTGATGCTGGTGGCGCGTCCGACGAACGGGGAGACTATGGGATCGGCGAAGCGCGCGTCGCGATAGCCGAACACCGAGGTGACGCTCACGTCGTCGCGGCCGCTGAGATGCTGGGCCGCATAGATCAGCGGCGGGACTCCCAGCCCTCCGCCCACAAGAAGATAATGGGCGCCTGCGCGCAGGTCATAGGATTTCCCGAGCGGCCCCATCACGTCGATCCCGTCTCCGGCGCGCAGATGGGAGAATTCCTCGGTCCCCTTCCCCACGACCGCGTATATGACCGACACCTCGTCTCCATCGGTGGAGCACACGCCCAGAGGTCGGGGCATCAGACGGAGGGGATTGGACGAGTAGAGGGTGACGAACTGCGCGGGCTTCGCGTGCCGAGCGATGTAGTCGTCGCGGAAGGTCAGCCGGTAGACGCCCTGCGTGAGGCGTTCGGAGGAGACGACCTCGGCATGCCGGCGTCCGGGGAACCGTCCGGCGTCCGTGGCACGGCTGGTGACGTCGTATGCACTGGCGGTTGTGTGTGGCATGGTTCGATGGTCCTCTCCCTAGATTTCGTGGTGTCTGCTGCGTGTCGTCGTCCGCGTCATTCGACCATCGTCATGCGAGCGCGGCCCTGATCTCGTCCCGCATCGAGATGGCCGCTTCGCGGGCGCAGCGGGATACGACGGCGAGGATCTCCTCCACGCCCATGGACGGGTCGAGCGTCTGCCCGTGCCGCCACGCTCCGATGATCCCCCGGGATGAGTTGACGATCGCCCCCGATCCCCGATCATCGAACATGGGGGCGATGTCATGGGCCGTGCCGCCCTGGGCGCCGTATCCCGGCACAAGGAAGAACGTGTGGGGCATGCGGCGGCGCAGGCGGGCGCCTTCGTCGCTGTGCGTGGCGCCGACGACGGCGCCCAGACGCGAGTATCCGTGATCCCCTATGGTGTCGCTCCCCCAGTCGGACACGAGGTCGGCGACGTGTTCGTACAGACGATGTCCGTCCTGGAGAAGGCATTCCTGGACGTCGTCGCTGGAGGGGTTCGACGTGCGCACCAGAGCGAATGCGTCCTTGTCGTGGTCGCGTGCGGCCGTGACGAAGGGGATGATGCCGTCCGATCCCAGATAGGGATTGACGGTCACCGCATCCTCATGCCACACGTCGATGGCGTCGCCGCCCGGACTGACGGGCAGCCCGGACAGATGCGCGGCGTACGCCTGGGCCGTGGATCCGATGTCCCCGCGTTTGACGTCACCGATGACGTACAACCCTCTGCTCCTCGCATAGCCGCAGGTCATGGCGTAGGCATCGAGACCCGCGGGACCCAGAGCCTCGTACATGGCGATCTGCGGCTTGACCGCGGGAACCACGTCCGCGATCGCGTCGATGATGGCCCGGTTGAACTCCATGTATGCCACGGCCAGTCTTTCGGTCGGAAGCTCCGACGCGTCGACCTCCCGGGCGACCTCCGGCTCAAGCGCCGTGACAAGGCAGTCGGGAACGACGTGGGGTGTGGGGTCGAGTCCGACCACGCTCGGGTTGTCCGCGGCCTCTATCGCGTCGATAAGACGATCCATGTGCTGCCGTTTCCTCTCTTGGTGTCGTTCTGGCGGTGTCGTGCCGGCGGTGTCGTGCCGGGTGGTTCGGGGTCAGTCGTTCGGGGTCAATGGGTGAGCGCGCAGTACACCAGACGCGATCCGATGATGGTGGCCATCGCCCGTCCGGTGACGGTCCATCCGTCGAAGGGGGTGTTGCGGGCTCTGGACCGGAAGCGTGCGGCATCGATGGTCCAGGGGTGCGAGACGTCCAGAATCGTGAGATCAACGGCCTCGGGATGCTCGACGTGGGAGAGGTCGAGCACGCGATGCGTGGCGCAGGGACTTGAGGTGGTGAGCAGCGCCGCCACATCGGTGGACGCATGACCCATCAGATGATTGGGTGCGAGGGACATGAGCTCGATCAGCCGCGCGTCGTCGATGTATCCTCCCCCGACGAGCACCGTGCGGCAGACTCCATAGGCGGTCTCCAGCCCGATCACCCCGTTGGGCGCGTCGAGCATGCCCCCGCCCTTCTGCTCCACGGTGTGCGGCGCATGGTCGGTGGCGATCATGTCCACCGTCCCATCGGCGACGGCGGCGATGGTTGCCTGACGGTCCGCGGCCGATCTGAGGGGAGGGTTCATCTTGGCCAATGGGCCGTATTTCTCCACGTCCTCATCGCACAGGGCCAGATAGTGTGGTGCGGTCTCGCAGGTTATGGGAACGCCCTGGGACTTGGCCTCGCGGATGAGGTCGAAGGATCTCGCCGTGCTCACGTGCTGAAGATGGATATGGGCTCCGGTGCGCCGGGCCGCGTCGATGTCGCGTTCGATGATGGACGTCTCTGTCTCGGGGGGTATCCCCTCGAATCCCAGCCGTCGACTGACCTCGCCGTCGGTCATGACGCCGGAGTCATGATGCTCGCAATGATCCGATATGGGGATCCCCGCGGCCAGGGCATTCGCCATCGTCGCGTCGAGGAGGGCGTCCGGAACCGTCGCCCCATCGTCGCTGATCGCCCTGATGGGATGATCGAGCGCGGCCGCGCCGTCCCGTGCGTCCCGCGTGGCGGAAGAGGGCGGGACCAGATACCGCGACCAGTCGGAAAGCCGTGTCGGCTCCCTCCCCTGGCGTCCCAGGGACGCGCACACGGTCAGGTCGTAGCGCACGGGAAGAGGATGATGGGTCCTCTCGTAGGTTTCGAGGTAATCCAGCACGGTGTCGCACCCCTGGCTGCGCACCTCGTCAGCGCCGGTCATGCCGTCTCGGACGGTGGTGCCATCCGCCGCGGGGAGGGTGTTGGGCATGACCAGGACACGGGTGTATCCGCCGGCGGCCGCGGCGCGGGCCCCAGTCTCCATCGTCTCCTTGTCGGTCTGTCCGGGATCGCGGAAATGCACGTGGGGATCGGCGAGTCCGGGAGCCACCGTGAGATCCGAGGCGTCGATCACCGAGTCCCGGCCCATGGGGGTGTCGAGCATCGCGCGCTCGGCGTCCACGCCGGGCAGAACGAGGTCGATGCGCTCGCCGGTGTTCCACACGCGGATGTCCGTCAGAGTTATGCCCATGGTCAGAGCTTCGCCTCCTCGTCGCAGTAGTCGCACCGGTACTCCTGACGTTCGGAGTGCGCCAGATGGAAGCGCTGATGGATTCCGGGCTCCGTCGTCGTCACGCATCGGGGATTCACGCAGGTGATCACGTCGACGACGTGCTCGGGAGACTTCGGCTTGGATTTGCGCACGATTCTGCCTCCGCGCACGATGTCGACCGTCGCCTGACGCGCCACGAAGCCCAGCACGTCCAGATCGATGTCCGCGTCATCCTCGATTTTGATGATGTCCTTGCTTCCGAAGCGGCGGCTGGACGCGTTCATGATCAGAGCCAGACGCGTGGTCGAGGGATTGATGCGCAGATACCGCAGAACCGTCAGTGCCGTTCCCGCCGGCACGTGGTCGATGATCACGCCATCGCGGATGCTGGTGACCTCCATCAGATTCCCACCTTTCCCGACAGTGGACGCGCGGGTTCGTACCCGGCGAGATCGTCGCCCACCACCATGCTCTCCAACGCCATGCGCACGAGCATGCCGTTGCGCACCTGATCGAAGTACGCCGCGCGTGGATCGGAGTCGACCTCGACGGCTATCTCGTTGACGCGGGGAAGGGGATGGAGCACGGCCATGTCCGGCTTCGACATCGCGAGCTTCGCCTCGTCGAGGATGTAGGTGTCGCGCAGGCGCAGGTAGTCGTCCTCGTTGAAGAAGCGCTCCTTCTGGACCCTCGTCATGTAGAGGACGTCGAGATCGCCGATAACCGCCGTGAGATCCCGCACCTCCGTGTATGAGCATGAGGGCGTCGCGTCGATGCGGTCGAGAACGTACTGGGGCGTCGTGAGCTCCTCCGGGCTGATGAGGACGAAGTGCACGTCTCCGAACCGGCACAGCGTCTCGATGAGGGAGTGCACCGTGCGACCGAAGGTCAGATCGCCGCATAGGCCGACGGTGAGGTCGGTGATCCTTCCGAAGCGGGACCGCAGCGTCGCGAGATCCGCCAGAGTCTGGGTGGGATGCATGTGTCCGCCGTCCCCGGCGTTGATGACCGGAACCCGTGACGCCTCGGCGGCCACCAGGGCCGCCCCCTCCTTGGGGTGTCTGATCGCCACCACGTCGGCGTAGTTCGACACCGTCTTGAGGGTGTCGCTGATGGACTCGCCCTTGGTCACCGAGGCCAGCTGGGCGCCGGCGAAGCCGATGACCTTCCCTCCCAGACGAAGCATCGCGGTTTCGAAGCTCAGGCGCGTGCGGGTGCTGGGCTCGTAGAACAGCGTCGCCAGGACACGGCCATCGCATGTGTGGGACACCTCGGCGCGGTGGGCGTCGATGTATCCCGCCCTGTCAAGGATGTCCTGGATGTCAGTGGTGGACATGTCGTCGAGCGTGACGATGCTATGCCCTTCCAGAGAGCTTGTGGAACGGGGTGTCACGCGAGGGGACTCGCTAGGGATTTCAGCGGACATTGCGCACCTTTCCGAATAAGGTGGCCGTTGCGTTGCGACCTAGCCAACTTTAGGCCGATACGATGACAACGCAGTCAGCTCGCGCGGCGCAGCGACGAGACGGCCTTCCGCAGCAGCGCGAGGACGGATCGGAACCACCGGCGCGTGACGTCCGAGGACCGGGATGACGGAGGGCTCAGAGGACATCCCGCGCATATGAGCGACCCCGGGTCGGGCGAGCAGGATCCCCATGAGCATGGAGCCGATGCGTCATCCGTGGTCGGCGGCGTCGGCGATCGTCCCGTGTCGGCCGTATGCCGCGCGACCATCGCCACGAAGTCGCGTGGCAGACCGAGCCGGCGGGCGCAGGCGTCGATTCCGAAGCCGGAGGACAGCATCCGCGCTATCGCGTCGACGACGGAACCGTCAGCCGTAGGCCGCGTCGCCGATGTGTGCCGGAAGCCCCTCCTTCTCGACGTCGATTTCATCACGCCATCTCCCGTTCCCGTCATAGCACCAGACGGAGGAGCTGGAAGGCGGCCATCGCGAGAGCGTAGGCGACGACGAGACCCAGAACGACGGTGGCGCCCATGACGCGCGTTCCGAACTGTCGTCTCAGTTCGGCCACCGTGGCCAGACAGGGCGTGTACGCCAGGACGAACAGGAGGAATGCGATGGCCGTCGCGCGTCCATGGCCGTCGGATGAGGCGTCGAACGACCGTCTGATGGACTCGCCCAGGGTTCCCCCGCTCTGATCGGTCTGCGACGAGGAGTCGTCCTCGTCGATGTTGTAGGACTGCGACATCGAGCCCACGACGACCTCCTTCGCGACGAATCCGGTGATCAGCGCGGCCGAGGCGTGCCAGTCGTCGAATCCCGCGGGGGCGAATACGGGGGCCACGGCGTCGGCGACCGTGCCATAGAGGGAATCGTGCACGTCCTCGACGTCCCCGAAGGACCCGGCGCCTGCCGTGGCGGGAATGCCCTGCAGAAGCCACATGAGGACGATCACCGTCACGATGATGCCGCTCGCCCCACGGATGAAGCCCCATAGGCGCGTTCCGACGGATCGCAGCGTCGTGACGGCTTTGGGCATCTGATAGGAGGGCAGGCTCATGGCGAAGGGCTCGGGACGCAGCCCGTGGAACACCGTGTGCCGGAGCGCCACCCCCACGAGGAGGATGAGAAGTATGGACGCCACGTACATGAGGAAGATGACCAGACCCGCGTTCCGTTGGAAGAAGGCGTATGCGAGGACCATATACACCGAGAGGCGGGCCGAGCAGGACGTGAACGGTATGAGCATCCCGACGAGGATCCTCTGCCGCGAGTCCTCGAGGGACCGGGTGGCCGCCAGGGCGGGGAGGTTGCATCCGAATCCCACGACGATGGGGAGGAACGCCTTGCCGTCCAGTCCCAGAGCCCGCATGGCCCTGTCCATGACGAAGGCCGCCCTGGCGAGATAGCCGGAATCCTCGAGTATGGAGAGAAGAAGGAACATGATGCCCATCGGCGGGATGAACGTCGCCACCGATATCACCCCATCGAGGACGCCGTCGACGATAAGCGAGTGCGGCCATCCGGACAGAGCCTGAGGTCCGCCCAGCGAGAACAGGCCTTCCACCCCGGCGGTGAGCCAGGCCCGCAGCGTCACGTCGATCCAGTCCTGGATGGGACCGGCCACGGTGGTCGTCGCCTCGAAAACGATGTACATCACGACGAGAAAGGCGGGAATGCCGAACCAGGGGCTCAGCAGAAGCGCGTCGATGCGGTCGGATGCGGTGACGCGAGGCGGTCGTGTCGATGATGTACGCGAGAGTATGCCCGCGACCCAATCGAATCGTCGGTCGGCGTTCGACCGTACCCATGAGGACAGTCCCTCCTCGGAGGGGACGTGGCCGTCGGCCTGCGTGACGGAACTCCTTGCCAGCCCCCGCTCGATGGCGTCCTCCAGCTCGGGCAGGCCCGCACCGGTGCGTCCATCCACCTCCACGACGTCGACGCCCCCCAGAGCCTTCGACAGTGCGGACGGATCGATTCCGCATGACCGGCGGCGCGCCAGATCGTTCATGGTGAGGGCCACGACCAGAGGGACTCCGATCTCGCGCACCATGGACAGCAGATACAGCGATCGCGACATGCTTGTCGCATCGAGGACGGCGACCATGAGGTCCGGGCGCGGCGCGCCGTCGAGTCCCAGAACCGCCTTCGACGTGACCTTCTCGTCGGGCGACATCGGAAGCAGTGAGTATGTGCCGGGGGTGTCGATGACGTTCCAGTGTCCGTCATGGCGGGCGAGCGTGCCGTATTCGAGAAGAACGGTGGTCCCGGGCGCGTTCATCACTCGCGCGTGCATGCCGAGCATGGCGTTGAACAGTGATGATTTACCCACGTTGGGATTGCCTACGAGGACGATCCGCCTTTCCGCCGCATGGCCGTTCCGTGCGGGGGCATCGTCCCGGCGGGCGGATGGGGAGCCTGCGGACTGCGACGGAGGCTCGACGGCGGATGGCCGTGACTCGCAATAGGGGCATTCTCTGGACATGTCGCTCAGATTCGGGCCGCGCCGCGGACGATGATGGTGCGGGCGGTGGCCGAATCCAGCGCGATCCGCTCGGAGCCTCTGGCCAGCACGCGTCCCCCGAACGCGCAGCGCTGGATGACGCGCACATGCTGACCGGGACGCAGACCCAGTTCCGATAGCCTGAACCGGTGGCCGTCGTCAAGACGCACCGAGTCGATGACATGGTCCTCGTGAAGCGGGCAGGAGGATACGCTCATGGTCGTCATGGGATGAGGCGATGCGATATTTATCACAAAAAATCATTATGCGAGTGATTGACCGTAAAAACAAGACTTGCTTTCCATGTTTTCCGGACTTTCCATGTTTTTAGGACGGAGAATCGTCCGCTTTCGCAGAATCCGCGCAACGATGACGGTATCGGCGGCGGTATCGGCGACGGGGTCGCCGGCGTGACGGTATCGTCCGATGCAGGCGTTCGTCCATCATGTCACCGTCCGTCCGATGCCGGCATCCGTCCGCCGCGTCACCATTAGCCCGTCACGTCACCGTCCGTCCGCCGCATAGAAAAGACGTTTGGTGACATCGCGGCATCGGCGCATCGCCGACATGACGTCATTGTCGAACTGTTGTCCGTGATGGGGTGGGTATCCCATGCATACGGCCACGCCCGCCAGCGAGTAGCGGTCGTCGGGAAGGATGTCCGCCTGCGTCGCCCTGCCGGTCCACAGATAATTGGCGTTTCTCGCCGCGGTGCACAGTCTCCACGCGTTCGCCAGAATGTCGGCGTCGGATCCGTCGACGAGCCCGAGATCGGTCAGGGCGTGCAATGCCGTGAGCGTCGATCCCGTGCGCAGCGTGGGCTCGTGCCCCGCATGGAGGAGCTGGAGGAGCTGCACGGTCCATTCGACGTCCGAAAGCCCGCCCAGTCCCAGCTTGAGATGCCGGTCGCGCCGGACCCCGCGTGGAAGGCGCTCCCCCTCCATCCGCGCCTTGAGCCTGCGGATCTCGGCGATGCCCTCATCGTGGGGCGCCTCGCGGGGAAAGCGCAGCGGATCGGCCACGTTCTCGAGGAACTCGCGGGAAAGGTCGCGGTCGCCTCCGGCATGCCGTGCCCTGATCAGGGCCTGATGCTCCCATATGCTCGACCATGACGAGTAGTATTCGGCGCATGACGCCAGGGATCTGACCACAGGACCGTTCCGCCCCTCCGGACGCAGCGAGAGGTCGAGATCGATTTTCGGCTCGGTTGTTGCGGATCCCTGCAGTATGGTCCGCAGATCATCGGCCACCGTGCGGGCGTATCGGGCCGCGTCGGCGTCGTCCACTCCGGCGGCCGGACGGTAGATGATGATTGCGTCCGCGTCGGAACTGAAATTGAGTTCCCTCCCGCCATAGCGGCCCATGCCGATGACGCTAACGGAGGCGAGATCGACTCCCGTGGGACGGGACGCGCTTCTGGACGCCCATATCAAGGCGGAGTCGATGATGGAATCCGTCACGTCGGTCAGCGCGGTGAGGCAGTCCTCGTCGCTCATCACGCCGCCTATCCATGCCAGTCCTATGCGTTCGATCTCGCGTCGGCGCATCATGCGAAGAGACAGGGCGACGTCGGCCGGGTCGTCGGGAGATCGGTCGATCGCCGCGTGGCACTGAACGTCGAGGCTTTCGCGGGATCGGGGTCTGAGAAGGCTGTCGCTGCCCAGCCACGTGATGGATTCGGCGGACTTGTTGAGCGCGTCGCCCAGAAAACGGGAGTCGGCCAGAATATGGCACAGCCGCTGGGCTGCCGACGGCGAATCCCTGAGAAAGCCGAGATATTCGTCCTCCGACCCGAAGTGCTCCGCCAGACGGCGCCAGTTGAGAAGCCCCATGTCGGGGTTCTGACCCTGTCCAAGCCATTCAAGGACCGCGGGAAGAAGGATGCGGTTGATCTTCGCGGCCCGGGACAGGCCCATGGTCAGCGCGTCCATATGCCTCATGGCGGCGGCGGGATCCTCGAATCCGATGGACCGCAGCCTGTCGTGGGCGGCGTCCTCGCTCAGGGCGAAGGCATCGGAGTCGGTCTGCGCGCTGATGGGCAGCATGGGGCGGTAGTAGATCTCCATGTGCAGGTGGCGCACCTCGCGGCGCGTATGGTCGAATCGTTCGAGCAGGTGCTCGGGAAGAAGGCCCAGAGCCCGTGACAGCCTCCGCAGATCGTCGTTGTGGTTGAGCTGGTCATCGGTCACGTTGCGCTTGCGGTCGAGTCCACCGCGGTTGCCCGGTCCCAGATCGGGGAAGAGGTGGGTGCGTTTGAGCATCCACATCTGCTGACGATGCTCGAGAACGCGTTCGAAACGATAGTCGTCGGACAGCTGTCGCGCCTGGCGCCGGGACACATAGCCCCCTTCGGCGAGGGCTCCGAGCGCGGACATGGTGTCGGGCACGCGGAGCGACTCGTCGGCCCTGCCGTGGACCAACTGGAGCATCTGGACGGTGAACTCCACGTCGCGCAGTCCTCCCCTGCCCAGTTTGATCTCGCGGTCCTTGAGATCGTCGGGAATCAGATTCTCGACGCGCCTGCGCATGGCCTGGCAGTCGTTGACGAAGTTCGGCCGCATGGACGCCGACCAGACCAGCGGCCGCGTGCGCTCGACATAGCCATCTCCCAGAGCCCGGTCCCCGGCCACGCAACGCGCCTTGAGCAATGCCTGGAATTCCCAGCTGTCGGCCCATTTCCGGTAGTAGTCAAGGTGCGAGTCGAGCCGGCGCACGAGCGGGCCGTCCTTGCCTTCGGGGCGCAGGGCCGTGTCGATCTGCCATAGCGCGGGCTCGTCGACTCCGGGGATGATGGATTGGCACACCCGCTGCAGCGTCAGGGCGATTCTGGCTCCCGTACGCAGAACGCGCTGGATGTCCGCGTCGTCGTCGTGCGTGGGTTCCACCACATAGATCAGATCCACGTCCGAGACGTAGTTGAGCTCACGTGCGCCGAGCTTTCCCATCCCGATGACGGCGAAGCGGCACAGGGATGATTCGTCCGTGACGTGGCGGGCGATGGCGAGCGCGGCGTCCAGCGTCGCGTCGGCCAGATCGGAGAGGTCGTGGCTGATGAGGGGCTGAACGGCAGCCGGATCGTCGCTGAGAAGGTCTTGTGCCATGATGGCGGCCAGCTGACGGTGGTATTCGGCGCGCAGCCGTTGCGTGGCCGGACCCAGATCACACCGTGACACCGGGGCCTGCGATGCGGGATCGGCGTCGACGGAATCCATGAGGGCGCGTCGGCGTGATTCCCCATCCGACCGCGAGGACGGGGATGACGGGGATGACGGGGATGACGGGGATGACGGGGAGGGATCGCGTGATGCCTCGAGGCAGGAGCGGACGAGTTCGGGACGGGTCGCCATCAGCGTCCCCATGGCGACGCTCGCCCCTAGAACGCGGAACAGTCCCTCGATCTCCGACGCGGACGCATCCGTCAGGCAGGAGTTCGTCCGCGGTGATTCCATCATGGCCGTGAACCGGTCGAGGGCCATGTCGGGGTCGCATGTCCGGGACAGGACCCTGAGCAGTCCCGGGAGCGTGAGGTGGCCGTCGGCGCGGTCGCACAGGTGACGGAGGGCGTCCTGCGCGTCGCCGGGATGACGGAATCCGGCTCGGAGGAGGTCCCTGGTGCCGATCGACGGCGATGATGGGTCTGGCATGATTACAATCTAGCGCGCGCAGGAGGCATGTCGGCCCATGCGTCCGTATGGATCACGGCCATGCCGCCATGTCCGTGGGATACGTGTTATCGCCGTGGATCGTGATCGCGGGTTATGGCCGTGACGACGGCCCGTCGTCGACGTCTCCACGATCAGCGCCGGATGGGTCGGATACTGATCCGGATGCTGATGCGTCGGATGGGTCGGACGCCGTGGAACGGATCATCCGGAACCCGCAGTATCCCGTGTAGGCGACGACGATGGCGAGGCATAGGGAGAAGATCGCCGTCGGCCAGGTGAGAAGCGATCCGTCGGCGTGGGCCTGCGTCAGGGATTGGACGAGCCAGATCAGGCTTGCCAATGAGGTGAGTGCGTAGAGTCTGCCGTGGGCGTGGTCCGAGAGTTTCATGGGATGCCTTCTCATGTGATGGTGCGTGCGGTGTGCGGTGTGCGGTGTGCAAGGTGCAGTGCGGGGTGCGGTGCGGTGTTGCGTGATCGGACCGCGGTGCGGTGCGGGTGCGCCGCGTCGGCCACCCATGATGTTCGTGGGCGGCCGACGCGGCAGGACGGTCCGGGGTCAGCTCTTCTTGCGCTTGGACATGATGTCCACGGCGACCGCGAGGAGGAGGACGAGCCCCTTGATGGTTTTGACGATCGCGGTGTCGACGCCCATGATGGACAGACCCTGGTTGATCACGCCCATGACGAAGGCGCCGACGATGGCCCCCGGGATGGTTCCGATTCCACCGGTGACAGCCGTTCCGCCGATGAAGCAGGCGGCGATGGCGTCCATCTCGAACTCCATGCCGGCCTGAGCGGTGGCCGAGGCCAGACGGGACAGCATGCACACGGCGGCGACCGCGGAGAGGAAGCCCATATGGATGAACAGGGTGAAGTCCACCCTGCGCGTGTTGATTCCGGAGAGGATGGCCGCCTTCCTGTTGCCGCCCACGGCATAGACGTGGCGTCCGAACACCGTGCGCGTGAGGATGAAGTTGTAGATGAGGACAAGCACGGCCACGATCACCAGCATGATCGGGATCCCGCCCTGGTCGGCATTGCCGGATGAGGCCAGAAGATACGTGACGAAGAGGATGACGGCCGCGGCGATGGCGATGGCCAGCATCCAGTTGACGCCCTGACGTTCCATCAGCAGCGCGCACACGCCGCCGATGAAGGCCACCAGCGAGCCCACCGACAGGTCGATATGCGTGGCGATGATCACCATCACCATGCCGATGGCCAGGATGATCACGTACGCGTTCTGCTGAATGAGCGAGACGAAGCTGTTCGGCTTGAGCAGAACCCCCTTCGTCAGAATCTCGAACGCCACCACGATCACCAGCAGGGCGCCCACGATCCCGTATTGTCTGGCGTTGTTCGCCACCGCGCCGAGAACGCTGGTGGTTTTCCTCTCCACGTGGCTGGTTGTTATTGCAGCACTCATGATGCCACCACTTCCTTTTCCTTCGTCATGCCCTTCATCAGGTACTCCTGGGTGAATCCTTTTCTGTCGACGTCGTCGGTGACGACTCCCTGGCTGACCGTGTAGATGCGGTCGCAGATGCCGATGAGCTCGGGAAGCTCGGAGGAGATGACGATGACGGCCTTCCCCTGGTCGGCCAGATGGTCGATGATCTCGTAGATCTCGTACTTCGCCCCCACGTCGATGCCTCGTGTCGGCTCGTCGAGGATCAGGACGTCGGGATCGGAGAGAACCCACTTCGCGAGGACGACCTTCTGCTGGTTTCCTCCGGACAGCGTCGATACGCCGACGTCGATGTCACGGCATTTGATGTTGAACCCCGTTCGGAACCGCTCGACCTCCTTGCGCTCGATGTTGTCGTCCATGACCCCGTTCCTGCTCATCCGCTTGAGAGCGGCCATGGACGCGTTCTCCCGGATGTTCTGGAGAAGATTGAGACCGTACCCCTTGCGGTCCTCGGTGGCGTACGCGAGTCCGGCGTCGATCGCCGACTGGACGGTCGGCAGGCTGACCTTCCTCCCCTTGACGTAGACCTCTCCGCTGATGGAGGACCCGTAGGAACGGCCGAAGACGCTCATGGACATCTCGGTCCTTCCCGCGCCCATCAATCCCGCCAGTCCGACGATCTCGCCGGAACGCACGGATATGTTGGCATGGTCCACGATGATCCGTCCGGGGTCGAGGGGATGGTACACCGTCCAGTCCTTGATGCGCAGGTACTCCTCGCCGGGGGTATTCGGCGTGTGCTCGGGATACAGGTTCGTGAGCTCCCGCCCCACCATCTTGCGGATGAGCTCATCCTGATCGAGCGGGGTCTCCTTCGTGATGTACATCTCCCCCACGGTTGATCCGTCGCGGATGATCGTCACGTTGTCGGCGATCGCCGCCACCTCGTTGAGCTTGTGCGTGATGATGATGCTGGTCACCCCCTGGTCGTCGCGCAGATGGCGGACGAGGTCGAGAAGATGGGCCGAATCCTCGTCGTTGAGGGCCGCGGTGGGCTCGTCGAGGATGAGGAGCTTCACGTTCTTCGACAGGGCCTTCGCGATCTCCACGAGCTGCTGCTTGCCCACTCCCAGATCCATGACCCTGGTGTCGGGATCCTCGGGGAGGCCGACCCTGTCGAGGAGCTTCATGGCCTCCGCTCGGGTCTGGTTCCAGTCGATGACGCCGTGCGAGCTTCTTTCGTTGCCGATGAAGATGTTCTCGGCGACGGAGAGGAACGGGCTCAGCGCAAGCTCCTGGTGGATGATCACGATGCCGTCCATCTCGGAGTCGGCGATCGTGCGATAGCGGCATTCCTTCCCGTTGAATGTGATCGTCCCCGAATAGGTCCCAAACGGATAGACTCCTGACAGGACGTTCATCAGCGTCGATTTTCCGGCGCCGTTCTCCCCGCAGATGGCGTGGATCTCGGCCTTCTCCACCGATAGATTGACATCGCTCAGGGCCTTGACCGGCCCGAATGTCTTGGTGATGTTCTCCATCGTCAATATGACGTTATTGTCTGACATATCATCACTCCTGTTGGGTATCGCCAGACCGGGGCGGAACCGGATGTCGCCGCCCCGCCCCGGATCGGCGTTACTTGGCATCCGTCCCCTCGGTGAGCTTGTCGAAGCGGTCCTGGGTGATGTACTTGGCGGTCACCAGGTCGGAGAGGTTGTCCTTGGTGATGCTCTGGGGATCGAGCAGCTTCGACGGCACGTCGATGGTGTTGTTGTTGAACTTGCCGTTGAGTCCGCTCACCGTCTTGCCTTCGGCGATCTCCACGATCATCTCGTAGACGGCGTCGGCGAGTTCGTTGACGTTCTTGAAGACGGTCTGCCCCTGCATTCCCTTGGCGATGTTCGCTACGGCGATCTCCATCGCGTCCTGTCCGGTGATGTACGGCCATGTGGAGCTTCCCGGAACCATGTCCGGACGCTTCGATTGGATGGCGTTGATGACCCGCAACGTCACCCGCAACGTCACCCGCAACGTCAGGAGAACAATGACCATCGCCATACTCGTGGCCTCCACCGTGGTGTTCTTCGTCCTAGGGACGGTTATGGGGGTTCTGCCCATGAGACAGAACGACATGACCGACAGACAGGTGCGATTTCAGCAGGTGGGCGGCATCATGCAGTCGGACTCATTCTCGTGCTGATGGCCGCGCAGCAGGACGCGGCGTCCTGGGCGGCCATCGGAGCCATGATCCTCGGCGTGGTCGTGGGAAGGATACCCCCTGTGAACAAGGCGATTCTGGTGCGCTTCCCGGATCTGCGCCCGCGCAGGACGAACGGTGCGAAAGCCCATGGCGCGAATCATGGAGCAAAGGGCTCCAAGCGCCCGTGATGCGACCCGCCTGGGGCCAAGCCGATCCACGTCGCACTAATCCACGCCGTAGGCCAATCCGGCGACCATGACCTCCCGCCATGGTCACCCACCATGGTCACCCGGCGACGGATTGGCCATCGGACGGACGGCGAATCCCCTCAGACCCCATCTTCAATCGGTCTCCAATCGGATTCCGTCTCCAATCGGACCTCGGTCTCAGTCGGAGGCGAAAAGACCCGATACGTTCCGCCAGATCCGACGGGTCGTGGAGGGTCGGTTCATCGTATACAGATGGATGCCCGCCACGCCGTTGGCGATCAGATCGGCGATCTGCTCCGACGCGTAGACGATGCCCGCGCTTCTGAGGCAGTCGGGCGCGTCCCCCCATCTGTCCAGAAGCGCCTCGACCTTTGGCGGGATATGCGAGCCCCCACGCGACGCCATGCTTCTGACGGACTTCTCGCTGATGATCGGCATGATGCCCGCGCAGATCGGCACGGTGATGCCATGTGCGGCGCATACGTCCATGAAACGGTAGAAATCCTCGTTGTCGTAGAACAGCTGGGTGATCAGCTGGCTGACTCCCGCCGAGACCTTGATCGCGAGATTTGACACATCCTCCTCCAGGGATGGGGAATCGGCGTGCCCTTCGGGGTAGCATGCGCCGACCAGCGTCATATCGGGACGGCGCCTGTGGATGTAGGCAGCCAGATCGCTGGCGTGAGGGAAGACCCCCGTCGGCGTGTGGCTTTCCACGGGATCCCCGCGAAGGGCCAGGATGGCGTTCACCCCGGCCTCGTCGAACGCCGTCAGCGTCTCGTCCACGCTGGCCTCATCCGCATACAACGAGGTCAGATGCGCCACGACGGGAATATGGTATTCATGCGCTATCGTCGACGCGATCCGTGCGGTGGCCGACCTGTCCGCCTGCGATCCATGCCCGTAGGTCACCGAGATGAAATCGGGGCTGAGCCCCTCAAGGCCGTCCAGCGTGTCGTAGATCGTCCTGACGGGACCGTTGCGCCGGGGTGGGAAGACCTCGAGCGAAAAACCCGGAGCATGCATCAGCGTTCCAGTTCGGCCCGGATGGCGCGCGCGGCCTCGACCATGTTCTCGAGGCTCGGCCACGTCTCGGCGTCGCCACGGGTTTTGAGTCCGCAGTCGGGATTGATCCACACCTTGTCGGCGTCGATCTTCGCCAGAATCTCCCTGATGCGTCGCGTGATCTCCTCGACGCCGGGGATGCGGGGGGAATGGATGTCGTAGACGCCGGGACCCGCCTCGGTTTCGAAATGCGCGTCATGGATGGCGTCAAGGACGACGAGATCACCGCGCGACGCCTCGAAGGAGATGACGTCCGCGTCCATATCGTCGATGTCCTTGATGATGTCGTTGAACTCCGAATAGCACATATGCGTGTGGATCTGTGTGGTCGGCTTGACGCCGGAATGAACCAGCCGGAAGGCCGGCACCGCCCAGTCCAGATATTGCGTGTGCCAGTCGCTTCTACGCAGGGGAAGCTTCTCGCGAAGCGCCGCCTCGTCGATCTGGATGATTCTGATCCCGGCCTTTTCGAGGTCGAGGACCTCGTCGCGTATCGCCAGAGCCAGCTGACGCGTCTGAAGCTCATGGGAGACGTCCTCGCGGGGCCAGGACCAGTTGAGTATGGTGACCGGACCGGTGAGCATGCCCTTGACGATGGAAGACGTGCGGCTTTGGGCGTAGGCGCTCCACTTGACCGTGATGGGCCTTGCGCGGGACACGTCCGACCAGACGATGGGAGGCTTCACGCAGCGCGTCCCATAGGACTGGACCCAGGCGTTGCGGGTGAACAGGAATCCATGAAGGTTCTGTCCGAAATACTCGACCATGTCGTTGCGCTCGAACTCGCCGTGGACGAGAACGTCCAGACCGATGGATTCCTGCCGGGCGATGACGTCGTCGATCTTGCCCCGGATGAAATCGTCATACGCCGCCTGATCTATCTCTCCCTTGCGCAGTCTTGCACGTTCCGCGCGGACCTCTCGCGTCTGCGGGAAGGACCCGATGGTCGTCGTCGGCAGAAGAGGCAGTCCCAGCTCCTCGCGCTGAAGCCTCTGCCGTTCGCTTCTGTCCGGGAGCCTGACCAGATCGTCGTCGGTCAGATCGGCGAGGCGGCGGGCCACCGCGGGATCCGCCGCGACGCGGCTTCCGTCGAACAACGACTGGTTGTCATGAAGAACAGACGATCCGCGACGCGCGTCATCGGAGGCATCGACGAGATCGGCGATCTGACGCAGCTCGACGAGCTTCTCCTGGGCGAACGCGAAATGGCGGAGCACATCCTCCCCCAAGGCGTCCTCGCCCTGCGTCGTGTAGGGGACGTGCAGCAGGGAGCATGCGGTGGACACCGCGACGTGATCGGTCACCGTGCGCAGCGCGTCGATCAGGCCCAGACTGTCGGCGTAGTTGTTTCGCCAGATGTTGCGGCCATTGACCACTCCGGCGACGATGGTGGTGGTCTGCGGGACGCCGTGACGCTCGATCGCGGTGAGGTTCCCCTCCCGTCCTTCGACGAAGTCAAGTCCGATGCCGTCGAATCCGAGCAGCGCCAGCTTCTCGTAGATATCCCCCACATGGCCGAAATAGGTGTTGAGGAGGACCTTGACGCCCGCGTGGGGGGTTCCGAGAATCGTCGTGTACAGGGCGGTGACCAGTGATTCGTCGCCCTTCTCCTTGTCCAGCGAGAGATAGGGCTCATCGAACTGAACCCACGACGCCCCGAGCTCCGCGAACCGCTGGAGCACGGATGCGTAGACGCCCGACACGGCGTTGATCAGCCCCCGGTCGATGGACAGCTCCTCGGCCTGCGGGGTCCGCGCGAGCTTGAGGAAGGTATAGGGACCGATGAGGACGGGCTTGGTGAGGATCCCCAGCGCCCTGGCCTCCTGGAACTCGTCGAACTGCTTCGTCGACGCCAGATGGATGTCCGTGGAGTAATCGATTTCGGGAACGATGTAGTGGTAGTTCGTCGTGAACCACTTCTTCATGGGCAGGGCGGTGACGTCCCCGCGTTCGCCCTGGTATCCGCGGGCTATGGCGAAAAGGGTGTCCTCGGGATCATCGAACGACAACGACCGGTACCGCTGCGGAACGGCATTGAGCATGATGGCGGTGTCGAGCATCTGGTCGTAGTAGCTGAAGTCGTTGCTGGGTATGAGGTCGATGCCCTGCCGGGACTGGAGCTTCCAGTGGCGCGCGCGAAGATCGGCCGCGGTGCTTCTGACCTCCTGAAGGGAGAGGTTCCCCTTCCAGTATCCTTCGATGGCTTTTTTGAGTTCTCTGTCGCGACCGATGCGGGGAAAACCGGATACGGAAGTAAGAACGGGCATGACGCTTCCTTCAATCGATATTCTTGGGTAACGGCTATAAGGTTAGCAATAAAAGCCGAAGACCGTCATTAGATGCATTGTGATGTCGTTATAGGATGGGTTTATAGCGGGTTTTGGTCAGCGCAGATCCTTCGGGCGGATAACCGCCTCCAGTCGGGCGCCATGCGTCTGCCATCGGTCGAATGGCCCGTCCGCGGTCAGGATCGCGACGCTTCCGACCGACATCCCCAATCCCAGAAGCCCCTCCGAGGCCGGATCCGAGTCCTGCGAGGACAGCCATTGCGAGGCCACCGAAACCGTGGGCTCGTGCGCCAGAAGAAGCAGGATCCTCGTGTCGTCGGATGTGTGCGACAATTCGTCGACGACGGCCTGGATCCCCCCGTCGTACAGGTGCTTGCGGTAGTCCACACGGGGATGGTCGCCGAACACGCCCAGCATGCGGTCCAGTGTCTGGCGGGCCCGCACGGCTCCGGAGCAGGCGATGCGGTCGGGCATCAGTCCCATGTCCACAAGCCCCCTGGCCATGCGCTTGGCCTGCTTGCGTCCCTTGTCCGTGAGGGCGCGTTCCGAGTCCGGTTCGTTCCCGCCGGGCTCGGCCTTCGCATGCCGCATCACGATCAGCACATGGCCACGCGTTTTGCATCGCCTGGCCACCGAGGATATGTCAACGCCCATCGCGCGTCGTCCCTTCCCTGTCGGCCGTCGCAGCGGCGTCACCGGCGGGATCGTTCGTCCCGGACGCCAGATACGCGGTCTGTCTGTCAAGATCGCGCAGAACCTTGCGAAGTTTGCGGTCGGAGATGTCGCGAAGCTCGAGTTCCTCCAGACGGCTTCGACGTTCCGCGGGGCTGAGCGAGTCGATGTCCCGACTGGTGTCCTTGGCGGCCCGCGCATGGCGGCGAAGCGCGGCCGACCCCGGGGCCATGGACCGGGACATGATGAGGAATCCCGTATGACCGATCATCTCGTGTTCGGGTCTGACGGCCAGCCCCTCGGCCTTCCATCCCCGCTCGATGGTCTCCCCGATCTCCGGCTCCGTCCAATGATCGGAGCCGCGAAGGGATTCGGCCATGCGCGACATCTGCGACGTGGTGGTCACATAGGCGACGAGGACGCCCCCCGGAGCCATGACTCGCCAGGCGTGCTCCAGACGGTTCCATGGATCGAGCATGTCGAGGACGACGCGGTCGAAATGATGCTCGGGCATGGCCGCCGTCGCGGAATCGAAATCGGAGACGCGGACCTCCCACCATGGCGGCTCGTGTCCCATGAACAGCGTGACGTTGGACCTGGCCACATTGGCGAACTCCGAACGCATCTCGACGCTGACCAGTTCCCCGGAGGCCCCCACCGCCTGGACCAGGGCCAGACTCATCGCGCCGGACCCCGCGCCCGACTCCAGAACGCGCATCCCCGGACGGATGTCGCCGATGGCGAGCACCTGGGCGATGTCCTTCGGATACATGATCTGCGCGCCGCGTGGCATGGACAGGACGTAGTCGACAAGACGGGGACGCATGACCATATAGGGCCATCCGCCGATGGAACGGGAGCCCTTCCACGGCTTGGGGGCATCAGGGGATGCGTCCAAGCCGGCCTTCGCGGCGTCCGGTGCGGCGTCCGGTGTGGCGTCCGGCGTCTGATTCGGACGCGGGCCGCTGACGGAGATGACGACGACTCCGGGATCCCGACCGATGATGTCGTCATGCCGGATGAAACCGTGGTCGGTCTGGCTCGCGGCCCCGCGCACGAGCTGCTCGGTGTATCTGCGCCCACGCCTGTCGGTGAGCTGCACCTTCTCGCCCGCCCGGAACGGACCGCGCACCGTCGGGATCGACGACCATCCCGGGCCATGCTCCACGTGAATTCCCTTCGTCTCACTCACTGGCGTACGCCGCCCATCGGCCGTTGGTGCTCACGACGGTCAGCGGCAGACCGAAGACCCTCGACAGCCTTTGCGAGGTCAGACCCTCGTTCAGAGAGCCGGCATAGACTATCGTGCCGGGCGCGGGATCGGCCTCCAGAGACGATTCCCTAGCGTCACCACCTGCGTCGGCGTCGGCGTCATCGTCGTCCCTGCCCGCGTCGTCCCTGCCCATAATCGCGATATGGTCGAATCCCCGGGGTATCTCCTCCAGCCGGTGGGTGACGAGGACCACGGCCCGCGATCCCCCGTCCATGCCGATCCGAGAAAGGGCCTGAAGCGCGATCTCGCGGCCACCGAGGTCAAGGCCCGTGGTCGGCTCATCCAGAATCAGCAGATCCGGATCGGCCATCAGCGCCCGACAGACGAGGACGCGCGTCCTCTCCCCCTCGGACAGACGGAAGAGACGCTTGCCCTCCACATAGGAGACTCCGAATCTTGACAGAAGCGTCCGTGCCTTCGCCACGTCATCCGGAGTGAACGTCTCCCGCCAGCGTCCGGTAGTCGCCGTGAGGGCGGTGAGGACGACGTCAAGCGGATCCTCATCCGGAGGGAATGACCGGGACAACTCCGCGGAGCTCAGGCCTATCCGATGGCGATAGGAGAACACGTCGACCTTGCCGAGGGCGTTGCCCAGTATGGAGACGGTCCCCTCGGTGGGATGAAGGCGGGTTGCCATCATACGGACGATGGTGGATTTCCCTATCCCGTTGGGCCCGAAGAGGATCCACTTCTCCCCCGGCATCACCGTCAGATCGACGTCCCGGATGATGGTCCTCCCCTGACGTCGCAGGCTCACACCACGAATCTCCACCGCGGCGGCGGAGCGCATATCGGACGGCATATCAGACGGCCGTTCCGTTGTCGTCCAGCCGCGGGTTCGAGGAGGGATCCCTCGATACGAAGAACAGGGAGAGGATGCCTATGGCGAAGGCCACGGCCACGACGATGAGGAGCCACAGGGGATGCGAGGGAAGCCACATGGCCACGAGGAACGCGACGGCGGACAGGGCGATAAGCGACCAGCACACCACGCGCGCCCACCATGCAGCCGACCTGTGGCTGGCGGTCGGAGGTTCGTCCTCCCATTGTTCCGAGTCCGAGGCCGAAGGGACCCATGGACCTGCGGATCCCTCGGCAAGACGCCGTGAGCGCTCCTGAAGATCGTATTCGTTGACGCGTCCGGATCCACGTGGCGCGACCGGTGCGGACGATCGAGGCGATCCACTGCGGCGTTCCCGACGGGCCCGGGCTCGTCGTTCCTCACGATTGGGCATAACACTCCTCCTTCATTGGACGAGAACCATCCTAGGATGGACAGGCGGATGGCGTGGGCACCCGCCTGTCGTCATCGCGGAAGCATCATCGGACGCTGCGTGGGGACAATCGGTGAGGGGAGCTCGGTGGAGCCCGTCAGGAAGCGGTCCACCGCGGCGGCGCAGCTGCGGCCCTCGGAGATCGCCCAGACGACCAGGCTCTGGCCCCGGCCCGCGTCGCCGCAGGCGAAGACGCCGTCCTGAGAGGTCGTGAAACCCTTGTCGCGGGAGATGTTGCCCCTCTGATCGAGCTCGACGGGAAGCTGATCGAGAAGCGTTGCGGTGTCCGGATGGAGGAATCCAACGGAGATCAGGACCAGATCCGCCGGTATCACCCTCTCCGTCCCCGGCTGACGAGTGAAGGGACCATTCTCACCGGGCGCGACGTTGGCTATCCTCAGTCCGGTGACATGGCCGTTCCCGTCGGCGAGGAATCCCTCGGCCCTGGTCGACGGCTCGACGTTCACCCGATCGTCGTCGCCGTCGTTGCCGACGAAGCGTACGGAATCGGTGTCATAGACGTAGGTGCCGCCCTCCTCCATCGACGAGGTCTTCTGATACGTCCGGGCGTAGGTCGGCCACGGCTGGCCGTCCGGACGTTCATTGGGCTCCTTCGACATGATCTGGAGCACGGTGACGTCCTTGGCTCCTTGCCGCAGGGATGTCCCGAGGCAGTCCGATCCTGTGTCCCCGCCGCCGATGATGACCACGTGCTTGTCCTTGGCGGTGATGTCCTTCTCTGGCGTGACGCCGTAGACGCGTCGCGTCGCATCCGGCAGGAAGTCCATGGCGAAATGAATGCCCTTGAGCTCGCGTCCGGGAATCGACATGTCCCGCGGGACGGTCGATCCGATCGCCACCACGACGGCGTCGTATCTGGAGCGGAGTTCGTCCCAGCCGATGTCCTTTCCGATCTCGACTCCGGTGACGAAGCGCGTGCCTTCGGACTCCATCTGCTCGACGCGCTTGTCGAGCAGGCGCTTGTCGAGCTTGAAGTTCGGGATGCCGTAGCGCATCAGCCCGCCTATCGCGTCGGAGCGCTCGTAGACCACGACCGTGTGCCCCGCGCGGGTAAGCTGCTGGGCGCAGGCCATCCCCGCCGGACCCGAGCCTACGATGGCCACGGTCATGTCGGTCAGACGCTCGGGCGCCATGGGCGTGACGAGATCGAGGTCCCATGCCTGATCGATGATGGTCAGCTCGTCGTTCTTGATCATCGTCGGAGGCTGGTGGATCCCCAGCACGCATGCCTGCTCGCAGGGGGCGGGGCAGATGCGGCCCGTGACCTCGGGGAAGTTGTTCGTCATGGACAGCCGATGATAGGCGTCCTCCCACTTGCCCTGACGGACGAGGTCATTGAACTCGGGAATGATGTTGCCCAGCGGGCATCCGGTCATGCAGAAGGGCGTGCCGCAGTCCATGCAGCGGGCGGCCTGCTCCGTCGTCCACGGCTGTAGCCCATCCTGCGCGTGGACGTCGAACCAGTCCTTGATGCGTTCCTCGACGGGACGCTCCTCAAGCTCGCGTCGGGTGCGGACCTTAAGAAATCCTCGTGGGTCGCCCATCTCAGTGCGCTCCTTCCATGACCTGCTCGTACACGTTCTCCCAAGCCCCGGGGGCGTTGAAGTCGACATGGTTCCGCTGCGCCTCGACCATGGCTCGGGACATGGCCAGATAGGCCCGTGGCGCGATGGAGGTGAACCGCCGTGCGGAGGCGTCCCAATCCTCGAGGAGGCTCCGGGCGAAGGCCGATCCCGTCTCCTTCTGGTGACGCTCCACAAGGCCGCGGACGATGGATGATTCCTCGTCGTCCAAGGGCTGGAGACGCAGCGCGTGGGACTTCATGGCGCCGGGATTGATCAGGCGCGTGTCCAGATCGAGCACGTAGGCATGTCCTCCGGAGAATCCCGCGCCGAAGTTCCTTCCCGTCGACCCCAGAACGACGACGGTTCCCCCGGTCATGTACTCGCAGCCGTGGTCCCCGACGCCCTCGACGACGAACGTCGCTCCTCCGTTGCGCACCGCGAACCGTTCGCCGGCCCGTCCGGCGATGAGCATCTCCCCCGAGGTCGCGCCGAAGCCGGTCACGTTGCCGGCGATGACGTTCGTGTGCGGATCGTACCGGATGTCCTGCGGCGGTCGCACGATAAGCCGTCCACCGGAAAGGCCCTTGCCCGCGTAGTCGTTGACCTCTCCGATCACGCGCAGCGTCTCGCCCCGAGGGATGAAGGCCCCCAGCGACTGTCCGCCGGATCCGCGCAGCGTCATGTCGATGGTGTCGTCGGGAAGGCCAGCCGCGCCATAGCGCCGGGTTATCTCGTAGCCCAGCATCGTTCCCACGGTGCGGTTCACGTTGCGGATGGGGACGTCGACGCGCACCGGCTCCCGGTCGTCCAGAGCGGGTCGGGCGAATTCGATGAGCCGGTTGTCGAGGGCCTTGTCGAGCTCGTGGTTCTGCTCGATGGTCTGATGGAGCACCGTTCCCGGAGTCGGACCAGACTGCGCCAGCACGGCGCTGAGGTCTATCCCGTCGGACTTCCACGCGCCCACGGCCTTGTTCTGGTCGAGGCACTCGACGTGGCCGACCGCCTCCTCCAGCGTGTGGAAGCCGAGTTGCGCGAGAAGCTCGCGGACCTCCTGGGCGATGAACATGAAGAAGTTCACCACGTCCTCGGGGCGTCCCGTGAACCGTGCCCTGAGCTCGGGATCCTGGGTGGCGATGCCCTGGGGACAGGTGTTCTTATGGCATGCGCGCATCATCACGCAGCCCTCGACCATCAGCGCGGTCGTGGCGAATCCGAACTCCTCGGCCCCGAGAAGGGCCGCGACGACGACATCGCGTCCGGTTTTGAGCTCGCCGTCGCACTGGACGACGATGCGGGAGCGCAGACCGTTGAGGACCAGCGTCTGCTGCGTCTCCGACAGTCCTATCTCCCACGGGGTGCCCGCATGCTTGATGGCGTTCAGCGGCGCCGCCCCGGTGCCGCCGTCATGGCCGGAGATCAGCACCACGTCGGCATGGCATTT
Organism: Bifidobacterium minimum; assembly: GCF_000741645.1. Classification (GTDB taxonomy): domain Bacteria; phylum Actinomycetota; class Actinomycetes; order Actinomycetales; family Bifidobacteriaceae; genus Bifidobacterium; species Bifidobacterium minimum. Next base: position 686,141 of record NZ_JGZD01000009.1, read on the forward strand.
GGCCACGCCCGCGGCGATGGTCCCCACGCCGAACTCCGATACGAGCTTGACGTGGATGCGCGCGCGGGGATTGGCCATCTTCGCGTCGTTGATGAGCTGCTTGAGGTCCTCGATGGAATAGATGTCGTGGTGTGGCGGCGGCGAGATCAGCTCGACGCCGGGGGTGGCGTGGCGCACGGTGGCGATCCACGGCGGCACCTTGGCGCCGGGCAGATGGCCGCCCTCGCCGGGCTTGGCTCCCTGGGCGAGCTTGATCTGCAGGTCGGTGGCGTGGACGAGATAGTCGCTGGTCACGCCGAACCGGGCGGACGCTATCTGCTTGATGCGGCTGTACCGACGGGGGTCCGCGATTCTGTCGTCCGATTCGCCGCCCTCGCCGGAATTCGACCGCGCGCCGATCGAGTTCATGGCGATGGCCAGGGTCTCATGCGCCTCCTGAGAGATCGAGCCGTAGCTCATCGCTCCCGTGGAGAAACGCTTGACGATCTCGCTGGCCGGTTCGACCTCGGAGATGTCGATGGGGCTTCTCGTCGACTTCAGCTCCATCAGGCCGCGAAGCGTCATCAGACGGTTGGAGGTGTCGTTGACATGGGCGGAGTACCTCTTGAACATGTCGTAGTCGCCGCGTCGCGTGGATTGCTGGAGAAGGAAGATGGCCTCCGGGTCGTTGAGGTGGTCCTCCCCCGTTCTTCTCCACTTGTAGTCGCCGCCGGTGCGCAGGTTCCTATGCGGACGCGCATTCCACTGGTTCGGATAGGCCACTCGATGGCGGACGGCGACCTCCTCGGCGATCTCGTCGAGTCCTATTCCGCCGACCCTCGACGTGGTCCCGGTGAAATAGGCGTCGATAACGTCGCTGTTGAGGCCGATCGCCTCGAAAAGCTGGGCGCCGCGGTAGCTCATGATGGTGGACACGCCCATTTTGCTCATGATCTTCAGCACGCCGGTCGACAGGGCCGTGGCGAGGTGACGGACCGCCGTGGGCGCGTCGACCGTGAGATAGCCCTTCTGCGCGAGATCCTCCACGGATTCGAAGGCCAGATAGGGGTTCACACATGCCGCGCCGTAGGCGATCAGCAGAGCGACGTGGTGGATCTCCCTCACGTCGCCGGCCTCGACCGCCAGGGACACCTGGGTTCGGGTATGACGGCGGAGAAGGTGATGGTGGACGGCGCTGGTCAGAAGCAGCGAGGGGATCGGCCCCCAGGTGTGGTTCGACTCGCGGTCCGACAGAACGATGAAGTTCGACCCGTCGGCGATGGCGGCGTCGATTTCGTCGAATATGTCATCGAGCCGGGATTTCAGGGCCGCGCCCCCGCCCGCCACCTGATAGAGCCCGCGGACGATGAACGGCTTGTAGTAGCCGCCCAGCACCGTGGCCCGATCGAGGCGCTTGAGCTGCGCCATCTCGTCGGAGTTGATGACGGGCAGCGGAATGATGATCTTCTTGGCGTGCTGTTCGACGTCCTCGAGAAGATTGGGCTCGGGGCCGATCGCGGACTCCAGGGACGTGACGATCTCCTCGCGCTCCCAGTCCAGAGGGGGGTTGGTGACCTGCGCGAACTTCTGCGTGAAATAGTCGAACAGCATCCGGCTGCGCGATGACAGAACGGCCATGGGGGCGTCGTTGCCCATGGATCCCAGAGGCTCCTTGCCGGTGTTCGCCATCGGAGCCAGAAGTATCTTCAGATCCTCCTCGGTGTATCCGAAGGCGCGCTGCCGGCGCTGCACCGACTGCCCCGAATGGCGGACGTGCTCGCGCACGGGAAGACCGCTCATCTCGACCGAGTTGCCCTCGATCCAGGATCTGTAGGGATGCTGCGACGCCAGGGTTCTTTTGATCTCCTCGTCCGGGATGATCCGACCCTGCTCCGTGTCGACGAGGAACATGCGACCCGGCTCCAGCCGCCCCTTGGAGACGATCGAGTCGGTCGGGGTCTCGGGAAGAACCCCCGCCTCGGACGCCAGAACGACGTATCCCTTGTCCGTGACCTGCCAGCGTCCCGGTCGGAAGCCGTTGCGGTCCAGGACGGCGCCCACCTGGACGCCATCCGTGAACACGATGTCGGCGGGGCCGTCCCATGGTTCGATCAGCGTGTTGTTGTACTCGTAGAACGCCCTGACGTCGGGATCGAGGTCGTGGTTCTTCTCCCAGGCGGGCGGGACCATCATCGAGATGGCGTGGGGAAGGCTGCGCCCCGCCAGGTGGAGGAGCTCGAGGCATTCGTCGAACGTTCCCGAATCCGAATATCCGGGAGTCGCGATGGGAAGCAGCGGCTTGAACTCACCGAGAAGCTTGCTGCTGAGTCGTCCCTCGCGGGCGGAAAGCCAGTTGCGGTTGCCCTGGATCGTGTTGATCTCTCCGTTGTGGGCTATGAGTCGGAACGGCTGCGCCAGAGGCCAGCTGGGGAAGGTGTTGGTGGAGAAGCGCGAGTGGACGATGGCGATGGTGGTAGCCATCCGCGGATCGGAGAGATCCGGGAAGAACGGCGTCAGCTGCATCGTCGTCAGCATGCCCTTGTACGTGATCGTCAGAGCGGACAGGGAGGCGAAATACGTGCCTACCTCATGCTCGACGCGCTTGCGCACGCGGAACGTCCGGCGGTCGAGGTCCACGCCGCGAAGGTCGCGGTCCTTCGACGCCACGACCAGGGTGCGGAACGACGGCATGGACGCCAGCGCCTGCAGTCCCAGCCCGTCGGGATCGATCGGTACGTCGCGCCAGGCGAGGACCTCAAGTCCCTCCTCCCGGGCGATGTCGCCGATGGCCTGCTGCTCGCGCCCCGCATGGGCGATGTCGCGGTCGAGAAAGGCGATTCCCGCGGCGTAGGCCCCGGGTTCGGGGAGATCGGCGTCCACGACGGCCCTCATGAAGGCGTCGGGCATCGCCATGAGGATTCCCGCGCCGTCGCCGGTGTTCTCCTCGGCCCCCACGGCGCCTCGGTGGTTGAGATTGACCAGCACCTCGATGGCGGCGTCGATGATGGCTCGCTCGGGCCTGCGGTTGAGCGTCGTCACCATGCCGACGCCACAGGCGTCATGCTCCTGCGAAGGATCGTACATTCCCTCGGCGGGATGAACAGTCAGATCAAGGGGAGCCGGGAATGCCACCACAATCACCTCATCTCCTGGGACGGGCCGGAACCCGTCGTCGTTAACCGTGCCATCACACGATACCGCCCGCACAAGTCTTTCTCCTCGGTCGTGTCCATATGCCGTACATCGGGGCGCGGGAACGCCGACCTTATGGTTTCGGCGTATTCGTCGGGTACCTTCCCCTCCGCGTCCGCGCGCGTCAGGGCTCCAGCGAGTCGAGAATCCGGCCGATGACGGCGTCGTTGAGAAGCCTTCCCCGTCGCGTGGGGACCAGACGCTCGTCCTCCATCAGCGTCAGTCCCTCGTCGTGCAGCTCCTGGATGAGACCCGATGGCACAGGTCGTCCCGCCATGCGCTCCACGCTGCGGATATCGAGCCCTTCGCGCAGTCTCATCCCGAGCATCACGGTCTCCTCGACCCGCTCTCGTGAGGTGAGGCTTTCCTGGCCGGACCAGGGGATCCGTCGTGAGGTGACGGCCATGCCCCATGCCCGGGGGTGGACGATGTCCCATGAGCGTAGATCGTGGTCCGAGTGGCGATAATGCGAATGCGCGCCGGGGCCGATGCCCGCCCAGTCGTCGTTGCGCCAGTACGCGAGGTTGTGCCGGCTCTCATAGCCGGGATACGACCAGTTCGAGATCTCGTACCAGCGCAGCCCCGCATCGGCGAGCATGTCGTCGGCGATCTCGTATTTGCGGGCCTCGTCGTCGTCGTCGGTCCGGGCCAGAACCCCCCGTGCCATTCGTCGTCCCATGCCGGTGTTGGGCTCGACGGTCAGCGCATAAGCGGAGATGTGTCGCACGCCCAGGCCGATCGCCGTCGACAGCGAGGTCCGCCAGTCGTCCGTGCTCTCACCGGGCGTCCCGTAGATGAGATCGACGCTGGAGCGCATGGAGCAGCCGTCCGCCGCGCGGACGCCCATCTCGACGTTGCGCGGGGTATGGGTTCTGTCAAGCGTGCGCAGAACGCTGGCTACGGCCGACTGCATGCCGAAGGAGATGCGGGTGAACCCGCCGTCGGCGAGCTCGTGGATGTACGCCTCGTCGACGGTGTCCGGATTGGCCTCCGTCGTGACCTCGGCGTCCTCGCGCAGTCCCCAGATGCTCCGCACGGCATCGAGCATGGCCACCAGATCGCGCGCGGGAAGGACGGTCGGCGTTCCCCCGCCGAAGAACACGGTGGAGGCCGCGGGCTCATCAAGGCCCGTCGACAGCTGCCAGTCGCGGATAAGGCGCATCTCCTTGACGGCCATGCGCGCGTAGTTGCCTCGGCTTGCCCCGCCTCCCATGTCCACCGCGGTGTATGTGTTGAAATCGCAGTATCCGCACCTTCTCAGACAGAAGGGAACGTGAACGTAGACGCCGTAGACCATCAGGACGACTTCTCCGCCGCGCGTATCTTGTCCTTGGTGTCCCGGTCGGTTCCGGTGGACCCCGTGGACAGTGCGGCGATGAAGGCCTCCTGCGGGACCTCGACGTGGCCCAGCATCTTCATGCGCTTCTTTCCGGCCTTCTGCTTCTCCAGCAGCTTGCGCTTCCTGGTGATGTCGCCGCCATAGCATTTGGCGAGAACATCCTTGCGCAGCGCCCTTATGGTCTCCCGGGCGATGATGCGCGAGCCGATGGCCGCCTGGATGGGTATCTCGAACTGCTGGCGCGGGATGAGTTCCCTGAGCTTCTTGGTCATCATGACGCCATACGCATAGGCCTTTTCACGATGGACGATGGCACTGAAGGCGTCGACCTTGTCCCCCTGTATGAGGATGTCGACCTTGACCAGATCGGCGGACTGCTCGCCGTCCTCATGGTAGTCGAGCGAGGCGTAGCCCTTGGTCCTGCTCTTGAGCTGGTCGAAGAAGTCGAAGACGATCTCGGCCAGGGGGATGTGGTAGTGCATCTCCACGCGATCCGTCCCCAGATACTCCATCGTCCCCATCTCGCCGCGGTGGTCCTGGCACAGCTCCATCACCGCCCCGATGAACTCCTTGGGGGTGATGATGTCGGCCGCGACCATGGGCTCGACGATCCTTTTGACCTTCCCCTCGGGGAACTCGCTGGGATTGGTCACGTGGTGGACCGTCCCATCCTCGGAGGTGACCTCGTAGGTCACGTTCGGGGCGGTGGATATGAGGTCGAGGCCGAACTCGCGCTCCAGACGTTCGGACACGATCTCCATGTGAAGCAGGCCGAGGAATCCGCATCGGAACCCGAACCCGAGGGCCACCGACGTCTCGGGCTGGTAGACGAGGGCGGCGTCGTTGAGCTTGAGCTTGTCCAGGGCCTCGCGCAGTTCGGGAAACTGGGCGTTGTCGATGGGGAAAAGCCCCGCGTAGACCATGGGCTTGGGATCGCGGTATCCCTCCAGAGGAATGGACGCCGGGTGAGCCGCGGAGGTGATCGTGTCGCCGACCTTCGACTGGCTCACGTCCTTCGCTCCGGTGATCACATATCCCACCTCCCCCGCGCCGAGCGCCTTGGTGGGCGTCATATCCGGGCTGATGACTCCGATCTCGATGGGGTCATGCGTCATGCCGATGCCCATCATGTGGAGCTTCTCGCGGCTGGTGAGCTCGCCGTCGACCATGCGGATGTAGGTCACGATCCCGCGGTAGGGGTCGTACACGGAATCGAATATCAGGGCTCGTGCGGCGCTTGCGGGATCTCCATGGGGAGCCGGCACCTCCCTGACGATGCGGTCGAGAAGCTCGGACACGCCTTCGCCGGTTTTGCCCGACACGCGCATGATGTCCGAGGGGTCGCATCCCAGAAGCCCCGCTATCTCCTCGGCGTGTCTGTCGGGCTCGGCGCTGGGAAGGTCGATTTTGTTGAGGACGGGGATGATAGTGAGATCATGGTCGATGGCCATATACAGGTTGGACAGCGTCTGGGCTTCGATCCCCTGCGTGGCGTCGACGAGAAGGACCGCCCCCTCGCAGGCGGCCAGCGCGCGTGAGACCTCATAGGTGAAGTCCACATGGCCGGGGGTGTCGATCATGCCCAGCGTGTACTCGGTGCCGTCGAAGGTCCAGGGAACCCGGACGGCCTGCGATTTGATAGTGATCCCGCGTTCCTGCTCGATGTCCATCCGATCGAGGAAACGGTCCCTCATCTCCCTTTCGGGCACGATTCCGGAGAGTTGGAGGATCCTGTCGGCCACTGTGGATTTGCCGTGGTCTATATGCGCGATGATGCAGAAGTTGCGGATCAACGATTGGTCCGTATAGCCCGGGATGTTCCTCTGATCTGTCACGATCGACCTCCTTCGTCCCCACTGGCGGGGCGCGTTCGACGCGGCTCACCAGTCTACAGCCGGAGTCTACAGTCGGGGGCCGCCGGAGCCTCCGCCGGCATGGGGCGCGGACGCCGGGAACGTCGAGGCCCGGGGACGTGACGGCATGTCGGCCTCCTATGACTATGATTGTGCCATCGTGCTATCATCAGCACTGTATGTCCATTGAGCCAATGTCGTATGGAGTGTAAACCGTGGCAAACATCAAGTCCCAGAAGAAGCGCGTCCTGACCAATGAGAAGTCTCACGTGCGCAACGTCGCCGTGAAGTCAGGCCTCAAGTCGGCCATCAGGGCCACCCGTGAGGCCATCGCCTCGGGTGACAAGGATGCCGCGCAGGCCGCCTATCGCGTGGCCGCCCAGAAGCTCGACAAGGCGGCTGGAGCGGGAGTCATCCATAAGAACCAGGCCGCGAACCGCAAGTCCGGATTGGCGGCGGGCGTGAACGCCCTCTGACTGACAGGATGTGACTGACAGGATGCCCTCCTATTCGAAGGGGAGGCGTCCTTCCCGGTGTATGTCGGAATAGGTGTATGTCGGATATCTTGTCGGATGTCCATCGTGGGGTCCCGATGCGTTGAGCATCGGGACCCCACGTCGTCGTGTGGACTCCATCCCTCCGCGCGCCGCCGCCGATGGCCTCAGCGGCGCCTTCGGAACCATCGGCCGGAGGGCCGCTCCTCTCGCGGGTGAACCACCGGACGCTTGAGGTATCGGCTCTGGCTGTGGATGTCGAAGCGCTCCCGCTCGACCGCTCCGGGAAGCGTGATGTTGAACACCACCGACAGCACGCGCATGGCCACGACAAGAGCCACGATCGCCACGTCGAGAATCATCTCGGATCGCAGCCCGATGGCACCGCGCTGGGCCGCGCGGAACACCACGACCGTCAGCACGCATCCCACCGCCGTGGGGACCGCGTACCAGTGCCTGTCCCGGATCACCATCGGAACCTCATTGAGCAGCGTATCCCGGATGAGACCTCCTCCCAGAGCCGTGAACATCCCCATGAAAACCGCCGTCATCCCGGATGTGTGCAGGCCGAGCGCCTTGGCGGTTCCGTTCACCGCGAAAAGACCGACGGCCAGGGCGTCCACGATAAGCATCGTCCAGTTCATCCGCTCCACCTCGGGATGCGCGAACGCCGCGACGAGTCCGGCCGCCAGCGCCGTCAGTACGAACCCGCGGTCGGAGATTCCCACGGGCGGAAGGTCGCCGAGGAGAACGTCACGCAGTATCCCGCCTCCCAGCGCCGTCAGCCACGCGATGATGACGATGGAGAACAGATCGTAGCCGCGACGAATGGCGCTGAGCCCGCCCATTATTCCGCAGAAGAACACCGCAAGATATTCGATGCCCATGAAAAAGGCGTTGCTCTCCAGAACGACTCCCATGCCGGCCTCCCCCCATCCGTCACCTCGTTCGCATCCATGTCGTGCGTGTCGCCGTGACCGAGGGGATCACGGCGAATACAGCTTAGGATACGAGCGAGGCCATCGGCCGCGCGACACGGCGGTGGAGGTCCGGATTTGGGTCGGTCCTGCCGGCCATGTCGCTGGCCCGCCGATGTGGGTGTCGTCGTGACCATAACAACGATGGCGGGATGCGACATGAGCCGCACCCCGCCATCGAACATCCCGCCATCGGACGATGTGCCCGGACTCAGCAGATCTTCCACATCCAGTTGTGGGGGTCCTCGACCTCGCCCAGCTGGATTCCCAGAAGGTCGTTGCGCAGCTGCATGGTCAGCTCGCCCGAGCCTCCGTCCGCGACCGTGACGTCGAACTTCTCCGACTTGAAACGGCCGATGGGCGTGATGATGGCTGCGGTGCCGCACGCGAACACCTCGGTGACCTCGCCCGACCTTATCTGATCGAGCAGATCGTCGAGCTTGATCATCGTCTCGACCACGTCATGGCCCTTGTCCTGAGCGAGCTGGATCAGAGAGCGTCGGGTGACGCCCGGAAGGATGTTGCCCGTCAGTGAGGGGGTCTCCAGATGTCCGTCCTTGTGCACGGTGAACATGTTCATCCCGCCGAGTTCCTCGAGATAGGTCTTGGTGGCGGCGTCGACGAAGCACACCTGCTCGCACCCGTTGTCGATGCCCCGGTACTCGCCCAGAAGCGATGCCGCGTAGTTCCCGCCGCATTTGGCGAATCCGGTTCCGCCGGGACCGGTGCGGAACCACTGGTCCTCCACCCAGATGCTCACGGGCTTGACGCCACCCGCGAAGTAGGGCCCCGACGGTGAGGCGATCACGCAGTAGTCGACCTCCTCGGGGGCGCGGACCCCAAGGAAGGGCTCGGAGGCGAACATGAAGGGACGCATGTAGAGCGTGTACTCCCGCCGGGTCGGGACCCATGCGGCATCCCGGCGGACCAGAGCCGCGACCGATCCGATGAAGTCGTCGACGGAGACCTCGGGAAGGTACAGGCGCTTCGCGGAGTTCTGGAACCGCTCGGCGTTCGCGTCGGGGCGGAACAGCCACAGCGAGCCATCGTCGTGATGGTAGGCCTTGAGCCCCTCGAAGCATTCCTGGGCATAATGGAGAACCGAGGCGCCGGGATCCATCTTGAGCGGGGCGTACGGCTCGATCCGACGATCCGACCATCCCTCCCCCTTCGTCCATGACATATGGGCCATGTTGTCCGAGAACACCTGGCCGAATGCTGGCTTGTCGATGAGCTCCTGTCGCTTGGCGTCAGAAGCGGGGTTCTCGTTGGGGAGGACCGTGAAGGCTTCGGCGAGTGTGGTGGTGTGTGTGGGATCGTGATGTGATTGTTCAGCCATTGTCCACTTCTTCATTAGTTCACAGAAGGCCGATAAGACGGCCGCATTCCAAAATGACGCCCCGCTTCTGGCGGAGTACTGATTCCAGTGTCGCACCGTGAAAGGATTCGGGGCCGCACTGGTTCAGCATATGAAAATGGGGGTCCGACATGCGGGCCCCCATCCATGGCATATGCCGTGGTGATCAGGCGTTGTCCGCATCCGCGTCGGCGGGGGCGGCCTGCTCGGTGGCGGGAACGTCGGTTGTGGTCTCCTCGCCCGCCGTGGTCTCGGTGGCATCCTCGGGAACCTCGACCGTGACGACGGAGGCCTCGGGATCCTCGATGTCGAGCTCGGCGCCCTCAGGGAGGTCGAGATCCTTGGCGAACACCTTGGTTCCGTCGATAAGCCCATCGACGTTGACGACGATGCGCTCGGGAAGGTTCGCGACGTCGGCGCGGACCTTGATCTCCTGGATGTCGACGAAAGCGACGGCGGCGCCCTTCGGCGTCCCCTCGACGAAGACCGGGACCTCGACGTCGATTTTCTCGCCGGCGCGCACCTCATAGAAATCGATATGCTCGACGATGCGCTTGACGGGGTTGCGCTGAACGTCCTTGACGACGGCGAGCTTCGTGGTCCCGTCGAAGGTGATCGTGAACAGCGCGTTCGTACGGCGCAGCGCCAGAGTGGTCTCCTTCATCGGAAGCTCGATGAAGTCGGGATCCGCTCCGCCTGCATAGATGGTCGCGGGGATCTTGCCCGCCACGCGCATACGGCGCGCCACGCCCTTGCCGAATTCGGTTCGGGCCGTGCCCTCGATCGTGATTGTGTTGGCCATTTCCGCTCCTGTGTTCAGGACGCCGTCACGACACCGCGGCGACGTCACTCATCATGTCCGCTTGGACGCCACGACGCGTCGAGGATCATAACAGAGATGAACCACCGCCGAGTCGATAACGGTCGAAGAACGACCCTCGCCAAAGCACCATGGGCAACTATACCATGCCGGTGGACGCCGCGCTCCCCCTTACGCGTGGGGGTGTACGGCGCTCACCGGCATGTTCTTCGCGTTACTAGGCCAGCAGCTCCTTCACCGCCGCGATGACGGACTGCAGACTCGCCTTGGCGTCGCCGAAGAGCATCTGCGTATTCTCGCGGAAGTAGAGCTCGTTCTCGATTCCCGCGTAGCCGCGCCCCCGTCCGCGCTTCATGACCACGACATGCTGGGCCTTGTCGACGTCGAGGATGGGCATTCCCGACACTGCGGAACCGGGTCGCCGGGCGGCTGGATTGGTCACGTCGTTGGCCCCGACCACCAGCGCGACGTCGGCTGAGGGGAACTGCGGATTGATGTCATCGAGATCGATGAGCTGCTCGTAGGGGACGTTCGCCTCGGCGAGAAGCACGTTCATGTGTCCGGGCATGCGACCCGCGACCGGGTGTATGGCGTAGAGGACCTCGACTCCATGGGACTTGAGGATCTCCCCAAGATCGGCCAGTTCGCGCTGGGCCTGGGCCTGCGCAAGACCGAATCCGGGAACGAAGATGACCTTCGAGGCGTAGACAAGCTGGACCGCCAGATCGTCGGCGCTCCCCTCCCTCATGGTGCCCTCGGGGCCGTTGTCCTGGGAGACCGGCGCGGCCGTGCCGAAGCCGCCGGCGAGAACCCCCAGCAGCGGACGGTTCATGGCCTTCGCCATCAGCATGGACAGCGTCACCCCCGCCGCACCCACCAAGGCGCCGGCCACGATAAGCGCGACATTGCCGATGGCCAGACCGCTCATGGCCACCGCCGTCCCCGTGCACGCGTTGAGCACCGAGATCACGACGGGCATATCCGCTCCGCCGATGGGGATGACGAAAACCAGTCCATAGATCAGGGCGAACGCGGCGGTGAGCGCGCACCAGATCACGCGGTTGCCGGGTTGGACGCAGAGCATGACGAAGGACGCCAGAGTCAGAACGGCGACGATGAGATTCCAGATGCCGCGTCCCGGAATCGATAGCCGTCTGAGGACCTTCACCCCCTGAAGCTTGCCCGCGGCGATGAGGGATCCGGAGAACGTCACGGAACCGATGAGGATTCCCAGTCCCGCGGTGATCAGAACGACCATCGTGGGGACGCCGGCGGGGGCGAGGATGTCGTTGAGCGCCACCAGCGCGGCGGCTCCACCGCCCACCATGTTGAAAACGGACACGAGCTGGGGCATCGCGGTCATCTTGACGCGGCGCGCCGAGACGACCCCTGCCACCGCGCCGATGATGATTCCCGCAAGGAGCAGGACGACGGCGATGGACGAGGTGAAGCCGCCCACGGCCAGATGGACGAATGCCATGACGATGGCGGCCGCCATGCCTACCGCCGATACCGCATTGCCCTTTCTGGCGGTTCTCGGCGAGTTCATGAGATGGAGACCCACCACGAAAAGGACGGACGCCGTCAGATAGATGAACCACGATATGACGTCAAGCGTGTTCATCGGGCATCCTCCTTGTCCTTCTTCGTCCTGTCCTTGTCGGCTCGATGGGCGTCGGGGCCCGGCCCGGACGTGGAGCTGCGGAACATCTCCAGCATGCGGTCCGTCACCACATAGCCGCCGACGACGTTCATGGTCCCCAGAAGCGCGGCGAGGAATATCAGCACGTACGACAGAGCGGAATTCGCCTCAGCGGCCACGATGATGACTCCGACGATCACGATGCCGTGGATGGAGTTCGCGCCTGACATCAGGGGCGTGTGCAGGGTCGCCGGGACCTTCCCGATGACCTCGACGCCGATGAGCAGGGCGAGGACGAACAGCGTTATCGATACAACGACGGTATCCATGGTCTTTCTATTCCCCTTCCTGAGGATCCGATTCGACGGATGCGTCCGACGAGACGACGGGGGTCACGACAAGGGCCTCGCCCAGATCGTCGGCGGTCCTTTCCAATCGCGATCCCGTGATGAAGTGCGTGACGGTGTCGGCGAGATTCCTCGACAGCAGGGCGGATGCCGTGTCGGGAACCTCGCTGGCGAGATTCGGCGCGCCGATGAGGGTCACTCCGTTGTCCGTGACAAGGGTTCCGGGAACCGATCCCTCGACGTTCCCTCCCAGATCGCTCGCTGCGCAATCCACCACGACCGCGCCTCGGCGCAGACCGGCCACGCCGGATGACGTCAGCAGGCGCGGCGGACGCCGTCCGGGGACCTTGGCGGTCGTGATGACGATGTCGAATTCCGCCGCGCGCCTGTCGACCGCCGCCTGCTGGGCGGCCTTCTCGTCCTCGGTCAGTTCGCGCGCATATCCTCCCTCGCCCTGTCCCGACGATAGGTCGACGCCAAGGTCGAGGAAGGAGGCTCCGAGCGACTCCACCTCGGAGCGCGAGGCGTCACGGACGTCGTATGCGGTGACGACCGCGCCCAGACGGCGCGCGGTGCCGATCGCCTGAAGCCCGGCTATGCCCGCTCCCAGCACCAGAACCTTGGCCGGACGAACGGTCCCCGCGGCCGTCGTCATCATCGGAAGGAAGGATCCATAGGCGTTGGCCGCCACCAGCACGGCCTTGTACCCCATCACCGAGTTCTGCGAGGTCATCTCATCCATGGACTGGGCGGAGCTCAGTCGACGGGGAAGCCTTTCCATGGCGATGCCGACGAGTCGGTGCGCGGCGAGAAGGTCGATGTACGGCTGGTCGGTCAGGGATTGGAGCATGCCCGCAATCCATGTTCCCGGACGGATGCCGTCAAGAAGATCCGGTGCGGGGCGGGATACGAATCCCAGGACGTCGCTGCGCGCGAGCACCGCATCCCTGTCCGTGACCGTGGCCCCGGCGTCGCGGTAGAGGTCATCGGAATAATGGGACGCCATTCCCGCGCCTGATTCGACCAGACAAGGCACTCCGGTTTTCCGCAACCGTCGCACCACGTCGGGCGTGACCGCCACCCGCGACTCATCATCGGACGCCTCGTTGATGACGCCATAGATGGGCCCTGATGATTCTGGCGTAACTTCGACCATGCTGTCGATCCACCCTCTCCTCGCTCGTATCCGTGTCCGCCCATATGCATGCATGATGCCGCCGTCGCGGCGACGACCGTGAGCCGCGTCGTGTCCCCGGCGAATCGGGCGGCGCCGTCGACATCGAACGGCGACAGTGACATTCTATGGGAGACTCCGACTCCGAACCGACCGGCGTCCACGGTGCGGAACCGCCGGCCCGGGATCATCCGCGCCGATCCTCCCTACGCGACCGTAAGGTGACGTGCGGGGACGGGACGATTACCATGGCTTATTTGGTAGGTCAGGCGGGGACATGAGTATGAAGGAGAGTGCGATGTCCATCATCAACACGTGGAGAAGACAGACACTCGACATAGCGCGGAAGATGCTGAGTGTGACGGGGGATTTCGCGCATCCCACCCGTGACGCCGGATCGTTCGATGAGCCGGAGGACGGTGACATCGACGGGACGGACGGTCTGAGCGTGCCGAACACGCATGAATGGGCCGCGGGCTATCCCACCACGACCTTCATCGACGATGCGACGGGACTGCTGACGTCGACGACCCAGGGGAATCCGCCCCTCCCCGACGGCATGTCGATCTACGACATCTACGCCGACAGGGCCCGGCGCATGGGGAACGATCCCCTGTACACCTTCCGCCGCAACGGGGAATGGACGACGCGCACGGCGAACGAGTTCATCGGCGACGTCCGCTCCGCCGCCAAGGGCCTGCTGCATTATGGCCTTGAAAAGGGCGATGCGGTGGCGTTCATGTGCCGGACGTCCTACGAGTGGGACGTTGTCGACGCCGCGGTGATGGCGTGCGGCGGCGTGCTCGCCACCATCTACGACACCGATTCCGCCGAGCAGATCCGGGTCATCGTCAACAACTCGGACGCCGTCATGCTGATCGTCGGATCCAAGGACATGCGCGACAAAGCCGACGGAGCCGTGGAGGACTGCCCCAGCCTGAAACGCATCCTGTGTCTGGAAACCGGGGCCCTCGAGGAGCTGCAGGCCTTCGGATCGGCGGTCGACGACGCCACACTGGACGCGCGGATCGATTCCGTAAGAAAAACCGATCTGTGCTCCATCGTGTACACCTCCGGTTCGACCGATGCGCCCAAGGGCGTCGAGATGACGCATGAGCATTACTGCATGACGGCGCTCAACCTCCCCGACTATATGCCCGATCTTCTGCGCGATCGCAGAAACACCGTCCTGCTGTTCCTCCCGCAGGCGCATTCCTTCGCGCGTGCGATCAACTACATAGTCGTGGCCAGCGATCTGAGGATATTCATTGCCGAGGGGATCAAAACGCTGCTGTCCGATCTTCAGGTGGCCAGACCGTCGGTGATGATCGTGGTTCCCCGTGTTCTGGAGAAGGTCTACAACGCCGCGTCGCAGAAGGCGGGCCATGGGGCCAAGGGTCTGCTGTTCGCCAGCGGCGTGGTCACGGCCCAGCGGTATATGTCCCAGATGGGCAGGAACGGTCGGGCGGGGAAGATGCTCACGGCCCGGCGCGCCGCGTACGATCCCGTGATCTACCGGCCGCTGCGGCAGGTTCTGGGCGGACGGGTCAAGTGGATCGTCACCGGAGGCGCCCCCCTCGATCCCGAGCTGCTCGCCTTCTATCGCGGCGCCGACGTTCCCGTCTACGAGGGGTACGGACTGACGGAGACCACGGCCCCATGCGCGTTCAATCCTCTGGGGACACCGTTCCATGAGGGGTCGGTCGGTATACCGTTCCCGGGATTCTCGATACGGATCGCCGAGGACGGGGAGATTCAGGTCAACGGTCGGTCGGTTTTCCATCGGTATCACAAGAACGACGAGGCGACGAAGACGTCCTTCACCAAGGACGGATGGTACGCAACGGGCGATCTGGGGCGGATGAACGACGGCGGGTTCCTGTTCATCACGGGTCGCAAGAAGGACCTCATCATCACGGCCGGAGGAAAGAACGTCGCCCCCGGGCCAATCGAGGAGGTCATCCAGCGGTGCGAGCTCGTTTCCCAGGCTCTCGTCCTCGGGGACAAACGCCCGTTCATCTCCGCGCTGATCACTCTCGACGAATCGGCGCTGCGTCCGTGGCTGGCGGCGCAGGGGCTGGATTCCGATATGTCCATGGAACGCGCCGCATCCAACGCGGCGGTCCGGGCGCGTGTCCAGGAATTCGTGGACAAGGCCAACGAGGGGGTGTCCCGGGCGGAGTCGGTGAGGAAGTTCATCATCCTGCCCGCAGAGTTCTGCCTGGAGAACGGCCTGCTGACCGCGTCGATGAAGGTGATCAGACCCAAGGTGATACGCCGCTACTCCACGTTGCTCAACACGCAGATGTACACCAGAAGGCAATAGCGCCGGAAGACGCCGGAAGGCGATCCGTCGCGGGGCTGCGCCCATTCGGCGGATCGCCTTTTCGTATCGGGATCTCTCGGGATCTCTCAGTGTCTCAGTGTCTCAGTATCGGGGCCTGTGATCGCATCCCGCCGTGGTCGAATCCCGTGCAATGAGTGCTGCGTCGTGCGGCCGCACGACGTGCCGCTCTGTTCCTACGTGCCGCTCCGTTCCTAGAAGCCGAGCCTGTCAAGCTTCTTGGGATCCGACTGCCATCCCTTCGCCACCTTGACGTGGAGATCCAGAACGCATCTCATGCCGACGATGCGGTTGACCGGCGTCCGCAGTCTTTTCTTCACCCGTACGAGCCGTTCGGCGCCATGGCCTATGATGATGGGCTTCTGCGAGTCCCGCTCGACGTAGATGGAGACCATCACCCTGGCCCTGCCGGGCGTCGATCCTTCTGCGCCATCGGTGGCGGGACGCTCGATCGAGTCGACGACGACCGCCAGCGAGTGCGGAAGCTCGTCGTCGAGATCCTCCAGGAACGCGCCGCGGATGAGTTCGGCGATCGTGTCCTCGGGCCTCTCCTCGGTGAGCTGATCCTCGGGATACATCTGCGGGCCCACGGGCATATGGGCGATGAGCACCGACCGGACCTCGTCGACGTTGTCGTCGCGCAGCGCGCTGACGGGGACGATCTCGGTGAAATCGGCGAATTCCTGTATCTCCAGCAGTTTGGCGACCAGATCATGACGATTCAGCTCGTCGATTTTCGTGACGATGGCGATCAGCGGAATCCTCCACGTCAGCGTGCCGGCGTCGTTCTTCGTCGCGAATTCTGACCGCAGCCTGCTGAGGATCATCCTGTCCCCCGGGCCGATCTCCTGATCGGCGGGGAGGAGGAACGCGACCTCGTCCACATCGGAAAGCGAATCGCTGACGACGTCGTTGAGGCGCTGCCCGAGAAGCGTTCTTGGCCGGTGGATTCCCGGGGTGTCGACAAGAACAAGCTGTGCGGTCGGCGTCGTCAGAATGCCCCGGATGGCCTTTCTCGTCGTTTCGGGACGCGATGAGGCTATCGCGATCCGAGTGCCGACAAGGGCGTTCGTCAACGTGGACTTCCCCACATTGGGACGGCCCACCACGGCCACGAAGCCCGATCGGTATCCCGTCGCCGTTGGTGATTTCTCATCCTGCGTCATCATTCGTGGTCCTTACTGGTCGTGGAGGTGGTCGGAGCGTCGTCGGCGGTCGTCTCGGACGCGGTCGCCGCTCCCGTGTCCGGCTCCACCAGGATGGTGGACACCTTCTTTCGCCGTCCCGCGGAATCCACCGCGGTCAGTCTGAGTCCGCGCGTAACGGCGGAGGAGCCGACGATGGGGACGTTCCCGAGAAGCTTGGTCAGAAGGCCGTAGACGGTGTCCACATCATCCTCGTCGATGTCGACCTCGAAAAGCTCCTCAAGGTCGGCGATGGGAGTGCGCGCGGGAAGCCGCCACCGCCGATCGCCGACCCGTTCCGGCTCGGCATGCTGCGTTCTGTCATGCTCGTCCTCAAGCTCCCCCACGATCTGCTCGATGGTATCCTCGATGGTCACAAGGCCCGCTATCCCGCCGTACTCGTCGATGACGACGGCCGCATGCTGGCGCGATCGTTGCATGACGTGGAACAGATCGTCAACGGGCTTGGACTCGGGGACGAGAAGAGGCTGCCTGCAGACGCTTTCTACGGTTCTGTCGCTGGCCGCCGGATTGAAGGCCGTCGCTCTCACCGCGTCCTTGAGATAGGCGATTCCACGTAGATCATCGGCATCGGAACCGATCACCGGAATCCGCGAGAACCCGGAACGCGTGCACAGCTGCAGAAGATCCTGAAGCGAGGAGTCGCGGCCGATGCAGATCATATCGGTGCGGGGAACCATGATCTCGCGTGTGAGCGTATCCGAAAGAGTGAGGACGTTGCGCAGCATCTCCGACACCTCGGGATCGAAGTCGTTGCTTTCCACGAGCCGGTCGATGGCCGCGCGTCCCTGCTCATGGGCGATCGCCTCCAACGCCTCGTCGTCCGAAGGGTCGGATCCGCGTGCCCGTCTCCGCGATTTCTCCCGACCTCCCACGGTGGCGAACGGCGTCAGAAAAACCGCCGCCGAAATGACGCGGGCGTGCCGGAGCATGATGTCGACCGGCTTGGACGCGCCCGCAGACCGGGGACGGACGAGGACCGATATGACGGCCACCACGATGGCGAAGACGACGCCGACGGCGAGAGCCAGCCACAATGGCGCTCCGCAGAGCACCGCCATGCAGGCGACGAGAACCCCGTCCAGAACATTGCAGGCGATGCGGAAGAACGCGCAGGAACCCGCCGTCGAGAATCTGTCGGCGATGAGCCCCTGCACGCGGTGGACCCGTTCGATGCGCTTCATGCGCATGAACGCCGTCAATCCGTCGTCGGTCTGGATCTCGAGGATGAGATTGTTGAGATTCGCGCGCGTGACCCTGGAGACCGCGCTTTCGGAGGCCGCCATGGTCAACGAGAACCATACGAGGAGGAAGGCCACCACGGCCATCGCCACCACCAGCGAGATGGTCGCCGGGTCGGGGGTGAACAGGAATCCGGACATCAGCCCCTCGTTCTTCCCGATGCGGACGACGAATGCCGCTCCTCATAGGATGCGAGGGCGTCGGGGGTCCTCTCGGGGAGGACGGCCTGCTCGATGGGGGCGGACCGTGTCGCGAAGAACGTCAGCAGCAACTGGCGCTGCAGGCCGAACATCTGCTTCTCCTGCTCCGGCGTGGCATGGTCGTATCCGAGAAGATGCAGGATCCCGTGGATGGTCAGAAGAAGCATCTCCTCCATCGTGCCATGCCCCGCCGCCGCGGCCTGCTGCGAGGCCACCCACGGGCAGATGACGATGTCCCCCAGAACGCCCTCGTCGATTTTCCCGTCCTCGCCGGGACGGAGCTCGTCCATGGGGAAGCTCATCACGTCGGTCGGTCCTTCAAGACCCATCCATCTGTCATGCAGCTGGGCGATGGGCTCGGGATCGACGAAGAGGATCGTCAGATCGGAACTCGTGCTCACCTTCATCTGGTCAAGAACCCATAGTCCCAGGTCCGAAAAGACCTTGCCATCGATTCTCCACGGCGTCTCGTTCGTCACATCCACGCTCATTGATGATGTCCCTTGTCGCTTTCCCTTTGATGCCGATTATCGGATGGCCGCGGAGCCTCGCCCGCGGCGTGTGGTGCCGGTGGTCTGTGCGGGGATCCCTTCCCTCCGGCATCGGGTCGGGATTCGGCATGGCGCTCGTACGCCTCGACGATTCTTCCGACCAGCGCGTGCCGGACGACATCGGTGGATTCGAGATGCACGAAGGCGATGTCGTCGATGCCGTCGAGGATCCGCTGGATGGTGGCCAGACCCGATCGCGGAACCGTCAGATCCACCTGCGTCGCGTCACCCGTGATAACCATGGTGGTATTGAATCCCAGACGGGTCAGGAACATCTTCATCTGCTGTTCGGTGGTGTTCTGCGCCTCGTCGAGGATGACGAAGGCGTCGTTGAGCGTGCGTCCGCGCATGTACGCCAGTGGCGCCACTTCGATGGATCCGTCGTCCATGTAGCGCCGGAGGCGGTCCGGCCCCACCATCTCCGACAGCGCATCGTACAAGGGCCGCAGATAGGGGTCGACCTTGTCGTTCAGCGTCCCCGGGAGGAATCCCAGGCTCTCCCCCGCCTCCACCGCGGGTCTGGTGAGGATGATTCTGCTGACCTGATGGTCCTGGAAGGCGCGGACAGCCTTGGCGACCGCGAGATACGTCTTCCCCGTGCCGGCTGGACCGATGCCGAAGGTTATGGTGTGGGCCTCGATCGCGGACACGTATCTGATCTGGCCGGCGGTTTTGGGCCGCACGGGAACTCCCGAGGCGAAGACGATGACGCCGGGGACGCGAGGACGATGGCGTTCCCCGTCGATGCGGTCCCTGACTGCGACCACGCCGTCATGCGGTGCGGCGCGGGAGACCGTTCCGGCGGAGGCGTGGAAGCGATTGTCCAGAAGCCCGCGATCGAGCATCCGCCGGACGGTGTCGGCGTCCATCGGAGCGCCGTAGGCGGCGGTGATGATGGCACGGAGCGCGTCCTGGGCCTGGGACGCCTGCCGCTCCGCGGAGCGTGTCGTCGAGACGATGACGATCCTGTTCCCGCGTGCGGTGATGGTGACGTCCGGGAAGGCGGACTCGATCTCACGAAGAACCTGATCGTCCGGCCCCAGAACGGTCACGGCGTCAAGCTCGGGAGGAATGGAGACGGTTCGTGTTGTCGTTGCCACGGGGCCTAGTCGTCCATCGTCTCGCCGGTGAGCACATGGGCGTGAACGTGGAAGACGGTCTGCCCCGCGTCGCGTCCGGTGTTGAAGATCAGGCGGTATGCGCCGTGGAAGGAGTCGTCGGCTATGCTCTGGGCCACCGTGACGATGTGCGCCAGAAGCGACGGGTCGGCTTTGGCCAGCGCGGCGACGTCCGCGTAGTGGGTGCGGGGGACGATCAGGACGTGGACCTTGGCCTTGGGATTGATGTCCTTGAACGCATAGACCCTATCGTCCTCGTACACACGCTCGCTGGGTATGTCCCCCGCGACGATGCTGCAGAACAAGCATCCATCCGAATCCGCCATGGTTCTCCTTCGTGTTTCCGTCATTTCCGTCACCGGTTATGTCGGTCACCGGTTATGCCGCGCTACGCCGTTGATGGCGCCTCGCCATTCCCATGATATTGTGCGAGGCGGATATGGCCACCCCTGGAGGAAACGCCGGCCCATCGGGCCCTGCATGCGTGCCCGGCGCCTGCCTCCCTACCGTCGCGTCTTCATCTTCCGCCGCGTCTTTCGTCCTTCAGTCGGATGCATCCGACAAGGATACGCCCGGGGAGTCGAAGCGCCCCATGGCCTCGGCCAGAAGTGCCGTGGCTGCGGGGCCGGCAACCGACGCGCGCATGATCGTGCTCCCCATGGAGCAGCACTGCGCGCCGGCATCCATGAAGGAGGACACCTCGTCGTCGTCGATCCCGCCCTCGGGACCGACCACGACGCTGACCGACCGCGGCCGTCCATCGTCAAGTGATCTCTGGGCCAGGGCATCGATGGCCGTTTTCAGCCTGGTCCACGACACGGTCGCGTCCTGATGCAGCACGATGACGAGTTCGCCATGGACGCACGCCCGTCGGCACATGGCCACGATGCCCGCGTCGTCGATGCAGTCGCGCAGTCGCGGCATCCATGAGCGCCTGGATTGTTCGGTCGCCCGCGCCAGCGTCTGGAACCATTTCCGGTCGCTCCTGCCCTTCTTCCACTTGGCGATGCTGCGATGCGACTGCCAGGGAACGACCTCGTCGATGCCGATCTGCGTCGCGGCGTCGATCGCCATATCGTCATGACCGGCCTTCGCCAGCGCCTGCACGAGAACGATCCTCGTGACATGCGCGGGCTCCCGGCCGACATCGGTGACGCGCACCCTGCCGTCGGCGGCGTCCTCGACGACGGCCCGTATCCGCAGCCCGTTCCCGTCCGTGATCTGGAGCTCGTCGCCATGCGACAGCCGCATCGATTGGATGGCATGCCGCCTGACCGTGTCCGGGAGGGTGAGGATCCATCCCTCATGCAGCTCGTCGCAGTTGAGTGGGAGATCGTCCTGGGTGGTGTCGAGCAGAAACATCGGTGCTGTCATGATGACAAGGCTACACACCTGACTTCCGTACACGCCTGATCCATGTCGTCGCCATGCCGGGACGCCGCGGCATGGCGCATGGGAGGCGGGGAGGAAGACGGACGCGGATGGTCTGCGGCCGCGACACTCCGATGCGCGTCCATCGGCGAGGTGCTATAGTTCAACACGTTGCCAAAATGCACGTCCGGGTGGCGGAATGGTAGACGCGCTAGCTTGAGGTGCTAGTGCCTATTTTTACAGGCGTGCGGGTTCAACTCCCGCTCCGGACACGATGACGACGGAAGAACCCCTTGATTCGTCAAGGGGTTCTTGCATAGGCGGAGGAACGTTCTTTATGAGGATCATCACCGTGGAGTCGCTCGATGACCCCCGCCTTGAGGCCTACGTCAACCTGACCGAGCCGCAGCTGCGCAACAGGCTCGAACCCAGCAAGGGACTGTTCATTGCCGAATCGGTGAAGGTCATCGACCGGGCGCTCGACGCCGGCCGCGAACCGCTGTCCCTGCTCGTCGAGGAGCCGTGGCTTGAGGGCATGACCCGTGAGTTCGAGGACATCGACGCGCGATGGGGCGATGACGTGCCGGTCTACGTGGCCACTCCGGAGCAGCTGAAGACGTTGACGGGCTACCGGCTTCACCGAGGGGCGCTTGCCGCGATGAGACGCTGGCGGCTGCCCACCGTCGATGAGGTGTGCGCGGGGGCCTCCCGCGTCGCCGTGATGGAGAACATCGTCGATCCCACCAATGTCGGCGCGCTGATGAGGTCGGCCGCGGCCCTTGGCATCGACGCCGTTCTGGTCACCCCGTCCTGCGGGGATCCGCTGTATCGTAGGGCCGCCAGAGTGTCCATGGGAACCGTCTTCCAGATCCCCTGGACGAGAATCGGCGGGGACGACACCCGGTTCTGGCCGACGCGCGGATTGGCGCAGCTTCACGGGCTCGGATTCACGACGGTCGCCATGGCCCTGAGCGACGACTCCCTGTCTCTGGATGAGCTTGTGTCCCGCATGGGCATGGATCCCGCGGATGGCGGCATGGACAAAGTGGCCCTGATCTTCGGCACCGAAGGCGACGGGCTGTCCGAACGCACCATCGCCCAGTCGGACGTGACAGTGAGGATACCGATGAGCCACGACGTGGACAGCCTCAACGTGGCGGCCTCCAGCGCGGTTGCCTTCTACGCCACGCGCCGTCGATAGGACCGTCACATAGAGCCGTCATGCGGCGTAGAGGTCGTCTCGTTCGGTGAGCCGGTCGCCGTCGTCGCGCCGTTCGGCGCCGTTACGGCGATCAGTACTGCGGCATATTGTCGAGGTTGAATCCTATGGCTGCCAGCTGGTCGCGTCCGGAGGGCGTTATCTTGTCGATCGTCCATTGGGGGTTCCACGTCCAATCGATGCGGAACTCCTCCACCAGACCAGCCAGCGTGCTCGCGCATTCGTCCTCGATGAGGTCGGTCAGAGGGCATGCCGGGGTGGTCAGGGTCATGGTGATGATGGCCCGCCCCTGGGCGTCGATCTCGATGCCGTAGACGAGTCCAAGATCGATCACGTCGATGCCCAGCTCCGGATCGATCACCTGATGAAGGGCCTCGCGGACATCCTGCGCCGTGGCCCGTCCGATGTCATCGAGGGCCTTGAGGGGTATGCCGTCCTCATCCTCATCCGCGTGGTCGGCGCAGCAGCCGTGCGTCCCATCATCATGACGTCCTCCGCAGGCGCATGACGCATGTTTGCCATCACGGTCATCCGCGGCATCATGCCCATCAGCATCACGCCCAGCGGCGGGTTCCGTTCCGGCTCCGGCCGGCGACTCGGTTGGACGCATCCGAGGCTGTGCGGAGGACAGCAGCGATGGGTTCGCCATCACGCGTCCCGCCTCCTCCTCGTCGCCCATGACCTTGCTGATCGTGTCGAGAATGGTGGATTGGGGCTCGGGAACAAGTTCGTCGTGTGGGGTGCTCATGACCTATCCTTGCTGTTGTCGTTGAAGGTGTCGCGTCCGTCCGTATTGGCGGAGGCATCCGTGCTGGTGATGGCGTCCGTGTCGCCGACGGCGGAGGGGACCTGATCCGGTTCCGCCGCCGTGGCCAGAGCCCGGGCCACGGAATCCTTCATCCCCTCCCATGCGAGCAGAGCGCATTTGATTCTCATCGGATACCGCGAGACGCCCTGAAAGACCACGGCATCCCCCAGAGCCTCGTTCTCTTCCTCGTCGGTGAGTCCCGCGCCTCGGGAGCTCATCAGCCTGTGGAAAAGGGATTCCAGTCGCATGGCGTCATCGACCGTCGATCCCTGGACGAGGTCGGTCATAACCGACAGGCTCGCCTGGGAGATGGAGCATCCCTGCCCGTCCCAAACGATCCGGTCGATCGTCCGCGGCTCGTTGCGGGAGACCTCGACGTGGATGGTGGCCTCGTCGCCGCAGGTGGGGTTGAACTGGTGGGATTCCCCGGCCGTGCAGTATTCGTGGGATGCGGCCAGCGCCGTGTCGCCCTGGAGGGACGAGGATCCCTCGGTCGCGAGGTCCGAGCCGGCCCTCACCCGTCCATGCGGGTGCCTGGATGCGTCAAGAATCACCTCCTGATACATCTGCTGCAGGTCCTCGTCCTCCATGCCGTATCCGTTCATCGCTTCCGTTCCATGCCTTTCCCGTCATCGTCCCTGAGAGCGGCTCCGTTCCGGCGGCTCCATGGTCTCCCGTCGTGCGGCATCGCCTCCCGCTGGCTATCGTCCATGGGATCACGCGCCGAAGAAGGGCCTGACTCCATGGACCGCGTCGACCAGAGCCTGCGCCTCGTCGACCGTGTTGTACACTCCCGTGGATGCGCGGTTCGAGGCGACGACGCCGAAGTGCCGATGCACCGGCTGGGCGCAATGGTGTCCGACACGAATCGCGATTCCCTGCGAGTCGAGATATTGACCGACGTCATGAGGATGGACGCCCTCGACCTCGAACGCGACGGTGCCGATGCGGTGGTCCTCGTCACGCGGTCCAAGGATCCGTATCCCATCGACGTCCGCCAGCTTCAGCAGCTCATGCGTTATGGACCGCTCATGCCGGGCGATCTCATCCATGCCCACGGAACGCATCCAATCGGCGGCCACCCCCGCGGCCACGACCTGCGCCACGGGCTGCGTCCCCGCCTCGAAGCGTGCGGGAGGCTCCATGTACTGCGCCGGTTTGTCCATCCACGCGAGTTCGACCATGGATCCTCCGAAGCTCGCGGGAGGAAGGGCCTCGAGCAGATCCCGACGGCCATAAAGGAACCCTACGCCTGTGGGACCATACATCTTGTGGGCGCTCCAGACCGCGAAGTCGACCCCCATGGCGTGGAAGTCGACGGGAAGATGCGGAACGGACTGGCAGGCGTCCAGCACGACGATCGCCCCCACTTCGTGGGCCCTTCTGACCACCGGCGCGATATCCGTGACCGCTCCGGTGGTGTTCGCCACATGGGCGATGGCCACGATCTTCGTGCGCTCCGTGATGACCTCATCGGCCATATCGGTGCGGATGCGCCCATCCGGGGTCAGCGAGAACCATGAAAGGGATGCTCCCGTCCTTGCCGCAAGCTCCTGGAAGGGAAGAAGAACCGAATGGTGTTCGGCCTGCGACACCACGATGCCGTCCCCCGGTTTGAGGGCGAAGCGGCGGGCCTCCTCGCCTCCGCGACCCAATGACGCGTTGCCGAAGGCGGTGGCCAGCAGATTGAGACCGGCGGTCGCGCCGGCGGTCACGACGATCTCCTCCTGACCCTCGCGGGTGTCGGCGCCCACCAGAGCGGCCACGGACGCCCGGGCATGTTCGAAGGCCATGGTGCTGCGCGCGGCCAGCTCATGGGCTCCACGATGGACGCCCGCGTTGATGGACCGGTAGAAATCGGATTCCGCGTCGATGACCACCTCGGGTTTCTGCGCGGTGGCGGCGGAGTCCAGATAGATCAGGGGATGTCCGTGAATCGTCTGGTCCAGTATGGGGAACTGCCCACGCAATGCTGAGAAATCGGTCATAACGCCTTCCGTCTTCCTAATTGGCCATCGGCTCCTGTACCATAACGGCCCAGGGACCGGGCGACGCGGCTGGTGCCGAACGCACCCGTCATGACGCCCATCGTCCGAACAATCTCTTTATGCTCTTTACTCTTTATGCCGGTTCCACGCCGGTTCTACGCCAGCGCCGATTCCGTCTGCGCGCCTTCGGGAAGATACCGGTCGTATCCCTGATCCTCCAGCTCGTCGGCAAGCTCCGGCCCTCCCGTGCGCACGAAATGGCCATCGGCGAAAACATGGACGATATCGGGCTTGATGTATTTGAGGATGCGGGTGTAGTGCGTCACCATGAGGATCCCCAGGCCGGTGTTCTCCTTGGCGCGGTTGACGCCCTCGGAGACGATGCGAAGCGCGTCGACGTCGAGTCCGGAATCGGTCTCGTCGAGGATGGCGAACTTGGGTTTGAGAAGCTCCAGCTGCAGGACCTCCGCCCTTTTCTTCTCCCCGCCCGAGAATCCCTCGTTCACGGATCTTGTGGCGAACTTGGGATCCATGCGCAGCCTTTTCATCGACGCGCTGAGATCCTTGGCCCATGCGCGGATCGCCGGCGCCTTGCCGTCGATCTCCGTCTTCGCCGTGCGGAGGAAATTGGTCATCGACACGCCGGGAATCTCCACCGGGTACTGCATCGCAAGGAAGATACCCTCCTTGGCTCTTTCATCCGGGGTCTGCTTGAGGATGTCGACCCCATCGAGGAGGGCCTCACCCGAGTCCACCTCGTACTTCGGGTGGCCCGCCAAGGTGTAGGCGAGCGTTGACTTCCCCGATCCGTTGGGTCCCATGATGGCGTGGGTCTCACCGGAATTGACCGTCAGATTGACGCCTTTGAGGATCTGCTTGCGACCCTCCTTGGTCTCCACGGACGCATAGAGATCCTTGATCTGCAGGGTTGACATGATTACTTCTCCTCCAATACGGTTCGCATGGCCTCATCCTCGCCTCGAGACAACCGGCGGTCGATGACGTTCATCAGATGTCCCGAGATCGCGGGGATGCCGATCTCGTCGACGAGCTCTCCGAAGAAGCCCCTGACGACCAGCTTCCTCGCCTCGCGCTCGGGAATCCCGCGGGATTGCAGATAGAACAGCTCCTCGTCGTCGAAGCGTCCCACCGAACTGGCATGGCCCGCGCCGATGATGTCACCGTTCTCGATTTCGAGGTTGGGCTCGGAATCCGCGATCGCCCCGGGTGTGAGAACCAGATTGCGGTTGAGCTCATAGGAGTCCGTGCCGGGCGCCGTCGGTTGGATCAGCGCGTTGCCCACCCACGTGGAATGCGCGTGGCGGCCGTCCAGGGCTCCCTTGTATACGACGCGGGAACGGCATTCGGGGTGGTTGTGCACCACCATTGTCCGATGCTCGATATGCTCGCCCGGATCCACGAAATAGATGCCGAGCATGTTGAGGTCTCCCTGCGGTCCGCCGAATTCCTGATCCATGCGGATGCGGACGAAATCACCACCCAGAGTGACCATGGAATGGCGCAGGGACGCCCCCTCCCCCATATGGATCCTGTGGCTGCCCACATGCCGCGACCCCGCATCCCACTCCTGGATGAACGTGGTGGAGACGTGGGAGTCCTGGCCCGTGACGATTTCCACGCCCTCGGACAGATTGGCGAGACCATGGTGCTCGACCACGACGTCCGCATGTGAACGGTCATGGGCCCTGATCACCAGATGCAGCGAGTCCAGATCGGCGCCGCCGCCGACGATCGAGATCAGAACCGGCTGGTCCGGCTCGCCGTCGATCTCGACGACGGTGGCCTTGTCCGTCACGGACCACTGCACGGCGGAAGCGCGGTCGCTGGGCTTCATGACGGTGCCCGTGGGCTCCTGCCCCATCGGCACGGTGGACACCCTGACGCCATCAGCATCCAAGGCGGAGCCGTCCATGGAGGTCACCCGCACGGTCGTGGCGTGCGAGGGGACGAACGGTTCGAAGAAATCGGCGATCCTATTGATCGGCGTGAAGCGCCAGTCATCATCCTTGCGCGTGGGCACGGGGAAGGACGACACGTCGAAGCTGCGCGGCTCGCGGTCGGCGCTTGATGGCATGGCCGCGGGGAAGGCATAGGGGTTCTTCGGGTCGGCCGTCGGAATGGCGGGATCGTGAGGCGTCGTTCGACGCGGTTCCTCGGCCAGTTGTTGTTCCTCCGTCATGAGTCAGCCCACCGATCCTTCCATCTGCAGTTCCACCAGACGATTGAGCTCCAGGGCGTACTCCATCGGAAGTTCGCGGCTGATGGGCTCCACGAAGCCTCGGACGATCATGCCCATGGCCTCCTTTTCCTCCAGACCACGGCTCATGAGATAGAAGAGCTGATCCTCGGAGACCTTCGACACCGTGGCCTCATGGGCCATGGAGACGTCGTCCTCCCGGACGTCGACGTGCGGGTAGGTGTCGGAGCGGGAATAGTCGTCCACCAGAAGCGCGTCGCATACTACGGAGGAGCTCGAGCCCTGCGCACCCTTGAGGATTTTGACCAGCCCTCGGTAGGCCGAACGACCGCCTCCGCGGGATATCGATTTCGCCACGATGGTGGAGCTCGTGTGGGGCGCCAGATGTATCATCTTCGCGCCCGTGTCCTGATACTGCCCGGTGCCCGCGAATCCCAGCGACATCGTGGATCCCTTGGCGTAGGGTTCGGCGAGTATGCAGGCCGGATACTTCATGGTCGCCTTCGAGCCGATGTTCCCGTCCACCCATTCCATGGTCCCGCCCTCGCGGACGTACGCACGCTGGGTGACGAGATTGTAGACGTTGTTGGACCAGTTCTGCACCGTGGTGTATCGAACCCGCGCGTGCTTCTCGACGATGATCTCGACGATCGCCGCGTGCAGCGAGTCCGTGGAGTATATCGGAGCCGTGCACCCCTCGACGTAGTGCACGTACGATCCTTCGTCCGCGATGATCAACGTCCGTTCGAACTGCCCCATATTCGGCGTGTTGATGCGGAAATACGCCTGAAGCGGGATGTCCACATGAACGCCTTTGGGAACGTATACGAAGGATCCGCCGGACCACGCCGCGGTGTTGAGCGCACCGAATTTGTTGTCAGCGGGAGGTACGACCGTTCCGAAGTACTTGCGCACCAGATCGGGGTACTCGCGGACGGCGGTGTCGGTATCGACGAAGATGACGCCCTGCTCCTTGAGATCCTCCCTGATCGAGTTGTAGATGACCTCGGACTCGTACTGGGCCGCGACGCCGGAGACGAGCCTCTTCTTCTCGGCCTCCGGGATGCCCAGTTTGTCATAGGTGCTGCGGATGTCCTCGGGAAGGTCATCCCATGTCTGGGCCTGCTTGTCGAGCGGCTTGACGTAGTACTTGAAGTCGTCGGCGTTGAATCCGGACAGATCCACGCCCCAATCGGGCATGGGCTTGTCCAGGAACGCCCTGTACCCCTTGAGCCTGATGTCCAGCATCCACTGCGGCTCGTTCTTGTCAGCGGAGATCGCCCGCACGACGTTCTCGTCGATTCCCTTGCGCGCCGCGCGGCCGGCCGCGTCGGAATCATGCCAGCCATAGCCGTAGTCGCCGAACTGGCTGATGATCTCGTCGTCGCGTTTGATCTTGTCCTCGTTGACGCGTGAGCGGTCGGCCACATACTGGCTCATCTCCACGTCCGCCGCGGCCTGAGACGTCTCTTTCGTCACGTCCGCTGCCTCCATTCGTTGTGCTTCTACCATGGGCTAACCTAACAGAATTCCTTCGCAAAAAAAAGAAACGCCGACCAGAAATCGGCTCTGCGCTGATCGGCGCCCGATCCGGCTCATCCGCCGACCCGACCACGGCGGACATCGATGACGGACGAATGACGAATGCGGGGTCCGCCGTGGCTCGAAAGCCCGACGGACCCCGCAGGGGTGGCACGGCAGCGGTTCCCGGACCCTGCGCCTACGCCGTTGGGCGGTCGCCTGTCGTCTGGTGGTCCAGAGCCGCTCTGACCAGTCCCGCGAACAGGGGATGCGGTTTGGTCGGACGCGATTTGAACTCCGGATGGGCCTGCGTGCCGACGTAGAACGGGTGGACGTCCTGCGGAAGCTCGACGAACTCGGTCAGCTCCCCGTCGGGGCTTTCCCCGCTGATGAGCATCCCGGCCTCGCGAAGACGCTGCTTGTAGGCGACGTTCACCTCATAGCGGTGGCGGTGGCGCTCGGTGACATGCTCGGTGCCGTACAGGCGGGCGACCAGCGAGCCCTTCTCCAACACGGCGGGATACGATCCCAGACGCATGGTGTGTCCCATGTCGCCGTTGCCGTTGACGATGTCCTTCTGCTCCTCCATCGTCGCGATGACCGGATTGCCGCAGTCGGGCTCGAACTCCGAGGAGTTCGCGTCCTCCAGACCAAGGACGTGGCGCGCATACTCGATGACCATCGACTGCAGGCCCAGGCACAGGCCCAACGCCGGAAGCCCGTTCTCGCGGGCATAGCGGAGGGCGCCGATCTTTCCTTCGATGCCGCGGATCCCGAATCCGCCGGGGATGACGATGCCGTCGACCTGGGCGAGCGCGGCGCGGGCCCCGTCGTTCGTCTCGCACAGATCCGCGGCGACCCACTTCACGTTGACCTTCGCGTAGTTGGCGAACCCGCCGGCCTTGATGGCCTCGGTGACGGAAAGATACGCGTCCGGAAGGTCGATGTACTTTCCTACGATCGCCACGCTCACCTCATGCTTGGGATGATGGACGCGGTCGAGGAGGTCCTCCCAGTCGGCCCAATCCACGTCGTGGAACGGAAGCTCGAGCTCGCGGACCACGTACGCGTCCAGCCCCTCGTTGAACAGGATCTTCGGAACGTCGTAGATGCTGGGGGCATCCACGCAGTTGACGACGCCCTCTTCGTCGACATCGCACATCAGGGAGATCTTGTCCTTGATGGATTGCGACAGCGGTCTGTCGGATCGCAGCACCAGGGCGTCCGGCGATATGCCGAGCTGACGGAGCATCATAACCGAATGCTGCGTCGGTTTGGTCTTGAGCTCATGGGCGGCGGCGATATAGGGGACCAGGGACACGTGGACGAACATGCAGTTCTCCGGGCCCAGATCCCGGCGCACCTCCCGAGCGGCCTCGAGGAATGGCTGCGACTCGATGTCGCCGACGGTCCCGCCGATTTCGGTGATGATGACGTCGACGTCATCGGAGGCCTGGGCCCGCATGCGCGATTTGATCTCGTTCGTGATGTGCGGGATGACCTGGACGCACTGGCCCAGATACTCCCCCGCGCGCTCCTTGCGCAGAACCGACTGGTATATCTGTCCCGTGGTGACGTTGGCCTTCTGGCTGAGGAAGACGTCGAGGAAACGCTCGTAATGGCCGATGTCCAGATCGGTTTCGGCTCCGTCCTCGGTGACGTAGACCTCCCCGTGCTGGAAGGGGTTCATCGTTCCCGGATCGACGTTGATATAGGGGTCGAGCTTCTGCTGGAGGACCCGGATTCCCCGGCTGCGGAGCAGGCGTCCCAACGATGATGCCGTCAGACCTTTTCCAAGGGACGACACCACCCCTCCGGTGACGAAAATATGCTTGGTGATGTGACCCTGTGAACTCCCATGCTGTCTTCTAGCCATGGAACTTCAGCCTATCATCAGACTTCGACGCGGCGTGTTTCACGAGGTCCGGGCCCGACGCCCGGGGTCGGACCCTCCGATCGTCAGGGACGCGCCCGGGAGCCTATATGGAAGGCGACGGCCGAACCGGTGGGAACCGTTGCGGAGAAGCGCCCGTCGACGCCCACCCGGATGGTCGACGAACATGCGGCGTCCTTGTAGACGTTGCAGTATCGGCCGGCCGGAAGGGAGGTCCGATAGGACACGCGGGAATCCTGGGATGAGTTGTTCATCACGATGAAGGCCCTCCCTCCCCGTCCGAAGCCCACGACGTTGTCGCCGTCCGACTGCCAGTCCACCACGGGGGCGTCGCCGGCGATGTTGTGCCATCCGACCATCCCGATGACGGACGCGTTCCTGTCGAAGCACGTCCATCCCGTCGTCGTCCGCGATTCGTCGCAGGTGGTGTCCGGAACCGAATCGTCGGTGGCCCCCGGGGCGCCCGCGTCGCGGTCGGTGAAGCGATATCCGGAGAAGACGTTGACCGATCCGTACGGATAGGCGAGCATGAACGCGGTGGCGAGGGTGTACTTGTCGCCATCCTTGTACGTCAGCGTCGACCCGTCGCGTTCCGTGTCCCAGTTGGTGACGAACACCGAGGCCTGGGAGCTGGACACGAGATTTGAGGCGATCTCGTCAAGCGTCAGGCTTCCCCCCATCAGGGAGTCGTCGAAAAGGCGTTTGAGGCGGTAGGCGTATTGGAACTCGTTGACCTGGCCGGATCGGAGGTACCTGTCGGGCTGGATCTCCTCCGCCTCGTTGACGTTGCCGATGACCTCCTGCATCCACCAGATGTCATCGATCGACCGTCCGGTCTTCTCCGCGACGATCCTTTTGATGGCGAGCACGTCGTCAGCGGCGATGTGCTTGACGGCGTCCACTCGGAAACCGGACACCCCGAGATCCAGCAGAGTGGCGAAATACTGCGCGAGAACCGATCTGACGTGGGTTGAGGACGTGTCCAGATCCTGAAGTCCGCTCACCCTGCACTCCTGGACGTCCGTGACGTCGCGGTAGTTCATGATGTTCTCGGTGCAGGAGTGGAAATCCTCGGACGTGTAGGGAACAGCCGGGAAGTCGCCCGTGTTCGTGTACGTGTTTCCCGCCGTGCCGACGCCCTGCGCGGTGTCCACGCCCGTCGTATGGTTGATGACCGCGTCCACGACCACGCCGACTCCCGCGGCCTTGCACTGGCGGATCATGTCGCGGAATTCGGACGTCGTTCCCTCCTTGGAGTCCAGCGCATAGCTGACCGGCTGGTACGACGTCCACCACGAGGAGCCGAGGATGCTCTCCTGCGGAGGGGACACCTGGACGTATCCCACTCCGGCGGGGCCCAGAACCTGCGTGCACTCACGGGCCACGGATCTCCAGTTGTACTGGAAGGCGGTCACTATGACGTCGCCGCGATGATCGGATGGACGAAAACCCGAAGAATATCCCGCGGGAACCTGAACGGTGCCCATGGACATCGCCAGTGACATCGCTACCGCGACACAGGCCATGCCTATGGCGCGGATCCTCATTCGATAGGTGCGCACGATTCGAGCCTCTTTCGTTATGCGCTTATGGGGTTCCGCATGGATGCGGCCCCCGATGGAGGGGCCTCCGCATCACCCTCGTGAGGATGCGGAGGCCCGGCGCCGGACGACGTGTTCCGTCAGACGCCCGTCACGGCATCACTTCGATGATGCCGAGTGGGATCCCCTCCTCTCACGGCGTGACGCCTCGCGCACGCCTATACCGGCCGCCGACAGGATCGCGACCGCAAGGACCAGCCATGCGACGGACGATCCCGTTGAGGACAGGGTCGTCGTGGTGGATGATCCGTCCTGGGCGTCGGAGGCGCTCAGCGCTCCGGTCGAGTCGTCGCCCGTCGTGTCGGATCCGGAGGTCTGGCAGGATCCGGTCGTATCGGATGAGGCCGAGGTCGTCTCGAGCTTGAGCACCGTCGCGGAAAGGGAGGCCGCGGCGTAGTCGCCGTCGGTGACCTTGACCGTGGTCGGGGTCGTGTCGGCGGAGGCGCACGGATCGTTGTCGTCAAGAACCGTTCCGTCCCTGACGAGCACCTGATAGGTCCCCTTCTTCAGGCCGGACACGGCCGTCGTCGCATCCTTGGAGGCCAGGGACCTGGCGGAGGATGTCGTCGTCGCGGACGAACCGGACGCGGAGTTGAGGATCACCACGTAGGTTCCGCTGTCGTCCTTCACCTGATAGGCGACGACGCCGTCGGAGGATTTGAGGATCGTGGCGTTCTTGGAGATGTCGTCATAGCTCGACATCCGGAAGGCCGCAGTGTTCTTCCGTAGGGCGAGAAGCCCCTTGACGTAGTCCACGGAGTCCTTGTAGGTCGTCGTGCGGTCCCAATCGATGGCATTGACCGAATCGCCCGAGTTGTAGCTGTTTCCGTCCCCGCCCTTGGTGCGCAGGAACTCCTGCCCCAGCTGGATGAAGGGGATGCCCTGCGACAGCGTGACGAGGGAGTCGGCGAGCTCGGCCCGCTTCACCGTCGTCGCGTCGTCGTCAGTGGGGACGCTGGCGCGCAGCTTGTCGTAGAGCGTCATGTTGTCATGAGCCTCGACGTACTGGACGATCTGCCCGGCATCGGCGTACCTGACGTTCGTCGTGCCGTTGGTGCACAGGTCCGATGATGCGGTTCCCGTGGCATTCCGGCATCCGAGCAGGTTGTTGGCGATAAGGCCTTCAAGCCCCGACTTCCCGGATACGAATCCGGTGTCGGCGTCGGAGAACACCGATCCCTTGGCCGCGTCGCGGATGGAGTCGTTGAAGAAGGCGACGCCGTTGTCCTTGACGAGTCCCGTCGAGCCGGCGAGGCCGGTCGTTCCCGTCGAGGATGCGCTCACGGAGGACACGGACTGGGATGCCAGCTTATACGCGTTCGGCTGGGTGGACATCTCGCTTTTGTCCATCGTGGTGTTCATGTCCCAGCCTTCGCCGAGGACGATGATGGACGGGTCGATCTTGTCGAGCGCGGCCCGGACCTCCTTCATCGTCTGGGTGTCGATCAGGCCCATGAGGTCGAATCGGAACCCGTCGACGCCGTAGTTCTTCGCCCAGTACGTCACCGAATGCACGATGTACCTGCGCATCATGGCGCGCTCCGAGGCGGTGTCGTTGCCGCATCCGGAGTCGTTGGTGAGGCTGCCGTTCGAATCGTACCGGAAGTAGTATCCGGGCACGGTTTTGTTGAACGAGCTCTCCGAAG
This sequence comes from Bifidobacterium minimum, assembly GCF_000741645.1. Classification (GTDB taxonomy): domain Bacteria; phylum Actinomycetota; class Actinomycetes; order Actinomycetales; family Bifidobacteriaceae; genus Bifidobacterium; species Bifidobacterium minimum. The sequence continues at coordinate 720,241 of NZ_JGZD01000009.1, forward strand.
CGTCGTAGACGTGGTTGTACACCACGTCCATGATGACCCGCAGATTGCTTTTGTGCAGCCCTTGGACCATCTCCTTGGCTTCGACGATACGGGTGGATGGATTGGTCGCGTCGGAGGAGTACGACCCTTCGGGCACGTTGTAGTTCACGGGATCGTAGCCCCAGTTCTGCTGGTACGAGCCGTCGGACTTCTTCGCGTCGTAGGAGGTGTCGCTCGCCTCGTCAGTGCTGCCGTAGTCGAACATGGGCATGATCTGGACGTGGGAGACGCCGAGGTTCTTGAGATAGTCGAGACCTGACGTCGCGCCTTTCGTCGTCGTCGTGCCGGATTCGACGACCCCAAGGTATTTGCCCCTCTTGGCGGCGGATATCCCGGAGTTCCCGGCGATGGAGAAGTCGCGGATGTTCATCTCGGCGATGGTGGCGTTCGTGGCGCTTCCGAAGGAGGCCATGTGGGTCGTCGACCCTGCCACCGTCGTGGATGACGTCGGCAGGACGACCGAGCGCTGACCGTTGACCACGGAGGCCGTGGCATAGGGGTCGGCTGAGTCGTTCGTCGTGCCGTCGGCGAAGGTGAGACGGTAGGTGTAGGCGAACTCGCTCTGCCTGCCGTTGAGGGTCACCGACCACACGCCTTTGTCGCCGCGGGTCATCGGCGAGGTGTAGTAGACGCCGGCGTCCGCGGTGCGGTCGGACTTGTAGACGACCAGCTCGACGCTGGTCGCCGTCGGTGCCCAGACCTTGAGCGTGGTCGCGTCCGCTGTCCATGTCGCGCCGAGGTCGTCGCCGTCATAGGCGTACCTGTCGTCGAAGGCGTCCGTGCGGACCACGGAGCCGGCCACCGCGTCGGCGGTGCCGAAGCCTTTCACCGTCACCGTGTACTTCCCCGTGACGGAGAGCTCGTTGGCCGTGGTGATGGTGAGAGCAGTGCCCGAGACGGCGATGGACTTGACATCCACGGCCTTGCCGTCGGCGTCCGTCACGCTCACCTTGCCGTCCAGGGCGTCGGCCGTGGAGGACTTGGAGAGCTTGGCGGTGAGCTCGGTGAATCCGGAGATCTCGGCGGACTTCACCGAGAGTCCGGTCGAGGGCCGGGCCGTGTACACCGTGGAGTCGCCCTGGACGAGCCACACCTCCGCGGTCGCCTTGCCGTTCGAATCGGGAACGATGGCGTTGGAAGGCACGGAGTAGTTCCTGTCATCCGGGTCCTTGCTCTTCCACTCGTCCTTGCCGTAGCGGCGAAGCAGACCTATGCTCTGCACCTGAACGCTGTCCGTGAGGTCGTAGGACGCCACGGCGCCCCAGTCGTCATGCGAGGTGAAGCTGGCGGAGAAGCCGTTCACACTGGACGACCATGTCCACAGATCCCACTGCGGGTCCGTGGTCGAGGTGTCCGATGCGTTGAAGTACAGGCCGTCGGAGCGGTAGTAGTGCACCTTCACGGTCACGTCGGTGGCCTTGCAGTCGTAGCTGCTGGGCGCCTCGGTAAGGGTCGTGGACTCCCCGTCGGACGACGTGCCGTCGATCCACACCTGGACGGTGCCGTCGGAGCCGACGGTGACTTTGCGGTCGCCACCGTACTTGTCCCATCCGGAGGTGGTGACGATCAGGCCGATGTCGTCATAGACGCCGTCGAAGGTCTGCTCGTACACCTTGCCCCAGCAGTCGGTGCCGGTGAAGGCGTGGTACGCCCCCGCGAGAGTGTCACCGCTCTGGGTGTTGGACCCCCAGACGTAGACGCCACGTCCGGGATCGCCGTCGGCGGCCTTGTAATGGACGACGACCCGGGTCTGCCCGGTGAGGTTCTCAGGGTTGCCGTACGACAGCGAGCCGTTGGTCACTCCCGCCTGGATGATGCCGGCCGGCGCCGTGTAGTTGTTGTTGTTGTTGCTGTCCCAGTGGTTGTCGCCGTCGTTGAAGCATATCTGAACGGCCTTGCCTCCGGTGTCGATGGTGAGCGAATAGTAGCCGGAGGAGTCCGGTCCGTTCATCTTCACGCCGGGAGCGGTGGTCCAGGTGTCTCCGATGCCGTAGTGCATGTACACGGTGCTCCACGATTTGGTGGGCTTGTAGTACACGGTGAGGGTCGTGTCGTCGGGGCTGACCGTATCGGACTCGTCGCTGAGCGTCGGATCGGAGGGGTCGGTGGCCGTCGAGCTGGAGGGGTGCGACGCCTTGGTGGCGCCCGCGTACAGCGCGATCGCCGAGCGCGCCGGGATGGTGGTGGTCACCTTGCCGCCGGAGACCGTGACGGTCTGCGAGCAGTCGAGCACCGAGTAGACGTTGCAGTACTCGCCGTCGGGCAGGGACGTCGTGTAGCTCACGTCCTTGGCCGAGGTGTCGTTGTTGATGGCGACGAAGCCCTTGCTGCCGCGGGAGTAGGCGATGTTGTTGCCGCCGTCGTCCTGCCAGTCCGTGAGCGCGGCGTCGCCGACGTAGTTGTGGAAGGCGATGAGACCCCGTGTGGAGGTCCAGCGCTGTTCGCAGTTCCAGTCACTGGTATTCGTGGAGCATGCGGTGTCCATGTCGACGTCCGGCACCGAGGTCGCCGTGGCTCCGGGTGCGCCATCATCGCTGGCGCTGAACTTGTAGTCGGAGATCAGCCGCGCCGTGCCGTAGCCGTAGGAGAGCATGAAGGCGTTGGCCAGCTGGTAGCGGGCCCCGTCCTTGTATGTGAGGGCGCCCTCGCTGCGCGCGGTGTCCCAGTTGGTCACGAACACGTTGGCGGAGTCGGAGTCGATAAGCCTGCTGCTCAGCCCCTTGAGGTTCGAGATCTTGCCCTTGAAGTTCTCGTTCATCTCGCTTTTGAAGCCGAACTCCGTCACGTCGCCGTTCTGCGTGTAGTTCGATGGCTGGATGCCGGAGGCTTCGCTGGAATTGCCGATGGTCTCCTGGATCCAGTAGATGTCGCTGGCCGATTTGCCGACCTTGATCGCCATCTCGGCCTTGATCGCCTTGAGGTCATCGGTGTTGATGTGCTTGGCCGCGTCGACTCGGAAGCCCGCTACGCCCAGCTTGTACAGCGACGCCAGATAGTCGGACTGGATGTCGCGCACCTTCGTCGAGGAGCTGTTGAAGTCCCACATGCCGCTCAGACGGCATTCCTGCACCTCGGTCTGGTTGGTGTAGTCGGAGATGCTCGTCGTGCAGTCATGGAAGTCGCTGGAGGTGATGCCGTTCGTGTACTGGTCGTCGGATCCCGTGAAGCCCGGGTAGTCTCCCGTGGCCGGGTTGTAGGTCGTTCCGGCGACTCCCGTCTGGGTGTCGGAGGATGCATCGGTCGTCGTCGTGTCGGCGCCCGTGGTCTGGTTGAGCACGACGTCGGCGATGATGCCCACGCCCGCCGCCTTGCAGGTGGAGATCATCGTCTTGAATTCGTCTGCCGTGCCGAGCTTGGAATCGAGCTTGTAGCTTACGGGCTGGTAGGAGGTCCACCACTGGGTTCCCTGGATTGACTCCTGGGGCGGGGACACCTCGACGTATCCCACGCCTTCGGGTCCGTAGGTCTGCGTGCATTCCTTGGCGATGGTGTTCCACGTCTGCTGGAACGCGATCACCTGGACATCCTTGGACGTCGACGTGATCGAGGCCTGATTCTGGGCGTCCTTCGTGGGGCTGGCCTGGGCGGCCAGAGGTCCCACGACGGCACCGCCGCCGGCGAGCATGGCGAGGGCGACTCCCATGCCCAGAAGCTTGCCGGCCATAGAGTTCAATCGTTGAACTGTCATATGTCCTTCCATTCTCATCCTTGAGAAGCCCCATCCATTCCATCCGAAACGGATGGATGAGCGGGGTTGATCGATACCACTTCCCTGTGCAGGGTCCCTTTGCGGAGGCCCGATGCCACGGCGCCGGGCCACGGACATGAACGAACGTATGCCCAAGCGGACACGACACATTCACATGATACGCATAATTGCGAACGTTGTCATAAATGGCACGATCGCGCGCCGTGAAATGCCGAAACGCCGTTGACCATGAGCGAATGGTATGAGCCCCGAGGGAACCGCAGCCGTTCCGACACCGCAGCCGTTCCGACACCGTAAGAAAAGACAGCTGTGCCTGCATGGCAGGGGCTTTTTCATGCAGGTGTTCCTGCACGAACGGAAAACGGGACCGGGCAGTGCCGATGGAACCGGCAGCCGGCGAAACCGGACGGCGTGACCTTCTAGACGGTTTCCATAAGATGCGCGACGGCTTCAAGGGCGAGACGGTATCCGAAGAATCCCAGACCCGTGATGGTTCCGGTCGCCACCGGTGAGATCACGCTTCGCTTGCGAAACTCGTCGCGCGACGCGGGATTCGATATGTGCACCTCCATCAGGGGAAGCCCCGCGTCGCCGACCATATGCGCGGCGTCAGCCAGCGCATAGCTGTAATGGGTGAAGGCGGCGGGGTTCATCACGACGGGCGTCAGCTCATCGACGGCATGGTGCATCCACGAGATCATCTCCGCCTCGTCGTCGGTCTGCCGGACCTCGACGTCCAGACCAAGCTCATCCCCCCAGACGCCGCACAGTCGGGTCAGCTCGGCCAGATCCTGATGCCCGTAGACGTCGGGCTGCCGGACTCCCAGCCGTCCGAGATTGGGACCATTGACAACCACCACTCGCGGATGCTTCTGCGTGGACATGCGAATCACCATCGCCTTTCATTGCGTCGTCTTCGCCGTGCTGTTTTCGTCGCGTCGTCTTCGTCTCGTCATTTCCCGCCGTGTCGCGTCGCCGCGGATCCCCGGTGCGATCCCGGGCTCCCACCACGGCCGACGGCGCCCGTGGCCGCTAGGCGCGGATGCGGTCGAAGGCCTCGTGGACGGCCTCGATGGGAGGATCGTCCAGATGGCGGGGATGTCCCATGGAGTCGAGGATAACGAACCGCAGCGTATTTCCGCGCGCCTTCTTGTCCCGGTGCATAAGGCCAAGGACGTCATCCCAGCCGCCGCCCGACCATGATGTCGGAAGTCCCAATGATGACAGAAGCCGGCGATGCTCCTCGACATCATGATCGGACAGATGCCCCAGAATGCGCGACAGCTCCGCGGCGAAAACGCATCCCACGGCGACCGCGTTGCCATGCCGCCACCGGAAGTGCTCCGACTGCTCGATGGCATGGCCCAGAGTATGCCCGTAGTTGAGATACTCGCGAAGCCCCGACTCGCGAAGATCGCTGGCGACGTGATGGACCTTGACCCGGACGGTGCGCTCGATGAGCTCGGTGACGACCGGCTCGAGATCGGAACCGGTGAACGATCCGCCGTCGAAGGCCCTCAAGGCCCGGGCGTTCTCCGACAGAATCCGCAGAATCTCGTCGTCCATGATGAAACCGGATTTCGCGACCTCACCAAGTCCTTCGATGAAGATATCCGCGGGAAGCGATGCCAGCGCGCCCGTGTCGGCGAGCACGCCCGCTGGAGTGAAGAACGAGCCGACCAGATTCTTCCCCTCGGGGATGTTGACGCCGGTTTTCCCGCCAGTCGAGGCATCGACCATCGCCAGCAACGATGTGGGGCAGTTCACGTACCGGATCCCCCGCATCCATGTGGCGGCCGCGAAGCCGGCGAGATCGGTGGCGGCACCTCCCCCGATGCCCACGATCGCATCGGAACGCGTGAATCCCCCGTCCGCGAGCCGATGCCACACGCCATCCGCCACCTGGACGGTCTTCCCCGCCTCGGCGTCGGGAATGACGATCTCCGTGACCTCGCGGCCGTCCTTGCGCAGTAGCGCGCGGGCCCTGTCCGAATACCGCTGGACGGAGGCCGTGTGGATGATGGCCACGCGGACCGGGCCGGCCCCCATCATCGCAGGAAGCTGGTCCATGACCCCCACGCCGATGCGGACGTCATAATCCGATCCTGCCTCAACCGGGACATGAACCACGCGTTCATTGACCATGGCTATCATCCTCCTTGCCGCTGCCGTTGGTGACATGGACCGCGTCCTCATATCGCAGGTCGCGATGCGCGAGAAGACCGGATCGCGCTGCTCGAACAATTCGGTCCATCGTCTCCGCGCATCACCGGCCAGCATGGGTCGGCCTCCCGACTGAACGGCGCGTTCCATGGCCTCCTGGGGGTCTGCCCTGAGATAGACGATTCGCCCGCCATGACCCACGTATTCGCGGAGACGCGCACGGGTGGAATCCGTCATGGGCGCGCCACCGCCCAGAGATAGTATCCCGCTCGATTGCGTGAGGAGATCGGCGATGACGTCGGCCTCGAGATCGCGGAAACGGCGCTCCCCATAGTCGCGGAAATACCTCGTGATGGACATGCCGACGCGTTTCTCGATGCGCCTGTCCGAATCCTCGAAGGGGATCCCCAGCATACGCGCGGCCTCACGACCGATACGGGTCTTCCCCGCGCCGGGCATACCGATGATGACCGCACGGGGTCCTCTGGTTCCATGTGAGCCCATCGTCAGCCCCTAGCGCATGTGCTCCGGCCAGGATGCCAGATATTCCTTGGCGTTTCTCGATACCTCATCGAGACTGTCCCCACCGAATTTCTCCAGAACGAATCGGGCCAGCGTCAGACGCACCATCGCCTCCGCGACGATGGACGCCGCCGGCACCGCAGTGGTGTCCGAGCGCTGGTTGATGGCCTTGGCCGGCTCGCCCGTGGATACGTCAACCGTTCGCAACGCCTTGGGAATCGACGGGATGGGCTTCATCGCTACCCGGATCCTGATAGGCTGTCCGTTGGACATCCCCCCCTCGATTCCGCCGGCCCGGTTGCTCAGACGCGTGATGCGCCCGTCGGGGCCGGGAACCATCTCATCGTGCGCGTGGGATCCGAACCGTTCGGACTCGCGGAAACCATCGCCGATCTCCACTCCCTTAATCGCCTGGATCCCCATCAGCGCGCCCGCGAGTGCCGCATCGAGGCGGCGGTCCGATTCCACGTAGGTGCCAAGCCCCGCGGGAACGCCATACGCGATGACCTCAACGACGCCACCCACGGTATCGGCGTTGGCCTTCGCCTCATCCACGCGCTTCATCATGCGGCTCTCGGCGTCGGCGTCGAGCGTCCGCACCGGCGACGCGTCAAGCGCCGGGCAGTCGTCCGGAGTGGGAAGGGCGTAATCGTCGCCCAGACCGACGCCTCCCATCGACACAACATGCGCCACAGTCCTCACCGACAGCGCCTGCTCAAGGAAATCCGCCGCGATGGCGCCCAGCGCCACGCGCGAAGCCGTCTCGCGCGCGCTCGACCGTTCCAGGACGGGACGCGCATCGTCGAATCCGTACTTGCGCATTCCCGTGAGATCGGCATGTCCCGGACGGGGACGGGTCAGAGGGGCGTTGCGTCCGGTTGGTTCAAGATCCTCGTCAGGCGCGTCCACGCTCATGACCTTCGTCCATTTGGGCCATTCGGTATTGCCGATCTCCACCGTGACGGGGGAACCCAGCGAGAGTCCATGACGCACCCCCGTGAGCAGACGGACACGATCCTGTTCGAAGGACATGCGTGAGCCGCGTCCATAACCAAGCCGTCGTCTGGCCAGAGCGTCGGCCACATCCCGGGAGGAGATGCTCACCCCCGCGGGAAGGCCCTCAATCATGGCGACAAGCGCCTCACCATGTGATTCACCCGCGGTCTGCCAGCGCAACATTCGTGACCTCTCCTCCGTGTCCTTTTGACGATGTGCCCATCCTACCGCCGTAGGAGGCCTCGGCGGCGGCGGCGCCCACGATTCGGCTCCGGGGATGGCCTCGTCGGGATGCCGGCGTCATGCCGTTTCCCCGTGACGCCCTCTCCCCCGTCCGCGTCCCGTCTTCCCGCGGGATCTCAGTCGGATCTCAGTTGGCGTCCTCGTTGGAGTTCTTGTATTCCTCCCGGATCTTCCAGAACTCATCCTCGGTGGCGACGAACTTGGTCTCACCGGTTTTCAGATTCGTGGTCACGAAGTACAGCCAATCGCCCGCGGGCGGATTCATGGCGGCAGTTATGGCCGAATCGCCGGGATTGCTGATGGGCGACGGCGGCAATCCGGTTTTGACGCGTGTGTTGTAGGCGTTGTTCGTGTCAGCAAGCATGGCGTTGGTCAGCTCGCTGGCCTTGACACCAGCGCCGTATGCCACCGTCGTGTCCATTCCCAGGGGCATGGATTTGCTCAGGCGATTGAGGATCACCCGGACGACCTTGCCGTAATATTCCTCCGTGTTGACCTCGGACTCCGCGATGGAGGCCATGATCAGCACCTTCTGGCGCTCCGTCCCGGTAGGCACGCCCAGATCGTCGAGCTTGGCGATTCTGGCCTGGACCATCTGCTTGAGCACCGCGGAGGCGCTGGACGCATTGGAGACGTCATATGTTCCCGGCTCAAGCCATCCTTCAAAATGTCCCTCGGCCTCGTCGGGGAGGATGCCCTTCCCGCCGGCGTCGACGATTGCGGTGAAGTCGGCCTCGGGGATGGACGACAGCGATGCGGCCGACTTCACCACATCCGACACCCTCTCCCCCGATTTGACCTCCAGCATGCCCTTCGCCTTGCTTTGGTCGGATAGGATCGCGAGGGCGTCGGCGGCCGGCATGCGTTTCTTAAGCGCATAGGTGCCGGGATAGATGGTGGACGAGTTGGCCGACACCACCGACGTGAAGGACTGGGCGGATTTGACGACCCCGGCCTTCACGAGGCGGCTCGCCACGGAATCGACGCTTTCGCCTGTGGAAACCGTGAACGACACGCTTCCTGTGCCGGGGCCGGGATAGTCAAGGCTCTCGCTGGTGGTGCTTTGCGCCGCGCGCGATTGGCTCCAGCGCGACAACGCCCGGTATCCCGAGTACAGCCCGACGACGATCAGGGCCACAACAACGAGCGCGCCGACGATAAGAATGATGGCATGGCGCTTTTTCGTCTTCCGAATCCTTCTGCGCTGCCTGCGCGACATCGGAAGGTCCTCATGATCGTCCAGAGGCTGTTCCATCCCCTCGGAGGGCGCCTCCCACTGGGCGCGGCTGTCGAAGAAATCGTCAAAATCGTCGGAGGATGGTTCGACGTCGTCGTCATCGCGTTCCTGCCGGTCATCCGTCATATTGCCCGCCTTTCCGTCGCGCGTCGTCCAGAGCCGATTGCAGTATCAGAACCGCCGACTGCTGGTCGATCATCGGCCTATGGCCTTTTTCACGTATGCCCGCGCCGCGCAGCTCCCTGTGCGCGGCGACCGTCGTGAGTCTTTCATCCTTCAGAAGCACGGAGGGCGATCCGGCGCCGAACCATTCGCCCGACCGTATCAGCGCGTCCGCACGAACCGTGAGATTGCGCGACCACCGGCGTGCCTTATGGGCGTGGCGTCCCTCGGAGCCATCAAGAAGCAGCGGAAGCCCGACCACCACCACGTCGACGCGCTCACGCTCGACGATGTCGAGCACCTCGTCAAGGGCCTGAAAGGAATCGCCGTGCACGGCGATGTTCCCGATCGGGTGGGCGAAGGACAGCTCCGGGTCGGACATGGCCAGACCGACCCGTGCATCCCCCAGATCAACACCAAGCCATGGCACCGCGCTAGCCGATTCGCTCGATTGATCGACGAACGTCGCCTATGGCCTCGTCGACCTTGGAGACATCGACGCCGCCTCCCTGGGCGAAGTCGGGCTTTCCGCCACCGCCGCCGCCAAGCACCGCGGACGCCGACCTGACGAGGTCACCGGCCTTGAGACCCAGGGACCTGGCCGAGGCGTTCGTCGCCACGGCGATCATGGGACGGTCGTCCTCGTTCACGCCTGCGAGGGCGATGACGACGGGACGTCCCTCACCCATACGGGAACGGATGTCAAGAACCGTGCGCCTCAGCGCCTCGAACGAGCCGAATCGTCCGACATTGCGTGAGATGACGACCACATCGTCCTGTGACGCGTTGGCCTCGTCGACCAGAGCGGGAACCGACTGCGCGAGCTGCGCCTCATACATGGAGGAGAGACGACGGTCGGACTCCTTGAGCTTGGCGAGAAGAACCGAGATCCTTTCGGCGAGCTCGTCGGGACGGGCGTTGAGCTTGTCGGACAACTGGGAGACGAGTGCGTGCTCCCGTGCGTGGAAGTCGTACGCGCCCTTGCCCACCACGGCGTCGACCCTGCGCACCCCCGAACCGATCGAGGCTTCCGACATGATGCTGACGGCGCCGATCTTCCCCACATGGTCGACGTGGGTTCCTCCACAGAGCTCACGGCTCCAGCCATCCTCGCCGATGGAGACGACGCGGACGACGTCACCGTATTTCTCACCGAACAGATGCATCGCGCCAAGGGCGATGGCGTCATCGAACTTCATCTCCGTCGTCGTGACCGCAAGATCGTCCCGCAGCTTCTCGTTGACCCTCTCCTCGACGGCGTTCATGGCGTCGCGTCCCGGAGCCTTGGACCACTGGAAGTCGAAGCGCAGGCGGTTGGGCGCATCCTCCGAGCCACGCTGGGTGGCCTGGCTGCCCAGCTCCTCGCGGAGGGCCTTGTGGACCATGTGGGTGGCGGTGTGGGATCGCGCGATCGCGCCACGACGCTTCATATCGATGTTGGCGTTCACCGTGGATCCCACGACGAGGGTGCCCTCGGTCAGCCTGCATTGATGGACGATGAGATCCTTGATGGGCTTCTGGACGTCGTCCACCTCAAGAACCGCCCCCTCGTCGGAGACGATCTCGCCCTGATCGGCCAGCTGGCCGCCCGCCTGGGCGTAGAACGGCGTGCGATCGAGGATGACCTCGACCGTCGCGGGAGCCGTGACGGCGGGAACCGCGCCCTTGCCCTCCTGGATGATCCCCAGAACGGTGGACTTGGCCGAGAACTGGGAATAGCCGAGAAAATCAATGGGGTTGTCCAGTGTCTTGCGGAAGTCGTCATAGACGCTCAGATCGACGTTATGGCGCTTCTTCAACGCGTCCGCACGGGCCCGCGACTTCTGCTCGCCCATCAGCCTGCGGAAGGTGGCCTCGTCGACTTTGACGCCCTGCTCGGAGGCCATCTCGAGGGTCAGTTCGATCGGGAAGCCATAGGTGTCATGGAGGGTGAAGGCATCCTGTCCCGAGACCTCGGTTTTGGCTGCCTTCGCCTTGCTGACCGCCACGTCGAGGATCGTGGTCCCGTTCTCCAGAGTACGGCGGAAGGCATCCTCCTCGCCGCACGCCGATTCGTACACCTCATGGAAGGTGTTGGCGAGCTCGGGATAGCTCGGGATCATTGCGTCGCGCGACACGGGGAACAGCGTCGGCAGCACGGCGTCATGGACGCCGAGCATCCTCATGGAGCGCACCGTTCGCCGGAGAAGCCGCCGAAGCACGTAGCCGCGCCCCACGTTGCTGGGCCGCACCCCGTCGCTCATGATCATCAGGGCGGAACGAACGTGGTCGGCCACCACGCGGAACCGCACGTCGGAGCTCTCGTCCCGTCCATAGGCCAGACCCGTGAGCTTCTCGGCGGCCTCGATGACGGGATAGACCTCGTCGGTTTCGTAGATGTTCTGTTTGCCCTGAAGGAGATAGGCCAGACGCTCAAGTCCGGCTCCCGTGTCGATGTTCTTGTTCTCCAGCTCACCGACGATGTGTAGGTCGGTTTTGGATTTGACGTTGTCGACCTCGTAGTTCTCGAACACGAGGTCCCATATCTCGATGAAGCGGTTTTCGTCGGCGGCGGGCCCTCCGTCCCGTCCGTACTCAGGCCCCCTGTCGACGTATATCTCCGAGCAGGGGCCGCCCGGTCCGGGTCCTCCCGTCGTCCAGAAGTTGTCCTCCATGCCGAAGATCTGCATATGCTCGGGGTCGAAGCCCTCGTTGCGCCACAGCGATCGGGCCTCGTCGTCGTCCGTGTAGGTGGTCACCCACAGCCGTTCGGGATCGAAGCCATAGCCGCCCTGGTCCTGCGGGGTCGTCAGCAGCTCCCATGCATAGTGGATGGCCTTCTCCTTGAAGTAGTCGCCGAACGAGAAGTTGCCGAGCATCTGGAAGAACGTCCCATGCCGCGTGGTCTTGCCGACCTCGTCGATGTCGAGGGTTCTCACGCATTTCTGGTTCGATGCCATGCGCGGTGACGGGGGCGTCTGCTCGCCGAGCAGATAGGGGATGAACGGGACCATTCCCGCGATGGTGAACAGTGTCGTCGGATTGGGCGATATCAGAGAGGCTGATGGAACGACCATGTGGCCGTTGTCCTCGAAGTAGCGTAGATACCGCTTGGCTATTTCCGAAGTGCGCATGTTCGGATTGACTCCTTGATCGATGATAGCGGGTGGTTGTCGCCCGGTGTCCAGGCCGTGGGCCTCACGGCATCGGAAGATGAGCGCGTCAGGAAGCGACGTCCTGATAGCGACGGTTGAGCTCCTTCTCGCGGGCCTCCCGGGCGGCGGAGAAGTCGCGCCATAGATTCGACACGGTGGCCAGACCGAGGTTGTCGGCGACTTCGGGGAAGAGCGCTCCCCGTGCGGCATGTGGCGTGTTCGCCCTGACATAGGCGCGGGCCTTGGTCACCGTGACCACCCCCGCGGCGAATCCCAGGGATATCCAGAAAAGCCTTTTCCCCATCATTCCTCCTTGCCGGGGACGGACGACGTGGTTTCGGCGGAGGGTCCATCCGTCGGGTGACCGGTTGCGGACGCGCCCTTTCTTCCCGCGACGAACGATCCGATCGTACTTTTCAGGGCGTAGAAGGTGGATGCGATCTTGATGACGGGCTTGCCCAGGAAGGAGCCGTACAGGTCAGCCAGGGCTCCGACGTTGCGTGCCGTCGAGGACGCCGCGTCGGATATCCTGTTCACATCCTCGAGCGACCTGTTGATCTGACGGACCGTCGTCACGCCCTCGTCCAAAGCCGGTATCGCATGGTCTCCTGATTCGCGGACGGTGGCGGCGATCTGGTCGAAAAGCTTGCCCAGCCGAATCAACGGGTAGATAAGAAAGCCGACGAGAATGGCGAACGCGATGGCCGCGATCAGTCCGGCGATGTCTCCAACATCCATCAGTGCACCTCTATTTTCTGCCGCGGAACCGTTCCATACAGACAAGAACCCAGCTTAGCCTAGACCGCGACCCCGACTCCCGCGACCCCGACTCCCACGTCGTACGCCGTGGAAGCGGAAACATGCCGGCAGTCCCCATCGTTCCCATCGTTCATGGTTCCTATCGTTCGTATGCGAGTATGGTGACGCCGGCATCGAGATCGACGCTCGTGTCGAATCCGATCACGGTGACGCTGCCGTTGGCGGGTCGTTCCGTGGCCGCGTGGTCGGAGGGGCCGAAGCGGTTGATGAGGCTGAGCAGAGTGTTGCCGTGCGAGATCTGCAGGACGTGGTCCCCGTCCCTGAGATGGGGGTTGGACGCTATCAGGGAGAAGCCGGATTCGATCCGGCGCCAGTACTCCTCGTCGGATTCCGCGTCATGGAACGGATCGGCCTGCTTGAGGAAGTCGCGGGTCGCGGATAGACCGTGATCCCTGACGATGGCGGCATATGTCGGTGATCCGTGCGGGGCTCCCGCGGCCCACCATGCCTCGGACATGTCGCGTCCCTCGAAATAGCCATAGAACTGCTCCCGGAAGGCCTTGGACGTCGTCAGAGCGGGGCGTGCGTGCCCGGCGCGCTCGTTGGCGTCAAGAATCACCCGCGCGGTCGTGACCGCACGCGTGGTGTCCGAGCAGTAGGCCGCCGCGAAATCGATCCCGGAGAGTTTCTCGGCGGCATGGCGGGCGTCGCTTTCGCCCTTCTCGGTCAATGGCGAATTGGACCATCCCTGAAGTCGGTTGTAGCGATTGAAGTATGTCTGGCCGTGACGGACAAGATGAAGGATGATGCGCATACCGCGATTATCCCACGCGTGGAGGATGCGTGCGATCGGACGTCATGGGACGTCGCGGATGCGGCACGGCATGGCATAATGGCGTGATGAGTTCATTCCTTTCACGCTGGCTCGTCGTCTTCATCGCGGCGGGCGTCATGGTCGCGCTTCTTCCGGGCATGACGCCGATCGGTGACCCTCCTGTTGCGGGCGTGGCCGCCTTCGCGTTCTTCATGGCGATCATCAACGCATCGATCAAGCCGATCGTGCATATGCTCGCGCTTCCCTTCAGTATTCTGAGCTTCGGTCTTGTGGCCCTCATCATCAACTGGCTGTTCATGAGGCTGGCGTCCTGGCTTGCGCTGTCGATCTTTGGCATGGGCGTCGTCATACAGGGCTTCCTGTGGTCCGTTCTCGGTTCATTGATCATGGCCGTGGTCTCGTCACTGGTGGGCGGCATCATCGGCGACTGATCGGTTCCCGCACTATGACGAAGGCCCTCGCAGAGGAATTCCTCTGCGAGGGCCTTCGGCGGTATCGGCGACGAACGGCGAACCGATGTCATACGGTCAGAACGTCAGCGGGCGTAGAACTCCACGACGTACTGGATGTTGATCTGAACCGGAATCTCCTCGGGTTCGGGCTTGCGCACCAGCGTGGCCTTCAACGAGGCGAGGTTCACGTCAAGATAGCCGGGAACCGCGGGGAGGACGTCGCGGTGGACGCCTTCGGCGGCGATCTGGAAGGGAACCATGGTCTGGCTCTTGGCCTTGACCTGAATCGTCTGTCCGGGCTTGACTCGGTAGGAGGGACGATCAACGATGTTTCCGTCGACGAGGATGTGGCGGTGGACGACGAACTGCCGGGCCTGGGCCGTGGTGCGGGCGAATCCCGAGCGCAGGACGAGCGCGTCGAGGCGGGACTCAAGATCGAGCAGCATGGCGTTGCCGGTCTGGCCTGCGGTATGGGTTCCACGCTCGTAGACGGCGCGAAGCTGCTTCTCGGAGACGCCATACTGGGCGCGCAGACGCTGCTTCTCGCGAAGACGGACGGCGTAGTCCGACTCGGTGCGCCGACGGGTGCGTCCATGCTCGCCGGGAGCATAGGGGCGCTTCTCGAAGATGCGCTGGGCCTTGGGCGTCAGTGCGATGCCCAGAGCGCGCGACAGGCGGACCTGACGGCGTGAGCGCTGAATGTTGGTCATGATGTTTCCTTCTGTTTCTGTCGTTATCTGAAACGTGACGCGCGTATGGCGCGCGCCGAGTCAGCCTCTCCAGCGCTTCGGCACGATGTGCCAACGATTCCGGTGTTCCGACGAACCGCCGTCCCGCTGATGGGCCAGGACTCCAGACAATATCCGCCTGATGACGGACACAATCTATAAGGCTATCACAGCTTTTCCAGAGGCGCCATCCTGAGCAGAAGCCGTTTCACGCCGTCGGAGCCGAAATCCACCACGACGACCGATTTGGTTCCCTTGTCCTCGACGCCCACGACCTTGCCGAGGCCGAAACTGTCGTGCGACACCCTGTCCCCCACGGAGATCTGCGATACGTCCAGACGGGACGCGCCTGCGGACGAGCTGGACACCGAGTCCGCATGGGGTCTCGCGGACGGTTGCGATCTTCTGGACGAGACGTCCGAGGATCTCCCATGCGAGGAGGATCCGGATGAGCCAGATGAGCCATACGACCCATACGATCCATATGTGCTGCGGGCCCCCGAGCGCCGTCCCGATGACGATCCGGATTCCCGGGCTCCATACCTGCCGCGGGATCCTGCGGACGATCCCCATGACCGTCCCCGGCGCTGACTGTCGGCGGAACCGTATGAGGAACGTCCGTACGAGGAAGAGAAATCGTCGTCCGAATCATCCCAGCCGCCGAACTCGTCATCCTCCCGTCCACGGATAAGCTCCGTGGCGGCCTGCCGGCGACGCCAGTCGATCAGGGCGTCCGGAACCTCGTCGAGAAACTGGCTGGGCAGCATCTCGTCGGTTTTCCCCCATTGGAAGCGCGTCGCGGCACGGGTCAGATACAGCCGTCTCTTCGCGCGGGTTATTCCCACATATGCCAGACGCCGTTCCTCGGACAGCTCGTGGGCATCCTCCAGGGCGCGCGAATGCGGGAACGTCCCCTGCTCCATCCCGGGAAGGAACACCACGGGATATTCGAGCCCCTTGGCCGTGTGAAGCGTCATCAGAGTGGCCTTACCGGTATTCTCGTCCTCGTCGGGCAGCTGGTCGGCGTCCGCGACCAGAGCCGTCGTCTCCAGGAATCCCGCGACCGTCGCATCCGGGGTGTTCTGCTCGAACTCGGCGGCCACCGACTGCAGCTGCGCCAGATTGTCGACACGGGATGCGTCCTGTGGATCCTCGGAACGGCGCAGCTCGTCAAGCAGCCCCGTATCCTCCAGTATGCGTGCCACCACCTCCGAGGGATGATCGTCGTGCTCCGCCGCGAATTCGCGCAGTCCCCGCATCAGCTCGCGGAAGGAGTCGAGCATTTTCCCCGTCCGCGTGGGCATCCCCTCGATCCGTTCCCAGTGATCGACGCCATCCCAGAACGTGGCGGCGTTGTTCTGCGCGTACGCCATCACCAGGGACTCCGCGCGCGCTCCCAATCCGCGCTTGGGGACGTTGAGGATGCGACGCATGTTCACGTCGTCCGCAGGGTTGACGATCGCCTGAAGATAGGCCATCGCGTCCTTGACCTCGCGGCGTTCGTAGAAGCGCGTCCCGCCGATCAGCTGATAGGGTATGCGGGCGTTGATCAGCGCCTCCTCGATGGCCCTTGACTGCGCGTTCGCACGGTACATGACGGCGACGTCCGAATAGGGGACGTCATCCTCGGCGGACAGGCGCTCTATCTCCCGGGCTATCCAGGACGCCTCCTGACGTTCGTCGTCCGCAGCGTATCCCACGATCTTCTCGCCGGGGCCCGCCGCGGTCCAGAGCTTCTTGGGCCGTCGTTCGGTGTTGTGCGAGATAACCGCGTTCGCTGCGTCGAGAATGGTCTGCGTCGAACGGTAGTTCTGCTCGAGCATGATGACGCGCGCCTGGGGGAAGTCCTTGTCGAAGTCCTGGATGTTGCTGATGTCGGCGCCCCGGAAGGCGTAGATGGACTGATCGGAGTCCCCCACTACCGTGACCCAGGCGGGTGCCTCGTCCTGTTTGTCGCGCGGACCCGCATCATCCGTCGCCTGCCGCACCGTCTGCGCGTCCACGCCGGCGAGCTCGCGGATGAGCTCATACTGCGCGTGGTTGGTGTCCTGGTACTCGTCGACAAGAATGTACCGGAATTTGTGACGGTAGTATCGGGCGACCCGTGGATCGGAGCGGAGGAGCTCCACCGTCCGGCCGATCAGATCGTCGAAATCCACGGCGTTCGCCATCGCGAGGCGATGCTGGTATTCCGCATGGACGACGGCGACGATCATCTCGAGATCGTCTGTCCGCGCCAGATGGTACCCGCGTTGACCGGGACGGTAGTCCGGTGCGTTCGCCTGAAGCTGGACGCGCCAGTCCTTGAGTCCGTTCTTGGCGTCGGATATCTTCGACAGGATCATCTTGGGCGTGTAGCGCTTGACGTCGACGTTGAGCTCGGTGCAGATGATCTTGACCAACCGCTCGCTGTCGGCGGAATCATAGATCGAGAAGCCCGACGCCAGCCCGATGGACTTCCCGTCGCGGCGGAGGATGCGCACGCAGGCGGAGTGGAATGTGGACACCCACATGCGTTGGGCCGCCGGACCGATCAACCGCTCCAGACGTTCGCGCATCTCCCCCGCGGCCTTGTTGGTGAAGGTGATAGCCAGTATCTGGCTCGGCCATGCCCGCAGCTCGGTCAGCATCCATGCGATGCGACGCGTCAGGACCCTGGTCTTGCCCGATCCGGCCCCCGCTCCGATAAGAAGCGCCGGGCCACGATAGGTCACGGCCTCGCTCTGCTGTGGATTGAGGCCCTTGACGAGCTCCTCCGTCGTGCGCTGGATGACATCCGGATCCTGTGACACTCGCGTCCTTCCGTTGAACCGTTCCAAGGGCGTGCGGCCCCTCATCTGCGCATACATGTTTAGCACGAACGTCAGTCAGCGACCGGGCGTCGAAGCCTGCGCACCCGCCGCGCGGTGGCGGGGATCCCGGAATATCGCGGGCGCGTCCGGCGTCCTCTGACCGCGATCCGGAACAGGGATGCCCGGCGTCTTCCAGACGGCGGGGCGTCGGTCAACTCGCACGGCTATGCTCGCCATCCATACGGGTGTTCGTCGCCGTGGACGCGGTGCCAGGCAGGTGCCAGGCAGACGTCAGACAGACGTCAGACATGGATGGGAAAAGGACGGTTATGCGGGAGCTTGAGGAGAGGATCAGACGCGACGGGGTCGTCAGGGACGGCGGCGTCCTCAAAGTCGATTCGTTTCTGAACCATCAGTGCGATGTGGCGCTGTTCGATCGAATGGGAGCCGAATGGGCGACCCTGTTCAAGGGGAAAAGAGTGGACCGGATATTGACGATCGAGTCGTCGGGAATCGGCCTCGCATGCTGCGCCGCGCGCCATTTCGGCGACGTCCCCGTGGTTTTCGCTAAGAAGGCGCAGTCGATCAACCTCGATGACGATCTGCTCACCACCACGGTCTATTCCTTCACCAAACGCCGGGAGTTTCCGGTTATCGTCTCCCGCCGATTCCTCCATCAGGGGGACCACGTCCTTCTCGTCGACGACTTCCTCGCCAACGGGCGCGCCATGGAGGGGCTTATCGAGTTGTGCGACAAGGCCGGCGCTACCGTCGAAGGCATCGCGATCGCCATCGAGAAGGGGTTCCAGGATGGTGGCGGACGACTGCGCCGACGTGGGTACGACGTGCGGTCATTGGCCATCGTCACGCGCATGGATGCCGGCACCGGAACCGTGGAGTTCGCGTGACGTCGCGGGGAAAGGCCTCTCGGCGCGGCCCGCGGGTAGAGAATCCCCGGCACTCGTCGGATGATCCCAACCTGATGTTTCCTCTGCTCGACACGCTCGTCGCCGTGTATGAGATGGGGCAGTTCACGGTGGCCGCCGACAAGCTGCATGTATCGCAGTCGACGGTGTCGGCCCGCATGCGGTCGCTGGAGGAGATCGTGGGAGCACCGCTTTTCGAGCGGCATGCGAAAAGCGACGTGACGCCCACCGCGGCCGGACGGATACTCTACGACACCGCACTCGACATCGGGGAGAGATGGAGAAGCGGTTATTCCCACGCCATCCATGCGTCTGCGAAGCGCGAACGGTTCTCGATCGCATGTTCCCATACGACGAGCCAGGTTCTTCTTCCGGAGATTATGGGGATAGCGGAATCCGAGCTCGGCGCCGTCGATCTGACGGTGGGCACGGCCAATTCCGAGGACATCCTCGACAAGGTGGCCATGAACCACGTTCAGCTGGGCGTGGTCGAGAAGGCCGTCACCAGCGCCGCGGCGTCGCGCACGCCGATCCGTCGCGACAGCCTCGTGCTGGCGGGCGATCCCCATGGCGTGTGGCTGCTGCGTGAACAGGGTTCGGGAGTCCGCTACTACACCAATCTTTTTCTGGCCTCCTCGCATACCGTTCCCCAGCGTCAGATCCTCATGTCGAGCAACTCCGCCATCATCAGCTGTCTCGCGGCGGGTTTCGGCCAATCCATCATCTCGTCCCGGCTTGTCCCCGATGGCGTTCCCGTGCGCGATCTGGGTCCCGACTTCGTCAGACGCTTCTATGCGCTCACCCCGGCGTCCGGCCTGTCCCCCGTGCAGAGGGCGCTGTGCGATGAGATCATCGCAGGGCTGTCCGATCCCTCCGACCGGGAGTGATCCCAGACGATGGGTCGATGCGCCGGACCATATGGCGCATGGCATGGCATGGTGTGACGAGGCGAGGCGCTGCAAGGCCAATGCGATGCGATGCACGGCGATGTCAGACAAATATCATCGGCATACACGATTCAATGCATGGATATTTGTGATTTGACCGATGCCATGGCGGGGAGTTCACTCGTCCGAGTGAAAACATCATTGTCATCATGGATGCACCGCATCACCACCATCGACATGCTCGTCATCGCCTTGGTCACGCTCGTGGCGTCCCTCGCGGGATCGGCGCTCAAGAGCCTTCCCGTCCTCAGCATGTTCGGAGCCCTCATCATCGCGCTTCTCATAGGGATGGTCGCCCAGTTCCCGATCAGACGCTGGTACGAGAGGGGACGGTCGGCGCGCGTCGACGGCGTCCGTGACGGCGCCGGCCTGATATCCAACAAACTGCTGAGGCTCGGGATCATCCTTCTGGGCTTCAAACTGAATCTCCAGATCCTGTTCACCAAGGGGATCGTCTGCCTCCCCATCGCGGCCGTCGTGGTGACCTTCGCGATCGTCGTGACGTACGCCATCGCCCGGGCGTTCAGGGTCGATCCCATGCTGGCCATACTCGTGGCCGGCGGCACCGGAATCTGTGGAGCCGCCGCGGTCATGGGGCTGTCCAGCGCGATCACCGTCGACGAGGACCGGGAGGAGGAGAAGCAGGAGGACATCATGATGGCCGTCGCCGCCGTCGCCATCATGGGAACGGTCTTCGCTCTGGCGGAGATCGTCGCCGGCCCGCTCACGGGACTGAGCGCCACGCAGCTTGGCGTCGTTGCCGGAGCCTCCCTGCATGAGATCGCGCACGCGGTGGCTGCCGGAGCGGCCTTCGGAAGCGTCGAGATCGCGACGATCATGAAGCTCTCCCGCGTGCTCATGCTTGTCGTGGCGTCGATCGTGATAGCCCTGTGGTGGGACCGCACCCAGGAGACCCCGGACTCCGCGGGACGACGACGCATCGTGTTCCCCTGGTTCATGCTGGGGTTCATCGGTGCGTCGATCGTCGGATCGTTCGTCCCGGGCGTCTCCACGATCGCCCCCACCCTTGTCGACATCGCCTATGTGGTTCTCGGAATGGCCATGGCCGCACTGGGCATCACCGTCAATTTCCGTGCCATAGCGAATCGAGGGCGTGCGGCGTTCCTCGCCAGCTTCCTCGCCTCCATCCTCCTTCTCGGACTGGCCGTGGCGATCGCCGCTCTGGTCTTCTGACGGGTCCCGATCAGCCGGGGACGCGCCGCGCGAACCCGTCCTTCTGGCGGTCGGGCGCGGCGCGATTCGGCTCATATCCCCGGGGTGTGGGAGAATCCACCCGATCATCGATAGTCGGACCGGGATAAGGGGGGGGCGCATGGTCGCGTTCATCGAGCAGCTGTTTCTGTGGTGGCTGTTCTATGGCTTCGTCGGATGGGTGTGGGAGACCTGTCTGGGCGTCGCCACACGGGGACGGTTCGTGGAGCGCGGCGTCCTCATCGGACCGCTGTGCCCCATCTATGGATTCGGCGCGATCATCGTCATCCTCACGCTTCGTGACGTGACCAATCCGCTTGCCCTGTTCCTCAGCTCCGGTGTCCTCGCATGCCTGCTGGAATACGTCACGTCGTCTTTCGTGGAGAAGGCCTTCCATGTGCGCCTGTGGGACTATACGAACAGGCCGTTCAACGTCAATGGACGGATCTACCTCAACGGATTTCTGGCTTTCGGCTTCGGCGCCAGCGTGGTCAAGCTCGCCGTCCAGCCCATGGTCGCAGGCCTTACGGGGTCATGGACGCCAACGACGCTGCATGTCGCCACGGCCTGCGCGGCGGGTCTTCTCGTCGCCGACGCCTCCATCACCATCGCCGGACTGACCAGCTTCGACCGCCGTCTGGCGCGGATCAATGACGGCATCGCGAAGGCGAAGAGCACCAGAATCGCGGCCATCGACGAACGGCTGGAGAGAAGCGGACATGGGCCGGAGAGCGTCGCCGACGCGGCCGAAAGGATCCGCAGGACCCTGACGTGGCAGCAGCGGCGTCTTATCAGGGCGTTCCCCGGCATGACCTCCACGCGTCACGGTCACACGCTCAAGAGCGTCCGAGAGGCTTTGGCGAGAAAGGCCCAGCGATTGACCAAGGATCGATAGACGGTCGATCCTCGGTAGGAGGAGGGCCGCCACAAACCGCGACCCAGAAGGCCCGGATCACAGGGCGCCTGCAGTCCGCGCTTCACCGGGAACCGTCGTCGCACTGCCGGTAAGGGCGCATTGCCGGTAAGGGACGGATAAATAGGATAAAAGGCAAAACGAAGCTCCCGCGACCCTCGGCTCCATGAGGGTCGCGGGAGCTTCACCAAGGTCACTCCCACTCGATGGTCGCCGGCGGCTTCGAGGTCACGTCAAGCACCACGCGGTTGACGTCCCGGCACTCGTTGGTGATCCGCGTGGAGATCGTCGCGAGCACGTCGTAGGGGATGCGGGACCAGTCGGCCGTCATGGCGTCCTCCGAACTGACCGGACGCAGCACGATGGGCATGCCGTAGGTTCTCTCGTCGCCCTGGACCCCGACCGAATGCACGTCGGCCAGAAGAACGACCGGGCATTGCCAGATGTCGCGGTCGAGCCCGGCTCGCGTCAGCTCCTCGCGAACGATGGCGTCGGCCTCGCGCAGAACATCCAGACGCTCCCTCGTGATCTCCCCGACGATGCGGATGCCCAGGCCCGGACCGGGGAACGGCTGCCGCCAGACGATCTCGTCCGGAAGACCCAGCTGGGTCCCTATCGCGCGGACCTCGTCCTTGAACAGGGTGCGCAGCGGCTCGATGAGCTCGAACTTGAGATCCTTGGGTAGACCGCCGACGTTGTGATGGGATTTGATGTTCGCCGCACCGTCCCCGCCGCCGGATTCGACGACGTCGGGGTACAGCGTCCCCTGCACGAGGAAGCGCACCTCGGAGCCCGTTCTCCCGGCCTCCTCGATGACCTGCCGCTGGGCCTTCTCGAAGGTGCGGATGAACTTCTCCCCGATGATCTTGCGCTTGCGCTCGGGCTCGCTGACGCCCTTCAGCGCGGAGAGGAAGTCCTCGGAGGCGTCCTCGGCTATGAGCCTGATCCCCGTGGCCGCCACGAAATCATGACGGACCTGCTCGGCCTCGCCCTTCCTCAGAAGACCGTGGTCGACGAACACGCAGGTCAGCTGATCGCCGATGGCGCGATGGACGAGGGCCGCCGCCACCGCGGAATCGACTCCGCCGGACAGTCCGCAGATCACCTGGGAGTCCCCGACCCTTTCACGGATCGCCCTGACCTGATCGTCGATGATGCCCGCAGCGTCCCAGTCGGACGCCAGTCCGACGCACTCGTGGAGGAACGTGGATATCAACGCCTGCCCCAGAGGCGTGTGCCGGACCTCGGGATGCCATTGGACGCCATACAGCCCGCGGGATCCGTCCTGCATCGCGGCGACCGGAGCGCCCTGCGTGTGCGCAAGGACCTCGAATCCCTCCGGCGCCTTCTCCACGGCCACCCCATGGCTCATCCATGTGCTCTGGCTGGCCGGCGATCCCGCCAGTATCCCGTCGGCGCGGTCGATCGTCGTCTCCGTTTTACCGTACTCCCCCATGGCCGCCCGATCCACGGTGCCGCCGAGCTCATAGGCCATGACCTGGAATCCGTAGCAGATCCCCAGAACGGGGACGCCCGCGGAGAAAAGCGAGACGTCGATGCCGGGGGCGCCGGGTTCGAACACGGATGCGGGTCCGCCGGAAAGGATGATCGCCTTGGGATCCTTGGCGAGCATCTCCGCGACGGGCATGGAATGCGGGACCAATTCGGAATAGACGTTCGCCTCGCGCACTCTGCGGGCGATCAGCTGGGCGTATTGGGCGCCGAAATCGACGACAAGGACTGGACCCTTGGCCATGTGCTCTCCTCCGGGACAATGCTGATAAGGCACCATGTTGCTGTGCCGGTCAATGACATTGTGTCCGGTCAAGACGACAAGCGCGCGGCTACGGGTCTCATCGTCGACGCCGAAGGTCCGACAACACGCCGAAAGGAGGCCGCCGCCTTTACGCGGGAGGAGTAATGAACATCACCGACCGTCATGGTCAATGATGCCGGGCGTTCCTGATATTCCGCGGATTTCCCGCCTTGCCGCGGTCTGCGTCGCCATGTCGATCGAAGTGGGATCCGTATAAAAAGGGAACAATTCCGAACACACAAGCAAAAAAAGCGTCAAAAGTCGCAAGTCCCACGTACCATGTGTCTCGATTGGAAGTGGTTGTCCCACGCATCCAGCGTCGGGGAATTCACGTCCTACCGATAATAATCAATCGCACGCACGCGTGCAGGAGTACAGGAGTACACATGACGAATCCTGTTATTGGCACCCCTTGGAAGAAGCTTAACGCTCCGGTTTCCGAGGAAGCCCTTGAAGGCGTAGACAAATATTGGCGCACCGCCAATTACCTTGCCATCGGCCAGATCTACCTTCGCAGCAACCCGCTGATGAA
This sequence comes from Bifidobacterium minimum, assembly GCF_000741645.1. Taxonomy (GTDB): domain Bacteria; phylum Actinomycetota; class Actinomycetes; order Actinomycetales; family Bifidobacteriaceae; genus Bifidobacterium; species Bifidobacterium minimum. Next base: position 744,358 of record NZ_JGZD01000009.1, read on the forward strand.
GGAGCCCTTCACTCGCGAGGACGTCAAGCACCGCCTTGTTGGACACTGGGGAACCACCCCCGGCCTGAACTTCCTCATCGGCCACATCAATCGTCTTATCGCCGACCACCAGCAGAACACGGTCATCATCATGGGACCCGGCCACGGCGGCCCGGCGGGAACCGCCCAGTCCTACCTCGATGGGACCTACACCGAGTACTTCCCGAAGATCACCAAGGACGAGGCTGGCCTGCAGAAGTTCTTCCGCCAGTTCTCCTACCCGGGCGGAATCCCCTCGCACTACGCGCCGGAGACCCCCGGATCCATCCATGAGGGTGGAGAGCTCGGATACGCGCTGTCGCACGCCTATGGCGCGGTGATGAACAACCCCAGCCTTTTCGTTCCGGCCATCGTCGGCGACGGCGAAGCGGAGACCGGACCTTTGGCCACTGGCTGGCAGTCCAACAAGCTGGTCAACCCCCGCACCGATGGAATCGTGCTCCCGATCCTGCACCTCAACGGATACAAGATCGCCAACCCGAGCATCCTGTCGCGCATCTCGGATGAGGAGCTCCACGACTTCTTCCACGGCATGGGCTACGACCCCTACGAGTTCGTCGCCGGTTTCGACGATGAGGACCATGCGTCCATCCACCATCGCTTCGCCGAGCTTTTCGAGACCGTCTTCGACGAGATCTGCGACATCAAGGCCGCGGCCCAGACCGACGACATGACCCGTCCCTTCTACCCGATGATCATCTTCCGCACGCCCAAGGGCTGGACCTGCCCGAAGTTCATCGACGGCAAGAAGACCGAAGGCTCGTGGCGCGCCCACCAGGTTCCGCTGGCCTCCGCCCGCGACACCGAGGCCCACTTCGAAGTTCTCAAGAACTGGCTCGAGTCCTACAAGCCCGAGGAGCTCTTCGACGAGAAGGGCGCCATCAAGTCTGATGTCACCGCGTTCATGCCTAAGGGCGAGCTGCGCATCGGCGAGAACCCGAACGCCAACGGCGGCCGCATCCGCGAGGATCTCAAGCTTCCCGATCTCGACGACTATCAGGTCAACGAGGTCAAGAAGTACGGACATGGCTGGGGACAGCTCGAGGCGACCCGCCGTCTGGGCTCCTACACCCGCGACATCATCAAGCTGAACCCGGACTCCTTCAGGATCTTCGGACCCGACGAGACCGCGTCCAACCGACTCCAGGCCGCCTACGAGGTCACCAGCAAGCAGTGGGACGCCGGATACCTTTCGGCGCAGGTCGACGAGCACATGGCCGTCACCGGACAGGTCACGGAGCAGCTTTCCGAGCATCAGATGGAAGGCTTCCTCGAGGGCTACCTGCTCACCGGTCGCCACGGCATCTGGAGCTCCTACGAGTCCTTCGTGCACGTGATCGACTCCATGCTGAACCAGCATGCGAAGTGGCTTGAGGCGACCGTGCGCGAGATCCCGTGGCGCAAGCCCATCTCGTCGATGAACCTTCTGGTCTCCTCCCACGTGTGGCGTCAGGACCACAACGGGTTCTCGCATCAGGATCCGGGCGTGACGAGCGTTCTGCTGAACAAGACGTTCAACAACGACCACGTGATCGGAATCTACTTCCCGGCCGACTCGAACCTTCTGCTCGCCGTTGCGGAGCGCTGCTTCAAGTCGACGAACATGATCAACGCGATCATCGCCGGCAAGCAGCCCGCCGCGACATGGCTGAGCCTTGACGAGGCTCGCGCGGAGCTCGAGAAGGGCGCCACCGAGTGGGAGTGGGCCTCCAACGCGAAGTCCAACGACGAGGCCGACATCGTCCTGGCCGCCGCCGGTGACGTTCCCACGCAGGAGATCATGGCCGCCGCGGACAAGCTCAACAAGCTTGGCGTGAAGTTCAAAGTCGTCAACGTCGTGGATCTGCTGAAGTTGCAGTCCGCCAAGGAGAACGACCAGGCCCTTTCCGACGACGAGTTCGCCGACCTCTTCACGGCCGACAAGCCCGTCCTCTTCGCCTACCACTCCTACGCCCATGACGTTCGTGGACTCATCTACGACCGTCCGAACCACGACAACTTCAACGTTCACGGCTACGAGGAGCAGGGTTCGACGACCACGCCGTACGACATGGTGCGCGTCAACGAAATCGATCGCTATGAGCTCACCGCCGAGGCGCTGCGTATGATCGACGCCGACAAGTACGCCGGAGAGATCGACAAGCTCGAGAAGTTCCGCGACGAGGCGTTCCAGTTCGCGGTCGACAAGGGCTACGACCACCCGGACTACACCGACTGGGTGTGGCCCGACGTGAAGGTCGACCAGCCGGGCGCCGTCACCGCGACGGCCGCCACAGCCGGCGACAACGAGTGAGCATGGCGGGATGATCGTCCCGCTCGCTGACTGATACGGCGACGCCGGGGGTATCGGAGAATTTCGATGCTCCCGGCGTCGTCGTATCCGCATCGTCGCCGTATCCATTCCCCGTATATCCGTATCCATACCAGACCCGTATCCATACCAGATAAGGTGCGGACGTGACGTACGCGACGCGCGACACCGAATTTCCGTTACCGTTCCCATTCCTGTCCTACAATGTGTGTGGCGTAGGCCGTGCGAAGAAGCGTGACCATGCACCGCCACGATGAAGGAGCAGTTATCTTGACCACAGCCATCTATATCGCCAGTCCCGAGGGACGAACCGGAAGAAACGCCTTTGCCTATTCGTTGGTGAGCCGACTGCACAGCTCGGGGAAGACGACGGTGGTTTTCCGCCCCATCGCCCGGCGGCATGACCCGTTGGGGACCGCTTTGTCCCATGCCGCGAATCCCTCCGGTTCCGAGACGGCATACTCCCGTGGCGTGTGTCCCTGCCATTGGCGCGACGACCCGGACGCCTCCCGCGGTGACGTCGTCAGCGCCTACCATGGGCTTCTCGACGGGCCTGCGGGCAAGCCCGATGTCGTCGTCATCGTGGGCGCGGATGGCTCCCCGACCTATTCGCCCGACGCCTTCGCCAACGACTGCGCGATCGCCTCCGACCTTCATGCGAATCTTGTTCTGGCCATATGCGGGCGTCACCGTGACGCCCGTGAACTCCGCGACAGCGTTGACGTCTGCCTCGCCATCGCGGATAGATACGGCGCTGACATCGCCGATGTGGCCGTTACGGGCTGCGATGGTTCCCGTGCCAAGGAGCTTACCGACGCATTGTCGGATCTGGACGTTCCGACGCAGGCCATTCCTTCCGTCGAATTCGATTCCGAGGACGAATCGACATGGGCGACCGCAACCGAGAAATGCGCGGCTTCCATCACCGACCATGATCTCGCGGCGTTGCTGTCCCACTCCCCCTTGCCGACTGTGACGCCGTACGCGTTCCAGAGCGATCTCGTCATCCGCGCGGCTGCGCAGCGCAAGCGCATAGTCCTTCCCGAGGGAATGGAGGGCCGGATCCTCGCCGCGGCCGATTATCTGCTTCGCAGAAACATCGTCGACATCACCCTGATCGGGGAACGGGACGAGATCCTTGCCAAGGCCCATGACATGGGCCTGTCGTCAATCGAATCGGCGACGGTGGTTAGTCTGTCCGATCCTCGGCATCGCGACGCGATGATCGAGCGACTCTGCCAGCTTCGCGCGCACAAAGGCATGACGCCGCCCAAGGCGCAGTCGACCCTGGCCGACCCCAGCTATTTCGGCACCATGCTCGTCCAGATGGGGCTTGCCGACGGACTGGTGTCGGGATCGATCACGTCCACGGCGACGACCGTCCGTCCGGCGCTGCAGGTGATACGCACCAAGCCCGACGCGTCGCTTGTTTCGGGCGCCTTCATCATGTGTCTGCCCGACCATCCGGTGGTCTTCGCCGACTGCGCGATCACCCTCAATCCCACTGCCGCCCAGCTTGCCGACATCGCGATCCAATCGGCTCGTACGGCGCGGAACTTCGGCATTGATCCCCGGGTGGGGATGCTCTCCTACTCGACCCTGGGATCGGGCAGCGGTCCGGATGTCGATCTCGTCACGGAGGCGACGAATCTTGTGGCGCTCAAGGATCCCGATCTTCCCGTGGTCGGCCCCATCCAGTTCGACGCCGCATGGTCTCCGGAGGTGGCCCGGGTCAAGGCTCCGTCCAATGAGGTCGCCGGGCATGTCAACGTCTTCGTCTTCCCCGATCTCTCAGCGGGGAACATCACCTACAAGGCCGTCCAGCGCTCTTCGGGAGCCCTCGCCGTCGGTCCGGTCCTCCAGGGACTGAACAAGCCCGTCAATGACCTGTCCAGAGGGGCCAGCGTCAAGGACATCATCAACACGATCGCGCTGACGGCGGTCCAGGCCCAGCAATAGTCGCATTCCTTCCCCCTCCTATCTCTCTCCCAGAGATCCCGTGCACGGGGCCGGGTGGACGCATGCCGGTCCGTCCCATGCCCCGGCTCGCGGATGGACCGCGTCCATGAGGATCACCTCGACGCAAACGGGAACAGGGAGGGGGGGGAAATGAAGGTATCGGAATGGTTCCGGGGATGCGGCACCGGCTTCTCATAAGGCCCGTGTTGTATCCCGTGGAGCGTATTCTCAATGAGGTGGCCATGCCGGAAGCATGGAAAACAACAACACATGGAGGAAGCCCCTTATGGCGAAAACCGTCCTTGTCATCAATTCCGGATCAAGTTCGATCAAATACCAGTTGGTCGATCTCACTACAGGCGAAGGCCTGGCGTCGGGACTCGTCGAGAAGATCGGCGAGCCGATCGATGGACATTACAAGCACGAGTATCAGGGAACGAAGCATGAGCTCAATGAGCCCATCCACGATCACGAGCAGGGACTCAAGCGCGTTCTGGGTCTTTTCGACGAGTTCGGCCCCAAGCTCACCGACGCGGGCATCGTGGCCGTCGGACATCGCGTGGTCCAGGGGGGCAACGTCTTCCCGAGGCCGGCACTCGTCAACGACAAGACCATCGGCAAGGTGAAGGATCTGGCAGTCCTGGCGCCGCTCCACAACGGTCCCGAGGCCATCGGGGCCGAGGTCATGCGCGCGCTTCTTCCCGATGTGCCGCAGGTCTTCGTCTTCGACTCCTCGTTCTTCTTCCAGCTTCCCGCCGAGGCGAGCACCTATGCGCTGAACAAGGAGATCGCCGACCGCTATCACATCCGTCGCTACGGCGCCCACGGAACCTCGCACGAGTACATCGGATCGGTTGTTCCCGGAATCGTCGGCAAGCCCGCCGAGGGGCTCAGGCAGATCGTCCTGCACATCGGCAACGGCGCGTCCGCGTCGGCGCAGATCTCGGGACGCCCGGTCGAGACGTCGATGGGTCTGACGCCTCTCGAAGGACTCGTCATGGGCGGCCGAACCGGCGACATCGATCCGGCCGTGGTGTTCCATCTGATCCGCAACGCCCACATGAGCGTGGATGAGCTCGACACCCTGTTCAACAAGCGCTCCGGCATGATGGGCATGACGGGCTTCGGCGACATGCGCGAGGTCCATCGCCTCGTGTCTGAGGGCGACGAGAACGCCAAGCTCGCCCTCGACGTCTACATCCACCGCATCGTCGGATACATCGGCAACTACACCGCGCAGATGGGCGGGGTCGACGTGATCACCTTCACCGCGGGAGTCGGTGAGAACGACGAGATCGTGCGTCGTCGAGTCTGCGAGAAGCTCTCTCCCTTCGGCGTGAAGCTCGACGCTGAGAAGAACGACGCCCGCTCCAAGGAGCCCCGCATCATCTCGACGCCCGACAGCTCGGTCATCATCGCGGTCATCCCCACCAACGAGGAGCTGGCCATCGCCCGCAAGTCCGCGGAGATCGCCGAGACCGGCAAGGATTCATACGGAAACGAGTTCGCTCGCTGACGCGGTCGACCATCCCGATGATTCGATGAAGGGTCCCATGCCAATCGGCGTGGGGCCCTTCACTTTTCCGCCACGTTCCCATTCCGACGGACGTTATGCGGACGCCGCTGCGGTCATCCGAGCATGCGCGTCCACATATTCGGGAAATCGGGCAGCGTCTTGCTGGTTGTCGCTATGTCCTCGATCCGCGTCCCCGGCACCGCCAGGCCGATCATCGCGGCGAACGTCGCCATCCGATGATCGTGGTAGGTCCGCATCGCCGCCGCATGGAGCGTTCCACGGGGAACCGGTCTGATGGACACGCCATCGTCCAGTTCACGGGCGCCGCAGCCTATGGCCGTCAGCTGTTCGACAAGAGCCGCGAGCCTGTTCGTCTCATGACCGCGAAGATGCGCGATTCCCACCAGATCCGTCTCGGAATCGGCCAGCGCCGCCAGCGCCGCCACGCTGGGGGCCAGCTCTCCCGCCGCGGAGAGGTCGAAGCGCCCCAGCCCGCGGATGATGCCGTCGGCGGGCCCCGTCACCCCGATCATGCCGGCGCCGCCGGCGGCCGTGGAGACGTCCGAACCATCGGCGTCACCGCTGCCGTTCCAGGGCCGTCCATCAAAGGTCACGGTCGCGCCCATGCGAATCAGGATTGCCGGCAGCAGCCCGCCCGGCTGCGTCGTGGCGGCGGGCCAGCGGGGAATGCGGACCCGACCACCGGCGATAAGCGCGGCGCCCAGGAACGGCGCCGCATTCGACAGATCAGGTTCGATGACGACGGCATCCGGAAGACGCAGGTCGGCATGATCGAGAATCCACTGTCCGGGGGTGGGCATGGTGACGTGGCCGCCTGCGGATGCGACATCCTGCATGGTCATGCGGATATGGGGCGTGCTGGGGAGCGTCCCGCCGTTATGGGTCAGAGACATGCCGTGAGGAAGTCTGGATCCCGCCAGCAGAAGTCCGGAGATGAACTGGGAGGATTGGGACGAATCGATCGTGACATCCGCCCGCTCCCGTGGCAACGCGTCAGGAGGCGTCACCGTGAAGGGCAGGAATCCGTGATCGCCGTGATATTCGATGCCGGCGCCGAGCTGCTCCAGACCGTCGAGAATCGGTCTCATCGGACGTGATCTCGCCTGGTCATCGCCGTCGAAAGACACCGGACCGTCGGCGAACAGCGCGAGCGCCGGGACGAAGCGCATCACCGTTCCGGCAAGACCGCAGTCGATGCGGCATCGACCCGCGAACCTTCCGCCGTCGGGTGGCGTGACCAGCATATGCGTGTCCGAGCCGTCCACCGTGCTGCAGCGCACGCCCAGAGCCGTCAATGCGCCGATCATGAGATCGGTGTCACGCGAGCGAAGCAGACCATCGAGCTCGATGGGCGTGGATCCCAAGGCGGCAAGGACAAGATAACGGTTCGACAGGGACTTGCTGCCGGGAATCTCGACAAGCGCATCAAGAGGACCCGTGGGCTCCGGGGCGTTCCACGGCGTCTCCGGAGCCGGGACCGATGTGCGGCGTGCCGCTTCGGGCGCACGGACGGCTGGTGATGGTGACGCGGACGAATGAGGATCGACATTGGACATATGCGTCATTGTACGGTCATGGGCGTCATGACCGTACGTCATGACCGTACGTCATGATCGGACGTCGATTCCGCGCGTCATGGAACAGCCGCGCGAACCGGCGGCGGACCGGGTCATGCCGTCTGGGAGAATTGGCCGACCAGCGCCTCCATCCACTCGTTGAGGGTGGCGTACTTTGCGGGCATCTGTTCGGTGAGCTTGACGATGGGGACCTTGCTCGTCGTGGCCGCGGCGCTGATGGTCGAGGTGACGCTATTGGTCTCCTGAGTGTTGAGGATCAGCAGGGAGATGTCCCCTGATGCCAAGGCCTTCGTGAACGCCACGACGTCGGACGCCGAGGGTTCGCCTTCGTTCGCCACGGCCTGCGAATACCCTTTCGGCGTGGCGTCGGTCATGCCGAGGTCGTCGGCCAGGTACCAGGCGACCGACTCGGTGGCGGCGTACCGCGCACCGGACGTTTTGGCGCGCGCGGCCGTTATCGAGGCCTCCAGTGATTTCTCCTTGTCCTTCCACTGATCGTTGAGCTCCCGATATTGCGTGGAGTGGTCGGGATCGTTCTTCTCGTATGCCGCGGTGATGGCGTCCGCCGTCGCTTTGCGGACCTTGGACGAGAACCAGACATGGGGGTTGCCTCCCTCGGCCACATCCCCCGATTCAGCCGCGTTGACAAGGGTCGATGCGCTTGAGGACGCGGCCTTGACCGCCCACGGGTCGTAATCCGCGCCGTTGACCACCGTCACCTTAGCCGTGGAGAACGCCGCGATGTTCTGCGTCGTCGGTTCGTAGTCGTGGGCTTCCACGGACGTGTTGGTCATGACGCTTGTCACGGACACGTACCGTCCTCCCAGCTCCTTCGCCAGGGATCCCCACTGATTGATGCTGGCGACCACGGAAAGCGTTGACGCTCCCGTCGACTGCGAGCCGTTCGCCGACGAACCCGAGGATGAGCAGGCTGCCGTGCCGATGAGAAGCGTCGCGGCCACGGCCATGGCGGAGCCGCGTCTGATGCGCGACCATGCTCCATGCCTCCCGCTCGGGTTCTCCACGCTCGGGCGATGCTCCACGGATGGTGACGTTGGCTCTGATGATGACAACCACATGGTGGGGTCCTCTTTTCTTTCTCTATTTCTTTGATGCGACTTCCGTGGACTTTCCGCGCGGAACGAGGCGACCGGCCTCGCCCTTGTCCGTACTCGATCGTTCGTCCGACCACCCACACTATACGCTAATGAGAACCGTTATCAATAAAAGCGTGTCGACAATAAGACCGGAACCAGGATCGGGTGCAAGGGGAACGGTGGTATGGCGGACGATGGGGGTCGCCGGGCCCCCGCACCGTGCCAACTCACGGTCATACAGGAATAGGCGCCACCATCACGAAGGATAACGTCCGGTTTCTTGCGCAGTTTTGAGGTTGTGGGAGCGTAGCCCGTCCTGTGTGTACGATTTTCAATCGCTGAATATGAAAACCGATTGGAAAGCAGGTGCGGGCTATGCCCAAGCACATTTTACAGGTGGATCAACCCTTGTTCGAGACCGAGCTGGATCGGATGGTCACGCAGAAGGTTACCCAGATCCTCAACAGGATGCTCGACGCTGAGGCGGATGATCTTACGGGGCGGGACGTTATGAACGATCGGATACGAGGAAGGCGTATCGTGCGGGCCATTACCGGCGTGACCTGACGGTCAAGGCGGGCAAGCTTTCGGTGAAGGTGCCGAAGTTTGAAGGGCGCGCTTTTCGAGTCGGCGGTCGATCGAACGGTATCGGCGGCG
>NZ_JGZD01000010.1 GCF_000741645.1 Bifidobacterium minimum
CCGCGACTGGMAGGCGTACGGCTCTCACCCGCTTGGAGAACGGGATGATCGGCTTGGCAATGGCATCGGCATACCGCGGATCCTCATGCAGCCAACGTTCCAAACACTGACGGGTGGGATAACCCAGATGCTCCGCGACCTGCTGGGTCGTCATATCAGTGGAGAAATACAACTCCACGGCACGACCACGCTCCTCTTGACTGAACATAGAATCCTCTCGTTCAATCTCCAAGAAAACGTCCGCAGCCCCTAACGTCAGGTTTTTTGCGCAAATTGGTTGGTGCTTGTTGAGGTGGTGGAGCATGGCTTGTCACCTGTGTACGATTTCAGTCGCCAGAACATTAACCGCTCTAGAAAAGCAGGCGACAGAACCATGCCCGATACGATCATACAAGTCAACCAACCCATGTTCGAGACCCAATTGGATCGCATGGTCACCCAGAAGGTCAACGAGATCCTTGGGCCGGATGCCGGACGCTTCAGGCCGACGAGATCACCGGTGCCGCACGCTACGAGCGCTCCGGTTCCAGGAAGGCGTATCGGGCCGGTCATTACGGGCGAAATCCGACCGTCAAGGCCGGGAAAATGACCGTGAGGGTACCCAAGCTCAAGGGGGCGGTCTTCGAGTCGGCGGTCATCGAACGCTACCGACGCCGGGAGGAGTCGGTCGAGGAAGCCCTGATCGACATGTACCTGGCGGGCGTGTCCACCCGCCGCGTCGACGACATCTCCCAGGCGCTGTGGGGAGCGCGGATGCCGTCGCAGACCCTGTCGGACAAGCTCAGGAAGGTCTACGGGGACATCGACGCCTGGCGTGAACGCCCGCTGTCCCAGGCCTACCCGTATGTGTTCATGGACGGGGTGTGGCACAAGCGTTCGTGGGGTGGCGCCGTGGAGAACGTGAGCATACTGGTCGCGATCGGCATCGGGTCGGACGGGCACCGGGAGGTGATCGGCGTGGCCGAGGGCATGAAGGAGGATTCGACCAGCTGGAACAGCTTCGTCTCCTCGCTCATCTCTCGTGGGCTTACCGGCGTGCGCCTGGTGACCGGAGACCGGTGCGCCGGACTGGTGAACACCGTCAGTGAACTCCTGCCACAGGCCCGCTACCAGCGGTGCATGGTGCATTTCATGCGCGGGCGTGCTCGCCAGGGCCGGCCCACGGCACACCCGATGGGCCGCCGACGCGCTCAAAGCGATCCTCGCCATGGAGTCACGCGAATCGGCGTTGGCCAAGGCCGAACAGGTCGCCTCCGAGATGGAGGAGCGGAAACTCAGGCAAGCCGCCAGGTGCCTGCGCGAAGGCATCAACGAAACCACCACGTACCTGCCGGACGACTATCCCGTCGAGCATCGTCGGCGTATCCGCACCACCGACATGATTCGGACGGTTGAACCGGGAGATCCGACGTCGAACCCGCGTCGTGGGCGCTTTCCCCGATGGTGGGAGCGCGTTGATGCCCGTCACCGCCAGGATCCGCTACGTCACCGGCAACGACTGGTCCACCCGCCGCTGCCTGGACATGTCCCGACTCGGCGACACCATACAGGAAGCGAACTGAAAACGCACACAGGAGACAAAACCCAAAGTGCGCAAGAACTCGGGCACTACCCTTATATGCCCCTCTCAAGCCGCATACGGTAACGGGGTACCATGAACATCGTGAAATCGCTGCACACCGGATCCGAACATAGGCGGTGCGCGTGGTGCGTGATGGTGCTGCGTGACGTCTTGCGTGATGACGTGATGACGTGATGATCTGATACGTGGCGATGATGCGTGGCGATGATGGCGTTGTGTGAGGGTGTCATGAGATGGCTCCGCGCGATAACGCCAAAGGTTGGAGATGGTCATGAGACTATGGCATGAATCGTTGATCCCGCGGTTGCCCCGGGCCCAGTTGCTGGGCCAGCACCGCGAGATCGCCGCCTTGCGCGGCAATGGGTGGGGACGTCGCCACGCGACCGTCAATTACGTGTTCACCCACTCGCCGTATCTTCTGTATCGATTCCATGTCCTGGTGATGGACGAGATGCACGCACGGGGATACCGGCCCAACGAACGTTGGTACGATCCGCTGTATCGTGGCACGTCCTGCGAGCCGTATGTGGAGCTCACCCCTTGCGACATCTCCACCCCGATTTATCCGGAGCACGATGACCGTTATCTGCGTGAATGCCTTGACAACCTGGCGGGCAAGGGCATCGTGTTGTGATGCCGGCGCCGCCGATAAAAAAGATACTAATGCTGAGGCAAGCTTCATCCAGTACCGGTCCAGAAAGACGGTCGATACAACTCCCGCAGATGTGAATGAAGCGAGAATAATATTGGCCCACATTATTTGGGATGATAAACCAGCGAGAATGTCTGCTTGCTTCTCTTGAATTTTATGTGACCACATCACACGACCGAAAGTATTCCGCACTGAATCTTCTAGAATCTGAAACTTGTTCATCAAGAAACCCCTGTATAAACGCGGATCTATTATGGAATCATAATCTTCTGGAGTATGGACCAGTGCGGCCTCTCTATTTTCATTGATAAAATATTAATGAATTTTACTACGTAATAGTTCTAGTATTTTATTGATTCGCTCATTTTTATTTTTGATTTGAGAATTTCTACAACAATGGATTCTAGTAACTATCAAGGAAGCACCCGGCTTTTACACAGGTCAACAAGCAATACGTTTGAATAGTTTTTGACGCGCCATCACTCATTGCACGAAAATATCAATTCAAAAATGTTTTTGCGTCAACACTGCTGTACATGATGACAATGAACTAATCACACATCTGCTACTGGCTCATACAGCCTTCTATATTTTTTGATTGATCGTACAAATATTTGCTCAAATACATATACCATATTCGTGCACTCTGAGACTTCTGTCGTCAACCTAATTTTCTACTTGCTCTACACCCCAAGTAGTCGTATTCAGAAGTGTTCGCTATTTTCCAAAAAACCTTTTCCAAAATCCTTTGGGACCTGCATTACCCTCAGCGTTGTTCTCAATCATCGGATCTGCATCCTGCGCTTCCGCATCCCGACCTCAGACGCCCCGGCCGCCGAGGGCCACACCCCGGAGGACGACCATGCAGTCAGGTAGGAAGCGACATCGTCGCGGCCAGCTCTTACAAGCCCGCTCGTCACGATCAGCGTCGCATCAGCGATGAAGCAGAGCGCCCGCATAGCCAGTGTTGCAAACGGGATCTTCAGTGAAAGCACGATCGACAGCACGGCTCACGCGAAAACCAGCAGATAGTTGGGGCATGGGACGGCTTGACGATCATCGCATTCCACGCAAGCGTATCGCAGCCTGAACGCCTGGACGAGGCCGCCGACGGACCGGACGCCGCGAGGTCTGCAGCCATCATGTCCAATCATGTACAGAAGGGTAATTACGGAGAGAAACAAAAGCCCCGGAATCGCTGAAATTCCGGGGCTTCACAGGTGCGCCAGACAGGATTCGAACCTGCAACCTGCTGATCCGTAGTCAGCTGCTCTAATCCATTGGGCTACTGGCGCATGTCGCTTACTCCGACGGCCGCAAGGCCATCGTTTTCGGCAACTTGAACAGAATACCGCGCGGTTCACGACCACGCAAACTGGCGTGTCGTTGGCGCGCGACGAAGCATCTAGGCGAGACGTCGACCGCGCTGCTGCCGTTCCGAGGCGAGAATCAGCGTGGGATCCGCCCCCTGCCTGACGCACTCCTCCCCCACGACGACCTTCGCCACGTCGTCGCGCTGGGGAAGATCGAACATCGTCCCCTCCAGGACATGCTCGATAATCGCCCTCAGCCCGCGCGCCCCCGTGCCCGAATCCACCGCCGAATGGGCGATGGCCCGCAGCGCCTCGGGCGTGAAGACGAGCTCCGCCCCGTCCATCGCGACGAGCCTCTCGTACTGCTTGGTGAGGGCGTCGACGGGTTCCGTAAGCACCCGCACCAAGTCGTCCTCGTCAAGATCGTGAAGCGTGGTGATGACGGGAAGACGCCCGATGAACTCGGGAAGCAGCCCGAAATCGGCGAGATCATCCGCCCTCGCATGCGAGAGAAGGTCATGCTCGTCAAGGGGGTCGTTTCTCCACGTCGACGTAAAGCCACTGGTATGGGCTCCCAGACGCCGTTCGATGATGTCGGCGAGGCCCACGAACGCGCCTCCGCAGATGAAGAGGATCCCGGAAGTGTCGATTTTCACCGTCTCCTGCTCGCGGTGCTTGCGCGTGCCCTCCACGGGAACGCTGGCCGTGGTGCCCTCGATGATCTTGAGTAGCGCCTGCTGCACCCCCTCGCCGCTCACATCGCGGGTTATGGACGTGTTCTCGCCGCTTTTGCGGGCGATCTTGTCGATCTCGTCGATGTAGATGATGCCGTGCTGGGCCATCTCCACGTCGCCGTCAGCCGCCTGCACAAGCCTCTGAAGCACCGTCTCGACGTCGTCGCCGACGTATCCCGCCTCCGTGAGCGTCGTGGCGTCCGTCATGGCGAAGGGCACGTCCATCGCCGATGCGAGCGTTTTGGCCAGATACGTCTTGCCCACGCCCGTGGGACCCATCATGAGGATGTTGGACTTGTCCACCCGCACGTGCGCCATGGTCTCATCGCCCGCCGGATTCCCGGCGTCCTGACCCCGCCCGCGCGAGCGGACATGCAGTGTCGACGCGGCGTCCATCATGTCCATGTTGACGCGCTTGTAATGGTTGCGCACCGCGACGGCCAGAGTCCTTTTGGCGGCGTCCTGACCGACGACGTATCGGTCGAGATGCCTTTTGACGGTTGCAGGGGACGGAAGAGGCACGATGCCTCCCGCCGCGTCCTTGCGGGCCTCCTCCGAGATGATCTCGACGCACAGGTTGATGCACTCGTCGCAGATCGCGGCGCTCGGCCCCGTGACCAGCTTGCGGACCTGATGCTCGGATTTGCCGCAGAAGGTGCACCGTGGGGAATCCTCGTTGTAACTCACCACTTCACCCATGAATGGTCCTTTCGCATATGGTCCTTTCGCATGATCGGCCCATCACCTATGACGACACCCCCGGCGACGATGCCCCCGGTTATGCGCCGGGGGCATGGAGCGCGACGACACCGATGCGGGATCGATGGACGCGCGGGACTACTTGCGCGGCCCCAGCACCTCGTCGACGATGCCGTACTCCTTGGCCTGCGGGGCGGTGAGGAAGGTGTCGACCTCGATGTCCTTGCGAACGCGCTCGACGTCCTGCCCGGTGTGCTTGGCCAGAGTGTCCTCCAGCCATTCGCGCATCCTCAGCATCTCCCTGGCCTGGAGCTCGATCTCGGTGGCCTTGCCGAATCCCTGGTCGATGGCCGGCTGGTGGATCAGCACCCTGGCGTTGGGGAGGATCAGCCTCTTGCCCTCGGCCCCCGCGGCGAGCACGACGGCTGCCGCCGACGCGGCCTGACCCAGGCAGACCGTCTGCACGTCGGGCTTGATGTACTGCATCGTGTCGTAGATCGCGGTCATCGCGGTCATGGAACCGCCGGGCGAATTGATGTACATCATCACGTCGCGGTCGGGATCCTGGCTTTCCAGAACCAGCAGCTGCGCCATGATGTCGTCGGCGGACGTGTCGTCCACCTGGACCCCCATGAAGATGATGCGGTCCTCGAACAGCTTCGTGTACGGGTCCTGCGTCTTCATGCCGTAGGGCGTCTTCTCGGCGAACTGCGGCAGAACGTACCTGTTCTGGGCCTGGACGCCCGATCTCCACGATGGTCCGGCCAGCCGCTGGGCACGGGCCACGAAACGCGCTTCCTCACTTGCCATGCTCACTCCCCCTGCTTCCTGGTGCCCATCGTCTCCGGCGTCGTCACGATGCGATCCACGAAACCGTACTCCAACGCCTGCTGGGCGGTGAACCAGTGATCGTACTCGTTGTCGCGGTAGATCTCCTCGACCGTGTGTCCGGTCTGCTGGGCTGTAAGCTCCGACAACGTCTTCTTCATGTCCATGATCAGCTCGGCGTTGATGCGCACGTCGGTGGCCGTTCCCCCGACCCCGCCGGAGGGCTGGTGCATGAGCACGCGGGCGTGGGACGTGATGAAGCGCTTGCCCGGCGTGCCGGAGCTCAGCAGGAACTGTCCCATGGACGCCGCCATGCCCACGGCGACCGTCGCCACGTCGGGCTCGATCAGCTGCATGGTGTCGTATATGGCCATGCCCGCGGTGATGGAGCCTCCCGGCGAGTTGATGTACAGCCAGATGTCCTTCGTGGGATCCTCGGCCGCAAGCATAAGCATCTGCGCGCAGATGACGTTGGCGTTGTCGTCCTTGACTTCGGAGCCCAGCCAGATGATGCGCTCCCTGAGCAGCCGCGTGAAGATGGGATCGGCCGGCGCCGGTCCCTCGCCCTCGGCCATCACTGGCCGGGACGCCCGGGACGGTGTGGATGTCAGAATATCTGCCACCATGTCTCCTTATCGATATGTCGTTTCCTTGAACATTACCGCTCCGAAGAGACCGCAGCCGTCCCGTTGCGCTCAATGCGCAACAGCCGGGGCTCCACGCAGTGCGCGACCATGGACGACACGGCCACCGCAAGACCCACCGGCACCACCAGCGACATCGGCGCATTGACCAGCTCGAACACCAGACACATGGCCATCAGCGGGGCCTTCTGGGAGGCCGCGAGCAGTGCGGCACCCCCCATGACGGCGCAGGCGGCGAGCGAGTCCCCGGGCATCACCATGATCCAGCCGCACCCCAGCAGCGTCCCCAGGGCCATGCCCAACGCGATGCCGGGTTGGAGGACGCCGCCCGACGCGCCCGAGCGAAGCGTGAGCAGCGTCACCACGGCCTTGGCCAGAAACGTCAGCGCGGCGGTCGCCGCCACGACCCCCACGGGCGAGGTCATCGACGTCAGCGACAGCGTCAGCTGGGCGGAGGCCCTGCCGTTGCCCATGACCTGCGGGACGACCAGCGCCACAAGACCCGTCACCACGGCGGCGGCGGGCATCATCCACAGGATGTCCGACCCGGTGGGCCTGTTGCCCGTGGCGATCGCCGACGCCCTGCGGAAAAGCGCCCCCGCCAGCCCGAAGACCATCCCGGCCACGAGGGAGAAGATGAGTATGGTCGGCGTGTATGCCGTCGACAGACCCGCCACGTCGTAGAACACATGCCGTCCCTTGATGAGGGACGCGACGAAGGCCGCCACCACCGAGGCCCCCAGAGCCACCGCAGCGGTGGTGACGGACGCGCCGACGACCAGTATCTCGGTGACGAAGAACAGCCCGGCCAGCGGCGCGTCATACACGCCGGCGAGTCCCGCCGCGGCGGCGACCGCGACGATGATCCGCCGGTCATGCTCCGACACGGGGACCACGCGACCGAACCACTGCCCCATCAGAGCGCCCAGTTCGCGCGGCGCCACCTCACGGCCGATGGACGAACCGCATCCGACGATCATGATCTGCAGAAGGACGTGGACGATCGTCTGCCACCATGGCATCGGCGTTCCGGACACCGCCTTCGAGACGGAGGGAACCGGCCGCGACCGTGTCCTCAGAAGCCACCAGACGATGGCAGCGATAACCGATCCGACGACGACCGAAAGGATGCGTCGGACGGGATCCGTCTCGAACGGCCCCGGCTGCGTCGAAGTCTCGACGAATCCCAAAGCGAGCTTCTCGATGCCATACAGAAGAAGCGACAGCAGGCCCGCGCCGACGCCGACCACGGCACCGAGAACGACCACGACGCACAGATACATGGCGAAGCGCCGCGGCGACAACGATTCGGGATCATCCGTGGCGGACTCGGTGGACATGCGTGGCGCTCCTTACCTGGACACGGACATCAGGGCCGGCGTGGATACGCCCTCGGCCCGGACGGGAGGTCATCCGGGCCGAGACCGTTCCGGACAACCGCCGTTCGGACGAGGACCTCCTCTTTCCCATGTGGCCGTCTCTTTCCCATGGTCAGCATAGAACAGGGTCGGCATGGACACGGTCGGCATGGACACGGTCGGCATGGACACGGTCGGCATGGACACGGTCGGCATGGACACGGTCGGCATGGACACGGTCGGCATGGACACGGTCGGCATGGAGGAAGGCCCGGAACCGAAGTCCCGGGCCTTCCTCCATTTCAGTAGTGGGACGTGCCCACGGTGACCGCACGATCACACCGCACGATCACACCGCACGATCACTGCACAGTCATACCGCACAGCCACACTGCACGGTCACTGCGATCATCGTCACGACGGCTACTCGGCATCCTTCTCGGCGGCGTCATCCGTCACCGGGGCGTCATCCTGAGCGGACAGCTCATCGGCCACCTGCGCGGCCGCCGATGCGGCCTCCACGCTTTCGGATTCCTCCTCCTCGGCGGCATCTCCGAGGAACGCGGAGAGGTCCAGAGCCTCCCCCCCGGAGGTGAAGGAGACGGCGCGCATTCCGGCGAGCAGCCCCTTCGAACGTCCGACCTCCTGAACGGCCGATCCAAGCTGGCCGTTGCGGACGATCGCGTTGATGAACTGGCTGGGATCCATGCCGTACTGCTGGGCGATGGACGCGAGGAAGTTCGTGACCTCGGCCTGGCTGACGGTGATCTCCATCTTCTCGGCGAGCGCGTCGAGGACCATCTGGTCGCGCAGCTCCTTGTCGGCGGATTCCTCCGCCTCCTTCTTCTGCTCGTCCGTGGCCTTCTCAGGATCAGGAGTCACGCCCTTGAGATGCTCGTCGACCGCGTTCTTGCGCGCGCCCTTGGGAACCGGGATCTCCTGTCCCTCCTCGAGCTTGGCGATGAAGGCGTCGCGTGCGTCGGTCGCCTGACGGCCCTCGGCGTCACGCGCCGCGGCCTTGCGAATATCGGCCTTGAGCTCCTCGAGCGTGTCGAATTCGGAGGCCTCCTGCGCGAAGTCGTCGTCAAGCTCGGGAAGCTCCTCGGTTTTGACGGAGTTGACCTTGACCGCGATCTGTGCCTTCTGCCCCTCGTGGTCGCCGGCCTCAAGAGTGCCCTCGAAGGTCGTCTCCTCGCCTGCGGACAGTCCGTCCAGAGCCTCGTCAAGACCGTCAAGCATGGTGCCGGAGCCCAGCTGATAGCTGACGCCCTCCTGGGAATCGGCCGTTTCGCCGTCAACGGTGGCGGTGAGGTCGATGTTGGCGAAATCGCCCTTCTCGATGGGACGGTCGACGCCGACAAGTGTCCCGAAGCGCTGACGAAGGGCCTCGAGACGACGGTTGATGTCCTCATCCGTGATCTCGGCCTTCGGCACATCGATCGCCATACCCGAAAGATCCGGGATCTCGATGTCGGGCCGACGCTCGACGGTGGCCACGAACTTGAGCTTGGTCTCGCTCGCCGCGGCCTCGGGAACCTCCTGAACATCCAGTTCGGGCTCGCCCATGGGACGGACCTTCTTGGTCTCCAGCGCCTTGGAATACAGCTCCGGCACGGCCTTGTTCACGGCCTCTCCCGCGACGGTGGCGAAGCCCAGACGCTGGTCGACGATCTTGCCGGGCACGTGGCCCTTGCGGAAACCGGGGACGGTGATCTGGGACGCGATGTCCTTTCGGGCCTGATCCAGATAGGGATCGAACTCCTCGGGGTCGACCGTGACGGTAAGCCTCACCTTGGTGGGCTCAAGATTCCTGACGCTGATTTTCACTCTGGCGCTCCTGAAGACTGATTAATATGCTGACTCTGCCCTAAGGCAACCGTTACATGATAGCGCGTCGCACGGACTCGCCGACAAGGGCCACCTGCCAAGGGCGCGCCCCCTCCCGCGAGAGGAACTCCTCGACGGCTCCGTCGTCCTCCGCCATCGGCTCGTCCGACCAGCAGAGGTTGCGGATGATCTGCGGCTTGATGATGACCTCGCCGGGCGTGCGCGTGTCACGCGCGATGCGGGAGACGCTCTCGCGCGCCCGCGTGAGCCTTTCCAGACGTCGTGGATGCCGCTCCCACATCCTCATCGATCTGGGGGCGTTGACCGACTCCGTCTCCGTGGATGCCGGAGCCGACGGCCACTCGCTTTCGGGCAGCGCGAGGGCCTTGTCGATGGCATTGCGCCACACGCTGGGACGCACCTGACGCTGGATCGGGGCGTAACGCGCGAACATGCGCTCCCTCTCATCGCCGGTGTGTATCCTCACCCGCTCGTTCAACGATCGTATGGCGCGGAACTCCTTCCCGTTGTGGGGCTTGCGCCGCGCCGCCTCGATGATGGCGTGATCGGGGAGCAGCAGAGACGGCGCTATGTCATGCTCGCGGGCGAGCTCGTCACGGGCCTCCCACAGGGATCTGGCCACGGCCTGACCCTGTCTGTCGCGCCCCAGGGCCGTGAAGCCCGAGATATGCATCCATGGCACCTTATGCGAGGGCGCGGGCGACAGCGATGATCTCAGAACGTGATCGAACTCCTGACGGGCCCACTCATCCTTGCCCTGCGATCTGAGCTCGGCGCCCAGAACGCCTTCCAGATCGGCGAGCAGCTCCACATCCAGCGCCGCGTAGTTGCGCCAGTCACGAGGGATGGGACGATACGACCAATCGGCGGCCGAATGCTCCTTGGCCAGGATGATCCCCAGAAAGCGTTCGGTCACCGACGACAGGCCGAAGCGTTTGACGCCAAGAAGCCGGGCGGCGACCTCGGTGTCGAACAGGCTTCCCGGCACAAGTCCCAGATCCGCGAAACCGGGTATGTCCTGCTTGGCGTCATGAAGTATCCACTCGACGTCCCCGACGGCATCGGAGAAGTCCTTCCACCTGACGTTCGCGTCACCGAGCGCGATCGGGTCAAGCAGAATGATGCCGGCGCCCTCGCGTTTGAACTGGACCAGCCAGTCCTCATGCCCATAGCGAAAGCCCGAGGCCCTCTCGGCGTCGACGGCCAGCGGTCCGGAGCCGCCGGCCAACCGCTCGCAGGCGTCCTCGTAGGCGGCTATGTCGTCGATGACGTCGGGGACCCCTTCGCGCGGCTCCCGCAGCAACCGTGGCTCGACGTCCATCGAGGCTCCCCGCGTCCGTGATCGCAACTGTGACATGTCTTCTAGGCTAAGGCCGGCCTCGACGTATGGTCAGTAGACGACAAGCCCGTGGTCGCGGAATTGGGCCGCCACACGCTCTCGAAGCTCCTTGGACGGCCCCTTGCAGTCCTCCAGCGGATACGGTATCCGCAGCTGGTGCCATTTCGGGCGGCCCAGCTGGTGGAACCCGAGGACGTCGACGTGCTCGACGGCTCCATCGAATTCCTCGCAGATGCGCGCGACGCGTTCGACGTTCTCCACGGAATCCGTCAGCCCCGGAACAAGCACGAAACGGACCCATATCTTCTTGCCGCGGGCGGCAAGCCTTTTCCCGAAGGTTATCGTCGGAGCCAGCGTGCCCCCCGTGACCTTCCGGTAGGTCTCCTCGTCCCCGGATTTGACGTCCAGAAGGCACAGATCGATGTCGTCGATCATCTCATCCGTGTAGTTCTGATTGAGGAAGCCGGAGGTGTCCAGACACGTGTGGACGCCCATCTCCTTGGCGGCCCTGAAGACGCGCGACACGAAGGCCGGCTGCATCATGGACTCGCCGCCGGAGAACGTGATCCCACCGCCCGTTGAGGCGAAGAGATCCTTGTAGCGTTCGACCTTCGCGACCATAGCGTCCAGATAGACCGGGCTGCCGTCGCGCATCCTCCAGGTGTCGGGGTTCTGACAGTACTGGCACCGCAGCGGGCATCCGCTCATGAACACCGTCATCCTCGTCCCCGGACCGTCGACGGAGGTGTTGATGTCCCATGAATGGACGAAACCGATGTCTCCGGTGCGCAGGGCGTCGAGCCTGTCGCGGCGGTCCATGCCCACGGGGGACTCGAATCCCGACAATCCGCCCATCAGCGTGCGACTTCCCAGCTGCTGGGAATCGCGCAGCATATGTGGTGTGGTGGTTCTGAACACTGCCGCCATGTGGACCTCCCGATCATGGACTTGTGCGCGTCGGCAATGCGTGTGACGATCGCGCCTGCAACGGTCTGCGAGCCAGTGCGGCCGCCACCGGATGTTCCGATGACGGCCGCGCTGAAGGGCTTATGCCGTCGTCAGTTGGTGACGGCTCCCTGATGGAACGTGCGGGAAATGACGTCCAGCTGCTGCTCACGGGTCAGCTTGACGAAGTTCACCGCGTATCCCGAAACCCTCACCGTCAGGTGCGGATACTTCTCGGGATGGTCCACCGCGTCTTCCAGCTGCTCCTTGCGGAGCACGTTGATGTTGGCGTGGTAGAGGCCATGGCCATTGCCCGCGTCGAGGATGCCGACGAGGTTGTTGATGCGCTCGTCCTCATCGCGGCCCAGCCCATCGGGCGTGATGGTGTTGGTCAGCGAGATGCCGTCCAACGCGTCGTTGTAGTCGATCTTGCCGACGGAGAACATCGAGGGGAGCATCCCATGGGAGTCCATTCCGTTCTCCGGGTTCGCGCCCGGAGCATACGGGGTGCCCTTCTTGTGCCCGCTGGGGAAGGACCCGGTGTTCTTGCCGTACTCGACGTTCGAGGTGATGGTGAGGATCGACTGGGTCGGGACGGCCCCCCGGTAGACCGGAAGCCTCTTGACCTGTCCCATGACGGTGCTGACGACCCACTTGGCCAGATCGTCGGCGCGGTCGTCGTCGTTGCCGTACACCGGGAACTCGCCCTCGGTGCGGTATCCGACGATGAGGTTGTCATCGGCTCCCTCGACGTACTCGTTCTCATGGCCGGGCATCGTCTTGGCGTCCTTGTTGCAGATCGGGTACACCTTGGCGTACTTGAGAGCGGCCAGGGAGTCCGCGGCGATGGAGAGTCCGGACATTCCGCAACCCAGAGTGCGGTAGACCTCCTTGTCGTGCAGAGCCATCTCGATCGACTCGTACGCGTACTTGTCATGCATGTAATGGATGATGTTCAGCGCCTCGACGTAGGTCTCGGACAGCCATTCAAGGGCCTTCTCGTAGTTGGTCTTGACCTTCTCGTAGTCCAGGGTCCCATCGGCCTCGGGGGCGACGGGATCGATGACGCCGGGATCGATGACCTGCATGCCGGTCATCTCGTCACGACCGCCGTTGATCGCGTAGAGCAGCGCCTTGGCGGAGTTGACGCGAGCCGCGAAGAACTGCATCTGCTTGCCGACGCGCATGGGCGAGACGCAGCACGCGATGGCGGCGTCGTCGCCCCAGTGGGCGCGGATGTCCTTGTCGGACTCGTACTGGATCGCCGACGTGTCGATCGAGATGCGCGCGCAGAAGCGCTTGTATCCCTCGGGAAGCTTCGGATCCCAGAAGATGGTGATGTTCGGCTCGGGTCCCGGTCCCAGATGCTCAAGGGTGAGGGTGTTGAGCAGGCGGAAGGACGTCTTGGTGACCATCGAGCGTCCATCGTCGCCGAAGCCCGCGTCCGACCAGGTCGCCCAGTAGGGGTCGCCGGAGAAGATGTTGTCGTAGTCCTTGGTGCGAAGGAACCGGACGATGCGCAGCTTCATGACGATGTTGTCGATGATCTCCTGCGCGTCCGTCTCGTCGATCAGACCGCTTTTGAGGTCACGCTCGAAATAGCAGTCGAAGAACGCCGACAGACGACCGATTGACATGGCCGCGCCGTCCTGGCTCTTGACCGAGGCGAGATAGCCCATGTACGTCCACTGCACGGCCTCCTGAGCGGTGCGCGCCGGACGGGACAGGTCGAGACCATACTCCTTGCCCAGGGTGATGAGCTGCTTGAGCGCCTTGATCTGCTCGTCATGCTCCTCACGGAAGCGGATCCAGTGCTCGATTTCGGGCTCGGTGAAATCGTTGCGGTACGGGACGGAGTCCTTGTCGCGCTTCTTGATGGCGATAAGAGTGTTGACTCCGTACAGCGCCACGCGGCGATAGTCGCCGATGATGCGGCCGCGGCCGTATGCATCGGGAAGGCCGGTCAGAATCTTGTTGTGGCGAGCGACCTTGATGCGCTTGGTGTAGACGCCGAACACGCCGTCGTTGTGCGTTTTGCGGTACTTGGTGAAGATCTTCTTGATCTCGGGGTCAGGCTGCTTGCCCGCCTCGATGATCGCCTGCTCGACCATGCGCCAGCCGCCGTTGGGCATCATCGCGCGCTTGCACGGCACGTCGGTCTGCAGTCCGACGATGACGTTGTCGACCTCGGGGCTATCGATGTATCCCGCGGGGAACGCGTCGATCCCGGCGGGGGTGTGGGTGTCCACATCATACACGCGCTGTTTGCGCTCCACGGCCAGATAGTTGTCATCCAGATACTTCCACAGATGCTTCGTCTTCTCCGTGGCACCGGCCAGGAAGGACTCATCGCCGTCATAGGGCGTGTAATTCTTCTGGATGAAGTCACGAACATCGATGTCTTTTTGCCAATGGCCTTCGGAGAAACCCTTCCAGGCCTGGGCCTGCAGTTCCTCTGTGGTGGGGGCGGCTACGTCAGCAGCGGTCATAATCACTCCTTGCGTACACGGCGACGCTTCCTTACGCCGTCATGCCACCAAGTCTAGCCAACGTATATGGAAGCGAGCCCGTTATGCAACGTGATATACGTCACACTACCTCCCATGACCGCCCGCACCCCAGTCCTTCCACTGGGCATCCTGCTGATCCCAGGTGAGATTGCGCTCTCGGACTATTTTCCAAGCGTCCAGAGCCTCCTCCCGGGAGGCATAGGGTCCCATACGGTGGGACGCGGGCGACAACGGCCCCCGCTCAGGCTGCTCGGTGACCGTATTGAAATACCATCGCGTGTCGCTCATGACATCTCCGCCTTCCGCTCGTTCACGCCCACAACCTCGTTCACGTCGACAACCACGTTCACGTCGACAGCCACTGGGATCGGACGCCCCTTTGTCGTTCTCATAGGCCCGTCGTTCTCCTCGGCCCGTCATTCTCCTCGGCCCGTCATTCCCGGAACGAGCTGGTGATGGGAAGGCGCCGGTCCCGTCCGAACGCCAGCGCCGTGACCTTCGGTCCCACGGGGTACTGCCGACGCTTCCATTCGGCCCTGTCAACCAGACGCATCACGGTATCGACCGTGGCGTCGTCGAATCCGTCGGCGAGAAGATCCTCGCGCCCATGGGCATGCTCGATGTAGGCCGCAAGGACCTTGTCCAGCACGGCATAGTCGGGCAGCGAATCCGAATCCTTCTGACCCGGGCGCAGCTCGGCGCTGGGCTCCTTGACGATCGAGCTCTCGGGAATGATGCGGCCAGAAGGATCCACCGGTCGCGGCGACGCCCCATCGAACCCCACCACGCGGATGCCGCCGGGACCCACTCCCCGGGACGCGGCCTTGTTGCGCCAACGGGAGAGCTCCCACACCCGGGTTTTGAGAAGGTCCTTGATGGGCGCGTAGCCGCCCACCGCATCCCCGTAGATGGTCGAATACCCGCACGCCAGTTCCGACTTGTTGCCCGTGGCAAGCGCGAGAAGACCCCGTGCGTTCGAATAGGCCATTACGATCACCCCGCGGACGCGCGCCTGGAGGTTCTCCGCGGCGACCCCCTCAAGATGCAGCTGCCTCTGGTACGCCTCGACCAGCGGCTCTATCGGCTGCACGTCCAGCGACGCCCCAAGGAGGTCCGCCAGAACGGCGGCATCGCCACGGGACCCGTCCGACGAGTATCTGCTGGGCATCGATATCCCCTGCACGTTCTCGCCGCCGCACGCGTCGGCGGCCATCGCCGCGACCAGGGCCGAGTCGATCCCGCCCGACAGGCCCAGACACACCCCATGGAAACGGTTCTTGCGCATATAGTCGCGCAGACCCAGAACGCAGGCGGTGTAGACCTCCTCGTCGGGGTCTAGACCGGCGTCG
Organism: Bifidobacterium minimum; assembly: GCF_000741645.1. GTDB lineage: Bacteria > Actinomycetota > Actinomycetes > Actinomycetales > Bifidobacteriaceae > Bifidobacterium > Bifidobacterium minimum. The sequence continues at coordinate 15,802 of NZ_JGZD01000010.1, forward strand.
ACGCGGTCGCCCGCCACGACGCCCGCCACCGGATCGACCGTGACGTAGGAAAGATCCTCGACGAACATCGGCGAGCGCTGCACCACCGTCCCCGCCGCATCGATGACGAAGCTCGCGCCGTCGAAGACCAGATCGTCCTGTCCCCCGACCTGATTGACGTATATGACGGGAGCCCCCACCTCGGCTCCGCGCCGACGCGCGATGTCAAGACGGGTGTGCGTCTTTCCCTCCTCGTAGGGGGATCCGTTGATGGTGACGAGAAGATCGACGCCCTTCTCGGCCAGTTCGGAGACCGGGCCGCCATCCTGCCAGATGTCCTCGCAGATGGCCACGCCGATCCTGACGCCATCGACGTCAAGAACCAGACACCGATCGCCGGACGAGAATATCCGGAACTCGTCGAACACGCCGTAATTGGGAAGAAAATGCTTGTCATAGCCCGCCCAGACGATTCCGCGGTGAAGCACCACCAGACGGTTGCGCGGCTTGTCATTGGCGTGGTCCGTTCCCACGGTACCGACGATGACGTAGAGGTCGCCCAGTCCCCCATCCTCCAAGGCCGCGGCCAGCTCGTTGGCCTTGTCCCACGCCGCGCGGCGGAAGGTGGACCGGAAGGCCAGATCCTCGATCGGATATCCCGTCAGCGTCATCTCGGGGAACACGACGATCCGCGCGTCGTTCACCCGCGCCCGGCGGCAGTAGTCAAGAACCTTGTCGGCATTGCCCGACAGATCCCCCACGCAGGTGTCGATCTGGGCAAGCGCGCAACGAAGCTGAGTCATGGCCCCCAGTCTAGTTCCGGTGGGCTAATTCCTGCCACCATGTTCCGGTCACCATGTTCCGAACGTCACGATCATCGCGGACGAGCGCCGGACGGACGGAGGGAAAAAAGCCGGGCGGGCGGGAGGACACCGCGTCGGATCGGACGACCCTACCGCTGACGCCTGAGCACGTGCTTCGCGAAGGCATTGGCGATCGCCTGCACCGCCTGCACGAGGACGATCATGATCACCACGGCCGACCAGGTGACCGTCTGATCGAACTTCTGGTACCCGTAGGCGATGGCGAAGTTTCCCAGACCGCCACCGCCGATGTAGCCAGCCATCGCGGACATGTCGAGCACTCCGATGAACAGGAAGGCGTAGGCGAGTATCAGCGGCCCCAGCGCCTCGGGTATCAGCACCGTGCGGATGATCGTCAGCGTCGACGCGCCCATCGACCGCGCCGCCTCGATGACCCCGGTGTCGACCGGAACGAGATTCTGCTCGACCAGCCGCGACGTGACCACCGTGCACATGACGGACATCGGGAATATGGCGGCCGCGGTGCCTATCGACGTTCCGACGACCTTGATGGTCAGGGGCTGCATGGCGGCGAGGAAGATGATGAACGGAATCGGTCGGATCACGTTCACCAGCACATCCAGGATGCGGTACACGATCGGATTCTCGAACAGGCTTCCCGGCCGCGTCCCGTACAGCACCACGCCGAGGACGAGACCGAGGAAGCCGCCGATCAGCAGCGTGACGAGGACCATCTCCAGCGTCTGCGCCACGGATTCGGCCAGCAGGGGCCGAAGAACCGTCCAATCGGATCTTCCGGCCACCGCCGTCGCACCCGTCCATGAATCAACGGAATCCACGAGCCTCATCGCACGCCTCCCCTCGATGACGCGGCAAGAGCGGCATCGTAGGCCACGGGCCTGGCCGCGGTGCCGAAGTCCACCACATCGCTGTCGTTGCGCAACGCCGCCATGAACTCACCGAACCGCGGATTCGCGTCATCGAACTCATAGGTGATCGCGCCTATGGCCGAACCGCCCACGGTGTCCATGCCGCCGTACACCAGCCCGCTGTCGATGCCGTACCGGGATATCAGGGTCGACACGTTCTGTCCGGAAGCCCTCACCGCCGGGGAGCCCCCCCGTGCCGGGACATCGCGCTGCCTGACGAGGACGCTGACGATCCTCCCCGTCCATTCGCCACGCAGCCGCGACACCCGATCCTCATCGGGAAGGCCGGATATCGCAGTGGCGATGAAACGCCTCGTGACGTCCTGCCGCGGCGCGGCGAAGACGTCGTAGACGTCACCGGTCTCGACCACCTTCCCCTCGCTCATCACGGCCACCCTGTCGGCGATGCGCTGCACGACGTTCATCTGGTGGGTGATCAGCACGATGGTGATTCCCAGCTGCTCATTCACCCGCGCCAGCAGATCGAGCACCTCGGACGTGGTCTCCGGGTCCAGAGCGCTCGTGGCCTCGTCGGCCAGAAGAATCTGGGGATTGGTGGCGAGCGCCCGCGCGATTCCGACACGCTGCTTCTGTCCCCCGGACAGCTGGGAGGGGTAGCCGTCCGCATGGTCCGACAGCCCGACGAATTCGAGAAGCTCGTCGACGCGTCTGGTCTGATAGTCCTTGCGCCAGTGATCGAGCTGCAGCGGATAGGCGATGTTCTGCGACACCGTCTTCGTGGAAAACAGGTTGAACTGCTGGAATATCATGCCGATCTTCATGCGTATCGGGCGGAGCTTCGATTCTCCCAGACGGTCGACGCGCGTTCCCAGCACGGTGACGGATCCGGATGTCGGCCGTTCCAGGGCGTTGATCATGCGCACAAGCGTCGACTTGCCCGCTCCGGAGTATCCGATGACGCCGAAGACGTCGCCTCGGTTGATCTCCAGACTCACGTCATCGACGGCGCGGATGGCGCCGCCGCCTCTGGAACGCCGACGATACTCCTTGACCACATGATCGAAGGTGATGATCGACTCTGACATGCGCCACCTCTCCCACTGTGCCGGGCGGATGGGGAATGCACGCGATCCGCGGGCACCCCGTCCCTCGAACTCTCACGATCGGCGCGAAGCCGCACGAACGGACAGAGCCTGATATACCCGATGCTCAAGACCTCCCATGGCCACCGGTTCCTCTCGGCAGCCACTGGTTCCTTCGTCAGCCGCTCGCGACCGGCGGGAGGAACCCGCGCCGGTCAGGACTCGGCCCGAACCTGCTTCTCGATCTGTGCAAGGTATGTCTGCAGCTCCTTCGCGGTGAAGTCGGAGGCCGACACCGCCGTCCCGTTGGACTGGGCATTGAGCTTCGTGAACACGCTCTTCGACTGCGCGATCTTCACCAGCTTGAGATAGGTGGGATTGTCGGCGTCGGCCTTGCGGGCCACGAAGACGTTGATGTAGGGCCGGGCCTCCTTGCTTTCCGCATCGTCCTGATAGATCGAATCGGTGAGCTTGAGGCCGGCGTCGGCCACGTAGTCGTTGTTGATGACGCCCGCCGCGACCTTGGGATCCTTCAGCGCGTTTGCGACTTGCTCGGCCTTCAGGGCGGTGACCTTGACCTTGGAGTTCGACGTGTCGATATCGGACGGCGTCGTGAACGCGGTCCAATCCCCCTTGAGCCTGACGAGTCCGGCGGCTTTGAGAACGCCGATGGCGCGCGCCTGGTTCGTCTCATCGTTCGGGATGGCCACCGTCTGCCCCTTCGCGATGTCCTTGACGTCGGTGACCTTGCTGGAGTACACGCCCAGGGGGAAGATGGCGGTGCCGCCGATGGGCTGGAGATCCTTGTCGTTCGTCACGTTGTAGTTCGCCAGATACAGAAGATGCTGGAACTCGTTGAGATCGAGGTCGCCCGAGTCGAGCGCGGGATTCTCGGAGGTGTAGTCCTGAAAATCGACGAGCTTCACATGGATGCCCGCGTTCTGCGCCTTCTTCGAGAACTCCACCCACTGGGGGTCGGTCGCGCCGATCACACCGATTTTCACGGGGTTCGACTCCGACCCCTTCTCGGCGGTCGCATGCGCGTTCTTGTAGAACCGCACCCCGAAGAACACGGCGAGCACCACAAGCGCCGCGACGATGACGACGATCACTATGTTGCGCCCCGTGTGGTTGACCCTTACCGGCTCCTGCGGGTCGGACGGCATCGGAGTGCGAATTCCGTCAGGCTTCGGCCCGTCACCGTTCGTACTGCTGCTTGGTTCCGTCATGACGACTCTCCCTCTTCCTTCGTTTTCTCTCTTCTCGTCCGAACGCCATCGCAACCCGTCGTGTTTCTCCTCGCACGACGCATGCGGCCCGGCATGTCGACAATCCATCACCTGTCGACAATCCATCACCATAATGCGGCCCGGGACGACAAGGTGCGAATTTCGCATGATTGGCTATTCATATTCGCTATATCCGGTGCGAATATGGCGAGTTCATAGGCATCCGCCGTTCTTCGGCCGTCACCCGTAGACTGGACACGGAACGGATAGGAGAACCATGACACGCCTTCCCTCACGCGCCGGGTCCAACGGCACCCCACCACATGACACCGCACCCAAAGGCGCCTCGCCCGACATCAGGGCGGCGTTCTTCGACATCGACGGCACCCTCACCAGCTTCGCCACGCACGAGATCCCCGCATCGACGGTCAGGGCGCTGCACTCCCTTCAGGACCGCGGGATCCGCATCTACATATGCTCCGGACGGGCCCCGTCGCACATGTCCGTGGTGCTCGACACGATGCCCGTGGACTTCGACGGAATAGTCGCCATGAACGGCCAGTACTGCTTCGACGAATCCGGATTCCTCGAGACCGAATCCCTCGACCCCCACGACGTGGACGTCATCAACCGATGGCTGGACGGCCATCCCGACGTCGTCGCCAACTTCTGCGAAAGCGACTACGTGTACTTCAACCAGGTGACGGACACCATGCGCGCCACGTGGAGGCAGCTGGGCAAAACCGCTCCCGCCGTCCACATCGACGATCCGCACGTCCGGACGCCGATCCACAGGACCTACCAGATCAGCCCCTACATCCCGCCCGCCGCCGAACGGGAGCTCACCTCCCTGTGCGCCCACACCACGGGGGTGCGCTGGCATCCCTCGTTCACCGACCTCATCCCCTCCGACGGAGGCAAACCACGCGGAATCAAGCGCTTCGGGGACCGCTACGGCTTCACGCAGAAGGAGACGATCGCCTTCGGGGACGGCGGCAACGACGCGACGATGCTGCGATACGCGGGAATCGGCGTGGCGATGGGAAACGCCACCGAGGACGCCAAGGCCGCCGCCGACTACGTCACGGACGACGTCGACCACGATGGCATCATGAACGCGCTCACGCATTTCTCCATCCTCTAGGCTCGGCGCAGCGGGGGCAACGGGTCCCACGGATATGAGACGATTGACCACATGACAACCATCATCATGCATACGTCCGAAGGCGACGTCACCATCGACCTCTTCGACGACAAGGCCCCCAACACGGTCGCGAACTTCCTCGGTCTGGCCGATGGATCCAAGGAGTGGACGGATCCCGCGACGGGCGAGACGTCCTCCGAGCCCTTCTACGACGGTCTGATCTTCCACCGGGTCATCAAGGACTTCATGATCCAGGGCGGATGCCCTCTGGGAACCGGAACCGGTGGCCCGGGCTACGACTTCGACGACGAGATCTCCACCGATCTCACCTTCGACCGTCCCTATCTTCTGGCCATGGCGAACGCGGGCCTGCGTCGGGGACGTGACGGGCAGCCGCACGGAACCAACGGATCGCAGTTCTTCATCACGACCGTGGCGACCCCGTGGCTCAACGGCCACCACACCATCTTCGGCGAAGTGAAGGACGACGAGTCCAAGGCCGTCGTCGCGCGCATCGACGCCGTCCCCACCGACCGTTCGGATCGTCCGCTCGAACCGGTGGGCATCCTCGGCATCGACGTCCTCTGACCATGACGCCCGCTGATTCCGCGATTCAGCAATCCACTGACTCAGCAATCCACTGACTCGGTGATTCGAGGATCCGGGACTCGCTGATTCCGGGACATTCGAGATCCGAGTCCACGCCAGCAGATCCGCGAATCACCGATTGAGGGCGGGGCGACGATCCCACGACCGTCGCCCCGCCCTCGTCGTCGTTCATGCCTCGTCGTCATTCATGATCGTCCGCCCGTCCGCGCGATCCGTTCTGCCCGTCTGCCCGTTCTATCCGCGGTCCCGCATCCTGCGGAGACGCGGCTGCGCGGAATCCTTCGCGCCCGTGATCCTGTAGACGTCGAAGACGCCGTCGATCTTACGCACGGCGGCCAGAACCGTCGTCAGATGCTGCGGATCGGCCATCTCGAAGGAGAACTGGCTGGTCGCGACCCGGTCCGAACCGGTCGAGATGGATCCCGATATGATGTTGACCCCATGATCCGACAGCACCCGCGTGACGTCCGACAACAGGTGCGGACGGTCAAGCGCCTCGACCTGGATCTTGACCATGAACAGCCCCTTGGTGCTCGTCCACTGGACGTCGATCACGCGCTCGGGCTGATGCTTCTGAAGATCGATCATGTTCTGGCAATCCGTGCGATGGACGGACACCCCATCGTTGCGGGTGATGAAGCCGATGATCGAATCGCCGGGAACGGGGGTGCAGCATCGGGCGAGCTTGACCCATACGTCGCCCACGCCCTTGACCGACACGCCCATGGAGCTCGTGGTCTTGCTGCGTGAATGCTTGCGGAGGGGCAGCGCCTCCTGCTCGACCTCCTCGGCGACCTCGTCGGACCCCGCGTCCTTGACCAGATGCGAGATCACGTTCTGCGTGGAGATCTGCCCGTCGCCGATGGCGGCGAAAACCGCATCGGGGCCGGCGAAGTTCAGCTCCTCGGCCAAGCCGATCATGGCCTCGTTCGTCATGAGGACGGTTGTGGGGAGGTTCCTCTTGCGCATGGCGCGGGTGAGCTCGTCACGCCCCTCCTCGATGGCCTCGGAGCGACGCTCCTTGCTGAACCATTGGCGGATCTTGTTGCGGGCCTTCGGGCTTTTGACGAACGTCAGCCAGTCCCGCGATGGCCCCGCGGTATCCGATTTGGACGTCAGTATCTCGACCGTGTCGCCGTTCTCCAGTGCGGTGTCAAGCGGGACGAGGCGCCCGTTGACCCTCGCCCCCATGGTGCGGTGTCCGACCTCGGTATGCACGGCGTACGCGAAATCGACCGGGGTCGCGTGCGCGGGGAGGGACACGATCGCCCCTTTGGGAGTGAACACGTACAGCTCGGATCCGCCGAGATCCTCCTTGAGCGAGCCGAGGAACTCGTCCGAATCCGGGGTCTCGCTCGTCCAGTCGGCCAGCTGCTGTATCCACTTGAGGTTGTCGGCCTCGCTGAGCTCCTGCGGATTCTCCGACTCGCGACGTCGGTCGACGCTGTCGGGGGCGCTCAGCACCCGTCCCGCCTGTCCGTTCTCCTTGTACTTCCAATGGGCGGCGATTCCGAACTCGGCACGCCGGTGCATCTCCCACGTGCGGATCTGAATCTCCACGGGCTTCCCGCCCGGGCCGACGACAGTGGTGTGCAGACTCTGATACATGTTGAGCTTCGGCATCGCGATGTAGTCCTTGAACCGGCCCGGAACCGGATTCCACCGCGCATGGACCGCCCCCAGCGCGGCATAGCAGTCGGGAATCGAATCGACGATGATCCGCACCCCCACAAGATCATAGATGTTCGAGAAGTCGTGACCGCGGACGACCATCTTCTGATAGATGGAGAAGTAGTCCTTCGGCCGGCCTCCCACCGAGGCCCTGATGTTCTGGGCCTTGAGATCCCCGCTGATCTCATCGATGATCTGCTCCAGATAGACCTCGCGCTGACCGGCACGCCGCGAGACGAGAACGACGATCTCGTTGTAGATCTTGGGATACAGGGTTTTGAAGCTCAGCTCCTCGAGCTCCGTCTTGATGGCGTTCATTCCCAGCCGGTTGGCCAGCGGCGCGTACACATCCAGCGTCTCGCGTGCCTTGCGCTGTGCGCTGGATGCCTTGACGTAGCGCCAGGTGCGCGCATTGTGGACCCGATCGGCGAGCTTGACCACAAGAACCCTAACGTCACGGCTCATCGCGACGACCATCTTGCGGATGGTTTCGGCGGGGGCGGAGTCGCCGTAATCCATTCGGGATATCTTCGTCACGCCGTCGACGAGACCCGTCACCGTCGGACCGAACTCGGCCCGGCATTCCTCCAGCGTGTAGTCGGTGTCCTCGACCGTGTCATGAAGCAGACCCGCGGCGACGACGAGCGGGCCCATACCCAGATCGGCGAGTATCTGCGACACCGCGAGCGGGTGGATGATGTAGGGCTCCCCGGATTTGCGCCACTGCGAGGAATGCTGGGCCAACGCCCGTCGGTACGCCCGCTCAAGGACGTCAAGGTCCTCGTCCGGATAATGGGACGCGCATACGCGCACGATGGGGCGTAGAGGATCGAGTGGATCATCGCTGATCTCACACCCCAGCATGCGCGCCAAGCGCCTCTGATCATCCGACTCCGCCACCGTCCCACCTTCCTCAGATCTGACTACCCCATCCTACCCAGTCCGGCGAAGGCCACGAACCTTCGGAACCATCTATGGGACGATCATGATCCGGATGAGCCGAAGCCGCGCTCCGCCCTGTCCGAACCGGGCAGCACCCGGGCCTGGACGAACACCGGCTCGACGTAGCGCTGGATGACCAGCTGGGCTATGCGATCCCCACGGTGAAGGACCGCGGTTCTCTCGGGATCCATATTGATAAGAGGGATCTTGATCTCGCCACGATACCCGGCATCGATGGTTCCCGGGGCATTAAGGACGGTCACCCCCTGACGGACGGCGAGTCCCGAGCGGGGATGGACGAGACCCACGTATCCCGCCGGAAGCGCGATCGCCACGCCCGTGGGAACAAGATCACGCTGGAACGGACCGAGCGTGACGTCACGGGTAGCCCTCAGATCGGCCCCCGCGTCACCCGCATGAGCGTACGAGGGAAGCTCGAGCCCCTCCCCGTCACCCACCACCTTGAGAAGGATCTCGGTGTTCTCCGGCTCGTTATAGGACGTATCCACCGTCACCGTCGACGCACTCCTTGCAATAGTCGTGTCCAGTGGCATCCGTCCGGGCCAGCTGGCTGCGGTGCTTGATGAGGAAGCAGCCGTAGCAGAGGAACTCGTCGCTTTGGGTCGGAGTGACGGTTATGGATGAATCCTCGCTGTTGACGTCCGCCCCCGAATAGACGTCATAGGAGCTGGCGACGGCGTTCTCGTCGTCGTCCTCCTCAAGGTCCGCCGCCGAAGGACGGGTCCCCTTGCCCAGTTCCTCCAGCGAATCGTCGTCGTCCTTGTTGCGGGGGGAATCATAGTCCTGAGCCATACCCCACTCCTTTCCTGTGAGAGACACGCGCTGCGCATAGAATACATGAATCGACACCCGTTTCGGCGGGGGTGTCGCATGAAATGATCTTAAAATTCAAGAGTTGGGGCACAATGGAGATAGTTCCGGTTTACCCGACGGCATATATCGGAGAGACACCCGATCCGAGGAAAGTGATGCGCGCATGCCTGACAATTCGCCAGCGAAGGCTCATTTCGACCATGTGGGGCCGACGGGAGAGCTGATTTTCACCACGGGCACGCGGTCGTTCTCCGTGCCCGTGGATGAGACGCTGAACAATGCGATGCTCGAGGCGCGTCAGGTCGCCGCCGAATCACGGAAAACCTCCGCCGCCGCGACCGCCCGCGTCCCGATCTCACAGATCCAATCGCTTATCCGGGCCGGGGCCAATCCGACGAAGGTCGCCGAACACTACGGTCTCAGCGAGGCTCTGGTGCGGCGGTTCTCCTCCGCCGTGGAAACCGAGAAGCAGTACGCCATCGAGCAGTTCCTCAGCGTCGCCGCGCCCAAGGACAGCAGGGCGCATTCGCTTGGCGAGATCATCGAACGCAGTCTGGACGCCGTCGGGACGGGCATGGAGGGCGTGTCGTGGAGAGCCACGCGCCGAGGCCTCGAACCATGGAGGATCACCGCTCGGTTCACCGTATCGTCGCGGTCGATGAAGGCCGAATGGTCGTGGAACATGCATGACAATTCGGTCGCCTGCATCAACGAGAACGCGCGTCGGCTCCTTGGACTGCACACGCCGGACGATGAGCATCCCTCATCCCAGGACGATCTCGACCGTCCTCTTCCCACCCCGTTCCCCGTCTCGTCGTCACACTCCACACGGGGGCACCACGACGACATCCCCGGAAGCTCGATCCGATCGGCACGCATCGAACGGGCCGTGTCCTCATGGGCCCAGCCGGAGTCCCCCTCCAGGGAGACCCCCGCGAGGAAATCCGCACCGTCCGTGCAGCCGACCCGTCGTCCCACATCTCTGGAACCCGTGGCCGCGATCACGGGGGCCTCATCCGAAACCCGTCCATCGCTCTCCGAAAGCCTCGCCAGCGTCGCCGACGTCGACGCCGAATCCGAATCCTCCGACGCCGCCACGCCGGCATCATCCCAAAGGAGGTCGCAGTCGACACCTCGGCAGGTATCTCGGAACGGTTCGGACTCCCCCGCATCCGCCGAAGGACGCGGGAAGACGCAACAACAGGGGAAGGCGCAACAACAGGGGAAGGCGCAACAGGATGAGAGCACTGCCCCTGCCTCGACGACGGCGCCGGAACAGGCCAAGGGGAACCGTCGCCGCTCGGGGCGCTCCGCGGTCCCCAGCTGGGACGAGATTCTCTTCGGGGACTGACGACGTCGGATTCGCAACCGGCATCCGATTCGGGGCCTGAGGACCGACTGAGGACCGGCGCCCGACGGAGGCGTGAACACTTCAGCGCGAGCGTCGGGGAACAACGTCGATCAGACAGGGAACGTCCGTTTCGATCATGGTCCGCGACCCGTGGACGCCGGGGAGTCTTGTCGCCAGATCGGTCTGCTCGCGCGAGTCGACGATCGTGGTGTGACCGCACGACCATGCCACGACATCGCCGATCATCGGAGCCACACGAGGGTCGACCGGCCCGTACAGCCCCCGGGAAATGGCCTGCTCCCTCGTCATCATCTCGATCCGATCCCCCAATTCGGCCTTCCATCTGCCGATGACGTCGGCGGGATCCGCATCCTCATGCAGATACAGCATGGGGGCACGCGGCTCGCCCCCCATCATGGCGACGCCCTCGTCGAGCCGAGGACGGGAAGCCATGTCGATGCGGTCCTCCTCCCGTGCCGAAACCATTCCATGATCGGCGACGATCACCAGCAGGGTTCCCGCCGGCGCGCACCGCCGCAGATAGGCGATCTGGGAATCGACCCTTTCCACGGTCGCGGCCCAATCGCGCGACTCCCACCCCTGCGCGTGCCCCGTCTTGTCGACGTCACGGATGTACACGTACGTCAGCCCGGGGGTACGCGCGCTCTCGCAGGCGGCGGACAACCGGTCATGGGCCGTCGTTCCGCACCGGTAGTCGGCGCCACGCAAAGCCGCTCTGGTCAGAGCCGAATGCTCGAAGCGGGGCATCCCGCAGCTCGTCACCCGAACGCCCTCATCGGCCAGCCCCTCGAACACCGTGGGGACGCGCTGAAGATCCAAAGGATCGGGGGCGTCGCGGAACTGGATGAGCTGACAGATCCGCCCGTTGTCCGTGTTCCTCTGCGTGTACCCCGTCATGCCGGTCAATCCCGGACACGTCCCGGTTCCGAAAACCCCCATCGCCGCGACCGTGGTGCTCGGAACGCAGGTCGACAGGGGCCGTTGGTTCGCCGAATCGTTCAGAAGCGAGCGCAGATACCGGGCGTGCCCGGCACGCGAGACGAGGTTCCAGAAGCCCAGACCATCGACAAGGACCACGATCGCGCTGCGGACCTCGGGAAGGCCCAGGGCGGACCGAAGCCCCGCCGGATCGTCGTGGACGCGCGTGGGAATCGGATGTCCGATGGCGCTCGACAACGCGGGGAGAACCGAGGACAGATGCAGCGCGGCCTGATGACGCGGGGGCCTGCCCCCGACCGCGTCCGTCTCCTGAGAACCGCCATCGACGATGCCGTCGCCGTATGGGACACCGGGAACCATGGCCACCAACTCATGCTCATCCGGCGTGCTCACACTCATACGCCTCATTCAAGCACCGCCCGGAGAAAACCGCCGCACGGCCGGCCGTGGAGTATCATGAATCGGATTGTCGTCGTCCATCAGGGGGTTCGCAGCAATGGCTTCACGCCGCACACCACGGCATTCGTCCTTCGACCCGCGCACCGTCGAGGAGCGCATCGTCGAGACGCCGTTGAACGAGGAGATGAGCCGCTCGTTCCTCGAATACGCCTATTCCGTGATCTACGCACGCGCACTCCCCGACGCCCGCGATGGGCTCAAGCCCGTTCAGCGGCGCATCATCTATCAGATGGGCCAGATGAACCTCGCTCCGGACCGGCCCTACATGAAGTCGGCCCGCGTGGTGGGAGAGGTCATGGGGAAGCTCCACCCCCATGGCGATTCGGCCATATACGAGGCGATGGTCAGACTGGCCCAGCCCTTCGCCATGCGACTTCCCCTCGTCGACGGCCACGGAAACTTCGGATCACTTGATGACGGACCCGCCGCCTCGCGCTATACCGAGGCCCGGCTGGCCCCGGCGGCTCTGGGCATGAACGCCGATATCGCGGAGGACACGGTCGACTTCACGCCCAATTACGACAACAAGCTCCAGGAGCCAGAAGTCCTCCCGTCGGCGATCCCCAATCTCCTCGTCAACGGCGCCTCCGGAATCGCGGTGGGCATGGCGACCAACATGCCCACGCACAACCTCATCGAGGTGATAGGCGCCGCGCGGCATCTGATGACCCATCCCGATGCGACGCTGGAGGAGCTCATGCGGTTCGTGCCGGGTCCCGACTGGCCGTCCGGAGGCGTCATCATCGGCCGGGACGGCATACGGCAGGCCTATGAGACGGGACGCGGGGCCTTCACCACCCGTGCCGTCACCCATGTCGAGAACGTGACGGCGCGCAAGAAGGCGATAGTGGTCACGCAACTGCCCTTCCTCGTCGGCCCTGAACGCGTTCTGGAACGCATTTCAGAAGGGGTGCGCAACCACAAGCTCGAAGGCATATCGGGGGCCATCGATCTGACCGACCGGCACAACGGCACCCGGCTCGTCATCGAGATCAAAACAGGATTCGATCCGAGCGCGGTCCTCGCCCAGCTGTACAGGCACACCCCGCTGGAGGACGGCTTCACGATCAACAACGTCGCTCTGGTCGATGGCCGGCCGCATACGCTTGGCCTTCGCGAGATGCTGGACGTGTGGATCGGACACCGCCGCGCGGTCGTCAAGCGCCGCAGCCAGTTCCGTCTCGACAAGGCGCGCGACAGGCTCCATCTCGTCGAGGGACTCCTTCTGGCACTTGTGGACATCGACGAGGTCATCCAGGTCATCCGCAGCTCGGACGACGCGGACACCGCCCGGGGACGGCTGATGTCGGTTTTCGATCTCGACGACATCCAGGCGACCTACATCCTCGATCTCCGGCTACGCCGTCTGACCCGCATGAGCCGACTCGAGCTCGAATCGGAACGCGACGATCTCCAGTCCAGAATCGACGAGCTGATGCGGATCCTCTCCTCGGACGAGACCCTCGACCATGTCGTCATCGACGAGATGGATCAGGCCGCAGCGACGTGGGGAACGCCCCGCCGCACCGTCCTTCTGGATAGGGACGAGGACGGAACGATCACGCCGGTACCCGTCTCGGAGGCCTCGGATTCCGAGACGCCGCAGACCGTGGGTTCCGCGATGGCGACGGCATCGGCATCGGTATCGGCATCGGCACATGCGACCGGATCGTCCGCCATGTCCCTCATGGCCACGGCGGACTCCCCCGCATCGGGAATGCAGCTGTCGGATGATCCCTGCGCCGTGATGCTCGCGGCGAACGGAAGCGTCATCCGTGGTCCGCGGTCCTGGATCGAGGCGCGCGGCTCTCGGCAGCCACTGACCAGTATGGCCCAGCAGACCATCAGCATGATCCCCAGCACCGCGTTGTCACGCTATGCCCTCATAACCTCAGCGGGAAGGCTCGTTCTGGCCAATGTCGGCGACCTTCCATCCAGCTCCTCCCCCTTGCCCGACGCCTCCGCGGGAGTGTCGTCCGAAGGACTGATCACGACCACCACGGACACCGATCATTCCATGGGCGAGAAGGTGGTGTCCCTCATCCCTATCGACGACACGCCCACGATTCTGGCTCTGGGAACACGCAACGGCATCGTCAAGCGCTGGAACGGGGAATCGCCGACGACCATGGACTCATGGAGCGTCATCGATCTCAAGGACGGCGACGAGGTCATCGGAGCATCCGTTGCGGATGACGACGACCATCTGGTGTTCATCACGACGGACGCCTCACTTCTCACCTATGAGGCACGGCTCGTCCGCCCCCAGGGACGGACGGCCTCGGGGATGGCCGGAATCACACTGTCCGAAGGCGCCCACGCCATCGCCTTCGCCGTGGCGCCCCAACGCGACGTGCGATGGACCTATGACGAGAACGACGAAGGCCTGTCCAACGCCTCCGGCGCGGTGGTCCTCACCGTCGCCGGCGACTCCCAATCGCTGCCGGGCACGGAATCCGGATCCTGCAAGCTGACGCCGCTGTCGATGTATCCCACCAAAGGCAGGGCCACGCGCGGAGTCCGTGTGCAACGGTTCCTCAAGGGACAGAACATCCTGACCCTGGCCGCGGTCGGACCATACCCGCTACGAGGAGCGACGGCCACGGGATCCGAGGTCCAGCTGCCCAAACCCGTCATGCGCCGAGACGCCTCGGGGACGGAGCTGTCGGCCCCTCTGGCGACGGTCGACTGACCGGATCACGCGCCATACCGGAGCGTGATCCGGGGATACAAACATGGACTAGCATCTGACGATGTCGGTGCAGGACCATCGATTCCGGCATCGGCAACCACATCTTCCGCATTTCCTCGATGGAGGTATCGGTGAACGGGAATTCACGCAGTTCCATGATCGAAGCATCGGCAACCAACGACAGCACCATGGCGAAGGATGAGGTCCGCACCTCCGCCACCGACACCCATCCCCCGATCATGGACGGCCCCGACGCGCGTCAGGAGCACGACTGCCTCGGCACCATGATGATTCCCTCGCAGGCGTACTGGGGAATACACACGTATCGCGCCATATCGAACTTCCCTCTGGGATCGGCGCGGGTCAGCGACCATCCCGAGCTCATCACCGCCTACGCCACCGTCAAGCACGCCTGCGCGCAGGCGAACTCCGATCTGGGTCTTCTCGACAAGGGCACCGCGGACGCCATCATGGCGGCCTGCCGCGAACTCGAGGAAGGGAGGCTGCGGGACCAGTTCCCCGTGGACGTTCTGCAGGGTGGCGCGGGGACGTCCACGAACATGAACGTCAACGAGGTCATCGCCAACCGTGCCCTGGAGATCTCCGGGCACAGGCGCGGCGAATATCGGTTCATCCATCCCAACGACCATGTCAACATGTCGCAGTCCACGAACGACACCTATCCCGCGGCCTGCCGCATCGCCATCGTCACCGCGCTCACTCCGCTGATCAAGGAGACCACCCGCCTCGCGCTGTCCTTCCATGACCTCGCCGACAAGCACATCAACGACGTCACCATGGGACGGACGCAGCTGCAGGACGCCGTCCCCATGACGTTCGGTCAGGAGTTCCACGCGTTCGCGAGTTTCCTCAAATCCGACGCCCGAACTCTGGCCGCGCAGATCTCGTCGCTGTGCGTCGTCAACCTCGGCGCGACCGCCGTCGGAACCGGGATATGCGCGGATGCGCGCTTCCGTGAATCGGCGATCCGGGATCTGCGCACGATCAGCGGTCTGCCCATCGCCGCGGCGCCGGATCCCGTCGCGGCCATCACGGACATGTCCGATTTCGTCACCGCGTCAAGCTCCATACGCAATCTGGCCATACATCTCAAGAAGGCCGCGGACGATCTGCGTCTGCTCAACTCCGGTCCCCGCGCGGGCCTCAATGATCTCGACGTCCCCGCACGGCAGGCGGGAAGCAGCATCATGCCGGGGAAGATCAACCCCGTGATCCCCGAGAGCATCGATCAGTGCTGCTTCACCGTCCTGGGCATGGACGCGACGGTCTGCGCGGCTGCGGGATCGGGACAGCTGCAGCTCAACGCGTTCGAGCCCGTGATCATCCATGCGATCCTCTCGTCCATGCATCTGCTCACCAACGCCATGGCCATGTTCCGCACGCTCTGCGTGGATGGGATCACCGTGAACGTGGAGGGCGGGCGCCGGCACGCCCTGTCCTCGCCGGCCCTGTCCACTGCGTTGAACCCTGTCATCGGATATGAGGCCTCGCTGGCCATCGCCGCGCAGGCCACGGACTCCGGACGTCAGGTGCGTGACGTGGCGGCGGACATGACGGACATTCCCGCGGACGAACTCAACGATCTGCTGGATCCCCTCACGCTCTCGCGCAGACTCGGACAGACCTGCCGGGAGCACCACGACGACTGAACGCCGCTGCGCCTGAACGCCACGACGACCTGTGCCACGTTCCCATCTCGACCTCGTTCCCGTCGTTCCCGTTTCGGCCTCGTCTCGATGCGACGCCGGACGGATGAAACGGGACGGGGCGGGATCGAGACGGCCACGCGGAAATCAGGCCGGCGCGCCCGGTCGGACACGGACGCTCCCGGTCAGGTGTCGATGTTCGATCTGTCGAAATCGTCGGCGTTGTCGATGATGAACTGTTTCCGGGGCGGAACGTTGTCACCCATCAGAAGGTCGAACACGCCGCTGGCCGCGCGGGCGTCCTCCATGCGTATCCGCCGCAGCATGCGGGTGCGTGGATCCATGGTGGTGTCCGCCAGCTGATCGGCGTCC
This sequence comes from Bifidobacterium minimum, assembly GCF_000741645.1. Classification (GTDB taxonomy): domain Bacteria; phylum Actinomycetota; class Actinomycetes; order Actinomycetales; family Bifidobacteriaceae; genus Bifidobacterium; species Bifidobacterium minimum. Next base: position 32,507 of record NZ_JGZD01000010.1, read on the forward strand.
ATCTCGCCCAGGCCCTTGTACCGCTGGATGTCATCATTGAAGTCGATGCCGCGGGAGCGCAGGTCGGTCAGCTTCCCCGCGAGCTCGTCATCGGAATAGGTGTACAGGAACTCGCCTTTCCTCTTTCCCGACAGCGCGATGCGATGCAGCGGCGGCACCGCGGCATAGACCCGGCCGTCCTCGATGAGCCCACGCATGTACCGGTAGAAAAGCGTCAGCAGAAGGATGCGGATATGGGCACCGTCCACATCGGCGTCGGTCATCATGATGATCTTGTGGTATCGGGCCTGATCGATGTCGAATCCCGGCCCCGATCCCGCGCCCACGACCTGGATGATCGCGGAGCACTCCTTGTTGGACAGCATCTGGGAGACGCTGGCCTTCTGCACATTGAGGATCTTCCCTCGGATCGGCAGCAGCGCCTGGAACCGCGAATTGCGGGCGGCCTTGGCCGTTCCCAACGCGGAATCCCCCTCGACGATGAACAGCTCGGCTATGTCGTCGTTGCCCGGCTGGCAATCCGAAAGCTTCGAGGGCATCGACGCGGATTCCAAGGCGTTCTTGCGTCTGGTGACCTCCTTGGTTCTGCGCGCCTGTATTCTGGCGTGCATCTCCCCGACGATTTTGTCGAGAACGCGTGCCGACTGCTCCTTGTAACCGCGGCGGGAACCGAAGATCATCTCACCGAACTGCTGGTCGGTGATGGCCGAGACGATGGGTCTGACGGGCGCCGTCCCCAGTACGTCCTTGGTCTGCCCCTGGAACTGAGGCTCGGCGATTCTCACGGTGACGACGGCGACCAGTCCGGCGAGAATGTCATCGCGCTCGACGCGAACCGCCGAATCCCTGAGGTTGACCTTCAGCCGACGGGCGTTGGCCTCCACCGCCTTACGCACCTGCCGCGCCACCGCCTGGAGGAACCCATCGACGTGCATGCCGCCACCGGGGGTCTCCACCACGTTGACGAAGCTGCGGATCGTGGTGTCGTATCCGTTGGTCCATCGCATGGCGATGTCGACGCCGCATTCCCGGGTGACCTCCTGCGCAGTGAGCTCGCCGTTGCTCCCCACCGATTGGGTTTCCTCACGATAGGTGTCCCGGCCGCTGATATGCCAGATGTCGCTGACCGGCTCCCCGGTGGACAGGAAATCAACGAAGTCCCTGACCCCGCCGGTGTGCTGGAAGGTCTCGACGCGGCGATGGTCGGCGGTCCTCGCGGCGGCAGGCGCTGCGTCGGTTCGGGAATCCCGTGGATCCGCATCATCGTCAGATCGTGGCCTCTCGTCGTCGTCGGAGTCATCCGGTGAGGTTTTCCCCCCGTCTTCCACGTCGCCGTCGTCACGCTCCGTCACCGGATCATCCGAGGAATCGACCTCCCTCATCTCGTCAAGGGAATCGTCCCCGGTTTCCTGTATCTGCTCGTCGATGACGACGATGGTCAGTCCGGGAACCAGAAACGTGGTCTGACGCACCCGGTCGATCAGCTGCTGATAGCTGAATCGCGCCGTCTCGTTGAATATCTCCGGATCCGCCCAGTATCTGATGCGCGTCCCCGTCGTCCGGCGGCCCACCTTCCCCAGAACATCCAAGGGCGTGGGCCTGTTCTTCCGCGTCCTGTGAAAGGGCGAATCCGGAGAGGGACGGGTGGGGTCCGAATCGTCATAGGATCCCGGATGGCCCTGATGGAAGGCCATGTGATGGGTGACGCCGTCGCGGTCCACCTCGACGTCAAGACGTGAGCTCAGGGCGTTGACGACCGACGATCCCACGCCATGAAGCCCGCCCGCCGCGTTGTACGAGGCGTTGCCGAACTTCGCCCCGGCATGGAGCTTGGTGAGGACGACCTCCACACCGGTCAGTCCCGTCTTGGGCTCGACGTCGACGGGTATGCCCCGTCCGTTGTCGGCGACCTCGATGGAACCATCCCGATGAAGGGTGACGACTATGCGCGTGCACGCCCCCGCCAGCGCCTCGTCCACGGAATTGTCGAGGATCTCCCACAGACAGTGCATCAGCCCCTGACTGTCCGTCGTCCCGATATACATACCGGGACGCTTGCGGACCGCGTCAAGTCCCTCCAGCACCGACAGGTCCTTGGCACTGTATCTTTCAGCCATGCATGTCCTCCGACCACGACCATCCCATGTCGTCGACCCACCCGGATCGACGATCAACCGTCACATCCTCCACGGCCGCCCGGACACGTCACGGGGCGACCATCGACTCACTGATCCAGGAAGTCGCGCAGCGTTTGCGATCTCGAAGGGTGCCGAAGCTTCGACATGGTCTTGGACTCTATCTGCCTGATCCTCTCGCGCGTCACGCCATAGACCCTGCCGATGTCATCAAGGGTCTTGGGCTGGCCGTCCTCCAAGCCGTAGCGCATCTTGATGACCCCGGCCTCCCGGGGCGACAGCGTCTCCAGAACCTGCTTGAACTGCTCCTGAAGCAACGAGAACGCCACCGCGTCCGAAGGCGCGATCGCATCCGTGTCCTCGATCAGATCGCCAAACTCGGAGTCGCCGTCCTCTCCCAGAGGAGTGTGAAGAGAGATGGGCTCGCGCCCGTACTTCTGGACTTCCTGGACCTTCTCCACAGGCATGTCGAGCTCGCGGGCTATCTCATCGGGCGTGGGCTCCCGGCCAAGGTCCTGAAGCATCTGCCGCTGCACCCTGGAGAGTTTGTTGATCACCTCGACCATATGGACCGGCACGCGTATGGTGCGGGCCTGGTCGGCCATCGCGCGCGTGATCGCCTGCCGTATCCACCACGTCGCATAGGTGGAGAACTTGAAGCCCTTCTTCCAGTCGAATTTCTCGACCGCGCGGATCAGGCCGAGGTTGCCCTCCTGGATGAGGTCGAGGAACAGCATGCCGCGTCCCGTATAGCGCTTGGCCAGCGAGACGACGAGCCTGAGGTTCGCCTCAAGCAAATGGTCCTTCGCCTTCTTGCCATCGGCGGCCGCCCACTGAAGATCACGGCGACGCTGGAACGTCATGGACTGCGAGCCCTCATCCAGAAGATGCTGCGCGTAGAGTCCGGCCTCGATGCGCTCCGACAGGTCGACCTCCTGCTCCGCATTCAGAAGGCTGACCCTGCCGATCTGCTTGAGGTAGTCCTTCACGGGATCCGCGGTGGCTCCGGTCGACACGACCCGACGTCGCGGATTGCCCACCTTCACATGCGGCTCGTCCTCATCGTCGTCCCTCACCACGAAGGCGCCTTTGGCCCGGGGCGTCTCCTCGGCGTCCTTGTCGGCGGCGTCCGCGTCGTCATCGCCGTCGCCGTCGTCACCGTCTCCATCATCGTCCGAATCGTCCACGTCGTCCGAATCCTCCGAATCGGCATCGCCACCGTCGGAATCCTCGACGTCATCGCTGTCATCGTCCTCATCGGAGGACGTCTCGCCCTCCAGAACGAAATCCTCCTCGTCGGCATCGGCCGCAATCTCGACATCGGAGTTCTCGTCATCATGCACGTCGGATGAGGAGCCGCTCTTCCCTCCCGTCCTTCCCGGACCGGCGGAGGCCGCCGACCGGGATCGGGAAGATCGGGGTGCTTTCGCGGCCGATTCCGCCGTTGCCGGCTCCGTCTTCTCCGTCGTCCGGGACGAACCCCTCGTGGAGGATCCGGCCTTCCTGGGTTTTGCGGATCGCGAGCGTTTCGTGGTCTTGTGACCCGTCATGGCAGCATCCTCACCCGTTTGTTTCTCCGGATCGATCTGCTCGTTTATCGTCGCTGATTCCTTGGTGGCCAAGCTTTTTCCTCCCGCACTCTGTCCTCGCCGCCCATTCGGGCATAGCTCAGGCAAGGGCAAATTGTCAACCATTGGAGTTAACCACCGACACAGGACGAAATTCCCCTATTCCTCTGCGGAAGAAATATTCTCCCTTGGCTCGTCGGCGTGCCACACGGGCCATATCCCCCTGTCCAGCGCCGACAGGACTATTTCGGCGAGGGTGCATTCCGGGTCCTCCCGCCGCGCGAGCTCCGCGCGTCCCCGTGCGGATCCGTCGCCCTCCCACCACAGCACATACGCCGCCATGGCATGGAGTTGGACGACGAACCGTCCCGCCGCCAGCATGGTCATATCATCGATCAGCCTCATGGCCCGCCCCTGCCGTTCCATGTCGGGAGCCACCTGCGGATCCTCGAAGGCTCTCGAAAGAAGCGACGACATCAACGCCACGCTGTCAGGATCATGCGGACGCGTGACGAATCCCATCAGAACATCGGCATCGTCCACACCGCACACGGTCGACACGATAAGCGCGTCCCGCACCGACACGAAATGCGCGAGCGCCACGATAAGCGCCTCCATGTCGTCACGGCCCAACGGCATGTCCCGCGAGACGGCATCGACCCAGTGGGAGATGGGGGCCGTGACGTAGTCCCGCACCGCCATGATCCGTCCGCGATCACGGCAGAGGCACCCAAGCTCCTGCGACCTCGCCGCAAGTCGTCCGGCCGCCCACGCGGGATCCTCATCGCGTCCCGGTTCCGTGTCGTGTTCCGTCCTTGTCCGCATCATCCCATCGATCCCTTCATCATGGGCGCGCATCCTCATCGCGCTCGACGTCATCGACTCTTCCGCAGACGCTGATGGCACGGGTGGTCTGCGCATCGTTGTGGTCGAACGCCCCGACGCGATCGATCGCGAACACGGAAAACGCCATGGACTATGCCACGGACCATGCATGGAGAGCGCCGCCGATCCGACGTGCATCCACGTCGAACGCCATGGACGCGGTAGAACGGTGTGGATAGTCTCGATGGCATGAGCAGCATCCCCGATAGATCCGATATCGAGCGCCATTCCATCGAACTCATCAGGCGCCACACGCCGGCACGTCCGTATGGGGGCCACAGTGACGTCTGCTCCCGTGTGCTCGCCGCGGTGGAGTCGCAGGCGAGCGCCTCCACCATCGGGGGGAAAAGGCTACGCGCGCGCCTCGCGCTCGCCGCGCATTCGGCTCTGGGAAGCGGCACCTCATCGGCCATGCTGGATCTGGCCTGCGCGATCGAGATATTCCAGACCGCGGCGCTCATCCACGACGACATCATCGACGACTCCGACCTCAGACGTGGTCGTCCGAGCGCGCACAAAGCCCTTGGCGACGAGCTGGGCGATCCCCGCATCGGCCGCGGGCTGGGTCTGATGATGGGGGACGTCCTCGCCACATGCAGCATCGACGTGGCCGCGGACGCGTCGCGATCGCTGCCCAACGGCCAGGAGATAGTCTCATCCTTCCTCGCCATGCAGCGCGATGTCGGCATGGGGCAGGTCCTCGATCTTGCCGTCGAGCTCGCGCCCCTGTCCGAGCCCGATAGGCTTGCGCAGGCATCCCTTAACGTGTTCCGCTGGAAGACGGCCAGCTATACGACGATCGCCCCTTTGGAACTCGGGTTTCTCGCCTCGGGCTCGCTTGACCCGGCATCGTGCGCGCGCGCCGCCCATGCGATCGGGGAGCCGCTGGGCGTGGCGTTCCAACTCGAGGACGATCTTCTGGACGTCGTCGGAACAAGCTCGGCCACCGGGAAACCGGTTGGCGGGGACATCCGCGAGGGGAAGAGGACGGTTCTTCTGGCGGATGCCATCGATGCCGCGACGCCGTCCGACAGGGCCACCCTCATCGGCATGTTCGACAAGGACGCGCGAACCGACGACGATGTGGAGACGACCATCCGGCTGTTCCACGACACGGGGGCGCTGGATCGTTCGCGTCGGCGCATATCCGCTCTGTGGTCGCACGCCGTCAGAGAACTGGATGCGCTTGGTCTGGAAGGATCGAAGCGCGATCTTATGAGGAAGTCGTGCATGGACTTCATGCCGATGATGATGGACGCCAAAAACGACCCGCAACAGCCATTAGACTAAAAGGCATTATTCCATTCACGTCACGGGGGGTCGACAGGGCACCATGGGCGATTCCATCACACAGGCGGAGGGGACCGTCATCGAGGGGCGGTACCGGATCGTCCGGCGCATCGCGTCGGGGGGCATGGCCACCGTGTTCCTCGCGCTCGACCAACGCCTCGACCGGAATGTGGCCATCAAGGTGATGCATGCCCAACTGGCGAATGGTCCTCATCGCGATCAGTTCGTCGAAAGATTCCATCGCGAGGCCAAATCCGCCGCGTCGATAGCCAATCCGCACATCGTCCAGGTCTATGACACCGGCGAGTACGACGACCGCGAATACCTCGTCATGGAATACGTCCACGGCGTGAATCTCCGGGAGGAGATGTCACGGCGCGTGACCTTCGACGTCCGGTCGGCGATACGCATCCTCGTCGAAACGCTGGATGGCCTCGCGTCCGCGCATCAGGCGGGGGTCGTCCACCGGGACATCAAACCGGAGAACATCCTCATCAACGACCGCGGGCGTGTGCAGATCACGGATTTCGGTCTGGCGAAGGCCGCATCGCAATCCACGCTCTCGTCCACGGGCATGCTTCTGGGCACGGCTTCGTATCTGGCGCCGGAACTCATCGAAAGCAACATCTCCACCACGCAGGGGGATCTCTATTCCGTGGGGATGATGACCTGGGAGATGCTCGCCGGACGTCTTCCCTTCATCTCCGACAACCCCGTCACGCTCGTGTTCCGCCATGTCCATGAGGATGTGCCGTCCATCACCACCGCGTGCGACGGCATTCACCCCGCCATCGCGGAGTTCATCGGCCATCTGACCGCACGTGATCCGCAGAAACGCGCCCGTGACGCGGTCGAGGCGTTCTCCCTCATACGCGAGCTGATTCCGCGACTACCCTCCGACGCGTGGAACTACCGCCTTGCCCCCGACCAGTCGTCCGACGGCGACGCCGATGGCGCCATCCTCAAACCACGGCCGGTCGACATGGCGGACATGACGGAGGAGACCGCACAGGGAGGCCCTCCCACGCCGCCGGACGTTCATTCCAACGATGTCCCATCGGTGACGTCCGCGGTCCAGTCCACGATCCATCCCACGGGGAGCAATCCGACCGTACCCGTCGCACCGGCACCGGAACAGTCGCCGGACGCGTCGGGCCAGCAGGCGACGATCGTTGTGGAATCACCGGACGATCCCATGTCCCTGGCGTCCATAACGGATGACGACCCGCCACGGGAGGAGCCCCGGACCGCATCCCCCATGGGCGCACGCGTACGCGCCGTTCTCCGCCATCCCATCATCATCACGGTCGTCATCGCCTCGGCGCTTCTCGCCATCGCGGGGGGAACCGCCGCATGGTGGTATCTGCAGGGTCCCGGAAGCTACTGGACCATCCCCCAGCCAGCAGGCCTTTCCTGCGTGCAGAACCGTGAATGCACCATTAGGGACGTCTCATGGGCGTCCTATGAGAAATCGATCAAGGTCGCGGGAATCCCCTATTCCGTCACGCGGAAGTTCAGCGACGACGTTTCCGAGGGACGCATCATCTCAACGTCCCCCGCCACCGTCGGCGCTCATCTGAACCGGCGCGGCGGAGACACGCTATCGGTCGTGGTGTCCAAGGGCGTCAGGCTCTCCACCGTTCCGAAGGACATCCTCGACACGACGACGGCCAACGGAAAGGATCCCCTCGCCGCGCTGAAGAAGGCGGGATTCACGAACATCACGCACCATGATGACGGGGACTCCTGGTCCACGACCGTCCCCAAGGGAGCGGTCGTGAGCATCAGTCTTGATCCGGGCGAGACCGTCAAGCACTCGGATCCCGTCACGGTGATTCTCTCGAAGGGCCCGATGCCCGTGAACATGCCCGACGTTGTGGGAAAGACGCAGGATCAGGCGCAGTCCGAGTTCGACGATGCCAAACTCACCGTCACCTACACCAAGGAGTACAGCGACAGCGTCAAAAAGGGCGTCATCATCTCGACGTCCCAGGCGGCCGGGGTTGAACTCCACTGGGGCGACTCGGTTGAGGCCGTCGTCTCGAAGGGCCCGGAGACGGCCGTCATCCCCTCGCTTGTGGGCAAATCCGCCTCCGATGCGACGAACACCCTCGAAGGCCTCGGCTTCAGCGTCAAGACCCAGGGACTGAACATCCTCGGCCTGGTCCAGCAGCAGAGCGCGAAGGGCGCCACGAGACTACGCGACACCGACGGCAAGGCGACCGTGGTCACCTTGACCGTGGTGTGACCGTGCTGTGACCGCCGTGCTGTGATCTACGCCCGGGTCGTCGCCGCCTTCGAGGCCGCCAGCCTCTTCTTGACCGTCTGGGCATACTCGTCGACATACTCCTGACCGCTCATCCTGCCGATTTCCGCCACGATGCGATCGGTCAGCTCACGCAGTTCCTCATGGCTCACCTCATCGGCGGAAAGTCTGGCGACTCTGATGGGCCTGCCATAGACCACCGTCGTCCGCCCCTTCGAGGGAATGGTCTGGCCCGGCTTCTGTATGTCCCGGCTGCCGATGATGGCCGCCGGAATGACGGGGCAACCTGTCTCGTACGCCAGACGCGCCACACCCGTATGTCCCCGGTACAAACGTCCGTCGGGGCTTCGGGTTCCCTCGATGTGGATTCCGAAAAGGTGCCCCTCCTCGATGATCGTCCGTGCGTGCCGAAGAGCCCCCAATGATTTCGATCCTCCGGAGCGGTCGACGGGGAAGACCCCGACGGACGAGAACCACCAGGCGATGAACCGCCCTTTGATGCCCCTGCCCTCGAAGTATTCGGCCTTGCCCATGAAATGGATCATCCGCGGGCACGTCAGCGGAAGAAGAGCGTCATCGATGACGGCAAGATGGTTCGCCGCGATGATCCCGCCCCCCGTGGCCGGAATGTTGTCCACGCCCTGCGCCGTCGGATGCATCCGATGCCGCGCCAACGGCCCCAACACATGAACGAAAAACCAATAGAGCACTCGGTGCCCTCCCTGTCTGTTCCACACTTGACATCCCGCACCATTAGAGTGAGGGGTATGACCGACTTCAAGGATACCAACGGCTCCGCCCCGGACCCGCATTCAGACGCCAACGGGAGCGGATCGTCCTCTGATGCGGATTGGAGCGAGTTTGAACGCGAGCATGCCGACGAGCTTCGTGACGTGGCCGCGTCGCGTAGCGCCAAAAGATTCGAGCGCCACATCGAAAGACAGCGGAAGAAGGCCCTCATATCCGTCGATGACCTCGACAACGGCGCCTTCACCGATGACATTCCATCACATGGACCGCGGGATTTCACCCATTCCAGCATTCTGGACGCTCCGGATGATGATTTCATCCCGCCTGACCCGCATCATGGGCATCCCACGGCAAGCGTCGCCGTTTTCGCGCTTCTGTTCGTCGTCGGAGTGACGGCCGTGGTCGCCTCGGTGTTTCTCCCCGCTTTGACCGGATCGCTCGCGACCATCGGCGGGGTCGCGGCCGTCATCGGAGCCGCGGGACTTATCGGGGCGCACCGCCCCCACGCTCCCGGACGCCGGCATGGGGATGACGGCGCGCGAGTGTGAGGAACCGCCGGAATTCAGGAATTCGCGACGGCGATCCAATGATCGAGCAGCTTGGCCGCGCGTGAGGAATCAACCGCCTCTTCGGCGCGGCGATAGGCCTGGGCGAATCTTTCGGAAAGTGACGCCGATGGGTCGGACAGACCGTGTCCGTCGGCGACGATCGCCGACGCCGCGTTCAGCAATGCCGTCGTTCTGAAGGGAACGTCCTCCCCCGCGAGGAAATCCCTCATTCGCTGCGCGTTGTACGCCGGCTCCCCACCACGAAGATCCTCGACGCTGACCCTATCCAGTCCCAGCTCGGAAGCCGGATCGAACTCCGTTTCGGTGACCCTGCCATCCCGGATCTCCCATATCGAGACGGGACCCGTGGGCGCCATCTCGTCAAGTCCCTCGGAGGACGTATAGACCATTCCGGTCTGTCCGCGCCGCGCGTACACCTCGGCCATAATGGGGCTCAGACGCCTGTCGGCGCAGCCGATGGCGACATGATCGGGGTTCGCGGGATTGGTCAACGGCCCAAGAACGTTGAACACGCACGGTATCCCCAACGCCGACCGCACGGGGCCGACAAAGCGCATGGCCGGATGGAACGTCTTCGCGAAGGCGAACGTGATTCCGACCTCATCGGCGATGCGCCCGACGCGATCCGGATCAAGGTCGAGGGGAAGGCCCAGGGCCTCCAGACAATCGGCCGCACCGCATTTGCTGGATGCCGCGCGGTTCCCATGCTTGACGACGATCACTCCCGTCGATGCCGCGACAACCGAGGCCATGGTCGACAGATTCACCGTCGAGGCGCCATCCCCACCGGTTCCGACGATATCGGTCGTCTCACCCGATACGTGGAGCGGGACGGCGTGGGCGACCATGGCCTTGGCCGCTCCGAAAACCTCCTCGCTGGTCAGTCCCAGCTGCTGCTGCGTCGCGAGGACGGCACCCACAGCGGCCGGATCAGCGTTGCCGTCCATCAGATCGTTCACGAACCACTCGGACTCCTCGGCGCTGAGATGGTTTCCGGTGATGAGTCTGCTGAGGATCGACTTCCATGTGATCTCGGCCATGTTCCCTCCCTAGGGCGCGCTTGGGCAACGTGTTTCGATGCGAAGCATGATGATGCTCATGCCGCATTCTAGTGACCGCAATCGCCTTGTGGACGCGCGTGTCCACATTCTTGTCGGCCTTGTCGTCCTGTGCTCGGAAACCACGGGGGCCGAAGCCACGAGCCGGAAACCGAAGACCGGAAACCGGACAAGGCGCCGTCCTGCGATGCGGCCTCATGCGGCCGTCGATCCCCACGCAGAGAGAACATGGAAAAGACGGAAAGACGGTGATACGAAAGCGGGTACGGACGCCGGAGCATCCGTACCCGTCACGCCCAGTCCCCGACGCCGACGATCCGAAACGGCCCGGATTCACGTCCGGACGGTGAAAGGATCAGTGTTCGTTCTGTCCATGGCACATCTTGTACTTCCTGCCCGACCCGCAAGGGCAGGGCGCGTTCTTGGACGTCCCGGGGAACGTCCGGCCATCGGCCCACGGCGAGTGTGTCTCCTCGCTCTTCGGCCTTTTGGAGACGGGAACCTCGGCATCCGCATGGCTGAGCGGCTGCGGACCTGTCAGCCCTTCAGGGCGTTCGGACCCATCGTCCGAATTCTCGGAATCGGCGTCGTCCGCCGACGCCTCAATCTTCCGATCGGAGTCCACGTCATGCGCGGAAGGAATCCCCATATCGGTTTCGGCCTGCTCGACGGCCACGTCCTCGTCCTGCTCGGAGCTTTCATCTTCATTGGCCGCCACCTGCTGGATGTCGACGTGGAACAGAAGCTGGACGGTCTCCTCCTTGATCGCCTCGATCATGGAGTTGTACATCTGATATCCCTCACGCTGGTATTCGACGAGAGGATCGCGCTGACCCATGCCGCGCAGGCCGATCCCATCCTTGAGATAATCCATCTCGTAAAGATGCTCACGCCACTTACGATCCAGCACCGCCAGAACAACGCGCCTCTCAAGCTGCCGTATGGCCTCCTCGGGAACCTCGTCCTCCATCTGCGAGTACTGGTTCCTGGCGTCCTCGACGATGATGCGCCTTAGTTCCTCCTCGGCATTGGAGCGCTTGAGCCCCACGACGGCCTCTCGGGTCTCATCGGGATCGACGCTGATGGGGAACACCGATTCGAGCGCCGTGAACAGACCCTTCCAATCCCAGTCCTTCGGCTTGTCCTTACCCTTCATGGCGCCACGGATATAGCTGGAGACGGTATCGTCGATGAACCTCAGCACATCGTCATGGATGTCCGCCCCCTTGAGGACGGCCTGTCGTTCGGCATAGACGACCTTGCGCTGCTTGTTCATGACGTCGTCGTACTTGAGAACGTTCTTACGGATCTCGAAGTTCCGCGACTCCACGGCCTTCTGCGCGTTGCGCACTCCCCTTGACACGCTTTTCGACTCGATCGGCTCACCCTCGGGAAGGCCCTTGGACATGACTCGTGCGACGAGCTGCGTGTTGAACAGGCGCATGAGGTCGTCCTCAAGGCTCAGGTAGAAGCGCGACTCGCCTGGATCGCCCTGACGCCCCGAACGTCCGCGCAGCTGATTGTCGATACGCCGCGACTCATGACGCTCTGTTCCCAGAACGTACAGACCGCCCAGATCGACGACCTCCTCATGCTCATCCTTGGCCTGCAGCTTCGCCTCGGCCAACGTGCCCGGCCAGCGCTTCTCGTATTCCTCCGGGGTGTCCTCGGGCGAATACCCTTCGGCCTTGAGCTTCTGATCGGCCAGGAACTCGACGTTCCCTCCGAGCATGATATCGGTTCCTCGCCCGGCCATATTGGTGGCGACGGTCACCGCGCCCTTGCGTCCGGCGACCGCCACCACGGCGGCTTCCTGGGCATGGTGCTTCGCGTTGAGGACCTGATGGGGAATGTTGGCCACATCCAGCAGCGAGGAGACGACCTCCGAGCTTTCGACGCTGGCGGTTCCGAGAAGAACCGGCTGCCCCGCCGAATGGCGCTTGGCGACGTCCTTGATGATGGCCGTCAGTTTCTCCTTCTTCGTGCGGAATATCAGATCGTCCTTATCCTCACGGATCATCGGCTTGTTCGTGGGGATGGGCAGGACGCCGAGCTTGTACGTCCCCATGAACTCCGCCGCCTCGGTCTCGGCGGTTCCCGTCATGCCCGCCAACTTGTCATACATGCGGAAGTAGTTCTGCAGGGTGATGGTGGCGAAGGTCTGGTTCTCGGCCTTGACCTCAACACCCTCCTTGGCCTCGATAGCCTGATGAAGACCCTCGTTGTAGCGCCTGCCCGGAAGGATGCGGCCCGTGTGCTCGTCGACGATAAGCACCTCGCCCTTGGTCACCACATAATCGCGGTCCCTGAGGAACAGCTCCTTGGCCTTGATGGCGTTGTTGAGGTATCCGATCAACGCGGTGTTATTGGGCTCATAGAGATTGTCGATGCCCAGAAAATCCTCGACCTTGGTGATTCCGGGGTCAAGGATGCCCACGGTCTTCTTCTTCTCGTCGACCTCGTAGTCCTCGTCGCGCGAAAGCTTGGTAACCAATCGGGCGAACTGACGGTACCAGCGGGTGACGTCCCCCTCGGCCGGTCCGGAGATGATCAACGGGGTACGGGCCTCATCGATGAGAATCGAATCAACCTCGTCGACGATCGCGAAATGATGGCCGCGCTGGACGAGATCGCTTTTGTCCCAGGCCATGTTGTCACGCAGATAATCGAATCCGAACTCGTTGTTGGTGCCGTAGGTGATGTCGGCCTCATACTGCTTGCGCCGCTCGGCCGGCTTCTGGTTGGTGATGATGCAGCCGACGCTCATCCCCAGAAAGCGGAAGATGCGTCCCATGAGCTCGCTCTGGTAGCTGGCGAGGTAGTCGTTCACCGTGACGACATGGACGCCCTTGCCCTCAAGCGCGTTCAGGTAGCTGGGGAGAGTGGCGACGAGGGTTTTGCCTTCGCCGGTTTTCATCTCGGCGATGTTCCCCCAGTGAAGGGCCGCGCCGCCCATCAGCTGAACATCGAAATGACGCTGGCCGAGGGTTCTTTTGGACACCTCACGCACGGTGGCGAAGGCCTCCGGCATGATCTTGTCCAGCTCCTCGCCATTCTCAAGACGCTGACGGAACTTGTCCGTCTGGGACTTGAGCTCATCGTCGCTGAGCGAGGAGATCTCGTCCTCCAACGCGTTCACGGCCTTGGCCACGGCCTCAAGCTTCTTGATCTGGTGACCTTCGCCCATGCGTAGGGCTTTGTCGACGATATCCACCACGTTCCTGCTCCCTCGTTCTTATGTCATCAACGAGCATATCCCGAAAACCATGCACCCGGGCACAAACCTCGACTAAGTGTACGCGAATACGCCGATAACACCCCGCGTTATGCGATACCGCGACTCGGGGCACGGGCCGAGCACGGTGAGGGGCCCACACGAACCTCCGCATGGGCCCCTCGCGATGTCCGCTACTTGCCGGATTCCTTGATCTGCGCCATATTCTCGGGCGTGTCGATTTCGAACACGCCGTAGCTCCATCCGTGGCGGTGGTACACAACCGATGGCCGCCCGGTGGCCTTGTTCACGAACAGGAAGAAATCATGGCCGATCAGCTCCATCTCGTAAAGCGCCTCATCGATGCTCATGGGCTCGGCGATGTGAAGCTTGCGCCTGATGACGATGGGGGTGTCCCCCACCTGAACCTCGACGGATTCACCAGGTCCCAGATCCGACGCGACCGCGGCCTCCGGACTAGTGACGGGCTCGCCATCCACGCCATCATCGGAGTCCGTTTCGGGCGACTCGACCATGCCCTCAAGCTGATGCATCGGAACATACCCACGACGATGATCCTTACGCCGGTCGCGGGCACGGCGCAGACGCAACGTGAGCTTATCAAGCGCCATATCGAGCGCACTGAGCTCATCGGCGCTGGACGCCTCCGCTCTGACGACGGTCCTTCCCGCAACCACCGTGATCTCCACCCGCCGCGCGGTATCGGCCTGACGCGGGTTCCCCTCGTGGGTCAGCACGACCTGCGCGCGCTGGGCATCAGGCGCTATGGCGGTCACACGATTCATCTTGCTTTCGACGACGTCACGGAACTTCTGCTTGATCTGCGTGTGGCGTCCGGTTACGACGATCTCCATGTGGACCTCCTTGACAATCAGGCGGTGATTGGCCGCCATCTGGGCTCCAACGGCTGCCTTGCCGCTGGTACGTCCATTGTAGCCGACCTCATTGCGACACTCCCCTTATCGCGCCACACCAGCGAATTATGGACTTGGTCGGGGAATATCAAGTCACATGGGCCGAACGCTGTTATGATGAACTTCGCGAGACTTTCCGATGGCCGCGGCCCCGTTTCGGGGCTGAGGAACTTCCGGGCTCCAAAGAGCACGATGGCGGATAACGTCCGCCCAGGGTGACCTGAGAGACAGCGCAGCAGAGAACAGACCGCCATGCTCCGGCATGGTAAGGGTGAAACGGCGGTGTAAGAGACCACCGGGTCGTTGGTGACAACGGCCGCATGGCAAGCCTCATCGGGAGCAAGGCCAAGCAGAAGGCGTCAAGGGCTGCTCGCCCGAGCCTTCGGGTAGGCTGCTAGAGCCTGACGGCAACGTCAGGTCGAGATGGATGGCCATCCGCATGGAGACATGTGACAGAACCCGGGGTATGGAAGTCTCGCACCATACTCATTCCATGCTCGGCTCGTTCCATTTCGGCTCGCCCGCTCATTCCCCGAAAAGCGTCAGCACGGCGCTTCTGACGTCGTCGGAATCATGCCCCTTACGCCCCGCCGCGGCCCAAAGCCTTCGAAGACGAGTACGCTGATCCAGCCCGCGGGTCCGCGACTCGACCGCGCTGGCCATTCGCAACGCCGATTCCCTGAACACCCCGTTCTCACGCGCGTCGTCGATGAGGCTCTCCCCCAGAGCGCGATCGACCCTGCGACGCGAGAACTCCGCGGCCACCCCACGCGCGCCAAGGCCGCGGGCGGCGCAGTGCCGCAGTAGCATGCGGGCGTACTCCACGTCATCAACAAGCCCGACTCGGACCAGTCGCGTCACCACATCATCAATGACATCCGCCTCGTATCCCTTGTCCCTGAGACGATCGCGCAACGCCCCCGACGACCGTGGAGCGGCATCCAGAAGCCTCAATGCCGCTTCCCGGCAATCGTCGAGATCACCGTCGCGACGGCTGGAAGCGGCACGACCATCGGAGCGCCCCATGCATCCGCCCTGGCGTGTTCCGTCATCGCGATGGATGGCGGAACACGACGCGGCGAAAGACGCGTCCAGGAATCTCTCCGCGTCGATCATGCCGCAGACGAGGCCGCCGCGGACCCGTCGCCGGATGCGGACCCGTCGGACGAATCGGGATTCTCCCCATCGGGGGACGGGAGAAGTCCAAACTCGATTTTGACCTTCTTCTCGATCTCCTCCGTGAGGGAGGGGTTGTCCTTGAGGAATTTACGGACGTTCTCCCGCCCCTGCCCCAATTGGTCCCCTCCATAGGTGAACCACGATCCGGACTTCTTGACGACATTGCTTTGAAGCGCCATATCGAGGACTGACCCCTCCCTCGATATCCCCTCGCCGTAGAGAACGTCGAACTCCGCGGATTTGAAGGGCGGAGCCATCTTGTTCTTGACGACCTTGACACGAGTACGGCTGCCGACGGCCTCATCGCCGTTCTTCAGGGTCTGGATCCTTCGGATGTCGAGACGAACCGACGAATAGAACTTCAGCGCCTTGCCGCCGGTCGTCGTCTCGGGGTTCCCGAAGAAGACCCCGATCTTCTCGCGAAGCTGATTGATGAAAATCGCGGTCGTGCCCGCCTGCGACAGAGCTCCCGTCATCTTCCTCAGGGCCTGACTCATCAGCCTCGCCTGCAGACCCACATGGCTGTCGCCCATCTCTCCCTCGATCTCCGCCTTGGGCACAAGGGCCGCCACCGAGTCAATGACGATCACGTCCAACGCCCCGGAGCGGATCAGCATATCCGCGATCTCCAGAGCCTGCTCGCCGTTATCCGGCTGCGAGACCACAAGGGAGTCGGTATCCACCCCAAGATGCCGGGCATAGACGGGATCCAACGCGTGCTCCGCATCGATGAAGGCGGCCACACCGCCCTTCTTCTGGGCGTTGGCCACCACATGAAGGGCCAGGGTCGTCTTCCCGGAGGATTCCGGTCCATAGATCTCCACGATCCGTCCACGTGGCAGACCGCCGATTCCCAAGGCCATATCCAAGGCCAGCGATCCCGTCGGTATGACCTCGACGTCCTGTTCCGGCTTGTCCCCCAGACGCATGGCCGATCCCTTGCCGAAATTGCGTTCGACCTGCTCAAGCGCGGTGTTCAACGCCGCCTGGCGCCTTGGATCGATTCCATGTGCGTCGGATGCACGGGCATCCGACCTGCCCGCCGAGGCCTTGCCGGAGGACTTTGTTTGCTGCGCCATCGATTCTCCTTTTTCGCGGCTTCCAGATGACGATCACACTAGACGCCCGCACCCTCGGGGTGAGACCGACCAACGACACGGTGGTCAAACGCCACGGCTCCATCAACGTCCCCAGAATATACCATCATGCGAACATCTGTTCGAATGGCGAGTCAGGCCGCCACGCCCAAACGACCGGACACAGGGTCCGCGAGACGCTTCAGAAGCTCATCTGCGAGCACCGGGAAGGGGTGGCGCGTTATGATCCTTCCCCCACCGTCGCGAATCGGGGACGCCCATCTGATCGCACAGAACGTTCCAGACGACGCGCGGCTCGACGCCGTCGGCCAGCGCCTCGACAACCGTTCCGCCGTCCAACGCAGTCAGACACAGATCGCGCGCGAGGCTGCGGCCGTACGCACGACCGAAAACCTCATCCATCAGCTGCCAAAACTCACGTTCTCTCACAAAAACATCATAGGCAAGCCGCGCGCATATGCGGCGCAGGCGCGGAGAGATGAACCGAGGCGGTACGGCGACAACGGTCAGACCTCAAGGGAATCCAGATAGTGGGCCACCATGCGCAGCATCTGCGCCGTGCTGACCCCCAAGGCCTCCGAAATGGAACTGAGCAGCTCGGAGCTCGCCTCCTTCTGCCCACGCTCGACCTCGGACAGATATCCCAGGGAGACGCCAGCCTTCTCGCTCACCTCGCGAAGGGTTTTGCGGTCGCGGGTCCTCAGATCCCGCAGGACATGGCCGATGGCCTCCCTCAGGGACACGTCGTGGAGAGCCCTATCCCCCTCTCCGCGACGGCGGGCCGACGCACGGGCGGTCTTCTCATGCTCGGCATCCTCCTCAAGCCACATACGGCTGAGCGCCGCCTGACGATCATCCTTCGCCTTTTTGGCCGCACGCGCCATGATGACCTGCTGCTGGGCGAACATGACCGCTCTGCGCTGCGCCGGGGTGAGATCCCTTTTCCTCGCTGCCGTGGCGGCGACCGCGCCGACCCTCACGACATCCTGATCACGACGCTCGGACTCTCGTGTCATGGCTTCCATTGCGCACTCCGTTCCTGCTGGTCACGTTATTACGTACGCCATATACAACACGTCGAATCGTGGGATTATTCCCATCCGCCCCCTGTGAGCTGCATCACATATCGCAGAAGGCCAACAACGACATAGCGGCGAATCCGCTCCCTGCCCCCGCTGGCGCGAATCTCCATCACCATTCCCCGTCGGTTCCCCGCGGAACCGGCCACTTCGCAGGGAATGCTGACGCCAACATAGGCGAGCCCCTCCGCCCTGCCTCTCTCGTCAGGGCCCGGACCCGCCACACCCGTGGTGGACAGCCCCAGAACCCTTCCCGCATACTGCGGCTGATCGAACAGACGCGCGACGCCCTCGGCCATCTGGGCGGCCACCGCGGGATGGACCGCTCCCTGATCCCGAAGCAGACGCGCGTCCACACGCAGCAGCGATGCCTTGGCCTTGACGTCATATGTGACGGCGGATCCAAGGAAAACGCTCGAGGCCCCCGGCACGCTCACGAACGCATCCGCCAGCAATCCACCAGTGAGGGACTCGGCAACCGCGACGCGCACGCCACCGACACGGCAGCGATCCATCACCTCCGACGCGAGCCTCACGCCGGCCGCGTCCATGTCCTCGACGGAAAGACCATCACATCCGCGCCCGTCGTCCCTCCGATCGACGGCACCACTCGGGGAATCCGAGGCGAAGCCACCCGTCTCCATAACCGTTCACGCCTTCGTGGCGGCATCCGACGACGCGGGCCTCCACACGCGATACAGATACAGGCCGCCGGAATAGAGGCACAGGATCAGCGACAGATAGATGACCGTGAACGTCACGACATAATAGACGTTGATCCACATGGGCGTTCCCGCGGACGAGGGACTCAGCGACCATACCGGGAACAGAAGCAGCCCCAGTCCGACGCACTGAGCCAGCGTCTTGTACTTCCCGGCCCTGGACGCCGCGATGACCCGCCCGCCCGTGTCGATGACGAAGAACCTCATCACGGTGATGCCTATCTCACGCACGAGCATGAGGATGGTGACCCACCAGTACACCTCGCCGAACGCCGAGGCCACCACCAGGGTCGCTCCGATGAGAAGCTTGTCGGCGATGGGATCCATCAGCTTGCCCAGTTCCGTCACCTGGTCGTACGTGCGGGCCATCCACCCGTCCAGCTTGTCCGTCGACGCGGCCACGATGAAAAGGACGGCGGCCACCCATCTCATCGTCACGCTGTTCGCTCCCCAAGGGCCCGCCATGACATCGATGACGACGAAGGCGATGACCAGAGCGATCCTCGTGTAGGTGACCAGATTCGGCGGGCTGTTCCACCCATCAAGAAGGCTGGATACCGTGTTCTGACGTTTCCGCATGACATCTACCATAGCGCGCGTGCGCCGAACGCCGTTGCGCGAACCGCGGTGCGGACCCCCCGCGCGAGTCCCCGCCGCAGTCGGGCAGGTGCCCCCGCCGCAGCCCGTCCACGTCCGACACGGAGCCGATCACGGGTCCATCGCAGGCCTATTAAGCCCGTCACATGGCCCTTACCACGCGGCCCACCGTCACGCCCAGCAACCACAGGCCCACCAACCGCACGCCCACCACGTAAGGCGCTAATCCTCCTCGGCCTCGGCGGGAGACGGCGACGGCGTGAGACCGTCCGTCTCCCCCCGGATGAACGCCAGAACCTGGGTCAGATCCTGCGGCTGGACGAGGACCTCGCGGGCCTTCGATCCTTCCGATGGCCCGACCACGCCGCGTGACTCCAACAGATCCATCAGACGCCCCGCCTTCGCGAATCCCACCCGCAGCTTCCGCTGGAGCATCGACGTGGATCCGAACTGCGTGGTCACCACGAGTTCCGCCGCCTGCAGAAGGACATCCATATCGTCGCCGATGTCCTCATCGGGCTCGATGGCCTTGCGATCCTCGTCCTTCGCCATCTGCTCGATGTCCTCCCGATAGCGGGGCTTGCGCTGAGTGCGCACGAAGTCGACGGCCTTGCGTATCTCCGACTCGCTGACCCAGGATCCCTGCACGCGGATGGGCTTGGCCGAACCCATCGGAAGGAACAGGGCATCGCCTTGCCCGATCAGGGCCTCGGCGCCGACCGTGTCGAGGATGACCCGCGAATCGGTGGCCGATGAGGTGGCGAACGCAAGCCGCGAGGGGATGTTCGCCTTGATCAGTCCCGTGACCACATCGACGGAGGGCCTCTGCGTCGCGAGGACCAGATGGACCCCCGCCGCCCGGGCAAGCTGGGTGATGCGCTGGATGGAGCTCTCGACGTCGTTCTTGGCGACCATCATAAGATCCGCCATCTCATCGACGACGACGAGAAGATAGGGATAGGGAGCAACCTTGCGGTTCGATCCCGCCGGGGCGTGGACCTTCCCCGCACGGACGGCGGCATTGAAGTCCTTGACGTGGCGGAATCCGAAGAACTGCAGGTCGTCGTAGCGGGCGTCCATCTCCTTGACGACCCACTCAAGAGCCTGGGAGGCCTTCTTGGGATCGGTGATGATGGGCGTGAGAAGATGCGGTATGCCCGCATACGCGGACAACTCGACCCGCTTGGGATCGACCAGGATGAGCCGGACCTGCTCGGGATGGGCACGCATGATTATCGACGTCAGCATCGAATTGATGAAGCTGGACTTGCCCGATCCCGTCGCGCCGGCGACGAGAAGATGGGGCATCTTGGTCAGATCGGCGGTGACGAAATGCCCCTCGACGTCCTTGCCCACACCGGCGAGCATGGGATTGGGGTCGGACAGGGCCTTGTCGGACCTCAGCACATCACCCAGATGGACGATCTCCCTGTCCACGTTCGGGATCTCGATGCCGATGGCGGATTTGCCGGGGATGGGCGACAGGATCCTCACATCGGAGCTTGCGACCGCATAGGCGATGTTGCGCTGCAGGTTGGTGACCTTCTCGACCTTCACGCCGGGGCCGAGCTCGACCTCGTACTGCGTGACCGAAGGGCCCCGAAGGAATCCGACTACCCTGGCGTCGACGTTGAACTGCTGGAAGGTGGAGACCAGCGACGCGATGACGGCATCATTGGCCGCGGTGCGTGCCGCATGGGGTTTGCCACGGGTGAGAAGCTCGAGATCCGGCAGATGGTACGGGGAATCCCCGCCGATCGGAGGCGCCGCCGGCGCACCCTCGGACCGCGCCGCATCGCCCTGCTGGCCGGCGGGCTGCATCCGACCGGCATCCGCCGCCGAGCCGTCCCCGACGCCGGAGGACATCGTGCCGACCGGTACCGTCATGGCCCAGGGATCGTCCCCGGCCGATGCCCGTCCGCTCCGAGACGCCGACACGCCATCGTCGCCCGCATCGGGTTCGCCGACACTCCGCACGGGGGGCTGCCAGCCTCCGGTTCCCGCGGACGAAACGACCTGACGTGTCGGATGGGACGGCATGGTCTCCATGGTCGTGGTGTCACCGTCGGAGTCCGCCCGCGGATCCGTCGAACGCGGACCCGTCGGCGAGACGAAGGCATCGTCACCGGCGTACCGGTCAAGGCGGTCATCGTCGCCGCGCCCGTCACGATGCGTAAATGCACCCCACCACGCCTTCAGGCGGGAATGGCGCGCAGGGGCGGACGTCTCTCCCCCATCCCCGCCGTTCCCATCATGCGAGGGCACGCCCGCGGCGACGGGAATGACGTCCCCGCCCACCCGCACCTCGTCGGGAAACTGCCCGTCGTCCCCCTCCGTGGACGCGGCCCGATCCCCATGCGCGAATACGCCACGAATCGCCTCCGCCACATCCGTCATCGTCCGGCCGGCGATCATCAGCAGCGAGAACAGCCCCACCAGAACGAATACGATGACGGCGAAGACGCCGGACAGACCCCATGACAGCGGCGATCCCAGAACGAATCCCAGAAGGCCGCCGGCCCGCTGCACCTGCGAGAACGAGAACCCCTTGGCATCGGACAGGACCACTATGTCGATGATGGAGCACACGGACCACAGAAGCAGGAACCATCCGCTGATCACGCGTGGATTCTCGGAGCCCTTCCCCGCATGGCGCATCAACCGGATGGCCAGTATGACGAGAAGAACCGGCAGCACCACGCTCATCAGCCCCAGGGCCCCGGACGCGAGCGAATGGAGAAGGCGGCCGAGCACCCCGCTGACACGGAACCATTCGGATGCGACGAACAGAACGGCAAGGACCAGAAGCAGAAGGCACAGCCCATCGCGGCGGTAGGCGGGGTCGAACTCGTCGCCGACGCCGCTGACCGACCTCACCAGCGTCCCGATCGCACGAGGAAGCGCCAGAAGCGCACGCCGCCACATTGGCTCCTGCCCGGCACCGGTCCGGGCGTCGGAGGACCGGTCACCGCCATGACGCGAATCGGACCGCGTCGAGGATGACCCTTTTTTCGAGGAAGATGTCTGTCGTGCCATAACGGAATCGATTCTACGCAGGGGGACTACCGAGCCCCGACCGGACGCCCGTCGTGGACCACGGTCAGGCCCTTCCATCAGTGCGCAGGTCCCGGCACGCGGGTCGCCCGGTACGCGGGTCCCGGTACGCGGGTCGCCCGGTACGCGGGTCCCGGCACGCGGGTCGCCCGGTACG
>NZ_JGZD01000011.1 GCF_000741645.1 Bifidobacterium minimum
AAGGGAACGACAGTCCAGCATACCAGCATCGGGGACGACACGACCCAGGGACGTACCCGATGCATTCACTATTCGGTTGATATCGCCCATGATCGACTGTTACGACGGCAAGATCGTCGCCTACACGACAGGCCTGCATCCGAACGCCCGATTGGCCAACACCATGCTCAGAAAGGCGATCGGAACCCTGCCCGATGATACCAGGGTGATCGTGCACTCAGATCGTGGCTGCCACTACCGGTGGCCCGAATGGATCCGGATCTGCCAGGAGCACGGTATCATCCGCTCCATGAGCAGGAAGGGCTGCTCCCCGGACAACTCAGCGGCCGAGGGATTCTTCGGCCGCATGAAGACCGAAGCCGTCTACCCCGAGCACTGGGAACAATTGACCTGCCGTCAAGTCATGGAACACGTCGACACGTACATGCACTGGTACAACCATGAGCGTATCAAACAATCCCTGGGATGGAAAAGTCCCGTACACTATAGAATGCAACAAGGGCTAGCGGCCTAAACCATCTCCAAGAAAACGTCCGCAGCCCCCAAGACGGTTAGGATTATTTCTGGTCTCAATGAAAGCCTTGTCATTGATCTTCCGGGAGCGTCCCAATCCGGGGGGACGCAGCTTCAGCTATATCCATGGAACCAGACCGACGCTCAGCTGTACACCTTCCACGAGGTGAGTAATGGGGTGTATAGAATCGTCAATTCGGCTTCCGGGAAGAACGTAGAGGTGGGTGGTGCATCGACGGTCAACGGTGCCGCCATTCAGCAATGGGAGGCGAATGGCACGGCTGCTCAGAATTGGTCGGTGATAGTGTACGATGACTCGTCGTTTGCCCTCGTCAATGACGCCTCGGGTAAAGTCGTGGATGTTCCATCAGGGAACGCGGTCGCCAACGCCAAGCTGCAGTCCTATGCGGCGAATGGGGTCCAAGGCCCAGATGTGGGGAATAGCCGTGGCGCAAAATACTCGCGAGATGCTCGATTCATTCGCGATGAAGCATCGTCAGGACCTTGCTGACGGAGTGGCGGTGTTCCAGACCGCTTTGGCATCAGGGAAGGTCCTCGATGTCGCAGGGGGGTCGCAATCCAATGGTGCTGAGGTTCGCTTATGGTCATCGAATGGAACCAGTGCTCAGCAATGGCGGGTCTCGCACGATCAGCATGGTTATGTGACTCTGACAAACGTAGGTTCCGGGAAGGTCCTCGATGTAAGAGGAGGGTCCACGGCTATAGGGACAACAATGAATCAGTATGAGGCGAATGGCTCGTACGCGCAAAAATGGATTGCGGTTAAAGATTCGAATGGCACATTAACTTTACATTCGGCATTAAAATCGGGTCTGGTCCTCGATGTGTCGGGGGCCGCGACTGCGGACGGAACCTCTGTGCAGCTATACTCATCCAATGGAACGGAGGCTCAGCGGTGGATAGGCCTAGAAGGATAAGCTGATGCCGGGCGTCGTGTTTTTCTTCTACTAAACAAGAACATAACACCCGGCCATTAGACGGATGGGGACATCGTAATCTTATGATTTTATGTCTACTTCTTCACGGCGGTCCACGCCGGGAAGTGACGGGAGACTATTGATGTGGACATGTCTGAATGCAGCGAATCCATTGCATTCGACGATAAACAACTTTCTATTGTTTCTTGCTACGACATCTAGAATGATTCCTGTCGTGATGCATAACAGGCCTGTGATGATGAGCATTACGGCTCCGATGAGTGTGGGGAATCGTGCCACCATTCCTGTCCTCCAGAACTCAATGGCAACGCTTCCCGTGAAGAACAATCCAATGACGCTGATGAGGAGTCCGATTCCGCCGAAAAATGGAAGTGGCTTATATTCTCGGATCATTCGGAAAATCGTGGATAGTACCTTGATGCCGTCGCCAACGGTATCAAGTTTGCTTACTGATCCTTGGGGTCGATCTCTATATTGAATCGGCATTTCGAACAGCCGAAGATTGTTGTTGAGACTATGAATGGTCATCTCGGTCTCAACTTCAAAGCCATGTGATAGCACCGGGTAGGTTTTGGCAAAGGTGTATGAGAATGCGCGATATCCGGTCATTATGTCCGTAACGTGGGCGCCGAAAAGGGAGTTAATGGAGCTGCGTACCAGTCTGTTGCCAAAATTGTGGAAAGGCCTTTTGTTTTCTTCAAAATATGTGGAGCTTAAACGGTCTCCAATGACCATGTCATATCCATCCAGCACTTTATCGACCATAGCAGGTGCCGCCTCCGCGGGATACGTGTCATCTCCATCGGCCATGATGTAGACATCAGCATCAATGTCTTCGAACATGGCTCTAATCACATTGCCCTTGCCCTGGCGGGGCTCTTTACGAACGATGGCTCCTGCTTTATCGGCGATTTCGGCGGTCCGGTCGGTTGAATTGTTGTCGTAGACATATATGGTAGCCTCAGGCAGGGAATCGCGGAAATCGGCGATAACCTTACCTATTGTTATCTCCTCGTTGTAGCAAGGAAGCAAAACCGCGACAATTGCAGTACCGGTTCTTTTGGGTCTCATGGTTTAATATCGTACTCGATTCCGTGTCCAGAATCCCGGGAGGGAGTTATCGGGATCGTCGATCCCTAGTGTTCAACATGGCTACACTCTGGTGAAGTGTCGTCGAATGCACGATAAACCAGGATTTCTTGCTTGGTGGTCGGTTAAGTAAGTATTATGTCAACACTATTTTTAGAAAATTGCTGATATGACAATAATTTATCATACCTATTAAGGATGATGTTATCAGGGTAGTCAAGTGAGCCAACTGATGATCCTTATGATATGGCGTTAAAGTGAAAAGGATTTTCTGACAAACACAATTCATCAGCATTGTTGATATTAGCGAACAAAAAAGAATGGAAGCATAAGTAATTTATGATTCTCTGTTGGGGCGTTAATAGACTAAGCGGCCTCCTCTCTTCGATTGATTCATTCTGAAGATCATCCATATGATTATTAAGGGTATCGAATAATATATCTGAATGGCATATCTGAATGAAGATACAGGAGAAAAAAGCAAAAGTGAAGCCATTACTGCTATGAGAGGAAGCGTGATCAACATGAATGATCTGGCAAATTTTCTAGTGATCGCAATTCCCAGAGAAACCAATAAAAAAATAAGCGGAAAAGCACGGTTGAAAAAGACAAGATTATATAAATCCGTAACTATCGGCATTTTCCAGTCATTGACCCTTGTTCTCAACAGGGATATCTGTATCTGACGCGGTGATTGTTTTGCCGTCATCTGTGATATGTATTCTTTGCGACAAGAACTTTTGCAGACAGTGGTGGTAAAAGCCGGTGAATTGGTAAAATCTAATTGAATTAGAGGGTCGCTTCCGTCGGATAGCTGCCAATATGGACTCATTAGGTCTCGATATGCATACCAGTATATTCGTGGATTATGCCATCCGAGTACAATCCAGTCATGAATGAATGTTAGGGATAGGGACAAACCTGACTTCTCGGGATCGGCGGTGTTTGCAATATAAGAATTTTTCCACTCGTCTGCGCTCCGGATTTTCGTTAGATTATCCCATTCACGAGTGGGAATGGTTCCATTATCGCGGAATGTTCTGGCGATTTGCTGAGCAGGTACCGATAGAAGCTCCTGTGATGGCGATTTTTGGGCATTAAGGCCATAAGATAGCAGGAAAGATATGATTCCAAACAGAAGAAATATGGATATAAATATAAATAATACTCTTCCTCTAACTTTTGGATATTTGAAAATGAAAATAAAGAATAATAAGAATGGAATTAGAAGAGCATTTTTTTCGCAGTTCCACAAGTATTAATGTCAAAGAGATAAATTCAAGATCAAATATTATGTTTGTTAAAATATTTCCTTCACTTTGATCAATTTTGATGAGAAAGATTATTAGTGGGATGAGTGAGATGGCGAAAATAATATCCGATGAGTACAGAAGATTATATAAGAAAAAAGTCGGGCACAGGCCGAAAAAAAGAGAAAGGGCCATGGCGCCCTTTCCGTTGATTATTTTTTCTTTGAGAAAGAAATCGATGGCGTAATATGTGCAGATGCTAAAAAAACATATTTGCACTAATCCATATAGCCCGTATGAGGGGCTCAAGTAGATAAAGATATATGCAAAGAATCCCCAGAGAAGGGAATGCCATTGAGAGGGGTTTCCTACTGCAATTCCAGCGATTGTAGATTGATGATCTGCTTGAAGGAAACCTGGATATGAGATTAACCAAACAATCAGACTTGGAATTGACAGCAGAAGAAATATGGTAATAGAAAAGGCAAGGGAATTATTCTTTTCATTAATAATGTTCAAGTAATTCTTGGATATATATTTGACTATCCGACGATAAGAGATATGTATGCTTTTTACCATCTAGTTTTCTCCAAGAATGAAATGTTGGCTGATGTCATACAATGGCATCCATTAAACGTGCAGTGCTTATATTAATTTATCTTGATGGAATATCGGCTGACCATCTAGTATAATAGCATTTGCAGTGGTGACGTCAATAGCGATACTATTCATGTATCTTTCGTGGGATCAAACGGTGTAAGCGTCGAGTACCATTATTCCGTCGAGTCGAGTTAACGGAGTCGAACCTTTATTCCAATGTCTGGAGAAACGGAATGAATCAACACGCCTTTTGCGATGAAGTCACTGGCTGGGCATCTTTTCGAGGGCCTGCTTCTGCATGTTTCGGATTGATGTGTCCTTGACATGATTATAGCAAGACAGCGATTGTGGCTGCCAACCGAATCCTTTTCAACGATTTTGAGAGTCGAAACCTTTAAGGGTTTCCAAGTTAGTATGGATGCGTTTGACTGCAGCTCTCGATACTAATGGAATCCATCTTCTTAGCCGGTCAATCACTAGAGTTCATGAATGAGGATGAACCACGCCCCCCGAGGTCAAGGCCTCGGGAAAACTGGGATCGAACTGGATGTTGCTTAATGATTTGTGTACGTAGGTTTTACCTTCTTAATGGTTTCGTCGGTGTTTTTACGAGGGTAATGCACCGATCTGAGTTTTCTCCTCTATCTATTCGATCTGTAGCGGCTCTCTGTGCATTGCGTCCTGTGAACCCTCCGAAGTGGGGAGGTTTGGAACGCATCAATCGTTCAATAGGCGTGTTTCTGGAAAACTTTGGAGAGGACGTTGCGCATAAGCGCACCAGACATCGCCGATACGGCGTCTCGGGGAAGCCGCTCTCCGATCACGTTTGTCAGGCTGCTAATTTGTCGTCCGACCACTAGAGGAACTCCGTTTCCCCGCTGAATGATCCTTCAGTCGGATGTCGTCGACGTGGGAATCTATTCACCTTGGTGACGGGTGGCCCGTCTTATGTCATCTGGACATGCCCAGACTTCACGGCACCATGAATGAAACGAATTGAAAGCGGCTGCAAGCCGATAGAATCCAAGGCATGCAAGCCATCGGGGGTTACTGCAAAGGCTTAGCATCCGTTCATCATGGTGGAACGAAAACTAATCAGGAACCAATGAATTAGAAAGCACGAATAGCTTGAAGATGATGATTAGTTAATAATTTGCTTAAACAAGGAGACGAAGATGCGAGCCTGAGTTCTAGTTAGAAGTGCAACACCGCTTATGGTTGGGATTGCTGATGTTCCGACCTTTGGGAGGTGCTGCACTCACTATGAAGGCTTATACGCATGTGACCGGGGGTGAGCGGATCAGGATTGAGATGCTGCGTTTCGGGGATCATGAGACGATCCGGCAGGTGGCCCGCCAGCTGCATCGTTCCGCCTCCACGATCAGCCGGGAGCTCAGGCGTGGCCTGTGGTTCGCGTCCAACGGGAACGAGTCGTACCGGCCCTGCCATCCCGGGCGGTTGAAGACGGGGGCGTGGACGGCTGGCCCGTTCTATTCGGCGTTGACCGCGCGGCGCAAGGCCGAGGCACGTTCGCGCAGGCCGAGGAAGCCCGGGCGGATGATGGACGCGCGCCTGCACGCGTGGGTGGCGGACGCGTTGACGCGTGGCTGGACGCCCGAGCTGATCGAGGGCCGGTTGAAACCGGAGCATCCGGCTGACCCGTCGATGCGGATCGGCCACGAGTGCCTCCACCAGTGGATCCACCAGGGGCATGCGGACGGCGAGGACCGGCGGCGCCACCCGCCCCGGGCCAAACGCCACCGCACCAGACGGGCGGGCCGCAGGGCCGGGCGCGTGACGATCCCGATGCGCGTGCCACTCGCCCTGCGTCCCAGGGTCGTGGACCACCGAGGTTCGTTCGGCCACTACGAATCCGACACGGTCATCGCTTCGGCCCCCTCGAGGCGGTGCGTCGGCGCGCGGGTCGAACGCAAAACCAGAAAGCCGTTCGCCCGCCTCATCGAATCCAAAAGCGCGCCGGCGACCGCCAGGGCCGAATACGCGATCCACAGCCGCATCCCCGCGGCGGCGCGCATCGACCGGACCGGGGACAACGGGTCCGAATCCGCGTTGCACCGGCTCGTGGACGAGGCCCTGGGCATGCTCACCTACTACGCCGACCCATACTCGCCCTGGCAGCGCGCCAGCAACGGGAACCGCAACGGCATGATCCGCCGCTACCTGCCCGAACACGCCAGCCTGAAGAACCTGACCCAGACCGAACTCGACGACATCGTCACCGGGATCAACGACACCCCCATGAAACTCCTGGACTACCACACGCCCAACGAAGCATGGCAAGAGGAAATATCCAAACTCGGCCTATCATCAAACCAGACCAGCCAACAAGCCAAACGTTGCACTTACAAATAGAATCCAGCCGCCTCGACTACAGGAGACCAAGAACGTAATATATGTATGTGGGCTTTTACCCATTGTACTAATCAATAATATATTGTACTTTCACAGAGAATCAGAGGATATGATGCCGATCCCATCCGAACGTGCAACTATGCATATTTCCAAAACAGCGATTCGGACAATTTTGGCAACCGTGTTACTTATCGCGGCGTCCATCATAACGGCCTTCTTATATCCTCATTTCAGCAACATTCTATTTCATGTCCCCGCAAAGGATGTAGACATCTCTCCACACATTGTGCTGATAAGAATTCTCGTGATATTGATTGTCCTGCTACCGATTGGAATGTTCGTATCTCTTGGCTTATCTTCCAGCCTGAGATTCATGCATAAGTATCGCTATGCACTTGGCATGTCTGTTATCGTACTGTGTGTCATTTGCAACATAAGCGGCTCATCTCTGGGAATGTGGAACTTCTGGCTTGGCAACAACATGAACCACGCCGTGGTATTCGGGACCCCGCGAGCCATTAGAAGTGATGAATATGTTGTCGGGACCGCGTTCTCCTTATCGCAGTATTATTCTGGTTACTCATACTTCAATTCCCTTATCGGAGGCACTCCCTCCGATATGTTCATCATCAAAGATTCTCCCGTACTAGATATTGCCGAAGTATTTCGTCCTTTTCACTGGGGATACTTGCTTCTAGGGAGTTCTCGGGGGCTAGCATTCTACTGGTCTGCACGAATTGTTGTCTTGTTTCTTTCCACCTATGAACTTTTCCTGTTAATAACTAAAAAGACATCATCCACGTTAGAACGGACACCCCGAGAGAATAACGAGGGAAAGATTCTGTCATTGGTAGGCGCCAGCCTTATTACCTTCTCGCCGCTTGTACAGTGGTGGTTCGCCGTCAATTCGCTTCCGGAGATGATTATTGCGATATCCGTTTCCGTCGTATGTATGGATCGCTATCTCACTGCCACCTCGACGTTACGACGAATAATATATTTCAGCGCAATCACTGTATGCGGCGGAATGTTCATTCTTTCACTCTATCCAGCTTGGCAAATTCCACTTTTCTATATACTTCTCATTCTGATTATTGACGTCGTCCGCAAACATTTCAGACATATTCATATTCCTCCTCACGATATTCTCTGGACACTGCTTATCGCGACAATCGGGATAGCTCTTCTGCTGCATGTCGCATTCGAATCAAAAGAAACAATTATGTCAACACTCAGCACGGAATATCCAGGAAGACGTCATTCAACAGGAGGGGACCTAGAATGGAGAAGTTTATTCTCGGGCATCGGTAGCATTTTCCTCTCAGTAAAGAATTATGTTGGAACATCCAACCCTACCGAAGCATCAGGATTCATCGACCTTTTCCCTATAGGAATTATTCTATTTGCGATTAACGTCTTCCGCACAAGGAGAATACGATTTCGAGAAACCTCGTTATTATTATTAATTATACTTTATATCACATATCAAGTGGTTGGACTCCCACTCTGGTTCTGTCAGATAACGCTTCTGACTGCTACAACCGCAAAAAGAATGACGGCAGTAGTGGCATAGCCAATATAATTCTTCTCATCTCTGAGGCATCAATTTTTACACATCAGAAAAGGCGAGATCCCAGACTCAAAAGTCACACCGCAAATAATAGAATGATTATTCTTTTGATATCAACAATCGGGGCAGCCACAATCGCAATATTGACTCATGAAGAATTTTCATCTTTCGTTGGAATAATACTGACATTCATCGTTGCACTACTTGTCTTTTTCACATCCTTATTATTATTGTGCAGACAATCTTTAATTAAAATAATTTCTGGCATAATTGTCTTGCCAGCAGTCATCCTCTCTGGATTATTTGTCAACCCTATACAATACTCGATAAGTCCCATGACCGACCAACCTCTTATTGCAAAAATTCGAGCGCTATCGACAAACACTGATTCGACATGGATCACGGAAGGCGACAATAGCAATATGCTCGCCAATTTATTTACAGCAAATGGAATCAAAACGCTGAACGCTCTTTCAGTTACTCCCAAGATAAGTACCTGGGAAAAAATTGACCCGCATCATCGCTATACGAAGATTTATAATCGTTATGCTTTCGCAGCGGTTAGCATCGTACCCGAATCTCAAAACGAAATACCATTTTCCCTCATTTGGCCAGATCTTTTTTCTGTTTCTCTAACAATTGATCAGCTGAAAATTCTAGGAGTCGATTTCGTCGCATCGACCCATCGCCTCGATGACATATCTTCAAAAACTCTCCATTTCGAGAGTCTATCATCACGAGAATCTAATGGTCGTTACCTCTATCGAATCATCAAGAATTAGAACGGCATATGATTATATGAGAAAACTAGAACAATATTATTGTATTCCTTAATTTGCGCAGTAAGATTACAAAAAATGGAACATCTCACGATCCTTTCAAATTCACATAAAGATTTTGCATGACGTTATCAATCAATGTGAAATCTGACCTCTTTGACTTTTGAGGGTAAAATTAAATCTGATCGGTGTCGTTGGATATTGAATCCCTGAGTCGCTAAGAAGAACAAAATATCAAAAAATTTGAGAGAAAAACCAAAATGATTGCGAATTTCTCTGATTCTTCTATAATCCTAATCCTGTCACCCACTCGCTGGATTCCATTTGTAAGTGCAACGTTTGGCTTGTTGGCTGGTCTGGTTTGATGATAGGCCGAGTTTGGATATTTCCTCTTGCCATGCTTCGTTGGGCGTGTGGTAGTCCAGGAGTTTCATGGGGGTGTCGTTGATCCCGGTGACGATGTCGTCGAGTTCGGTCTGGGTCAGGTTCTTCAGGCTGGCGTGTTCGGGCAGGTAGCGGCGGATCATGCCGTTGCGGTTCCCGTTGCTGGCGCGCTGCCAGGGCGAGTATGGGTCGGCGTAGTAGGTGAGCATGCCCAGGGCCTCGTCCACGAGCCGGTGCAACGCGGATTCGGACCCGTTGTCCCCGGTCCGGTCGATGCGCGCCGCCGCGGGGATGCGGCTGTGGATCGCGTATTCGGCCCTGGCGGTCGCCGGCGCGCTTTTGGATTCGATGAGGCGGGCGAACGGCTTTCTGGTTTTGCGTTCGACCC
>NZ_JGZD01000012.1 GCF_000741645.1 Bifidobacterium minimum
ATTCAGGATGCATTCCGACACCTCGGGGCTGACGGTGAGACCACGGGGAAARGCTTGTTGGCTGGTCTGGTTTGATGATAGGCCGAGTTCGGATATTTCCTCTTGCCATGCTTCGTTGGGCGTGTGGTAGTCCAGGAGCTTCATGGGGGTGTCGTTGATCTCGGTGACGATGTCGTCGAGTTCGGTCTGGGTCAGGTTCTTCAGGCTGGCGTGTTCGGGCAGGTAGCGGCGGATCATGCCGTTGCGGTTCCCGTTGCTGGCGCGCTGCCAGGGCGAGTATGGGTCGGCGTAGTAGGTGAGCATGCCCAGGGCCTCGTCCACGAGCCGGTGCAACGCGGATTCGGACCCGTTGTCCCAGGTCCGGTCGATGCGCGCCGCTGCGGGGATGCGGCTGTAGATCGCGTATTCGGCCCTGGCGGTCGCCGGCGCGCTTTTGGATTCGATGAGGCGGGCGAACAGCTTTCTGGTTTTGCGTTCGACCCGCGTGTCGACGCACCGCTTCGAGGGAGCCGAACCGATGACCGTGTCGGATTCGTAGTGGCCGAACGAACCTCGGTGGTCCACGACCCTGGGACGCAGGGCGAGTGGCACGCGCATCGGGATCGTCACACGCCCGGCCCTGCGGCCCGCCCGTCTGGTGCGGTGGCGTTTGGCCCGGGGCAGGTAGCGCCGCCAGTCCTCGCCGTCCGCATGCCCCTGGTGGATCCACTGGTAGAGGCACTCGTGGCTGATCCGCATCGACGGGTCAGCCGGATACTCCGGTTTCAGCCGGCCCTCGATCAGCTCGGGCGTCCAGCCACGCGTCAACGCGTCCGCCACCCACGCGTGCAGGCGCGCGTCCATCATGCGCCTGGGCTTCCTCGGCCTGCGCGAACGTGCCTCGGCCTTGCGCCGCGCGGTCAACGCCGAATAGAACGGGCCAGCCGTCCACGCCCCCGTCTTCAACCGCCCGGGATGGTAGGGCCGGTACGACTCGTTCTCGTTGGACGCGAACCACAGGCCACGCCTGAGCTCCCGGCTGATCGTGGAGGCGGAACGATGCAGCTGGCGGGCCACCTGCCGGATCGTCTCATGATCCCCGAAACGCAGCATCTCAATCCTGATCCGCTCACCCCCGGTCACATGCGTATAAGCTTTCATAGTGAGTGCAGCACCTCCCAAAGGTCGGAACATCAGCAATCCCAACCATAAGCGGTGTTGCACTTCTAACTAGAACTCAGGTAATGCTTGTGATCTTAAAAACATGAGACCGTTGGCGACACTGCTACAGCCATGACGGAATCCTTGGGCTATCAGGACGATACTGCACCTCATGCGGAAGTCCATATGACTTATTCCATCGGCGTGTCGTAACATAAGATACGCTACACGACGACGTCATATTCGGTGCACGGCCATGCAGATCAGCCGCACTGCACCCGCACTTCACCCGCACGATTCGAGGAATCCGCCATGATCACGGCATGACACATTCGACCTGACAGGACTGCATGAGGTTGTCTACGAGGTATTCTCCCGCACCCATCCGCTGACGCCGAACCGTTCTGCACCCGATGGCGCCGCTTCCCGCGACGCTTCCTGTGACGCTTCCTGTGACGCTTCCCGTGATGCTTCTCACACTCCCAATCGACGCTCGGAACCCCGTGTCCCGCACTGGCGGCGTGTCACCCATGCGCCGCCAGACCGTCACGGCCACATGCTCGTGGGTTGTTCCCGGTGTTGATTCCGGTGTTTGATTCCCGTGTTTGATTCCCTCAGGCACATAAGCGACACGACGCGGCGGCGACCGCCGGGACTACTTCTGCACGACGCGGTCCACTCCGCGCCGCCGGCCCACCAGCCATGCCAATGCCATGAACAGGAAGGCCACGGCAAGAAGCGTCATGGAAAGAGGCCTGAAATCGAGCGCGCCATCGGATCGGATTCCCAGGAACGCCTCGCCGAAGTCGCGCAGCCATCGAAGAAGAGAACGCGTATCCACACGACTGAGGAGAAACCCCACCAGCGTGGGCACCAGGAACACCAGGGCTCCGAAGGTCAGACGGCCGCGCCTGCCCAACCGGGTCATCAGAACGCCCATGAAGGAGGACACGACCATGACGAGCAGGAAAACCACCAGGGTCATCACCGCGACGCCCGTCCCATGAAGCGCCGACGCCGCCGACGCCGTGGGAACGCTTCCGGCCGCATACTGGTCGGCGACAAGCGACCCACTCCGTATCGGCAGGCTTCCGACGGACAGGAGAAGACGGGACGCCACGACGACCGCGGTGGTTGCCGCTGACGCCACCACCAGCACGATGACTGAACAGAGAAACATCATGGTGCGCGTGAGTCCATTGAACAGCAGGAACCGGAAATCCAACTTACTGCCGATCATGGCGACGGTTCCGCTGAAGATGATCGCCGGAGTCATGACGTCCACATATCCGTCGGTGGTCCCCCCGGTGCCGACCACGGCAATCGTCAACGGGATGCCGATGGAGAAGATAAGGTAGAACACCAGATAGATCCCCAGGAACTTCATCCGCCACGATAGCTGATATATCAGTGCCGCCGATAGGTGGCGCGCGCTCACGTTGGTCATCATAGGTCCTTTCCGTTCGGTGAATGGGATGCCGCGGAATGGTCGGCGATGGGATGCGACTGACTGGGATATGACTGCGCGGGATGCGACTGCGCGAGGCCGTTCGACGAATCGCCTCCGCCCTGCCCGGAGGCGTCACGCGATGCGGCCGTCAACCCTTCGCTCGAAACCGTGACGTGACGACGGGTCAGCTCGACGAACGTCTCCTGCAGCCCCAATGCGGACACGCGCACGTTCGGCGCATCCGCCTGCGGACGCCCCACGACATAGGCGGTCACCGACGATGCCAGCCTCTCCGTGCGCAGCACGCGACGACGCCCCACGGCCTCATCGACCGAACGTTCCGGTCCCGAGACCTTCCAGACCATGGTTTCCAGCTCCTCGACGCTTCCGGAGGCGACAAGACGTCCGTGGTCGATGATCACGGCGCTTTCCACCAGCGTGGAGATCTCCTCGATGAGATGGGTGGAGACGACGATCAGCCTTGGACGGCGAGCATAGGTGTCCATGAGTATCCGCGAGAACTCATCACGGTTCGTCGCGTCCAGACCCAGAACGGGCTCATCGAGAATGACCACATCGGCCGGCGACGCTAGAGCGACGATGAGTTTGGCGACTGTTCGCTGTCCCGTCGACATCGCCGAGAACCTCATGGAGCGGTCCAGATCGAGGACCTCGGCCATCGTGGACGCCAGATCGGAGTCGAAGGTACCGGCGAAGCGCCTGACGTTGGTCTCGATGTCGCGCATCCTCATGGACGAGGGGAACAGGTTGTCCTCGCTCATCAGGACGATCCGGTCCTGGGCGGCCTCGTTCTCCGTCACGTTTTCGCCGTCAAGAAGAATCGATCCCGAATCGGCGAAGGCCCGGTTGGCGGCGATGTTGAGCAGCGTCGACTTTCCCGCGCCGTTGCGTCCGAGCAACGCGCGAATCCCCGGACCCTCGAACGTCATGCTGACGTCATCCAAGCAGGTCGTGCCGCCGTATCGCTTTCGCAGATGGTCAACGCTGAGTGTGGTCATGATGAGGCTCCTTCGATTGCTTGGATCAGGCCATCCGTGGTGATGCCCAGATCGTGCGCCTGTGCGACGAGATCGGGGACGGCCCGGGCGAGGAAGTCCTTCCGACGGGATTCGACGAGCCTCTCACGCGCTCCGGGCGTGACGAACATGCCCACGCCCCGACGCTTCTCGAGATATCCCTGCGATACCAGAAGGCCCATGCCCTTGAGCACCGTCGCCGGATTGATGCGATAGGTCGTGGATATCTCCGTGGTCGAGGGGACGCGATCTCCTTCGGGCGCGGAACCGCTGATGATGAGCTCCTCCAGCTGATCCGCGACCTGCAGGTAGAGCGCCACCCCGCTCTGCTCGGTGAAATCCATGGGACGTCCTTTCGGCACATGACCAACCAACCGATCCGAACGACAACACAATCCGATCGACGACGCAATCCGATCGACGGCAGCGGCGCTTCCGCACGACCGTATGGCCACCACGTATGGAATGCACGCCATGCATCCGGACGTCCATCCGTTAGTTGGTTAATTAGTCATGTAATTAACCATACCACCTTGCCGGACATAGGACTGAAGGCATGGACGCCCAGCGTGTCGCTTGGGTCTCCGACGAATGCCATGGGTCCCCGGATCCATGGCGAATCCGGAGCCCATGGCATTGGTATCGACACCCTCGCCCGCTTTATGCCGGGTCAGCGTCACGACCGCAGAAGCATCCTCGCAAGCACGGGAACGGAGTCCCCTCCCCGGCATCGTCCGACATCATCTTTGGCGAGTGCGGATGACCATCACCAGAACGGCTACGCCCAGAAAGCCCATGACCACGACCACGGCCGCCACTGCGGATATAGAGGACCCGGTCTTGGCGAGCACCGGATTCTCGGTCTTCCGCCTCACCGTGACCACTTCGCCGGGAGCACCAAGATCATGGGATGCGAGGACATCGCCATCCTTCGATACCACGGCCGCTCTCCAATAGACCAGCCCCTCCCGGGATGATCGCACCTGTGGACTGACGGCCGCGCAGCCACCGTTATCATCCTCGCAGCGGATCGGGGCCGCAGCCGCATCAAGAAGTTTCCCTGAACGCCCCGGTTCGGCTCCGTCGTCCACCGCCTCATAGGCGGTGAACTCGACGGTGGCACCATCAGGGACGTCACCGGTCACCGTCGCGCGATCATGGAAGAACTCCCCCACATAGACAAGATCCGGCTCCACCGACGTGACGATCCCAATGGGCTCAGAGATGTCCGGGGATTCGGGGGCGGGCCATACGCGAACCCGTTCCCATGCATCCCCGTATGAGCTTGACGCAGGAGCGACCCGATCGTCGCCCGTGAAACTCCACACGAACACGTACCACCCCGGATCCCGCGCGGTGATCGTCACGGCCCTGCCATCGGCGTCCGGCGCTCCTCCACCGACACGGATGACCCCGTTGCGCGCCGCATACGTCCATGTACCCACCAGACGATGGTTCGCGTCCTCCTGCGGCACGTCGTCGCCCTCGGGCCGATATCGTTCGTCGTTGGCATGATTCTCGCCGTCGCCGGCCCACCAGACGCTGACCGTGGCATGGGGATTGTCCGCTCTGAGCCCCAAGGAGGCATCGCCGGAAAAATCACCATGGTCATCGGGGAAGCCTGCGACGGTGATGGTGTCCCCCAGTTCGGCACCCTGCAGCGCGGTATGCTCGGTCACCACCGATTCGACCTGCACCGTCGAGCGAACGGACACGGTCTCCGCCTGGTCCATGAACGGGGACACCACGTCCTTGAGCACGTATTCACGCGCCTCCCTGCTGAGGGATTCACGGCTGAAGGCCCACACCCACGTGCCGATCCCCGGCCGGGCGGTTCGGTAGACCTCTCCCCCATCAGGCGACGTCAGCGCATGCGCCTCGACGGTCTGCCCCGGAGCGGTGAACGACGCCGTCGCGTACGCCGACGGACGAAGCCCCCGATCCGCAAGCCGCTCCAGAAAAGCCGCCGCGTCCCCACCGGCATCGGGCCGGATTTCCTCGTCCGCCGCGTCGGCCGACAGGCCGTCGAAGAACCACCCCCGGGCGTCGAGGCGCAGTCCGGGCTTCCAGGCGCC
This sequence comes from Bifidobacterium minimum, assembly GCF_000741645.1. Classification (GTDB taxonomy): domain Bacteria; phylum Actinomycetota; class Actinomycetes; order Actinomycetales; family Bifidobacteriaceae; genus Bifidobacterium; species Bifidobacterium minimum. The sequence goes on from NZ_JGZD01000012.1 coordinate 5,703, forward strand.
CTCCCCATCCGCCACATCGGCGGTGACCATGTCGACCGCCTCGGCGCCGATGTCCATAACCCTGCGAGGGACGACGGTGGCTATGGTGGGAACGAAATCCCTGCGCACCTCAAACCGCGTCGCCGCCGAGATCGAGGCCGCTCCACCGACCCTGACGAGATTCTGGGCGCTCAGGACCCTGTCGAGTCGACGCGTCTCAACCACGACGGAGACCGAAACCCCGCCCCGGCCCCGCGCCACCCATCGATGGCCATCGGAGCGCCCGCTGACGTCCGTCAGAGAAGATCCGCCCGCATCAAACGCCGCCTCCCCGTCCATGGACAGACGATAAGGAACACCGGCGATCTCTCCCCCGTTGACGTTCTTCACCGAAACCACGACCCTTCCCAATCGGGACGCATCATCGTACTCGTTGCGCACGGCGACCGTCATGGGAGCCAGGGATTCCGATTCATCCCACAACGACCGCGCTCGGCCCTCCACATCGGGATATCGCTGCATCAGCGCCTGGCGGTCGACCCGCCATTCCGCGGGATCCTCATCATGGTGATCATGGGCGAGAAGCGCCAGCGCCGCATGGATCCGCGCGTCCCTGCTGTCCGAGTACCTGTCGAGCAGCCACGCCAGCCGAGCCGCGTCAGCCCCCGTGATCGGCGATGATCCGGTGATCCTGAAGTCGGCGATCCGGGACGTTTGGACGCAGTAATACTTCCGTCCCCGGGAATCCGTCCCGATCACCCCGAGAAACAGATTGTTCCCATTCACGACATGCTTCAACGAATAGTCCTCGTCGAGCAGCGTGGACGTCAATGTCTCCGATTCGGCTGCTGCCGCCCCCCACACTCCGGCAACGGCCGCCGTCAACGCCAGTGAGGCCGCCAGAACAATGGCCACCACACGCTTCATATGCACATACATCTTTCCATCCTTTCGCAACGGTTCCTTCAAAAGGTCGAAGGTCATCGACGAGCGTCCCACGTGCTGCGGCGCAGCGAAGAGAATTACCGGCCATGTGGTCAAATGCTCCGACGCGGAGGAACCCGCGGCTCCCGGCAGCGTCTAAAGGGGTGACCCGTGGGGCGGGACTGCGGAACGGAAATCTCCGGGGAAAGGGAACCCGATGGCCCGATGGTCCGGCTCCTCGAAGAGCCATCCGCGATGAGGAAATCCGATGTTCCGCGAGCGCTACGGGCCCCATAGCGGTAAGGTGTGAAACGGATTATTCTCAACCACATCCAAGGAGAGTGACATGGCTGAAACCTTCAACGTCGTTGTGGAGATTCCCCGCGGCTCCAAGAACAAATACGAAGTGGACCACGAGACGGGACGCGTCTTTCTGGACCGGACGCTGTTCACGTCGATGGGATACCCGGACGACTATGGGTACATCGATGGAACGCTCGGCGAGGACGGCGACCCGCTCGACGCGCTCGTGATGATCCCGAACTCGGTGTTCCCCGGCTGCGTCGTCGAGTGCCGCGCAGTCGGCCTGTACCATATGGTCGACGAGGCCGGCGGCGACGACAAGGTTCTGTGCGTCCCCGCGGACGTCCGCTTCGACGACATCAAGGACGTCGATGACGTGAGCTCCTTCCACAAGGCCGAGATCAAGCACTTCTTCGAGCAGTACAAGGCCCTGGAGCCCGGCAAGGAGGTTCAGCCCGGCGACTACTGGGCGGGCGTCGACGAGGCCGAGAAGCAGATCGTCGCCTCTCGCAAACGCCTCGAGGAATCCAAGTAGAGGAATCCCAGGATAGGGGAATCCCAGAAGTAGAAGAACTCCAGAGAACGGCCTCCGGAACCATCGGAATCACCATGATTATGGCCGGATTCCGATGGTTCCGTGCCACGATCGCATGGGATCCACGTGACGAACGCGGAAGACGCGGAAGACGCGGCGGACGTGACGGGATCAGTACGAGCGAATCCCAGAAACGCCATCACACAGCGACATCACATCAGCGACATCACGAAGACCACAAGAAAAACAAGATATCCGCTCACGAACACGGGTATCAGAGCCGTTCCCAACCAGGGCGACCGCGCGGAGGGATCAGGATCCGAATCCGACCACCACACCAGCGACAACACGGCCTGGATGATGAGAACGACGACCAGAAAAGCAGAAACCGCGACAACCGACCATGCCAGCGAGGAGACAAGGTCGATGAAGGCCGGGAGAAAAAGCCATCCCGCGGCACCCACGCACGCGACGGTGCCGAGAATCGCATGGGAGAGCGAACGGACCAGATACGACCGTTGCTCCCGAAGCATCTGACGGGCGAAGGCAACGACCACCGTCAGAACCATAAGAGCGACGACCGCAACGGCCCATAGACCATACCTCGACATCACATCACCATGGACCACGACGATCGGATAACCGCGCGTCCGATCAGACATTCGAACCGCCACGGAGAACCACGCGGCGCACAACGACGCCGCCCCCGCCACGGCACTCAGGACCCGGTCAAGAACCGTTGCCCGCAGCGGGCAGAACACGAAGAAAATCCCTCGGCCCCGCACAGAACCACCACGATGGCGGACACGGCGCCATAGGGACGGGAACCCGCCAGCGCGGCGACGGACAACGCACCGACCACAACGCACTGAAGCGCGACCATGGATATCCCCAACCGCACCGGGGAGCGCCGCGTCTTCGCCATCTCGGATCCCATATACAACACCTTCCCGCCGCGGCAGATCCACGGCACACGCACCAAGCTCACCACCCGAGCATCATCGCACGGCCGCGGCCACATCCCGCCCGCGTCCAAACCCGCTCTTGTCTAAATGTAGCCCCACCCCGGGCGGACGTGGTGTCCAGAACCCACGGATAGAATTGTCACGACCGTCGAAAACGGATCATGACATCTGTTCGCAACCGGAATGTCATATAGTTTGTTCTCAATTAACCATCCCGTGATGGAGGCATGCGACGTGACCGATCTGACGTTGATGACGTATGCGGGGGATCCTGCATCTGTGCTTCCCTCACTCGCTCTGCTGTCCCACCGCGTACGCGTGCTGCCTATGGACGCAGCGAGTCTCGTGAAGATGCCCGAGAACACCATCCTGTTCCTCGACGCCCGGGACGATCTGGCCACCGCGAAAACACTGTGCAGGCTGATCCATGCCACGGGACTGTCCACACCCATCGTCCTCGTTCTCACGGAGGGAGGATTCACCGTCGTCAACTCCCAATGGGGGATCGCCGACGTTGTGGTGGCCAACGCCTCCCCCGCCGAGGTGGAGGGAAGGCTGCGGCTTGTGTCGGAAAGGGGAAATTCGCCGGCGGTGGTGTCCCGATCCTCCACGGAGGACGGCGTCGAGGTCGAGGACGGACAGATCCGGTCCGGCGAGCTGGTGGTGGACACGAAGGGCTACACTGCAAGTCTTCACGGTCGCCCCATCGATCTGGCGTTCAAGGAGTTCGAACTGCTGAAGTACCTCGTCCAGCATCCCGGCCGGGTGTTCACCCGCGCTCAGCTTCTTCAGGAGGTATGGGGATACGACTATTACGGCGGCACCAGAACGGTCGACGTCCATGTCAGACGACTGCGCGCCAAGCTGGGCGGGGAGTATGAGCATCTGATCGGCACGGTCCGCAATGTGGGGTACCGGTTCGATCCGCCGAACGAGGATCGCGCCGACACGCTTCCCCGAACCGAGGACGCGAGCCCGCTCGAAGCCGATTCCACTCGTTCCGAGCGCACCACGCCCTCCGACGACCGTCCCTGATGCCTCGCGAAAGCCGCGGCGCGCGCATCGGCCGCATGCACGACGAATACGCGATTCTGTGTTCCATGTTCCCGGCACCCCGTTGCGCTCTGGACTTCACCACGCCGTTCGAGCTGCTGGTGGCCACCATGCTCAGCGCGCAGACGACCGACCGCCGGGTCAACACCGTGACGCCACTCCTGTTCTCCCGATTTCCCTCCGCCCAGGACCTGTGGCGCGCCAAACCCGAGGACGTGGAGGACATCATCCACCCCCTGGGCTTCTATCATACGAAGGCGCGGAACCTTCAGGCCATGGCCGGGATCATGACGACGCGGTTCCATGGAGTCGTCCCTGACAGCATGGCGGATCTGACGTCCCTCCCCGGAGTGGGCCGCAAAACGGCGAACGTCGTTCTGGGCAACGCCTTCGGAATCCCGGGATTCCCCGTCGACACGCATGTGACGCGCGTGACGGGACGGCTCCGGTGGAGGACGGACTGGAAATCGGCGTCCCCGGATCCGGTGTCGATAGAAAAGGAGATAACCGAGGTGTTTCCCCCGGAGGAATGGACGAATCTCTCCCATCGTCTGATCCTTCTCGGCCGCGAGCTGTGCCATGCGCGCACACCGTCATGCGGGGAATGCCCCCTGGCGTCCACCTGCCCTTACGCCGCCGCGACACGGGGGAAAATACCCGCTCGGGCCTAGACTCGTGCCTATGGGAGCTCGACACACCACACATGACGGAATCCGCCGCTGGGCGATCTTCCTATCCGTAGCCGTCGCACTGTTCTCCCTTCTATGGGTGGGATGGGGAACGCTTTCCGGACGGATAACGACGTCCTTCGTCTCGCAGCTGAGGCCGTATTCCACGATGTCGGTCGGTCTGATCGACTCGCCCCAGTCGCTCGACCTCCGCAAGAACGACAATGAACAGGCGTCCCGCGTGCTTCTAGGCAACGTCTACGAGACGCTGACGACCCGGACGCAGTCGAACACCATCGCCCCAGGGCTCGCGTCATCGTGGACGGTCTCGCAGGACGCGCTGACGTACACGTTCCATCTACGCTCCGACCTGCGCTTCTCCAACGAACATGTTCTGGATTCGGCCGATGTGGTGTGGTCCCTGCAAGCCGCGCTCACCAACCATTACGCGGGCTATGACAAGCTCTCCGCGCTGTCGTCCGTCAGCGCTGACGACGCCACAACGGTGTCCCTGACACTATCGACCCCGGATCCGACGCTTCTGCGCACGCTATCGACCCCTGTGGGAATCGTCTATGACAAGGAGGCCACCTACGACCACGCCACGACGGCCGTTGGTTCCGGCCCCTTTGCCGTCAGCGACTTCGAAAAGGGGTCGTCGATCACGCTTCAGCGCAACAAGCACTATTGGGGCACGGGCAGCGAGACGTCGCAGATCACGCTGAGGTACTACGCGGACGACGACGCGTTGCTCGATTCTCTCGACAAGAACGTCGTCCAGATGGCGCTCCCCTCCCCGACCGTGTCGTCGCATCGTCTCGATTCGCTGTCCGATGTCACCGTCGTCAGCGGGGCGACGACCTCCAAGGTGCTGGTCGCCTTCAACATGGACACCGAATCGCCGTTCTCGGACTCCCTCGTCCGCTCCGCCACCCGGCGACTGATCGACACGAAGGCCATCGTCAAGTCGCGGGCCGACGACGCCGACTCCGCGCTGGGCGGCCCGATCAGCCCGTTGGAACCCGGATACGAGGATCTCACGGGGCTTTTCCCCCACGATGTCGCCAAGGCGCAATCCATGATGACCTTCTACGGCACCTCGTATTTTTCGAAACCGGCGGTGTTCCTCGTTCCCAAAAGCTATTCCGCCCTGGGAACGACAATCGTCGACCAGCTCAAGCAGAACGGGCGGTACGCGATCAGCATGCGCGTCGTCCCCGATGCGAAGATGGCCGATCAGCTGGCGGCGGGGGACTTCTCCATGGCGCTTGTCAGGGACGACGGGACCGACGATCTCTCGCGGTTCGCGACGACGGACGACATATACCATTATGAGAACTCCGAAGTCCAGAGGCTCTACGCCAGCACCTCCACGGCCACCAGCGAGGACGCCTACGAGACGGATCTCAGGAAGCTCGCGTCCACCATCAGCAAGGATGCGCCCTGCGCCTGGCTCTACACACGGAAGAACGTCGTAGCGACGCGGACGGGCGTGACGGGATACCCCAGAAACATGACGGACGACCGGATCGACCTCGCCGGACTCACTCAGGACTAGGACGCCGCCATCGGCACCGTGGGAAGCGACGGCGGCGTCAGGCGCTATTCCCTCCCCCACACCTGAGGCACGGCGATCGGAACCCGGCATCCCGCCCATGCCGGTTGTCACCGCGGGTTTCTAGACTTGCCGATATGACTGAACAGGGCAAGGACACCTCCATATCCGCCATATCCGCTCATCTGACCCCATTGCCGGACAAGGTCGGAGTCGACGGACTCGAAGACAAATGGCGCGACACGTGGGAGACCTCCGGAGTCTACCGTTTCCGGAACACGCGCGACCGCAAGGCCGTCTACTCGATCGACACCCCGCCTCCGACGGTGTCGGGGCATCTCCATGTGGGGCACGTCTTCTCCTACACCCATACCGACGTGATCGCACGGTACAAGCGCATGCGCGGATACGACGTCTTCTATCCGATGGGATGGGACGACAACGGGCTGCCCACCGAACGCCGCGTGCAGAACTACTACGGCGTGCGCGTCGACACCTCATTGAAGTACGACCCCGACTTCGTGCCCCCCTTCGAGGGGACGGATGGAAAGAAGATCGAGGCGCGTGATCAGGTGCCGATCAGCAGGCGGAACTTCATCGAGCTGTGCGAGCGCCTGACGGCGCAGGACGAGAAGCAGTTCGAGGCCCTGTGGAAGTCTCTGGGGCTCTCCATCGACTGGTCGCAGACGTACCATACCATCGGCGAGCACCCACAGCGGGTCGCCCAGAAGGCGTTTCTGCGCAATCTCGCCCGTGGCGAGGCCTATCAGAAGGACGCGCCCGGACTGTGGGACGTGACCTTCCAGACCGCGGTGGCCCAGGCCGAGCTGGAAAGCCGCGAGTATCCCGGCTTCTACCATCGAATCGCCTTCCACTTCGACGACGGCACCCCCCTGTACATCGAGACGACGCGCCCCGAACTCCTCGCGGCATGCACCTCGCTTATCGCCAATCCCGAGGACGAGCGGTACACGGCGCTGTTCGGCAAGGAGGTCGTCTCGCCCCTCTTCAACGTGCGGGTCCCGATTCTGGCGCACCCGGCGGCGGAGATGGACAAGGGCGCGGGAATCGCGATGTGCTGCACCTTCGGGGATGTGACCGACGTCGAATGGTGGCGCGATCTCAAGCTCCCCACCCGTCCCATCATCCAGCGCAACGGACGCATCGTCATGTCCGTCCCCGAGTGGATCGAGGACGCGGCGGGACGGTCGGCCTTCGAGGAGATCGAAGGCAAGACCACCTTCTCCGCGCGCAAGATCGTCGTTGACCACCTCCGGGAGTCCGGCGACCTCGACGGCGAGCCCCGTCCCACGAAGCGCATGACGAACTTCTACGAGAAGGGCGACAAGCCTCTGGAGATCGTGACGTCGCGCCAGTGGTACCTGCGCAACGGCGGCACGGACGAACGCCTCAACGCCGAGCTCATCGCGCGCGGCAAGGAGTTGGAGTTCCACCCCGACTTCATGCGCGTGCGCTACGAGAACTGGGTCCACGGACTCAACGGCGACTGGCTCATCTCCCGGCAGCGCTTCTTCGGCGTCCCGTTCCCGCTGTGGTATCCCGTCGACTCGGATGGCGAGACGGACTATGCGCATCCCATCACTCCGGACGAATCGATTCTTCCCATCGACCCCTCCATCGACGTTCCGGCGGGCTATGACGAGTCCCAGCGCGACCAGCCCGGCGGCTTCACCGCCGAATCCGACATCATGGACACGTGGGCGACGTCGTCCCTGACCCCCCAGATCGTGACCCATTGGGAAGAGCCCGACGAGGACAGCAGGGCGCTGTTCTCCGCGACGTTCCCCATGGATCTGCGTCCGCAGGGGCAGGACATCATCCGCACCTGGCTGTTCAGCTCCGTGGACAGGGCCCATCTGGAGAACCACAGCCTTCCGTGGGCGCACGCCGCATTGTCGGGGTGGATTCTCGACCCCGACCATAAGAAGATGTCGAAGTCGAAGGGCAATGTGGTCGTCCCCGACAAGCCGATCCGCCAGTTCGGCGCCGACGCCGTGCGATATTGGGCGGCCTCGGCGAGGCTGGGACTGGACGCGACCTACGACGAGGGCCAGATGAAGATCGGTCGCCGTCTGGCGATCAAGCTGCTCAACGCCACGAAGTTCGCGCTGGCCATCGGCCGCGAGGACGAGAACCATCATGTCGGTCAACCCTCGCAGACGTCATGGGACGCCACGGACGTCACCGAGGTTCTTGACCGCGCCGTGCTCGCGCGTCTTTCCGAGGTGATCCGGGAGGCCACCGACAGCCTCGAATCCTATGAGCACTCGAAGGCCCTGGAAACGATCGAGACCTTCTTCTGGGAGTTCTGCGACGACTACATCGAACTGGCGAAGAACAGGGCCTACGGGACGGCGGACTCGACGGGCGCGATCCCGAGAGAGGCGGCCATTCTCTCTGCCCGCACCACACTCGGTCTGGTCCTCGACGCGTTCGCCAGACTGCTGGCGCCGTTCCTGCCCTACGCCACGGAGGAGGTGTGGTCGTGGATGCATTCGGGCGAGGGATCGGTCCATCGTGCTCCATGGCCGTCAGCCGACATGTATGCCAAGGCCTGCCACGGAGCCGACCCCCGGATCCTCCGGTATGCCGGCGAGGCTCTGGCTGCCCTGCGGAGACTGAAGTCCGAGGCCAAGGTCTCGATGAAAACCCCGATTCTGAGCGCCACCCTGCATGCGTCCAGCGAGGCCGCCACGGCGGTCCGCGCGACGCTTCCCGACATCAGCGAGGCGGGCCGAGTGACGGGACCGATCGCCGTCGTCGAATCGACGACGACGCCCGTCGACGCTCCGCAGGCCGACGGATCGGATTCCGACGTCACCGTGACGGTCGGAGACTTCGAACTCGGCGAACCTCCCGCGAAGCGGCGCTAATTCAGAAGGACGGCAGCGGTTCCGAGCAACGGCCCCGGCCTCGGCGGTGACGATCCGCCGCGGCCGGGGCCGTCCGTTTCTACGCCCGGATGTTCTATGCCCAGATGTCGAGGACTCCCGGGTCTCCTCCAGCTTGGGCTATGCGCTCATGACGCTTCTTGGCCTCGGTGACCACGAACTCCCGATACATCTGCGCGATCTGCGGATCCAATCCGGCGTCGATGGCGATGCGGGCGAGCCGTTTCATCTGGTGATCCTCACGCTGATGGTCCTCAGGGGCGAAACCGGCGCGAGCCTTGAGCACACCGACCTGGGACGTGCATTTGAAACGCTCCGCCAGCAGGGAGATAATCGCCGAATCGATGTTGTCGATGGACTGGCGGATGCGCTCTATACCCTGCACCGCAGCGGCTCGTTCCGGATCCCCCTCCACCGCGGAGGCGTCGATGGTGGTGTCCCGCCAGCCATCCTCCGAATCATTCGCACCAGGCATTGTCACCTCTCAAAATAGGTCTGAAGGATCACCGAGCTCTCGGTCGACACGGGAACCTCCCGATGGATCCTGTTAAGCAGCTCCTCCAGCTTACCGGGGGACGCGACGCGGACGCGAAGAATGAAGCTCTGAGAGCCGGCCACCGAATAGCATGCCGTCACCCCGTCCACATGGCTGAGAACCTCGGGGATCTTCTCCTCACGTGAATAATCCAGCGGAGTGACCGAAACGAAGGCCCCCAAAGGGAGCCCGCGCAGCTCCGCGTCGACGATCGCCTTGTATCCGGTGATGACGCCATGCTCCTCCAACCGACGGACGCGCGACTGCACCGCCGACACGGACAACCCCGTAAGCTCGGCCAGCCGGGACAGCGTGGCGCGTCCATCCCTCTCCAACGAATCGACCAACAGCGCATCGGTGTCGTCCAGAACCCCCACGGACGCCGGAGTCTCGCGCCGCCCCGCACGGCGTGACTGCTTTTCTGCCATGGTTCCACCATAGTCCGTCGAGGCTTCCATCCCGGCTCACGAGCATCATCCGGCGGACGCGGCCATGTCCGCATCCGACCCCATGCCTTCGATATCGCCGTTCATTGAGAGAAATACTGTTGTTAACAGAAGAAGTATCAGTAATTATTATGGTAATTTACAAGAACAGCAATTATATTTTCGAAGGAATCGTTATGCGCCCATTCGCACCCGCCCGTCACGCCCAGTCCATACCCCGTTCCGGAATCCGGGACGTCTTCGACCGAGCGGACAGGGTTCCCGGCGCCATATCACTCTGCGTGGGCGAACCACGCCACACCGCCCCCGATCATGCGGTCGACGCGGCGTGCGCGGCCATCAGGGTCGGACACACCACCTACACCAATATTCTGGGCATTGACGCGTTCAGGCGCGCGGCGTCCGACTACACCGCCCGCGTCAAGGGATTGGCCTACGACCCGTCCACGGAGATCCAGGCGGTGGAAGGCGCCACGATAGGCCTGTTTCTGGCGCTGAAGGCGGTAGTCGACCCCGGTGACGAGGTCATCATCCCGTCACCGTTCTTCTCATCGTACGAGGCCGAGGTTCTGATGTGTGGAGGCGTCCCCCGGATGGTGGCCCTCGATCCTCGCCGCGATATGCACCTCAACGCCGCGGATATCGAGAACGCCGTGACGGACCGTACCCGCGCCATCATCATCAACTCCCCCGGCAACCCCACCGGGGCGGTCACCAGCGCGAGGGAGCTCGAGGACGTGGCCGAGGTGTGCCTACGGCACGGGATATGGGCCATAAGCGACGAGGTCTACCATCGCTTCAGCTTCGTCCCCGGCATGCCCACGGCCCCCTCGATAGCTGCGGCGAGGGGGATGCGCGAGAGGACCATCATCGTGGACAGCCTTTCGAAGACCTTCGCGATGACCGGATGGCGCATCGGCTATATTCTGGCTCCGAAGACCATCATCGAACAGACCAGCAAAATCGCCGAGCTCATGCATTCATCGGTCAATTCGATGGCTCAGTACGCCGGCACGGCCGCCCTGAACGGATGCGACGACGCCATCGGCGAGATGAGGGCCGAATACGAACGCAGCCGCGCCCTCATCACCCGGACCGTCGGACGCACCCCCTCATTGGGCCTCGTTCCCGCAGAGGGCGCCTTCTATGCGTTCATCGACATACGCGCGACCGGAATGGACAGCGAGACGTTCAGCGGAAGACTGCTTGACGAGCGCGCGGTCGCCGTGGTCCCGGGAACGGCTTTCGGCAGGGAAGGAGCAGGCTTCATCCGAGTGTCGTACGCGGGGGACGAACACGAGCTCCACGAGGCCATGGACAGGCTGACGCGATTCGCCGAGGAGCACGCCTCCCATCAAGTCCCGGACGCCATGGACGAGGACGCCCTCGGCATGACGGCATGACGCATGACGGCATGCGCCATGCGCCACGACGGCATGATCCGATCGAATCGGCATATGCCACGGCCGCCATCACGGAGATGCGACGCTCCATGATGGCGGCCGATTCATGGGATACTGTCAGCCGTTGTTCGACAGATTGCTCTGCTGCACGATGGCGGCAAGGAAATCATGGTTCGTGGCCGTCTTCTTAAGACGGGGAACCAGCACCTGATAGGCCTGCTCGGGCTCCATGCCACCCATCAGACGACGCAGACGATAGATGATGGGAAGCGCGGCCTTCGGAGTGATAAGCTCCTCACGACGCGTACCCGACGCATTGACGTCGATGGCCGGGAACAGGCGCTTGTCAGCCAGATCACGGCTCAGTCGCAGCTCCATATTGCCGGTGCCCTTGAACTCCTCGAAAATGACCTCGTCCATCTTCGATCCCGTCTCCACCAAGGCGGAGGCGATAATCGTCAGCGAACCACCATTCTCGATGTTGCGGGCGGCTCCGAAGAACTTCTTGGGAGGATACAGGGCCTGGGCGTCCACGCCTCCGGAGAGGATGCGGCCCGAAGCGGGAGCGGCGATGTTGTAGGCACGCGCCAGACGCGTCATGGAATCCAGAAGCACCACGACGTCCTGTCCCAGCTCCACAAGCCTTTTGGCGCGTTCGATGGCAAGCTCGGCGACCATGGTGTGGTCCGACGCGGGCCGATCGAAGGTCGACGAGATGACCTCCCCCTGGACCGTGCGCTCCATGTCCGTGACCTCTTCGGGACGCTCATCCACGAGAACCACCATCAGATGGACCTCGGGATTGTTGACGGCGATGGAGTTCGCGATGTTCTGCAGAGTGATGGTCTTGCCGGCCTTCGGCGGCGACACGATCAGCCCACGCTGCCCCTTGCCGATGGGGGACACGATGTCGATGAGCCGGCCTGTGATGCGGTTGGGCGTCGTCTCCTGCTTGAGACGCTCCTGCGGATACAGCGGGGTCAGCTTGGAGAACTGCGGGCGTCGCGACGCGTCCTCGACGCTCATGCCGTTGATGGTGTCGATGGACTGCAGCGGAACGAACTTCTGCCTCTGATTGCGACGATCGCCCTCACGCGGCGTGCGAATCGACCCCTGGACGGCGTCGCCCTTGCGCAGCCCATACTTACGGACCTGCCCCATGGACACGTAGACGTCATTGGGGCCGGGGAGATATCCCGAGGTCCGGACGAAGGCATAGGAGTCCAGAACATCGACGATGCCCGCGACGGGGACGCCGGAATCCGATGAATCCTCACGAATCTGATCGCGACGATCATCCTTATGGTCCTCGCGGCGGTTGTCACGCCATTCCTCGCGGCGCTCGCTGCGCGTCTCCGAATCGGCGTCCTCCTGCTCGTTTCCCCTGTCGCGTCCACGACGGCGCTGACGACGGTCCGTCGTCATCGAACGGTCGCGCCCCGCACGATCGCGTTCCCCACTGGCACGCCCGCGACGGACGCTCTCATGCTCGGTCTTCTCCGACGATGAGTACTCCTCGCCCTCCTCGGGAAGCGCCGCAAGGATATCGCTCAGATCACGGACCTCGGGCTGGGCGTCGCGGCTCTCCCGACGACGACGGCGACGGGGCTCACCGCTCTCCGGGCCACGCGTGTCACGACGCCGCAGACGCATGGGAGGCTCGTCCGCTCCCGCACCCGCAGTACCCGAGTCCTCGTTGGGCGCGGCGGTCGCATCCGAGGAGCGCTTCGACGCACCGGTGGACCGAGATCCGCCATGCCCCGAAGCCGCGGACGGGGAATCCGGGACATGCTTGACGGAAGACGACTCGAACGGATTGGACTGCGCCGCCTTAATCGATGATGCGATGGCCAACGCGGCGGCCGACGCGGCGGCGGGCCGCTCGGAATCCGACGATGGAGCGTCCGATGGGGCGGCCTTCGATGACGCACGCTGCGACGGGGCGTGTGCGGTTGGCTCCGCGCCCTTGTCTCCAGCGTCTTTGTTCTCCGCGTCTTTGTTTCCCGTGCGCGCTGCCGCGGCGGCCCTGGCCGGCGTCGACGGCTCCTGCCCGGACGAGCGCGCGATGACGGTGACCCCTTGGGGAGCCTGTCCACCGCTGCGCGCCGCCTGGAGCGTCTGCACGAGGGCGGGCTTACGCATGGTCGATGTTCCCCGAAGTCCCATCTGGCGGGCGAGCTCCCTGAGCTCAGGAAGCTTCATTTCTTCAAGATTCTGGCTTGTTGCCACTGGTTTTGCCTCTCCTTGGCCCCACTCCAGCGCACACCGCCGGTAGGCCTTGATAACGAAGATGCGGACTATGCCGCTCACGAACGCCCGACTTTGGGAATCACACCACGTCGAACGGTGTTCACCCTACACCCGACCTCCGACCTGCGCAACACGCCGCACCGGCCGGCGGGATCCGGCACCTCCTCGCCGCCCATTGTCCTTCCTATTGTCCTTGGAATGACAACTGTCCTTGGAGTGACAACGGCTGAAACGACAACGGCCGGGTGATGCGCATCGCATCGTCCCGGCCGCCCATATCCATGGCACGCGTCCATGGCCCAGCCGATCAGTCGGCCGCTTTCTCCTCGTGATAGGACTTCTCCGTGTTGACCGACCAGACGTTGTCCTTCGACGTCTCCCCGGTTCTGATGTTTTTCACGGCCTCCATGGCGGTCGCCATGGAATGATCCTGATTGTTGTAATGATGCTGGCCGTTGCGGCCCACGCAATAAAGGTTGCCGAAGGAATCCAGATACCGCACCAGCTCCGGCATTCGCGCGTAGGTGTCGAAATACGCCGGATAGGCCTTCTTGACGCGTTCACGGTGCGAGTCGAGGACATCCTGCGGTCCGTTGATGATCCGCATCTTCGTCAGCTCGCGAATCGCGAAGGCCGTGGCGTCCTCGTCGCCCATGGTCCAGAAGTCGTCGCCCTCGTCACAGAAATACTCGAGACCGATCCAGACGGTGCCGTCGACGTCCTTGACCAGATACGGGCTCCAGTTGTTGAACACCTGGATGCGTCCGACCTTGTACCCCGGATCCTGGACGTAGATCCAGCAATCCGGAACGATCGGAGGATCGCCGAGTGTGGGGATGTCGGTGGTGTTTCGCAGACGCAGATGCTTGACGAGCAGTCCGATGGTCACGAAATCGCGATAGGGCAGGCCATTGGCCACCATCGTCATGTCCCGAGGGGCCGGCGTGTCCGATTCGTCGATCGCGTTCACCAGATCCTTCAACGGCATGGACGAGATGACCTGATCGGCTTCGATCGTCGTCTCCGCTCCCGAGGAGTCACGATAGACGACCGAGGAGATGCGGCCATCGCTCTGGTTGAGCGCCACCACGCGGGCGTCGGTGAGCACGGTGATGCCCGCCTCGACGCAGTTGCCCTCCACCGTCTCCCACAGTTGTCCGGGACCAAGCTTGGGATACCAGAACTCCTCGATCAGGGAGGTCTCGACCTCGCGCGAGTCGCGCTTCTTGGGAAGGAGCTTCGCGAAGGCGTTCTTCAGAACGGCGATGATGCTCAGCCCCTTGACCCGCTGCGCGCCCCAGTCGGCCGAGATCTCGCGCGGATGCCGGCCCCAGAGCTTCTCGGTGTACCCCTCGAAGAACATCGAATAGAGCTTGCGCCCGAAACGGTTGATGTAGAAGTTCTCGAGGTTGTCCTCGGGAAGCTTGTGGAATATCGATTTGAGATAGCTGAACCCGGCCACCATCGTCAGCCTGAAGCCCAGGGCGCGCAGCGTGTTCATGGACAGGGAGATGGGGTAGTCGAACATATGGTGGTTCCAGAAGATGCGCGACACCCGGTGGCGCTTGAGCATCACCTTGTCGGTCTTCTCCGGGTCGGGACCGCCCGGCTCAAGATCATGGTGGCGACCGAGTTTCCGGTCGTCGTATGACGGAGCGCCCTGCAGCGGCAGGACCTCCTTCCACCAGTCCATGATCCGGTCGTCCTTGGAGAAGAAACGATGTCCTCCGATGTCCATGCGGTTGCCGTTGTGACGGACCGTTCTGGAGATGCCTCCGAACTCCGCCGTCTCCTCAAGAACGGTGACGTCATATCGCTCCAGGCCGCCATCACGGGCGAGCTCCCATGCCGCGGTTAGACCTGCGGGGCCTCCCCCGATGACCACGACCGATTGTTTTTTCTCCACGCTGACCTCCAATGCCAGGCAATCGGCACCATTCTAGTCGGATACCCCCCGAAGCCATCGCCCATGAGCGTACCCATCCCAAATTTCCACGATTAACGCCGCAGCCATCGGCCGGGCGACGTGCCGGAACGTCCAACGGGCATCCGGCCGAAAGATCATCAATCGATGGTTTCGGGGATGTCGATGTCCGTTTTCTGAACCTCTTCCACGTTGACGTCCTTGAATGTCACGATCCTCACGTTCTTGACGAATCGCGACGACCGATAGACGTCCCATACCCAGGCGTCGGTGAGCTGGACGTCGAAGTACACGTCCTGACCCGCCGAACGAACGTTGAAATCCACCTTGTTGGCGAGATAGAAGCGTCGTTCGGTCTCGACCACATAGGTGAACAGCTTGATGACGTCGCGGTACTCCTTGTACAGGGCCAGCTCCGCATCCGTCTCGTAGTTATCCAGATCCTCAGCGCTCATCATGTCCTCCCGTGTCGCGCCTGCGCCCGCGTCCGAGATTGCGCCACCACGCCCCCTCGGAACGCTTGGCCGACGAGTCGCGATACGGCCATGTCCCCGTACCGCCATCCTGCTCATCCGCGGCGGTCGGGGACGCCGCGCCCGTCGGGGACGCCTCCGGGGAGCCCACCGGCCCACCACGCTTCTCTCCGTCATGCGACCGCCCGTCATGCGACCGCCCGTCAAGCGACCGTCCGTCACGCGGCTCTCCATTATGACGGCCGTGCCGGTTCCCTGAGGCGGTCCGCTCCTTCTCGCCATCATGTCCGTCACGGCCATGGGGCGCATGGTCCTTGGCCGAAGGAGCAGAATCGGAGCCATCGGAGTTATCCGCGTTATCCGCGTTATCCGTCGGGACGGCCTTGGCAGGGGTCGACAGGTCCGTCGCATTCTCCTTGGAGGACGCGCGCACGTCCTCACGGCTTATCGCCATCGAATGCTCATGGGCGCACATGGCCTCCCTCACGCCGGGGTTGTCCTCGATCACATGCATGCCGAAGGCGTCCAGGGAGCGGATCGGATCATACTCGTCCACCAGGGTGTCCATCACGATGAGATCCTGGTACTTCCCGGTCTCCGCGTCCCACAGGGCGTCACGGGACGTCCCGGAGGGGACGAAGCCCAGCGACTGATAGACCGACAGGGATCGCGTGTTCTTCTCCGGAACCCCCACCCAGATGCGATGGAGACCCAGACCCACCGGCTCCGGGGCGAAGCCGTACGTCATCACGCGGGGCATCGCGTCACGCGAATACCCACGGCCGCGAAAGTCCCTGCCCAGAACGACCTGAATCCTGGCGGATCTCGACCATCCGTCGATGTCGATGAGAAAGATCATGCCGATGACACCCATCTCACGGGCTTCCTGCGATTCCCCCGATGAGGCAGAATCCTGCGACGTGAGTATCGACCATGCCATCGTGCGCCTGGCCTCGGCGTCCCCGAACCGGGACGTTCCGCCGGACACGCCCTGCGACCATTCGATCGAGCGACGGACCCACTCACGGACGATGGCCCTTTCGGCGACGGGCCCCTTCCCGGTGATTCCCGACGCGTTGTAGAAGGCGTCGAGATCATCGAGGATCGACAGATCGCCGGCAACGGCAGGACGCAGGCGGAGCATCTCCCCCCGAATACCCGGAATCTCGATTCGCTCCGGTAGGCTCCTCGACGATTCGGCATCCGCTGGAGATTCGACTTCAACAGCCATTCGCAACATTCCTCACTGACGGCGCTGATTGTTCCCTAACCACTACATCGTACTCGCCCCGGCTGGGAATGGGCAGTGCGATGGCCGTGACCCCTCCGTGAAAGGGCACGGCCATACATGCGAGTCAACCCGCGTCAACGCGATATGCGCTGCATCACGAGCTTGCTCACGGCCTTCGCATCGGCCTGCCCACGCGTGGCCTTCATCACCGCTCCGATGATGGCGCCCATGGGCTTCATGTTCCCGGACCTGAGCTTGTCGACGATGTCGGGATTGTCCGCCATCGCGGCATCCACCGCGGCCTCGAGGGCACCGTCGTCCGACACTATCTGGTAGCCATGCCGCGCCACGACGTCACCGGGCGTGCCCTCGCCGGCCAACACTCCCGAAACCGTCTGCTTGGCGAGCTTGTCGTTGAGCTTCCCGTCGGCGATAAGCCTTTCGACCTCCGCCACGTCGGCCGGGGTGATGGGCAGTTCCTCCAAGGAGACGCCCCGCGCATTGGCCTCCCGCGAGAGCTCGCCAAGCCACCATTTCCTGGCTCCCGCGGCACCCGCTCCCGCGCTGACCGTGGCTTCGACCAGATCAAGGGCGTCGGCGTTGATGACGTCGCGCATCTCGATGTCGTTGAATCCCCATTCCGCCTGAAGACGGCGGCGACGTTCACGCGGCATCTCGGGCATCTGGGTCGCCAACTTCTGGATGTGTTCCTTGGTCACATGGACCATGACCAGATCGGGATCGGGGAAGTAACGGTAATCGTCCGCGTCGGATTTGACGCGTCCGCCCGCCGTGCTCTGGCTCGCCTCGTCCCAGTGCCGGGTCTCCTGAAGCACCTCGCCGCCGGCGTCGAGCAGCGCCGCCTGCCGACGGATCTCATAGTGCAGCGTGCGCTCGATTCCGCGGAAGGAGTTCACGTTCTTCGTCTCCGAACGCGTGCCCAGCGGATCGGACGGGGAACGGCGAAGCGAGACGTTGACGTCCGCGCGCATGTTGCCGTGCTCCATGCGCGCCTCGGAGATGTTGAGGGCGCGGACGATGTCGCGAATCGCGCGCATGTAGGCGCCGGCGATCTCGGGAGCCCGAGCCCCCGCCCCCTCGATCGGCTTGGTCACGATCTCGATCAGGGGGACTCCGGCGCGATTGTAGTCCACCAGCGAGTGGTCGGCGCCTTCGATGCGTCCATCCGCCCCGCCGACGTGCGTGTTCTTGCCCGCGTCGTCCTCCACATGGGCCCGTTCGATCGGCACACGGAAAACGGTGCCGTCCTCGAGTTCGACGTCAAGGTAGCCTTCGCCGTTGAGCGGCTTGTCGTACTGCGAGATCTGATAGTCGCGCGGCATATCCGGATAGAAGTAGTTCTTGCGGGCGAACTGGCTCCATTCGGCGATCCGGCAGTGCAGTGCGAGGCCGAGCTTGATGGCGTAGTCGATGGCGGTCGCGTTGACCACGGGCAGGGATCCGGGCAGTCCCAGGCTCACCGGGGTGAGCTGGGTGTTGGGATCCCCTCCGAACTCGATGTGCGCGGGGCAGAACAGCTTCGTGTTCGTGCTGAGCTCGACGTGCGTTTCCAAGCCGAAAACCGGGTCGAATCTGGCGACGGCATCGGCATACTTCATGAGTTTGTCAGTCATGGTTTCTTCATCCTTCCGATGCGCGTTCAGCGGGATTCCAGCCAGCCGGCCGTCATGGACCGCCAGAGGGGACCTCCCCAGCGATTCTCAAGGGCGGCCTCCAAGGCGGCGGCGGGGCGGTACAGGGCCTCGTCGTGCTTCTGGGGCGCGAGGAACTGGAATCCCACGGGAAGACCGTCGTCGCTGAGGCCGGCCGGAACGCTCATGGCCGGGATTCCCGCGAGATTCGCGGGAATGGTCGCGACATCGTTCATATACATGGCCAGAGGATCGTCCATCTTGGCCCCGAACCGGAAGGCCGTGGTGGGGGACGTCGGGGACACCAGAACGTCGACCTTCTCGAATGCCGCGGCGAAGTCACGGATGATGAGGGTGCGGACCTTCTGCGCCGATCCGTACCATGCGTCGTAGTATCCGGCCGACAACGCATAGGTTCCCAGAATGATGCGGCGCTTGACCTCATCGCCGAATCCGGCCTCGCGCGTATAGGACATCATGTTCGCCGCCGTCTGCGGGACGCCCTCGGGCGGCATGACCCGCAGGCCGTACCGCATTCCATCGTAGCGGGCGAGGTTCGAGCTCACCTCGGAGGGCATGATGATGTAGTACGCGCCCAACGAGTAGGGAAGATGGGGGCATGACACCTCGACGACCTCGGCGCCCATCCCGCGAAGCAGGTCGACGGACTCGTTGAATCTTTTCTCGACGCCGGGCTGGAATCCCTCCCCACCGAGCTCCTTGAGCAGACCGACGCGCAGGCCGTGCAGATCCATGCGGGCGCCCTCGCGGGCCGCGTCGGCGAGATGGGGGACGTCCATGGGAATGGAGGTGGAGTCCCGGCGATCATACCCGCCGATGACCTCCTGCAACAGCGCGGAATCCAGGACGGTGCGGGACACCGGCCCGATCTGGTCGAGGGAGCTGGCCATGGCTATCGCCCCGAAGCGCGACACGGCTCCATACGTGGGTTTGACTCCCACGGTTCCCGTCAGCGCGCCCGGCTGGCGAATCGAGCCGCCGGTGTCCGTCCCCAGAGCAAGAGGCGCTTCGAAGGCGGCCACCGCCGACGCCGATCCGCCGCCCGAACCGCCGGGAACGCAGTCGGTGTTCCAAGGGTTGTGCGTCGTCTGGAACGCCGAATGCTCCGTCGAGGATCCCTGGGCGAACTCGTCAAGATTCGTCTTGCCGAGAATCGGCATGCCCGCGGCCTTGATCTTCGTGATCACGGTCGCGTCATAGGGGGGGATCCACCCCTTGAGGATCTTCGACGCGGCTGTCGTCTCTATGCCCTTCGTGACGATCATGTCCTTGATCGCGATGGGCACGCCAGCGAGCTCGGGGAGTCCCTCGACGTCGCCCGCGGCACGGCGGGCGTCGAAGGCGTCGGCCTGCGCGAGGGCGTCATCGGGACAGACCCTGAGGAAGGCCTTGATGTCCGGTTCGGCGGATTCGATCACGCTCAGATGGGCTTCGGTCAGCTCCCGGCTGGACACCTCTCCGGAACGGACGCGTCCGGCCATCTCAGCCGCCGTCAGCCGCACTAGTTCATTGGTGTCGGTCATGGTCACTCCTCCCCCAGAATCCTCGGCGCGACGAACATGCCCGCCTCGGACACCGGAGCACCCGCGACGGCCTGCTCCTGGGACAACGGCTCCTCCGGCTCGTCGGGCCGCAGATAGGCCTCCAGAGGAATGGGATTGGCGGTGGGCGGCACATCCTCGCCCGCGACCTCCTGAACCGTGGCGATGGCATCGGCGATGACGTTCAACTCGCCCTGCATGCGGCTGATCTCCTCATCGGAGAGGGCGATCCGGGACAGGTCGCCCAGATGCTCGATTTCTTCACGCGTGAATGTTGGCATGCCCACCACTATATGAGTTATCTGTGACGTGCATCCGCGACGTGGCGGATTCGGATCCTTCCCGACGCGTCGTCCCCCGATCGGCATCGACGGTCCCGGTCCGACTACCTCGCATGCGCCTACTTCACATCCGAACGCCGGACCACCATGACGCCGATCGCGGAGAACACGACGGTCCACAGAACGAGGATGATTCCGCTCTGCCACCAGTTCGGCGTGAACGAGGACGACACCGATCCGGAAAGCGTATCGGCGGCTCCCCCCCGCAGGAAGGTTTTGAAGACCTGATCCGGAAGACACGAGAAAACCATGACCATCCACTGGTATTTCGACAGCAGCACCGCGGCGATGGCGGTGATGGTGGGGAGGATGGAGAACACGCCTATAAGCGCCAGCACCCCGCCGACGGTGGAACGGCACACCCCCCCCAGACCGGCCGCCATGATGGCCACCAGAACCAGCGCCGCGGGTCCCCCCAGCATAACGATGACGGGAAGCCTGAGATCCCGGAACGACAGATCGAACAGCCCGGCGCCGCCGGACACCAGCAGGGTCGACAGAGCCCCCAGCGTCACACCGACGAAGGCCGCCGCCATGACGTACAGCCCGACGGCGAGGAGCTTCGACCCCATGAACGTCAGACGGCGCGGAACCGCGAGAAGCGAGGACTGGATGGATCTGGTGGTGAATTCCGTGGTGACCGCCATAACCCCGAAGATGCCGGCGACAAGGATCATGTTCCCCAGAGCGGATCCGAAATAGGTCCAGAACATCACGGCGGACGACGTGGAGGAGACCCCCCCAAAACGGACGACGGCCGCGACTATGGCCGCAACGACCGGTATCCCGACCATCAGGAGTCCCATAAGAACCCACGTGGAGACCAGCCCACGCAATTTGAGGAGCTCCGCGCACAGACTTCCCCAGAAGGTGACCCGCCCCGGTCCCCTGTGCGCCGGCACGCCCCGTCCGGTCCCCGTCACCGATTCGTTCATCGCATATCTCCATTCATCGCGGACCGATCAGGAATCGGCGCTGCCCCGCCGACGCCATGGGACGCGTAATCCCCCTGACCCCGTGTCAGCTCCAGATAGGCGCTTTCCAGCGAGGTGCGCTCCTCGACAAGTTCATGCACCACCACGCGGCCATCCATCAGAGCGCCCGCCAGCTCCGACACGGGAACCCCAAGAACCCTGAAGACCATGCATCGCTCCGGATCGTCGGGCGAGGGAGGAATCCTCGTCACCTGAGCATCCGGCAGCGCCTCCATGGCGGCGGTGAACGCGGCGCAATCCGGGGTCGCCACCCGAAGCGCATGCATGGAGTGCTCAGAGACGAAGTCGGGAACCGTCGAGGTGTGGAGGATCCGACCTCTGGCGATGATGACCAGATCATCGGCGGTCATGGCCACCTCGCTCATCAGGTGCGAGCTGAGGAGAACGGCACGCCCCTGCGACGCGTAATACCGGCATATGTCACGGACCCATCGGACGCCCTCGGGATCCAGTCCGTTGATCGGCTCATCGAGGATGAGGTTATGGGGGTCGGCCAGCAGCGCGGCGGCGATCGACAGACGCTGGCTCATGCCCAGCGAGAACGTCCCTGCCCTGCGCGAGCGCACCGACGACAGGCCGCACTGCTCGATGACCTCATCCACGCGTCGCCGCTCGATGCCGTTGGTCAGGGCCAGGGACCGCAGATAATCGTATGCCGTGCGTCCGCGATGGGCGGACTTCGCGTCCAGCACGGCGCCGGCCAGGGACATCGGCGAAGACGATTCGGCGAAATGCTGCCCATCGATGAGTGCGGCTCCCGAATCCGGACGGATCAGGCCTAGCAGCGCCCGCATGGTCGTGGATTTACCCGCTCCGTTAGGTCCCAGAAATCCGGTGACGCGACCGTCCTCGGCGACGAAGCCGACATCCGACAACACTGTGCGGGAGCCAAAACGCTTGGTGAGCCCCTGAATGGTGATCATCGTTCAAGTCTATCGGGTGGGGGACCCTCCCGGAAGCTCCGAATCATGATTGTGGACGCGCCCCTCGTCATCCCCCCCCCCTCGTCATCCACGGACCATCCGCGGACGGGAATGGCGGTTCCGAACGCCCCCGTCACGAGCCGTCGCCATACCGCCGGGACATCGCCATGACGCTCCGGATCCCGCCGTGCTGGGTCACCCTGGGGGTTCACCGCCGCGCTGCGGGAGCTGGCCGCTGGTTCCCGCCATGCTGGGTCACCCAGCAGTGCATCGCGACGGCGGCAGCCGCTCCGGCGTTGATGGATCTGACGGAGCCGAACTGCGAGATGTACACGACGTCATCGGCAAGATCGAGGGCGTTGCGTGACAATCCCGGTCCCTCCGCCCCGAACAGCATCAGGCATCGGTCCGGAAACTCGTACGTCTCGATGGGAACGGCTCCCGGGATGATGTCCAGGGCGATGATGGGAGCCGTGGGGTATTCCCGACGCCACCAATCCCCCAGAGCCGCGATGCTGGGCATGTGGTCGACGTGCTGATACAACTCGGTCATCAGAGACCCGCGCCGGTTCCATTTCCGTGGACCGACGATATGCACGCGATTGGTGGCGAAGGCGTTGGCTGTACGGACCACGGATCCGATGTTGAAGTCGTGCGACCAGTTCTCCACGGCCACCTCGAAATGATGACGCCCGCGTGCGTCAAGGTCGTCGCGGATGGCGTCGACCGTCCAATAGCGGTACCGATCCACGACGTTCCGCCGGTCCCCCTCGTCCAGAAGCCCGGAATCGATACGGGGATCGAAGCCCGGGGATTCGGGGTCGTCCGGCCGCGGCTCACCGGGATGCTCCTGGGCCCAAGGGCCGACACCCACTATCCTCAGATCGGGTTCGCCCGACGCCCGAGCCGCCACCGTGACTGGATCGGGTTCATGCATGAGACCGTCGTGCCTCCTCGCGCAGATCCTTCTCATCGAAAACCCGTACGAACGGCAGATCCCGGCGCTCGGCGGTGACGGGATCGACCACGGTGATGCGCGGCGACCCATTACCACTGACGGAGGCGCCGCCATCATCCGCTCCGGACGCATCGATCTGGTCACCGGCCCCGGACGGGTCCCCGACGCCGCCGATCAGGGCCGCGACCGCAACCGACCGGGCATGCTCGCGCTCGACGATCCCGAAATCCAGGCTCAGCTCGTTGCCGTTGCGCAGCGTCACCAGCGAGGATGTCTGCACATACGACTTCTCCGACAGCCACGAGTCCAGAAGAACCACGCGTTTCCCCTCGATAGAGGGGCCTTTGATCGAGGGATAGACGAAGTCCATGACGAAGGCATCAAGATCCTGCCCCCGCGACGCCGCGGCCTGGATCATGGCGCAAGCCAGAGGGACCGACGCCGCCGTCAGCGCGCCAACGGCGTCGTAATCATCCATGGAAAACCCCTGGTCCTCCAGCGCATCGAGAAGGGCATGGCCCACGATCGTGGCGCCACGATGGTCGAGCGTCACCGAGGCCAGCTCGCTGAACGGCCTGCCCGATATCTCTCGCCGAAGCAGCTCGGCCAGCTGGTCACGGGGGGACATCAACGCGAAACCCGTGTCGACATCCCGCCCTTCATCGTTCCTTTTGCCGCCGCGGACGCCGCCATCGCCAGCCGCCGCGGACGAAGCGATTCCGGTTCTGCGGAACCCGGATCCCTGGACGTTCCTATCTGCCATGAGCCACACACTACCGCCGCGGGGGGTCAAGGGCAGGAAGACCGTATCAAGGCATTCGGAGGACCACGGTGCTCCAGAAGCCACGACGACGTGACGGAAAACAGAAAACCGGAAACGGGGGAACGGGAACGGAAACGGAAACGGGGGAACGGGAACGGGAACGGGAACGGTCGAAACCGGCCTTACGTCCGTCGGCCTTCCTCCCTCGGCCTTCCTCCCTCGGCCTTCCTCCCTCGGCCTCACAGCCCTTCATCGCCGTGACGATCGGCCACCGTCCCGTCCCCATGCGTTTCCGGCGCGGTCAGCTCCCGTATGTCGCCATCCTCGGAACCGATGAGGCTGACGGGCGCTATGGTCGTCGACATATCGACCCTCTGAAGCTTTCTGGCGGTGACGAGCACGCGGGATTCGAGGGATGCCGCGAACTGGTTGTATGAGGTGACCGTCCTCGTGATGGACGTTCCCAAGGCGATGGCCCTCTCCCCCAGAATCGCGAACCTTCCATACAGCTCGCGCGACAGATCGAACAGCTCGCGCGCGTCATCGCTCAGACTTTGCTGCTGCCAGGCATACGACATGGATTTGAGCACGGCCCACAGCGTCACCGGTGAGGTCAAAGCCACATTCTGGGAGAAGGCGTCATCGAGCAGCGCGGGATCCACCCGCAGCGCGGCCTGCAGCAGCGACTCGTTCGGAATGAAGGCGATGACGAAATCCGGGGCGACGGGAAGCGCCTTCCAATACTCCTTCTGCGACAGCGCCCGCACATGCTCGCGCAACGCCTTGGCATGCGCCCGCAGAAGCCTTTCCCGTCTGTCCAGATCCTCCGGGCCGGCGGTGTCGGGTATCGCGCAGGCCCTCTGATAGTCGGCGTAGGGCGCCTTCGCGTCAATGGGCACGGCCGCGCCACCGGGAAGGTGGACAAGCATGTCGGGACGAAGACCACGCCCGGAATCGTTCTGAAGAGCCGTCTGGACGTCGAAGTCCACATGCTCGACCAGCCCGGCCGATTCGACGATGTTGCGCAGCTGGGCCTCCCCCCACGCGCCACGGACCTTGTTGTCGCGGAGCGCCGCCGCGAGCGCCGCGGTCTCCCGGTCAAGACGCCCCTGCTGGTCGCCCAGACCCTTGAGCCTCTCCCCAAGCGCCCCCATCTCCTGTCGCCGCCCCTCCTCCATGTCGGCGACCTTGCCCCTGAGGGCCTCCAGGGTCTTCTGCACGGGAGCGAGCGCCGTGACGACCTGCGACCGCTCCTTCATCATCCCCTCGCGCTCCTGAGTCCGACGCCGGTTCTCCTCCTCCATGCGATCGCGCTCATGCTCGATGCGGATGCGTTCGGCCTGCTGGGCCTCGGCAAGCTGCGATTTCGCGAAGGTCAGCTGCTGGACCAGTCCCTCGGACTGGGCCCTTAATTGCGAGCACTGCGCGGTGAGCTGGCCGTTGGCGGCTCTGACCTCCTCGATGCGGTTGCGCCATGCCTCGTTCTCACGATCCAGCATGGTCCGGCACCGTTCACGACCCCGCATGGCCCCCGCCATCATCCCCACGGCGAAGGCCGCGGCGATGGCCGCCACCACGATAAGAATCGTCACCACAGAATCGAACATATGTTCTATTCAAATCCATGGCATGGACCCGACCGCACGGGCACGTCCGACCTCCGGAACACGCGGGAGGCCGCCATCGCGGCCACGTCGGCCGGCGACGCGACGGCATCCGCGGTCGCGCGGGCATCCCGTCCGACGCCCACCCGACGCGGCTAGGACTTTACCAGCCTCGCGATGGCCCCCGAGGCCTCGGCGAGCTTCTCATCCGCCACATCGCCCCCTTCGGCCGCGGCCCGGCGTACGCAATGGTCCAGATGATCATCCAGCAGCAGAAGAGCCACGGACTTCAGCGCCGAATCGGCCGCCGATATCTGGGTGATGACGTCGATGCAGTATTTGTCGTCATCGACCATCTGGGCTATGGCGTGAACCTGCCCCTCGATGCGGCGCAGTCGCGCCATAACCCTGCCTTTATCCTCGTGGTAACCCTGCATATTCGCCTCCAGCAACCCCGACGACCGTTCACGCCGGATTCCATCCGCACCGTTCGCCACAACACGCCGGGCACATCCGCGTCGGGACGTTTCCCTCTGAGTATATACCCCATGGGGGTATGGGGTATATAGTATGGCATCACGACAGCATGGACCGCGAAGATTCGGAACATAAAACCACGGAGACCGTCCGCCGCCTCCCCTCACTGCGATGATGGAGACGCGAGGACCGAACGCGGCGACGCGGTCGAACGCACTGGAGAGAAAGAGGAACGATGCCCATCAACATATTCGCCGGCGTCGGCGTCATCGTCGTGGCCGGGCTGCTCACATGGATCATCCTGCGGTTCTTCTTCGGCAGGCGCCACGCCGCCACGGGAACCGTTCACGACGGCGTACAGAACGCGACGATCACGGTCAAAGGAGGATATTCCCCCTCAACGATCACGATGGCGGCGGGAACGCCCATCGCCCTCACCTTCGACCGGCAGGAGACCGGCGAATGCACGTCGCACGTCGTCTTCTCCGACATCGCGCTTGACGCCGTCCTCCCCGGCAACACCCGGACGGAGGTCCGCCTTCCCGCTCTGCCTCCCGGGGAATACCCGTTCGCCTGCGGCATGAACATGGTGCACGGGCTTCTGATCGTCACCACAGACGGCTCGGACGGCACGAACGGCACAGACGATACGAACACCCCAGCCAGCACGAACGGCAACGACCCGACCTCCACCGGAACCGGAACCGGCACCGGCACCGGCACCGTGACGGGAGCCGGCACGTCCGGCACGACCCGAATAACCGCGACGACGGCGACGAGCGGCGCCGCCGACGGCGGAACCGACGTCCCCGCACCGGATCCCCAGCTGGCCCTTGAGGACGAACGCCGGAGCGCGCAGGAGCGCCGACGCGAGATCGCCTATCTGACACGGCTTGTCATCATCGGCGCCATACTGACGGTTCCCGTCTTCGTCACCTCGATGCTCCATATGGCCGCCCCCTCCCTCATCCCCGGATGGATGGTCAACCCCTGGCTTCAGGCGCTTCTCATCACTCCGGTGATGTTCTACTGCGGCGCGCCCATACACCGCGTCGGATGGCCCGCGCTCGTTCACCGGATGCCCGAGATGAACTCGCTGGTGTCCATGGGATCCACGGCGGCGTACGTGTTCAGCCTGGTGGCGTGCATCGCCCCCGCGATGCTTCCCGAAGGCTCCCGCGAGCCCTATTTCGAATCCGTCGGCGTGATCATCACTCTCGTTCTTCTCGGACGCCTGCTTGAGGCCAAGGCGCGCGAGGGCACCGGAAAGGCCATACAGTCGCTTATCCGGCTGCGTCCTCGCGAGGCGCGGCTTCTCGACACGACGGACGAGCGCACGGCGCTGGGCGTATGGCGGCAGGCGTCCCATCTCCATGAGGTCGGAATCGACGAGATCCACGAGAACGACATACTGGTGGTCAAGGCCGGCGAGCGCATTCCGGTCGACGCGGTGGTGCTGGACGGAACCGCGCACGTGGATGAGTCGATGATCACCGGCGAGTCTGAGGCCGTCGAGGCCGTCGCCGGCAGCGACGTCACCGGCGCCACCATGGTGCTCGACGGCACCGTGGCCATCCGCGTCACACGCACGGGCGGGGATACGGTTCTTGCGCAGATCGTCGGCATGGTGGCCCATGCCCAGGCGACGAAGGCCCCCGTCCAGCGCATGGCCGACCGCATCGCCGGAGTTTTCGTCCCCGTGGTGATGATCATCGCCGTGTGGACCTTCGCCATCTGGATAGGCTTCGGACCGGAACCCCGACTGATGCACGCTCTGGTCACCGCGGTCAGCGTGCTCATCATCGCCTGCCCCTGCGCCCTCGGACTCGCCACTCCGCTGTCGGTCACCGCCGGCATGGGACTGGGCGCGACGAACGGCGTTCTGGTGACCTCGGCATCCACCCTGGAGAGGGCTCGGGCCATACGCACGGTGGTTTTCGACAAAACGGGCACCATCACCCGGGGCGTGGTCGACGTGGATTCCACCATCGACAGGCCCACGTATGGCTCCGACACGATCAAACCCACTTCCGCCGCCACCATCGCGGCACTGCATCGAGCGGGGATACGAACGGTTATGCTCAGCGGAGACAAGGCCCCGATCGCCACCGAGGTCGCCCGACAGGTGGGCATCGACACCGTCATCGCCCGAGTGCGCCCCGACGGCAAGGCCTACTGGATCGAACGTCTCCAGAAGGAGCGCGACCAGAAGGGCGACCACGATGGGCTCATCGCCATGGTCGGCGACGGCATCAACGACGCGCCCGCCCTGGCGCAGGCCGATCTGGGCATCGCCATGGGCACGGGAACCGACGTGGCCATGCAGTCCGCCGACGTCACCCTGATGAACGGCGACCTCACCGGGGTCCTGCGCACGATCAACCTCTCGAAGGTGACGATGCGCAATATCCAGGAGAATCTGGGATGGGCGTTCGGCTACAACGTCATCGGCATACCGCTCGCGGCCGGGGTTCTGTACCCTCTCACCGGAATGCTGCTCAGCCCGATGATAGCGGGGCTCGCCATGGCCTTCAGCTCGGTGTGCCTGGTCCTCAATGCGAACCGCCTGCGCCACGCCCGCATCCGCGAGGACATCCGCCAGGGGGACGGTCCGGCGTCAGCCGCATCAGGCGTGACGGCGCATGAGCCGACCGTCATCATCGACTCGGACGATCTGCACTCCTCGGACGACCATGTTGATCCGGACGACCATGACGACGACTCGGATCGCAACGCCACGGGCGGGATCGCAACGCCACGATCTCCCTCGGCTCAACCGCCGACGACGGCCGTCGAAGACCCCCTGCCATCAAAGGAACCATCAACGGAAGGACACACCATGCATATGCATCACACGAAACACGACACCGCCGACGCCACGACGACGGCCACGGATCCCGTCTGCGGGATGAGCGTCACCGTCAACGACGACGCGATCACCCGCCAATACGGGGGCGAATCCTACTACTTCTGCAGCGAACACTGCGCGCGGACCTTCGACGCGTCCCCAAAGGAGTACGCGGACAAGACATGACGGGATCCGCATGCGATCCCATTCGGGCATGAACGCACGCACATATGAGCACGCACGCCGGATCGCATGCATGGTTGACCGTACGCGCCGCCACCGAACGCGCACGCGCCCCCACGGGACAATCGAACGCCCGAAACGACCAAACAACCAAACAACCAAACAACCAAACAATCGCCATAAGCACGATGGAGGCCTCCCCGTTCCGGGGAGGCCTCCATCGTCTTGCGCTCGCAACTCTCGATCGGCCATCGGGACTCGATCGGCCATCAGCCGATCGACGGCCGGCCGGTCATCCGCGACGAATGACCGGCCGGCAGGATCCCGTGGTCTCACTTCACCGTGGCGTCACTCACCGTAGCATCACTCATCGGCGACCACCCCATCGATGTGGACTCCGGACAGCGGATCGTCGGGCATGGAACTCAGCTCCAGATGCTCGCCACCCGTCTGGTCGACCAGCACGGTGTCCCCATCGTGCACGGTTCCGGCCAGCAGCATCCGGGCCAGCTGGTCGCCGACCTCGGTCTGGACCAGACGACGAAGCGGCCTGGCTCCGTAGGCGGGATCGTAGCCGGTGTTCGCCAGCCATTCCCGCGCCGCGTCCGTCACCTGAAGCGTGATCCGACGTTCGGTCAGACGGTCTGCGACCTGCCTCACCTGAATGTCGACGATGCCCCCCAGCTCCTGTCTCGTCAACGGGTGGAAGATCACCAGATCATCCAACCGATTGATGAACTCGGGCTTGAAGTGCATGTGCACGGCGTCCATCACGGCCTTGCGCTTGGCCTCCTCGTCAAGATCCTGCTGGACGAGGAACTGCGATCCCAGATTCGACGTCATGATGAGGATGGTGTTCGTGAAGTCGACCGTCCGGCCCTGACCATCGGTGAGACGGCCGTCGTCAAGAACCTGGAGGAGGATGTCGAAGACCTCGGGATTGGCCTTCTCGACCTCGTCGAACAGCACGACCGAATAGGGCCGCCGGCGCACGGCCTCGGTAAGCTGTCCGCCCTCCTCGTATCCGATGTACCCGGGCGCCGCTCCGATGAGCCGCGACACGGAGGCCTTCTCCATGTACTCGCTCATATCGATGCGCACCATGGCCTTCTCGTCGTCGAAGAGGAAGTCGGCCAGGGCCTTGGCCAGCTCGGTTTTGCCAACGCCCGTGGGACCGAGGAACAGGAACGACCCCGTGGGACGGTTCGGATCCGAGATTCCCGCACGCGACCGTCTCACCGCATCCGCGACGGCCCGGATCGCCTCATCCTGCCCGATGACTCGCTGCGAGAGCTGATCCTCCATGTGAAGCAGCTTCTGGTTCTCCCCCTGCATCAGGCGGCCAACGGGGATCCCCGTCCACTCCGACACGACCTCGGCCACGGAATCGGCGTCGACGCGGTCGGGAACCATCGGAACCTGCTCGTCGCCGCCGTTCGGAGTGGAGTCCCGGTCCTCCTTCTCGGCTTTTTCGGCCTGATCGATCTGCTTGGTGATCTGCGGGATCTCGCCGTACCGGATGGCCGACGCCTTGGCCAGATCGCCCTCGCGCTCGAAACGGTCGGCCTGGGTGCGCAGGTCGTCCAGCTTCTTGCGAAGGTCACCGACCTTGTTGCGTCCCTCCTTCTCGCTGTTCCAACGGGCGTTCAGACCCGTGAGACGCTCGCTTTTGTCCGCGATCTCCTTGTTGAGGTCATCCAGACGGCTGCGGGACTTCTCGTCAAGCGCCTCGACGGCCTTGCGGGCGGCACCGTCGTCCTTGGGGTTACCCAGCAGGTAGGACTTCTCCATGGTGAGACGGTCTATCTGGCGGTTGAGCTCATCGATCTCCTCGGGGCTTGAGTCAAGCTCCATACGCAGCCGGGCGGCCGCCTCGTCGACCAGATCGATGGCCTTGTCGGGAAGCTGCCGGCCCGAGATGTACCGATTCGACAGCGTCGCCGCGGCGACGAGCGCGTCGTCGGAGATCGTGACCTTGTGATGGGCCTCGTACTTGGGCGCGATGCCGCGCAGGATGGCGACCGTGTCGTCCACGCTGGGCTCGCCTACGAACACCTGCTGGAAACGACGCTCCAAAGCGGGATCCTTCTCGATGTTCTCGCGGTACTCGTCAAGCGTGGTGGCTCCGATAAGCCGGAGTTCGCCGCGCGCCAGCATCGGCTTGAGCATGTTGCCCGCGTCCATCGACCCCTCGGCGGCCCCCGCTCCCACGATGGTGTGGATCTCGTCGATGAAGG
The DNA here is from genome assembly GCF_000741645.1 of Bifidobacterium minimum. Lineage (GTDB taxonomy): Bacteria > Actinomycetota > Actinomycetes > Actinomycetales > Bifidobacteriaceae > Bifidobacterium > Bifidobacterium minimum. The sequence goes on from NZ_JGZD01000012.1 coordinate 37,402, forward strand.
TGATGATCTCGCCGTTGGCGTTCTTGATCTCGTTGAGGACGGACTTGAGCCGCTCCTCGAACTCGCCGCGGTATTTCGATCCGGCGACCATCGATCCCAGATCGAGGCTGATAAGCCTCTTGTCACGCAGCGTGGTGGGTACGTCGCCGGCGACGATGCGCTGCGCAAGACCCTCGACCACGGCGGTTTTGCCGACGCCCGGCTCCCCGATCAGAACCGGGTTGTTCTTCGTCCGGCGGCTGAGGATCTGCACGACCCGACGGATCTCCTGATCGCGTCCGATCACGGGATCGAGCTTGCCGTCCCTGGCCGCGGCGGTCAGATCCGTCGAATACTTCTCCAACGCCTTGTACGAGCCCTCGGCCCCCGCGCTGGTGACCCTGGCTCCGCCGCGAATCTTCGGAATCGCGGTGCGCAGCGCATCCACCGTGATGCCATGCCGCTTGAGTATGTCGTCGGTTTTGTTGGGAGCCGCCAGCATGATGCCCACCAGCAGCACCTCCGACGAGATGTACTCGTCACCCAGACGACGCATCTCCTCATCGGCGCGCGTCAGCACCGACGACAGCTGCCTGCTCGCCGACGGCTGGGATGTCGTCGATCCGCTCGCGCTTGGAAGCCCCACCAGCGCGTTGCGCACTTCGGCGCCGATCGCCTGCACGTCACCTCCAACGGTCTGCAGCAACCCCCGCACGACGCCGCTTTCCTGACGAAGCAGCGCGTCCATAAGATGCAGGGTCTCGACCTGCGCGTTGCCCGCGGCCGCGGCGCTCTGGACGGCGTCACCCAACGCCTGCTGGGCACCTTCAGTCAACTTCGGTTCCATAGTCATCCTCCATGTCATCCCAGGCCGTGGAGGAGGCACGGCCTTGTCGGCCGGCGACCACACGGCATGAACCTTCTGCCATCACCAACCCGAGGAGAGGGCTTTCTATTCCCAAAACTTGAGTCCACGACACTCAAGTTTCAGAGACGACACGGAGAGACGACACGGAGATGCGAGCCAACGCGGTGCAGCCGAACGCCGGACAGTCGAACGCCGACACCAAGACCAGGGCGCCCCCGGCTACGCGCGGACCACGACGTTGCGAAGCCGCCCGATGCCCTCGATGACGACGACGGCCTCATCGCCCGGCTCAAGATGCCCCGAGGCATTGGGGGTGCCCGTCATGATGACGTCTCCCGGCAGAAGCGTCGAGAAACCGGAGATCGCGGCGATCTGCTCGGGGATCCCATGGATCAGATCCGCCGTCGTTCCGGATGCCAGCGGGACGTCCTCGCCGTTGAGCTCGAACGATATATGGGCGTCACGCCAATTCAGATCCGTCTCGATCCACGGCCCCAGAGGGCAGGACGTGTCGAAGCCCTTGGCCCTGGTCCACATGGGATCGGACCCCTGCAGATCGCGCAGGGTGACGTCGTTGACGCAGGTGAAGCCCAGAACATGGTCCATGGCCTCGGCCACGGTGACGTTTCTGGTGATGCGACCGATGACCACGGCCACCTCGGGCTCGAAGTTCATGTCGGTGGAGAACGGCGGCAGCACGATGGGGTCGTCGGGGCCGATCACCGAGGTGCTGGGCTTGGTGAATATGACCATATCCTCGGGCGCATGCGGAACGTCGGATTGCCCCTTCGCATACATATGCCTCGCATGGGCCTCGTAGTTCTTCGCCAGACCATAGACCTTGGAGGGGATCACGGGGGCCAGCAGCCGGACGCCGTCCTCGTCGAGGGCGTAGCGCTTCCCGGTGGGCGTCACGGGACGGGATCCCAGCGGATAGCCGTCAAGCGCCACGAGGTAGTCTCTGCCGTCCTTCTCATCCCTCTGGACGAACGCGTACTGGGGAACGTCATCATGCAAGAAGCGTGCGATTCTCATACGCCCAGACTACGCCACGGACACGTCTGGCGAGATGACGCCCCCCCGAACGAAACGACGCCCCCAGCCGGATGGAGGAACGCGAAAGGAACGCGTGAAGGAGCTCAGACGAAGGCGCGGGGCCCGAAGATCGCCGTCCCCACGCGGACGATGGTCGACCCTTCGGCGATGGCCATGCCCAGATCGTGGGTCATCCCCATCGACAGCTCGCGGCAGGACCCGGCCCCCTGCTCCCCCGACGAGACGACGGCATCGCGTATCGACCGCAGATGCGCAAACCCGGCGCGGATCACATGCTCGTCATCGACGTGCGCGCCCACCGTCATCAAACCGGTCAGCCTCACGGACCCCAGTGCGGCTATGCGCATGGCCAGATCGATGGCCTCCTGCGGGGAGCACCCCGACTTCGCGGCCTCGCCGGACTCATTGACCTCAAGGAACGCGTCGACGACGATGCCCCGGGCCTGCGCCCGACGGTTGAGCCGTTCAGCCGATTCCAGGGAATCCACGGACTCGACCGTGTCGACGAACGGAAGCACCTTGCCGATTTTGTTGGCCTGCAACTGGCCGATGAGATGGAAGGGGATGCGCCGAAGGTGGCCCTCCTGCGCTGCGGCGATGGCGGCGGCGTTGACATCCGCGGCCGTGTTGACATCCGCGGCGCGACTCCCGTTGGATACACTTCCGTTGGATACAGAGGCTCCGTCACCCGCGGGGGACACGCCGCCTGCGAGGGCCTTCCCATCATCGGCGCGACCGAGCCACAGTCCTCGACGGGCGCAGAACCGGCGCAACCCCTTGGCCTTGGCGACGACCTCCTGAGGACGATTTTCGCCGATCATACGCACCCCGGCGGCGATGGCGGCCATGATCTCGCCGACGTCCCGCGTCTTCGTGGCCGCAAGGAGCGTGACGTCATCCGGATGCCGTCCCGCGGCGGCGGACGCCCTGTCGATCTCCTCCATCACGCGATGCACGCCATCGGCTATCTCCCAGATGCGCTTCTCCGAGATCGAGACATTCGATAAATCCTTATGCTCCATATACGCCGTCATATCGTCCTCACCGTCAGCAGTATCCTATGCAGCCCCCGATTCGCCCATCACGCGCCAGGGGACCCGTTCCGGGTCCATCCCCACCATCGTAGCCACATATGCGCAGGAAGGGCGGATACGGCTCATCAGCCTCACAGATGCCGTATGACCTCGACGACGTCCTTCGGGAGCATCCGATCGTCCAGCGATGCGGCGACGTCCTTCCACGAGAACAACCGGCAGGCCTGTGCGCATGACAGGGGCACGGGCCGATCGGACGTCTCCTCCGCACGAATTCCCAGCAGCCATGCGCAATAGCCGACGACCTGATCCGGGGTGGCTCCGGCCGCGCGCAGCGCGCCCATATCAAGGGAACGTTCGCGCTTCGCCAGACGCCGACCTCCCGATCCGTCGACAAGGGGAAGATGCGCGTAACGCGGATTCCAGGCTGGAGCGCCGTCCGTCACGGGCCCTCCGATATCGGCACCCGCATGGAAGGCGGCTTCCAACCGGCGTCTGATCTCCATCTGCAGCGCCGTGGAACGAAGGAGGTCGCGGCCCCGGACCACATCGGTGACGCCCATCGTCAGATCGTCGACCACGACGGCAAGCTGATAGGAGAAAACCCCATCGGCACGCCGTATGACGCTGTCGCCGACGTCACGGGACAACGAATAGCGCACATCACCGAACACCCGGTCATGCACGTCAACGACATCACGCGGGGGATCGACGCACCCCGGCATCGCGCCTGACGTCGCGTCAGATGTCGCATCAGGGGTCGCATCAGGGGTCGTCCGCGGAATACTGCCCGGCATCGCCAGACGGAGCGAATGCTGGGCGCGCGTCCTCAGCCGGGCCCGGACCTCATCAGGGTGCTCCATCGCCAGCCGCCGGCACGTGCCGGGATAGACCACGAAGCCGTCACCCTCCTGCGGGGCGCTGGCGGCACGGATGTCGCTGCGCGAGCACCAGCAGGGGTAGACGCCGGGGTCCACGCCGGAATCGGCGGACTCCACGGCCTTCAGCGCCTTGCCATAGAGGCCATCGCGATCCGACTGATAGACGGGATCCGCATCCCAATCGATCCCCAGCCATTCCAGATCATCCATGATCCAACGATCGGCGTCCCTGACGACGCGAGCGCGGTCCAGATCCTCGATGCGAAGAAGCACCCGTCCGCCCTGCGACCGCGCCGACATCCATGCGGCCATCATCGCCATGATGTTGCCGAGATGCATCCTTCCGCTGGGCGTGGGCGCCAGACGCCCGATCACGTCAACCATGTCGGACGACATTACGCCGTGGCGTAAACCCCGATCAGTCGGCGATCCACAGCTCGCTGTCCAAGGGCCATTCGTTCGGAATGCATGTGCGCAGATCCATCGACTGCTCCTGCATCAGCGGCGCACGGTTCCCCGCGGCATCGCATGTGATCTCATTGTCGATATGGCCAAGCCGATGCCCCACCTCGTGGTTGATGACCATGCGACGGTACCGCGGAAGCGTCCCGCCGGCGGCCATCCACGCATCGACGCCATGATCCCAGCGGGTGAGGTTGATGATGACGGCCTGACCGACGCGGCAGCTGTACTCCGCGGAGCATCCCGACGAGAACCAGGTCATGTACCGCGCCTCGGACAGGTAGATGGTCATGTCGCAACCACTCGAAACCTGCGTGAACACGGCTCCCGCCCGCGGCCACCCACGCGCGTCGTTGAGCGTGCGGAACACTGTGCTTTCAAACTCTCCGATATCCCCGACGTCGCCCTTGGCGGCCACGCAGTAGGTGTACTCGCGCACGGTCTTCCCGCCGGCCGTCGCGACCGCCCGCGCGTCCGCCGCTATCTCGGAACGCTCGGCGTCGGACAGGGACGCGGGATCCGCTCCATCACCGTCGGAAGCCGATGAGGACGTGCCGGTTCCCGTCGGGTCGGAATCCCCCGTCTTGGACGACGACGCGGAGGCCGACGATTCGGAGGCTCGGGGCGCCGACGATTTCGACATCGTCCCTCCCGAGGACTCCGAAACCACGGATGATCCGGATCCTCCCGCCAAGGATGCCGTGACATGCGCGGAACCCTCCGACCTCGCGCCTCCACGCCGCCCCACGCCGTGAAGAGACAAAGCCGCCATAACGCCCACGACGCACATCACCGCAACGGCAGCGGACGCCAGAGCGATCCGTCGTCCTCGGCGGCCGGAAGCCGTGACGCCGCCGGGGCGATCGGAACGATCGGAGTCGCCGGCGCGTTCGGAACGACGGCGCGGATCGGGACCACGCCGGATCTCCGGATGTCCGCCGCCAGCGTTCGGATCCTCGCCATCCGAATCAACGCCATCCGGAGGAAAGCCATCCGGAGGAAAGCCATCCTCATATCGTCGACGATTCCGCGCCATATTGCCCCCTTGCCGGCCTCAACGCCGTTCTCGATAACCGTTCAACACTACCGCGCAGTCCACCGCATAATCCACCGCATAACCACGTCGATGGGCGACACACCGACAAGTGTCACGGATTGCGGCCATCACGCAAACGTGTATAGTTGCTTCTCGGCTTGCGAAAGCTGCCAACTTGCCCCTTTAGCTCAGTTGGTTAGAGCAGCTGACTCTTAATCAGCGTGTCCAGGGTTCGAATCCCTGAGGGGGCACCCATACGGTAGGGTTCCACGCGATCACGCTCTTCCGCTTTCTCCATCTTCCACGCTTGTCGTAGTCACACCCCGCGTAGTCACACTCTTGATGCAAGATAGGCGCTGAGCACGACCGCGTTGTTGTGCAGCTCGTCCTTCGCCGCGTAGACAAGAGTGATGCGGTCGTGTCCGCCTAGCAGATCAAGGAAGCCCGGAACGTCGGGATTCTCGTCCAGCTCATGCTCGTATCGGCTCTCGAATTCAGGGAACCGATCCGGAATGTGCCCGAACCACCGGCGAAGCTCGGACGACGGCGCGATGCTCTTGGCCCAATAATCGACTCCGGCCCGCTCCTTCGATATCCCCCGCGGCCAGATGCGATCCACAAGAACGACGAAACCCTCGTTCTCTCCCGCCGGAGCGTATATCCTTCTCAACTCAATGCGCGCCATTATGCCATCCCTCCGGTCTCGTCATCCCATAACGCCTGCTCCCGAATCGCCTTCGGAACCTTGGAGACATATGGGTTATCCGCTATGATGAACCGCCGCAAACATCCCCGGGCCCTGCTGATCCCGACCCTCGGCGTCCTCTGGATCCGCTCGCCTTTGCGAAGACGGGAGCGCTCCAGCATCAGGGGACCCTCATCAAGCCGATGGCCGTATAGACGACGGTCGATGTCCAATGCCTGGCAAAGCTTGCCGGGCCCGTTGCAGACCTCGATGCCCGTCTTTCCCCGCCGCGACTGCATCATCTCGAAACCCCGCAATGGTTCGACCGCGCGAATAAGAGCCCCCGCCCCGAAGCCATTCGAGCCTGCGGTGATGTTGCAGCAATGGTGCATACCGTAGGAAACATAAACATACGCATGACCAGCGGGTCCGAACAGGGCACGGTTGCGTTCGCTCGGTCCACCGAACGCGTGGCTCGCGGGATCGTCCTGATCGTAGGCTTCGGTCTCCACTATCCTCACCCGCACACGACTCCCCTGCATGTCACGGATCAGAACGCATCCGAGCAGAAGCCTCGCTGCCTCGTCGGCGGAACGCAGCAGAAAATCACAATCAGGGTTCAGACCTGACGGAAAGCCATCGTCATCCTGCATGGTGCTCACGTTTCTACGCCTCGTTTCAGCCGCCAGTATAGGCACGACCATATGGGCACGCCAGCACAGGCCCATGTGATCTCAAATGCAGAGAAAAGCCCGGGAAAACAAAAGTCAGAAAAAACCAGGGGATGACGCGCGCCAACCCGACCACGCATGGCGGAACCGCCGCCATCCGGGTCACGGTCGATCCGGAACCATCGACGCCGGCGACGACGTCAACAGCCTTCGATGAGAATCCCCCACATAGGAAAGAGTCGACACCTCCTCCGGCTTCACCCCACCAGCCTCAAGCAGGGCATCATCGGCGTATCGCGCCCGGATCGCAAAACGAAAATGCGCGTATCCGTGAGCCTCCTGCACCGACTCCACCTCCATGACGAAAACGATCTGCGCACCTTGAGGGTACGCGCCCCACACGTCGGGAAGAGAGGAGATCACCACGCCGCTGGACGCCACCTTCGACCTGCCATGGGCCGACCCCAACGCACGCACGATATCAATCATATCCGGACGGATAACACTCAATGTGCATCGTCCCTCCCGCACGATGCATTGCGCCGCGGTCGTCGACGAATCCAGACCGACGCACAACGTGTCACCAAGCGTGTACGAGGAGCTGCAGGGCGTCATGGTCCATTCCCCGTCGGATGTCTGATATGACAGAACGACCACGGGAAAACCGTAATACAGTTTCCTGGCATCAATTCGCCTCACGGAGACCTGCCCCTTGCATGTGTTGTGTATGGTCACCACGATTCCGTACAAACTCGCTATATCAATCACCACGGTGCGGGCTCGACACCTGAATCGGATAGGGAACGCTTTAGCACACCCATCCGGCAAAGACAAGACTGTTATCGCGAAAACCTTATCCCTAGGAATGGAGCGTGCATACTTGCCGACGCCGCCTCGACGGGACTGCCCGACGGCTGCGCCGACACCGTCATCGGAGAAGCCATGCTGAGCATGCAGGGGCAGTCAGGAAAATCCCGCATCGTCGGCGAGGCCTTTCGGCTCCTGCGACCCGGCGGCACATACTCCATTCATGAACTCGGGCTGCACCCGGACGATCTCGACCAGTCAACGAAGGACGTCATCAGGACGGATCTCGCGCGCGCCATCAAAGTGAACGCCCGGCCGTTGACCGAAGCGGAATGGAAGGAACTGCTGGAGCAAGCCGGATTCGACGTGGTCTGGACGGCGCACTCCCCAATGGCGCTGCTGAAGCTCGGAAGGAACCTCTCGGACGAGGGGGTGACGGGAGAGCCACAACTACAACGCCGATTCCACGCCGAAGGAGAAGGACTGGCTGCATCTGAACACCATCCAGATGCTGGATGACGGCAGCGTGATCCTCAGCTCGCGCGAGACGTCCACGGCCATCAAACTCGACGATCTGGAGTCCAACCCCACAATCGACTACATGATCGGTGAGGAAAGCTTCTGGAAGGGTTCGGACTACGCGTCGTACCTGCTCACGAAAATCGGCGACAGCTCCGGCACCGGCGGACAGCACTCGGTCACGTATGAGAAGGATTCCGGTCTTCCCGACGGCCAGTACTATCTGTACATGTTCGACAACAACTACGGCAAAAGCAACACCAGACCGGATTATGACTGGACGGCAAACGTCAAGGGGATCCAGACCAGCTTCGCGACGGGAACGCATTCGCGATACTACAAGTATCTCGTCGACGAGAACGCACGCACGTACAAACTGGTGAAGTCATTCAACGTCCCCTATTCCTCGATCGTCAGCAGCGTGCAGGAACTGGGCAACGGAACGGTTCTCGTGGATTCGGGAACGAAGGGACTGTTCGGAGTGTATTCGGATGATGGCACGCCGATAAGCCAATGGACGATGGGATTGATGAAGAACATCATCTACCGCGTCTACCAGTATGACTTCAGTGGGTTCTACTTCGCCTGACCCGTCAAAGCCGTATGCCTCGTTCCGCATCCAGGATCCCGTTGGAGCTGCTGTCCGTGGTCGCCGCCCTCGCCGTCCTCGTGCTATGCATGTCGACCGGCGTGGACGCGGTTCTGGCGCAGGCCAGCGGAATCACGCGCATCCCGCTTATCGTGGCCCATCGCGGGGGACAGGAAAGGTTCCCCGCCGGGTCTCTGGACAGTTTTCTGGGCGCGGCGGCGGAAGGATACCCCGTCGAGATGGATCTGCGGACGCTTGACGACGGAGGCATCGCCATCTCGCATGATTCGACGACCGGCGAGACGACGGAGGATTCGGACGACGCGCCCGTCAGCTCACTGTCCACGGACGACTGGACGTCCATGTGCCTCCGATACGACTCCGAGCGCTGCTTCCATGCCGTGACCTTCGGGCAGGTCCTCGACGCCCTTCCCGGCAACGCTCTGCTGGTGGTCGAGAACAAGCAGGATGAGGTCGATCTCGAGAGGCTGGAGCGGATTCTCGCCGCACGGTCGCTGACATCATCCACCCTTATCGAGTCATTGGATTTCGGCGAGGTCACTCAGGCCTCCGTCGACGGCATCATCACCGATTATCCTCGAACGATGACGCGGCTGCTTTCCGCCCAGGCGTCCGCCGACGATTCCGCGGGCGTGCCCCAGTTGCGGCTGTCCGCCGCCGAGCTGCAGAGCCGCATACGTCGGAGGCTCCCACACGACGATGCGCATGGGAGCCTCTGACGGAAAGATGGCGGGGATCCGACCCCACCATGCATCCATGGGCTACCGGCAGCCCCAAGGACTGCCGCCAACCCGATGAACTACTCGGCGACGACCTTCACCGTGAAGGAGGCGGAGACCTCCGGGTGCAGGGCGACGGTGGCGGGGAACTCTCCGGCCGTCTTGATGGACTCGACCTTGATGGACTTGGGATCCACCGCGGCCTTGTCCGCAAGGGCGGCGGCGATCGAGTCGCCTGAGATGCCTCCGAAGAGCTTGCCGGACTCGGACACCTTGGCGGAGATCTCCACCACGGAGCCCTCGATGGCGGCCTTCGCGTCGATGGCCTCCTGCCGGGTGGCGATCGACTTGGCCTGACGCGCCTTGCGCATGGCCTCGATCTGCGCCGCGGAGCCCTTGCTCCAACGGAAGGCGAGCCCCTGCGGGATCAGATAGTTGCGGGCGTATCCGGGGCGCACCTCGACGACATCGCCGGAGTGTCCGAGATTCGCGACGGACTTGGTGAGAATAACCTTGGTTTCAGCCATGTTCCTATCCTCTCTGAATCAGCGGCCGGACGTGGCGTACGGAAGCAGCGCCATCTCGCGGGCGTTCTTGACGGCGCGGGAGATCTTGCGCTGCTCCTGAACGGTGACGCCGGTGATGCGACGCGAACGGATCTTGCCACGGTCGGAGACGAACTTGCGCAGAAGCGCGACATCCTTGTAGTCGATCTCGGTGATCTTCGCGGCCTTCAGGGGATTCGGCTTCTTCTTGAAGGGCTTGACCGGTGGTTGCGGCCTTTTACGTGACATGGTGTTTCTCCTTATATGAACTTATATGTCGTTAATGTCCGAGACGTCGGTGCGACGCACTCGGATCGGGGAGGGCGTTCGGGAGGGCGTCAGAATTCCGGATCGTCTCCCGACCCGCCGAAGTCGCCGCTGCCTCCGAATGACGAGAACCCGTCGTTCGACGACGCCGGCGAGGCCCAGGGATCCTGGGCGGGGGCGGCCGGAGACTGCGTTGGGCGGGAGCCGATGCCGGGGCCGCGGAGGCGGCACGGTTGTATCCGGCGCCACCCTGATAGCCTCCGGCGTTTCCGGCGGGAGCCGAGAAACCCCCGGACCGTCCGGCTCCGGAGAACCCGCTGGCGCTCGACTGGCGCGTGACCTGGGCCGTGGCGTACCGCAGGCTCGGTCCGATCTCGTCGACCGTCAGGTCGATGGATGTGCGCTGGGATCCGTCCTGCGCCTGATACGAGTGCTGGCTCAACCGGCCGGTCACGATCACGCGCATGCCCTTGGACAGGCTCTGGGCCACATGGTCCCCCAGGGCCCTCCACGCGGAGCACCTGAGAAACAGCGCCTGCCCGTCCTCCCACTGGTTCGTCTCGCGATTGAACGAGCGTGGGGTGGAGGCGACCGTGAAACTGGTGACGGTGGCTCCACTTCCGATGGTTCTCACCTCGGGATCCGCGGTGAGGTTCCCCACCACGGTGATAATCGTTTCACCTGCCATACTGATGCTCCTTGGGTTGGATTCCACGCACCGACCATGGGCGGCCAGGCGCGTCGGCGAGGACTACTCGGCGTCCTTGCGCAGGATCTTCGTGCGGATGACGGATTCGTTGAGGTTCAGCAGACGATCAAGCTCGGCGCTTGTCGCAGGATCGGCGGTGTAGTTGACCACCACGTAGTTGCCCTCGTTCTTGCCGGCGATCTCATAGGCCATCTTGCGACGCCCCCAATAGTCGGTTCCATCGATGGAGCCGCCCTCCTTGGTGACAATATCGAGGTACTGCTCGGTCAGCTTGGTCAGACCCCGCTCATCGAGCTCAGGATTCGCAATGAACATCAATTCGTATTTATGCGCAGACATCACCCACCTCCTTCGGACTTACGGCCACGGACTTTCCGCGACAGGAGTGTGTATGCGTGCATTCACCATAAGATGAACAACCCTTCCAGTGTACTCCGTGTCTGCGACCTGCGGAATGGCGGAATCGAGACCACCCGAAAACATTCAGCATCCGAACAGCCTCAACGGTAAAATCGATCCTGCAAAGGCACATCAGAACCCACCGATGAATCGACGACCGCCTCGCGGAACCGAAGGGACACCATCCATGCCATGCATTCATTGCGGGCACCCCGTGCAAGCGGGGGCGCAGTTCTGTTCCCACTGTGGGCGGCCCGTCGCGGAACCGGACAGCACCACCCCGCCACCATCCATTCCCCGTTCACGCTCGTCGGCGTCGCCCTCCTCGTGGGGACCGCCGCCGGAGCATACCGCTCGGCGCGACGGCTCGGCACCCGCTTCCTTCTCGGAGGCGCCGTGGGATCGGTCATGGTGGGGCTTGCCACAGGACTATGCCATATCCTCCTCGCAGGTCTTTTCGCCTTCAAGGTCAGCGGCATCCAGGTGGGGGCCGCGACCGGAAGAACGTTCCTCATGGCCTTCCTCACCGCCGCCGTCGGTTCGTTCATGGGATATCTTCTCGCCCAGTACGCCCCCGACTCCTCGAACGTCCTCACCTCATACTGGCGCTGGAGCCATCGCCTCCGGGGATGGGTCCGAACCGTGACCGACGCATTCATGGTCTACGGCGTCGTGTTCACGATCATCGGACTCGCGGGATTCGTGGGATACGTTCTGACCACGGGGAACGTCTGGATGCTCGCGCTTGTCCCGCTGCTCTTCCCGCTCATTCCGATCATCCTCGTCGTCGAATCCTCGTTGGGCGCCACGCTGGTCGCCTCCGGAACATCCGGACAGTCCACCCTTTCGATCCTCACCGCCCAGAACGTGGGAACCCGGGCGATATTGTGGATATGCCTCCTCGTCTTCCTCGCCGCAACCATTCTCATCTGCCTGCGCGCCGCGGCCAGAAACATCTACGATCCCGCGCACGCGCGATGGACCGACCTGTGGAAGGCCCCCGCGACAGTCGGATTGGGATGGCTTGCGACGGCCTTTCTTCTCGCCCGGTTCTCGGCGGCCGTCACCGCTTCCGGCGCCTTGCCGCAGCTGTCCTCTCTGTCCGACTCCCTGCTGGGGACGTCCACCGGCTCCATGCTCAACGCGAGCGTCTCCATGTCGCCGTCGCCGTGGTATATCCTCGTCGCGGCATCGTGGATGCTCCTCGTCGAGGCGATGGGTCTGGGCTTCGGACGGAACCTGGTCGTGACGTGGACGCCTCTGTGGAACGCCATCCGTGGCGGAACCGTCAGCCCCACCCCCGACGACGTGCAGAGGCACGTGTGCGCGAACGGTGCCCTCGTCGCCCTGCGCGGCGAACGGCGTCCGGCTGCGGGTCGCCCGTGTATATTAGGGTCGTTTCTGGCGTTTCAAGGCACGTCACGGCGCGAAGGAAGGCAGACATGTCCGCGATTCTCGAAGGCATACCAGACAAGAGGCTTGCTGTTGTCGCCGGACGTGCATACCCGGCTCAGGCCACGGAGACCGCGGAATGCCTGGGAACGTCCCTGCTGGAGACCACGGCATACGACTTCGCGAACGGCGAGATGTACGTGCGTTTCACCGAACCCGTGCGCGGCGCCGACGTGTTCGTCATCCAGTCGCACACCGATCCCATCAACACCTGGATCATGGAGCAGCTGCTGATGGTGGACTCCCTCAAGCGGGCCTCGGCCAGGTCCATCACCGTCGTGGCGCCCTTTCTCGGCTATTCACGCCAGGACAAGAAGCATCAGGGACGAGAGCCGATCACCGCCCGTCTGATGTTCGACCTGTTCCGCACCGCGGGAGCGGATCGCATCATGACGGTCGATCTGCACGCGTCGCAGGAGCAGGGGTTCTTCGACGGGCCCGTCGACCACCTCACCGCCATGCCGGTGCTGCTGGACTATGTGCGCTCCAGCATGGACCTGTCCAACGCCACGATGGTCTCCCCCGACGCCGGGCGCATCAAGGTCTCCGAGCAGTGGGCCGCCAAGCTCGGCGGGCTGCCGCTCTCCTTCATCCATAAGACGCGTGACATCACCCGTCCCAACCATGCCACGGCCCACGGCATCATCGGCGACGTCGAGGGACGCGACTGCATCGTCGTCGACGACATGATCGACACCGCCGGGACGATCTGCGAAGCGGTGCGGACGCTGCGAAACGCCGGGGCCGCCAGCGTCACCCTCGTCGCCACCCACGGACTGCTGTCGGGACCGGCCGTGGACCGCCTGCGACACTGCGGGGCACGGGAGATAGTCCTGATGGACACCGTCCCCATCCCACAGGAGAAGCGCCTGCCGAATATGACGGTGCTGTCCGTGGCCCCGCTGCTGGCGGCCGGGATCCGCTCGGTTTTCGAGTCGGGGTCGGTCACCGGGCTGCTCAACGGGCTGCCCTCGGACATCCGTCCGCGCAACATCTATGCGTGAGCCATCCTGATTCACATCTGACGCCGGTACCATAGGCCTTATGCCAGATTCGACAGCGGATGATCTCGTCTCTATCATCGTTCCCGTATACAACGCGGAGCAGCATCTGACATACTGCCTTGATTCGATTCTTGGGCAAAGCCACCACGATCTGGACATCATTCTGGTCGACGACGGGTCGACCGACGGCTCCTCCCGAATCTGCGACTCCTACGCGAAACGCGATCCCCGGATCCATGTGATCCATCAGCCCAATGGAGGCATAGGCTCCGCGCAGAACGCCGGTCTGGACGCAAGCCGGGGGCGCTTCATCGCCTTCGCCGACAACGACGACATCCTTGATCGCCACAACATCGAATATCTTCTCCATGCGCTGCTGTCGACCGGAGCCTCCATGAGCAAGGCGAGATGGCGCCAGTTCGGCCTCTCGCAACGGGACGAGGTGGCGCGACTCGCCCAAGCAGGCGCCACGGACCCCTCCATCATGACGGTTTTCCGCGACCCCCTCCGAGCCTATCAGACCGTTTTCTGCAAGTCCCTAAGACTTCTGGGACAGGCCTGCGGGCTCCACACGGAGGCCCGCTATTTCAACGAGGCGAACTGGTGCAGACTGTATCGAAGGGACGTCTGGGACGGAATCAGATTCCCCGACGGCGTCTACGCCCAGGACGTGATGGTCGCCGGACGCCTGTACGAACGCATGGACACGGTGGCGGACATCGACGTGGTTCTGTACCACTGGCTCCAGTCGCCCGAATCGGTGACGCACGCACAGCGTGGTTTCGACTTCTACCACGACAACGTCGACGCCGGCATCAAGAATTTCAGACTGGCGCGCAGGCATGGCATCATACCGATGCGCAGCTATTACACGATGACACAGCAGCTGCATTGCGAGAAGAGAGAGGCTTCACCCCGCGACAGAGCAATCCTCCTCAGTGACATGGAAACTGCACGCGCTCTGGTCTCGCAACTGACCATCGGGCAAATCACCGCATGCAGACTGACGGGATTTCTGCGCCTTATGGAGAAAATCGTCTACGATCGACGCATCAAAGGCATGAACTGATCGATACCGTCGGCCTTGTAGCAGTCGGAGATCAGACCTGACGAACCCAATAGTTCCCTGACGTTCTCGACAGGTTCGGATTGTAGTAGGGATCGTTGGCGACCTGTTCCCTATACCTTTTCAGAAAGATGTCCGCCTCGTCCTTAAGCCTCTTTCGGCGCTTCTCGTCCTTTGTGTCATATCCACGTGTCATCGACTCATAATGATAGAGCTCGGCCTCATGGGACCATACGATATCGCGGTGAAGCTGATCGTGTATGCGCACGCACAGATCCACATCGTTATAAGCGACGGCAAGCGTCTCATCGAAACCGCCAACGGCATGGAAGTCGGCGGCCTTGATCATGCAACAGGCGGCGGTGACCGCATAATAGTTGACGTTCTCAATCAGACGTCCGAAATAGCCGGTATAGCCTCTGGGGAAACCCGCCTGGATATGTCCCGCGACTCCTCCGAGACCCAGAACGATTCCTGAATGCTGAATCGTGTCTATCGGATAGTAGAGCTTTGCCCCAACGACCCCGATACGGTCAAGCTGCGTGAAGGAGACCATCCTGGTCATCCACTCAGGGCTGATAACCTCCGTATCGTCGTTCAGGAACAGGAGATACCGTCCGGCCGCCTTCGTCGCCGCGATATTGTTGATCCGCGAATAGTTGAATGGGATGTCGATCTTCTCGACGCGGAACCGCGCCCCGAGGAGCTTCCTGAATCTCTCGTACAGGTCGGCCATATGAGGGTTGGTGCTTCCGTTGTCGGCGATGACGATCTCGTAGTTGCCGTAACTCGTCTTCTCGATGATGGAGGTGACGCAACGCTCGATATTGTCGTATCCGTCCCGCGTCGGAATGATGATGGAAACCAGTTCGTTCTCATCGACCTCGTAATGGATATCGTATATGCCATCGGCAATGCTGGGAGTGACCTCCGCACGGTAACCGCGGCGGACGACGGCATCACGCAAAACCCGGAGCCCCGCAAGAGAGGCATAATTCTTGGCTCCGCCATCCGACGCGGTGGATGTGGGAAGCGTCCTCCAGTGATACAAAACCTTCGGGATATGCCTCACATGCGACGCATCGGTGCGCTCCATGAAGCGAAGGACGAGATCGTAGTCCTGCGACCCTTCATAGCCCGCACGGAACCCGCCGATATCCTCGACGATGGAACGGCGGTACACGCCAAGATGGCTGATGTAATTGGTGCTGAGGAGGAGATCCGGCGAGAAATCCGGCTTGAAATGGGGGTCGCTTCTCACGCCCTTCTCATCGATCTTGTCCTCATCGGTGTAGATCAGGTCAGCGTCAGGATGCTCGTTGATGGTTTTGGCCACCTCGAACAGCGCATGGGGCGAAATCTCATCATCGTTGTCCATCAGAGCCACGTAATCGCCGGTCGCCTCGGCGAGCGCCGAATTGGTCGCGCGCGAGATATGTCCGTTCTTCTCGCGAAAGACAACCGTGATCCTGTCATCGAGCCGGGCATATCTTTCAAGCATGGGACGCACGTCCTGGCGGGTGGAATGGTCGTCCGCGATGCACAGCTGCCAGTTCCCGTACGATTGAGCCAGAACGGAGTCGACGCACTTCGACAGCCACTGCGGATCAACGTTGTACACGGGCATGACGATCGATATCACAGGTCTGCGCGAGAACCCTCTGATGGCTTCCTTCACCGCTTCCGGACCGTAATTCTCCGTCGCACGAATCAGTTTGTGATAGTCCGCGCGCTGCCTTCCCGGAGTGACGTATTTGTCCCGAATTATTCTCGCAGCGGTCCGGGGATGCCTGACCATCCTGAACGTCGTGTGAACCAATCTCGTGAATCGAGATATCGTCGACGATGGTATCGCAAAGTCCGCCTTACGGCTGTCAGTCGGCGTTGAGAAAACCAATTTGGCACCTTGGACGCGGCGCAGAATCGCTTTTCCGCCGGGAATGGCTATCTCTGCCCGGAAGCCCAGCACGGATTCCTGCGGAACCGGCAATGCGGAATTCACATCGGGCCGGAGATACCGATCAACCTTCTTCAGACTGGCTCCGGGCAGATCCTCCAATGCGATGTGCACGTCGGCGTTCCCATGGAGATCCGCGGCCCATCCCTTTACCGTTATTTCCGTCGAATCGGACGACACAGAGACTTCGTCTATCGAGAACTCCACACCACGCTGGAGTTCCTTGTCCAAGGGGAAGAAAGCCGGAGAGTACCGATCCTTCACCCCCGCGTGCATCTGAAGGTAACGCATACAGCTATCCGGAGAAATGCCGAGAGGCTTCGGTCTGATGCTCGTGAACTCCGAATAAGGCTGCCAAAGGACGCATCCGGCGTTGGGCGCCGAGTGGATCCTCACGCATAGGTCCACGCCTCTCAGCCCCTCCTCAAGCGAGCAATCCACACCGCCGCTGCTCGTGAAGTCCCGTTTCCGGATGAGCAGGCAGTCCTCGGTGACTCCGAACATCTCGCGAGGAAGAAGATCACGGAAGTAGTAGCCGATGCCCTCATCCCACAGGCCACGCATCTCAAAGGGCCTCCCGCTTCTCAGCGCCCTTAGCGTGATCCCGGCGTTAAGAACCCGGCTCTGCGCGTCGTAGACCTTTCCTCCCACAACGCTCACGGAGGGATCGGCGCAATAGTTGACCATGTTCCCAAGCCACGACGAATCCTGCGGCATCACTCCGGACAGGAGCGCGACGTACTCCTCGTCGCACGACGCCACCGCGGCGTTGATGGATGAAGAGTCCGATACGGGTATGTACCGGACACCGTCATAATCCGTCAGGGACTTCAATTTCTCGATCTGCGAGGCCGAATACGACGACAGCACGACCGCGATCCGCGGCAAAGCCATCTCATAGTCGATTCTGTATGTCCCCAGATTGTCAAGCATGGTGACTGCACCCGGGAGGGACCGTCTGGACAACGCCTCCTCGATGGCACGTTTACCGGCCTCATACGCGTACATCTTGCTCCGTGGATCGCCGGCGACGGAGGTCGGCAGCGTTCTCCAATGGTAGAGCATGGAGGGGATGTGATGGACCTCGTGAGCTTTTTCGGTCGCCCTGAGCACGAAATCATAATCCTGGCTTCCATCGAACTCCGAGCGCAGAGGTCCCACCGCGTCCAGCAACGTTCGAGCGACCACGACGAAGTGGGTGATGTAATTGTGACCCAGCAGAAGATGCGGAGAGAAGCCGGGCTTGAAGAACGGATCGAACCGAGTCCCGTCCTCGGTGATCTTGTCCTCATCGGTATAGATGAAATCAGCGTGCGGGTGAGAGATCAGGGACCGAGCGACCTCATATAACGCCTGCGGCGCCAGCTCATCGTCATTGTCAATGAAACCGATATGGCTTCCGGTCGCAAGATCGATCGCGGAGTTGGTGGCCGCGGATATCCCACCGTTGCTGCTTCGAAAAACGATTTTGATACGCGGATCGGTATCGGCCAGTTCCTGAAGGAGCGGTCGTATGTGTTCCGCGGACGATTTATCATCCGCCAGGCACAGCTCCCAGTTCGCATACCACTGGTCACGGATGGACTGCACGCAACGGCGAAGCCACCGTTCATCGACGTTGAACACCGGCACCACGAGGGAGATAAGGGGCGGCTCCCTCCACTCGGACATCACCCTCATGGCATCGGATCGCGTCATGGTCTCGTTCTGCGCGATCCATTTCCGATATGCCGAGCCGTCTTTGAACACACGCCTGCGCACGGCCCCCAGCAACGCCGACGCCCCGCGCGGCGTGAATGAGTGGGAAAGATAGTGAACGATTCGCCGTTCGATGTGGTGACGCTTGGACCTGCGAAGCCGCCGTCCAAGGGCCGCCACATCGATTGTCCTCGTAATGGTTCGCCCCGGAGTCTCGCATATGAGCGTGAACTCGGTCACATCCCGGGGCACGGAGATTCGGAAGCCCACAGCATCCTCGTCGCTCAACGAGAAGATGGCGTTCACATCAAGACGGGACACGCGAACGACCGTGGCCCCCTCACACTGATCGACCCGAACCATCATCGGGGCACGCCGGAACTTGTCCACCGCCCAGCCGACGACCGTGACCACGCCATTCCCACCGGCCCCGGAAGCCTCCACCGTCTCGACGACGATCCTGTACGTCCTGTCGTTGAATAAATCCACCATGGTAATGTCCCGATTCTCCCCTGCCGATCCGCCTACACCATCCGAAAACGGCACTCCCTACTTCACATGCACCGTACAGACCGCATCCGGATCGACCACCGACATAACCTCGGCCGCCTCTCCCTTGATGTGGAAGCGGCATACGTTCTCTCCGACGACAACCCGCTCGACATCATTCTGGACGGCGACGGACACACGGTAGTCCCCGAACGCGAAAACGTTCGACACTCCTATGCGCACATCGCGTAGACCCTCATGAAGAACCTCGGCACCATCCTTCGCCAACGGCACGGAAAGAACCGGAACCCCGCGCCCATCGAAAACGTCCACGAACACGCGGCTCCTCATAAGCGGCCGCTGTACTCGCAGCTGGAAATCGAGGGAAAAGTCCTCTCCCCCCGCGAGGAACTTGAGTCTGTCACCGCCGACGCTTAACGAGGCCGACTCCACGACAAGGGAGCTCATAACCGTCTTCTCACGATTGACCGACTCGACGGTTCTTGGCGGCAGGAACGAGTCCGAATAGGCGTCAGCCACCTCGTCCGGATCCCCGATCTTGGCGATTCTCCCATTCTGGATCAGCATCGCCCGGTCACAGTACCGTCGTACATCCGCCATCGAGTGCGTCACCAGAATGACCGTCTTCTTCTGTCTCTTCGCCTCGAAGAAATAGTTCTGGCACTTTTTCTGGAAAGCCTCATCGCCAACCGCAAGAACCTCATCAAGAACGAGGATGTCTCCCTGAGACTTGATCGCAACGGAAAATGCAAGTCGAACCTGCATCCCACTTGAGTAATTCTTCAGCTTCTGCTCCATGAAATCGCCTAATTCCGCGAATTCGACGATGTCGTCGTACATGGAGTCGATCTCATCCCGCGAGAACCCCAACATGGCTCCATTGAGGTAGACGTTCTCACGACCAGTCAATTCCGGATTGAACCCCACGCCAAGCTCGATGAAGGGGACAAGCTTGCCGTTGGTGATGATTGTTCCCGTGTCAGGCGTGTATATCTGTGAAATCAATTTAAGTAGGGTGGATTTTCCCGAACCGTTCTTGCCGACGATTCCAAAGAACTCACCGGCCTGTATGTTGAACGAGATATCATTCAGCACGTGCTGGACGCGGAACCCACGAATCCCTTTAAGCCAGTTGAAAATCGTCGTTTTCAGGCTGTTCGCCCGCTCCGTGGGGAGCTTGAAGCTCTTGGATATTCCTTCAACCTGCAAGGCCCAATCAGTCTCCTGCATAATCGCACCCACCTGCTGTTGTGGCTCCGTCATCACACCAACTCCGCGAAGTACTGAGCTCGTTTCGTGAAGAATGCCAGACCGGCGATGAAAAGCGCGAAAGACACGACCACCGGCCAACATGCTACAAGGAAATGGGAGGTCCAGCCCCATAACGTCGGGTTCTCGGGAGCAATGAGAACATGGCGAGCATCCTGAATTATCTGGGCCATCGGATTAAGCATCAAATCGAGTTTCGCCAGCAAAGGGCCGGACTCTCCCGCACGTGAGGCAATCATACTGATGGGGTAGATGATGGGCGTGGCATAGAATCCCGCCTGCATCAAGACCTCCCAGATGGGATTCAGATCTCGCAGTTTCACGTAGATGGCGCTGAGGAAGAACGCGATTCCCAAGGAAAGAAAATACAACTCAACCACGATCGGAAGGATGAGAATATTTGACCATCGCGGAGAAACGCCGTTCAACAAGGCGAAGACGATCACCACCACGAAGTTGATACCGAAGTTGATCAATGCCCCCATCGATGACGAGATGACCACGATATGTTTGGAGAAATGTATCTTCCGAAGCAGATCCCCATGGCCCACGACGGACATCATTCCACCGGTCGTCGTCTCGTTAAAGAAATTCCACAGAATGATACCGAGCAGCAGTCCGACCGAGAAATGGGGAACATCGGCTCCAAAACGCAGGAAACGCACAAACACCAGGTACATGATCGTGAAAAGCAACAGCGGTTTGAGCACGGACCATATGTATCCCAGGAACGACTGCTGATAGCGGAGTTTGAAATCAGTTCCGACCATAGCCTTAAGCAGGATTCTGTTCTTACGTGAAAAGATCTCCGTGATATTCACATGCCGCTCCTCGAGGTAATCAAACCCCCATATGATATCAGCGAATTCTGGAATTCGATTCTCGCCAACATCTTTAATGTGACTTAGTCGTTCGGCTTCGAGATCACACGGTTCTCGGCCACATCCCTGAGGTGACGGCCATAGTTGGACTTGCCATAGCGTCGCGCGGCGGACAGGAGCATATCGCGGTCGATCCACCCGTTCTCGTAGGCGATCTCCTCGAGCACGCTGATGGGGAGCCCTTGTGCGCGCTCCACGGTGCGCACGAACTCCCCCGCCTCGAACAGGCTGTCCATCGTGCCCGTGTCCAGCCACGCGTATCCACGGCCCAGCGTCACGACATCCAGCGACCCGTCCTCCAGGTACAGACGGTTGAGATCCGTGATCTCCAGCTCACCGCGGGCCGAGGGCCTTACACGCTTGGCGAAGTCCACCACGCGCTCGTCATAGAAGTACAGCCCGGTGACGGCGTAGTTCGACGCCGGGCGCTCCGGCTTCTCCTCGATGCTCACCACATGGCGGTCACCGTCGAACTCCACCACGCCGTACCTCTCCGGGTCATCCACGTAGTAGCCGAACACCGTGGCCCCCGCGCCGGCACCGGCGGCCCGCCGCAGAACGCGTCCAAGACCGTTGCCATAGAAGATGTTGTCTCCCAGCACCAGCGCGCATGCCTGCCCGTCGATGAACTCCTCGCCCAAGAGGAACGCCTGTGCCAGACCATCGGGACTCGGCTGGACCTTGTACTCCAGGGAGATCCCATACTGCGATCCATCCCCCAGAAGCCTCTCGAAATTGGGAAGATCCTGCGGCGTTGAGATCACCAGAATCTCCCGGATTCCTGCCATCATCAGCACGCTCAGTGGGTAATAGACCATCGGCTTGTCGTACACGGGAAGGAGCTGCTTCGACGTCACCGTCGTCAACGGATACAGCCGGGTCCCCGACCCACCCGCAAGAATGATGCCCTTCACCGAGCTCACCAGCCTTCCTTCACCGTCAATCACTCAAACTAGAGCACAATACCCAAAATCGATCACGATCACTCTCGGCAGGGTAAAACCCACACGGTTCTAACCCAACACCGACCAGAACATGATGGGACAATGCCCCTGATTCTTATTCTCGTGGCTCCTTTATACCATCTATGTACTTATGTAGGCTGTCCGTCCAGTCGGCAGGGGAGAAGCCCGTAGCCTCCAGCTTCGAGAGGTCCAGCGCGCTATGCACGGGCCTCGGGGACACCGGCCCCGAGGCCGACGCGAAGTACTCCTTGGTCGATATGCCCGTGACCGCGCCCCCGTTGCCGTGACGCAGACCGAACACGCGCCGCGCGATGTCCGCCCACGACTCGACCGGCCCCGAGCCCGTCATGTCGTACGTCCCGTACGCGGCACCGGAATCGAGCAGGTGAAATATGGCGGCAGCCATGTCGTCCGTGAACGTGAGCCGGCCATACTGGTCGTCCACCACCGTCACATGGTCCAATGGGTTCGAAGCGTCCGCGACGCGGTCCGACAGGCCCGCCATCGTGCGTACGAAGTTGTGCCCTTTGCCGATCACCCAGCTCGAGCGCAGGATGTAATGCCGGGGCGCCCCGGCCACCGCGATGTCGCCCGCGGCCTTCGACTGCCCGTACACGCCCAGCGGCGCGAACGGCTCCGTCTCGTCGTGCACGTTCCTTGTCCCGTCGAATACGTAGTCACTCGACACGTGCACCAACGTAATCCCATGCTCCCGGGCCGTGCGGGCCAGCAGCGCCGGCCCCACGGCGTTCGCCCTCCACGCGGTGGCGCGGCCCTCGGCGGTCTCGGCCCTGTCCACAGCCGTGTACGCGCCCGCGTTGATGATCGTGCCATAGAGATCCCAGTCATAGGCCTCGTACGCCTGCGGATCGGAGAAGTCGAATGTGTCGATGTCCGTGTACTCGAAGCCCGTCAGCTGACGCGCCTCGACGTAGTCGCGCACGGCATGCCCCAGCTGTCCGTTCGCCCCGGTCACCAGCGTGCGGCGGGGTTCCATGGGCCTGGCATCCGCCAGCAGTGGGTGATGCAGATCCGCCTCGCTGCGCTCCGACTCCTCAAGGGGGATCGGCCATTCGATGCCCAGCGCCGGGTCGGCCAGATTCACGAACGTGTACGACCTCTTCTGCTCGGCCGACCAGTGCGCATTGACCAGATAGGTGTACACCGTGCCGTCCACCAACGCCTGGAAGCTGTTGCCGACCCCTCGCGGCACGTAGATGGCGCGGGACGGGTCAAGTCGCGTGGTGAACACCCTGCCGAAGCCATCGCCGGGACGCAGATCGACCCACGCGCCGAACACCTCGCCGGCCGCGATGGAAATGAACTTGTCCCACGGCTCCGCGTGGATGCCTCGCGTCACGCCCTTCTTCTCGTTGTAGCTGATGTTGTTCTGCACCGGACCGAAGTCGGGCAGCCCCAGCGCCGTCATCTTGGCCCGCTGCCAGTTCTCCTTGAACCAGCCCCTGTTATCGCCATGCACCGGCAGGTCGAACACCATCAGACCCGGTATCCCCGTCCGTGTGACCTTCAGATCCTTCTCGAACTCCATGCCGCCCCATCCTCCATATCGTCCACATCCCGGTCCGCGTCCCCGCGCCCCGTCCTACACGGTCACCAGACTACTGGCCCTGCCTGCGGTACCTCTCCTCGGTAGCCGCCTTGACCGGCTCCCACCACGCCCGGTTCGCCTCGTACCATTCCACCGTCGAGCGCAGACCGGACTCGAAATCCGTATGAGCGGGAGCCCATCCCAGCTCACGGCGCAGCTTCGACGAGTCGATCGCGTAGCGCCTGTCATGCCCCGGACGGTCCCTCACATGATCGAAGGCGTCCTCGGGCCGGCCCATCACCCGCAGGATGTCGCGCAGCACCGTGATGTTGTCCCGCTCCCCGTCCGCGCCGATCAGATACGTCTCGCCGATCCCGCCACGCGTGAGGATCGTCCACACGGCCGAGCTGTGGTCCTCCGTGTTGATCCAGTCGCGCACGTTCAGCCCGTCGCCGTAGAGCTTGGGACGCACACCCGTAAGGATGTTCGTGATCTGGCGCGGAATGAACTTCTCCACATGCTGGTACGGTCCGTAGTTGTTGCTGCAGTTGCTGATCGTGGCCCGCACGCCGTACGTGCGATGCCAGGCGCGCACGAGCATGTCGCTCGACGCCTTCGTCGACGAGTACGGACTCGAGGGATGGTAGGGAGTCTCCTCCGTGAACCGCGCCGGATCGTCCAGCGCCAGATCCCCGTACACCTCGTCCGTGCTCACGTGGTGATATCGCACGCCATACCTGCGCGCGGCCTCCAGCAGACGATAGGTGCCCACCACGTTCGTGCGGACGAACGGCTCGGGGTCGGCTATCGAGTTGTCGTTGTGCGACTCCGCAGCGTAGTGCACGATCGCGTCGTGGCCCGGGACGATCCTATCCAGCAGATCCGCATCGCCGATGTCGCCATGCACGAACTCGACCCGGTCCCCGGGAAGCCCGGCGATGTTCTCCAGACGCCCGGCATAGGTGAGGGCGTCGAGGACGGTCACGTGGACGCCAGGCTCATGCTCCACCACCCAGCGCACGAAATTCGAACCGATGAAGCCGCAACCACCGGTCACAATGATGTTCTTCGGAGAAAACTCTTCAGTCATATGAGCCATTCTATCCAAACCGCCATATAACGAGGTGGTTCCTGAGTTCTAGTTAGAAGTGCAACACCGCTTATGGTTGGGATTGCTGATGTTCCGACCTTTGGGAGGTGCTGCACTCACTATGAAGGCTTATACGCATGTGACCGGGGGTGAGCGGATCAGGATTGAGATGCCGCGTTTCGGGGATCATGAGACGATCCGGCAGGTGGCCCGCCAGCTGCATCGTTCCGCCTCCACGATCAGCCGGGAGCTCAGGCGTGGCCTGTGGTTCGCGTCCAACGGGAACGAGTCGTACCGGCCCTGCCATCCCGGGCGGTCGAAGACGGGGGCGTGGACGGCTGGCCCGTTCTATTCGGCGTTGACCGCGCGGCGCAAGGCCGAGGCACGTTCGCGCAGGCCGAGGAAGCCCGGGCGGATGATGGACGCGCGCCTGCACGCGTGGGTGGCGGACGCGTTGACGCGTGGCTGGACGCCCGAGCTGATCGAGGGCCGGTTGAAACCGGAGCATCCGGCTGACCCGTCGATGCGGATCGGCCACGAGTGCCGGTGCGCGTGCATCACCATGATGTCACGGGCCCAGCGTCGCTATGGGGCGAGTACGCATCCTGCAGGACGGCACGCTTCTTGGCC
>NZ_JGZD01000013.1 GCF_000741645.1 Bifidobacterium minimum
ACACGCTCACCTCCCTGGCTATCCGCCGCCACGACATGCCACGGGCGTCAAGCACTCTGATACGTTGTTGTTTGGACACCGGTACCGTCATTCCTTTCCTTTCCCGAGAACCAATACCTTCAACTCGGGAAACTACAACAGGCAGGACGGGCCGGTGTTCACACACACGCTCAAATGGACTAAATCCTGCCGCTCACACGGACGAAACCCACACGCACAACCGGCCCACAAACAAGTGAACACACACAGAGGATTCGGCGAGTTGGAACAGCTTCGTCTCCTCGCTCATCTCGCGTGGGCTTACCGGCGTGCGCCTGGTGACCGGCGACCGGTGCGCCGGACTGGTGAACACCGTCAGTGAACTCCTGCCACAGGCCCGCTACCAGCGGTGCATGGTGCACTTCATGCGCAACGTGCTCTCGAAAGTCTCCCCTCGTCACACCCGATGGGCCGGGGACGCGCTCAAGGCCGTGTTCGCGATGGAATCACGCGAATCGGCGTTGGCCAAGGCCGAGCAGGTCGCCACCGAGATGGAGGAGCGGAAACTCAGGGAGGCCGCCAAGTGCCTGCGCGAGGGCATCGACGAGACCACCACGTACCTGCTCAAGGATTACCCGGTCGAGCATCGCCGGCGCATCCGAACGAACAACATGATCGAACGGTTGAACCGGGAGATCCGCAGGAGAACCCGCGTGGTGGGCGCTTTCCCGGATGGTAGATCGGCATTGATGCTCATCAGCGCGAGGATCCGCTACGTGACATCCAACGACTGGTCGACCCGACGCTATCTGGACATGTCCCGACTCGGCGACACCATGAACGAAGCGAACTGAAAACGCACGCAGAACGACAACACCAAAAGTGCGCAAACCACCGGGCACTAGGGGCTGCGGACGTTTTCTTGGAGATGGTTTAGGCCACTAGCCCTTGTTGCATTCTATAGTGTACGGGACTTTTCCATCCCAGGGATTGTTTGATGCGTTGGTGGTTGTACCAGTGCATGTACGTGTCGACGTGTTCCACGACCTGCGCGCAGGTCAGTTTCTCCCAGTATTCGGGGTAGACCGCCTCGGTTTTCATGCGGCCGAAGAATCCCTCGGCGGCGGAGTTGTCCGGGGAGCAGCCCTTCCTGCTCATGGAGCGGATGATACCGTGCTCCTGGCAGATCCGGATCCACTCGGGCCACCGGTAGTGGCAGCCACGATCCGAGTGCACGATCACCCTGGTATCATCGGGCAGGGTTCCGATCGCCTTTCTGAGCATGGTGTCGGCCAATCGGGCGTTCGGGTGCAGTCCCCTCGTGTAGGCGACGATCTTGCCGTCGT
>NZ_JGZD01000014.1 GCF_000741645.1 Bifidobacterium minimum
CATGAACACAGTACGGTATGGGCTGCGAMAACGGACCGGGTACGCCACTGATCGATCTGGGAATACACCTTCTTCAGCTGGTCCGACAAGGTCTGCGAAGGCATTCTCTCACCCCACAGCGCCTGGGATATATCATCCACGCGGCGCGTGGAGACACCGGCCAAGTACATCTCAATCAGTGCCTCCTCGACTGATTCCTCGCGCCGCCGATACCGTTCGATGACCGCCGACTCGAAAAGCGCGCCCTTCAACTTCGGCACCTTCACCGAAAGCTTGCCCGCCTTGACCGTCAGGTCACGCCGGTAATGGCCCGCACGATACGCCTTCCTCGTATCCGATCGTTCATAACGTCCCGCCCCCGTAAGATCATCCGCCTCAGCGTCGAGCATCCTGTTGAGGATCTGGGTAACCTTCTGCGTGACCATCCGATCCAGCTCGGTCTCGAACAAGGGTTGATCCACCTGTAAAATGTGCTTGGGCATAGCCCGCACCTGCTTTCCAATCGGTTTTCACTTTCTAGCGATTGAAAATCGTACACACAGGACGGGCTACGCTCCCACAACCTCAAAACTGCGCAAGAAACCGGACGTTATCGGGCCGGACGCCATCGCCCGACGTATGGGCTTCATAATCGTCTGACCGGTCAGGACGTGGTGCTTTCCGGCGGCGTGCTGCTGGGACGTCGGCCGTCGGCCGTCGTGCCGAATGGCGTGGTGCCGGTGCGTCTGAACGATCCCATGCGGACCATATCACGCAATCATGCCGTCATAGACTTCGATGAGGCGGGTCATGCATGGATCGAGGACTGTGGCTCATTGAACGGGACGTTCCTCATGGTCGGCGGGGCGGAGACTCGGCTGGAACGTCATATGCGGATGCCGCTTTCAGCCCCCTGCACCATTCGCATCGGGGACCAGTTCTTCGAATTCACGCGGCACGACCGGAACTGAGCGGCACGATCGGAACTGAGGGGATGGGACGCATTGCCATGGCGCCATGGCGGATTCCCGCAGGCGAGGGTGCAGGCCTCCCGGGCTCATGCGCATGTCTGGTGCGCATGTCCGGGATCTTGGTGCGGCGGTCATGCCGTGGGCCTCAGGGCGTCATTGCTCAGAGGATTATGGCTGAGGGGGTCATGGTGTTCCCTCCGGTGTTCCCGCGCGGCCAGGGCATCGTCGATCCGGGGGTCGTGCAGGTCGGCCAGCCACTGCACTAGTTCGGGATAGGTGCTGGGGTTCCGGGCGAGATAGGGGCGGAGTTCGGGAGCGTACTGGGCGATCGCCGCGATGGTCATGGCGTCGGTGCGCGGATCAAGAGCCTGCTCGACCGTGAACCCGTAGGGATTCGTCGTCGTTGGCGTGGTCGCGGCTGTCCGTCGTTCCTCGGCCTCAAGAATGGGTGATGGCCCGTCCGCCGATGGCCGTGCGGCGTCCAGCGGTTCCGCCGCTTCGGGGTTTGCCGTCCGGTGACCGTGGCGCCGACGTTCGTGTTGCCGGCGCCCATATCGTCGGCGATCGTGTCGAGGCGCCCCTCGCGGATGTACGCGCGCGCCCGCGCGTCCCCGAATTGCGCAAGCCAGTGGATAAGGCCGGGGTACGCGCGCGGGTTCGCCGCCACGTTGGCGCCGAATTCCGGATTCTTGTATGCGATTCGCGCGAGCATCACGGGATCGGCGTGGGGATTGCGAACGGTTTCCACGGCTGTGTGGTAATCGACCATGATTGCTTCCGACCCTCCCTTCCATGCTCCCATTGCATGCTTCCATTGCATGCGTTCGCCAATCGACCTTCTCGTCGCGGACCATATGCCGTCCGTGCAGGCGGACGGTGATGTCCGTCGGTGCTATGCGGCGGCGACATGGAGTGCGGGGATCCTGATAGCTCCCGTCCCGTCCGTATCCTCCGGCCATTCCTCAGGCCCGTTCCTCGGGTCGATTCCTCGGGCCCATTCCTCCGGACCCCTTGCGGAGAAACCCCTTGCGGAGGTGCGGGCGTGTCACGGCATGCGGCTTGTTGGTGGATGGTGTCAGTATAGGTCTTTTTCGCTTCCACCAATATGTCGAGGTGCGCTCGTGATATGGTCCACGGTGGTGGCGTTGGGCGTGGTCGCATCATCGACGTGCGTTTGCGATGCGGTCCGGCGCCGTGATGATGAATATGGCGTGATGTGAGGAGCTGTGTATGAGTGACGGGTCGACGGTGGTGCTTCGGGCTTTGGGTGAGGATGACGTTGATGCCGCGGTCGATGAATTCGACCGGACGTGGGGCGGTTCGAAGGCGCCTGTGAGTCCGGGGGAGTCCTTGGCGTTGTCACGCCATTTCGTTCTCCATTTTCTCGAGCATGCCACCCGAGCCGACGTCGCCGTTCTCGATGGCGTCGTCGTGGGAGCGATCGTGACAAGGATCGAGGGGAAGCCGGGGATATTCCCCTGGGGGGCCGAACGCATGGAGCGCACGGACGCCGCTCTCGACGCATCGAGCGTGGCAGCAAGGGCCGAGCTGAGGAAGGCGCGCCGCTGGCATGTCCTTGACAAGGAGATCGAAAAGGCCGCGAACGTGACGTCCACGGCCTTGGGAGAGGTCGAGCTTTTCCTTGTGTCCGCTAAGGCCCGTGGCCATGGCGTGGGGCGGCTTCTGTGGAGGGCCGCCATGGACTACTTCGCTCGGAACTCCGTCACGAACTGCTTCCTTCATACGGATTCGTCATGCGATATGGGATTCTATGATCATCAGGGTTTCCGGCGCATCTCGGAGGAGTCGCTGCGGGAGGCCTCGCCCACGCTTCGGGATATGGCGCGCAGGGACGTGATCGGGGTGGATCGTCCCCATGAGAAGCTGTTCCTGTGCGTGGGACCGACCGTAAGATCGGTGTGACGGCGGCCGTGGTCAGGTCGTATCGCATCGGCGGATCGTGTCGTATCGCAGTGTGGAGGTGGACGCGTCGGCGTCCGCCATGGAGGGGTGTTCCGGCTTGCCCGGGGACATCGGGTAGGGAACCCGGGGACATCGCGTAGGAAAGGTGGATGATGATGAGAGTATCAATCGTGGGGGCACGTGGCCGCATGGGGGCGACGGTTGTGGAGGCGGTCCGATCCGCTCCCGATATGACCGTGGCGTTGACCGTGGACGCGGGGGATGATCTGGGCTCCATCACTCCGGACAACACCGATGTCGCGGTGGAGTTCACGGTGCCTTCGGCCTCGCTGCGGAACGTGCTGACGTTGGTCCGTTCCGGGGTGAGCGTCGTGGTGGGGACGACGGGATGGACGGATGAGGGGTTCGCGGCCGTGCGGGACGCCGTGGATTCCGCTTCCCGCGCAGGTCAGAGCGTCGTCATCGCGCCGAATTACGCGCTGTCGGCCGTCCTTATGGAGCGGTTCGCACGGCAGGCGGCACGGTACTTCGAATCCGTGGAGGTCATCGAGATGCATCACCCCGATAAGGTCGATGCTCCGTCGGGTACCGCGCTCCATACGGCGCGTGTTGTGGCCAAGGCCCGTGAGGATGCGGGGCTGGGGGCCATGCCTGACGCCACGACGGGCGACGAGACGTCCCGCGGACAGGTCGTGGACGGCGTGCACGTCCATGCCATCCGGCTTCGGGGACTCAACGCCCATGAGGAGGTCCTGTTGGGGAACCCGGGCGAGCAGCTTGTTCTGCGTGCCGACAGCTTCGATCGCTCATCGTTCATGCCAGGCGTCCTTATGGCCGTCCGGAGCGCGGCGTCGGGAACCCGTCCGGGGCTGACCGTCGGGTTGGAACCTTTGATGGATTAGCGGATTAGCCGCGCCTCACCTGCATGCCGACGCGTCGGATTCGGAATCCGATTGTGTTTCGATGGCCGACCGCGCCTCGTTGATAATCGCGCGCATGGCCTCCTCCGCAGCCTGTCCATCATGCTTGCGGATGAAGGCCGCGACGTCCCCGTGCAGCCTGAGCGCGGAGGCGTCGGCCATCGTGGGCATGAGGTTGTGACGGGTCCTGCCCGTGAGCATGGAGGCTATCACATTGCCCAGCGCCGCGAGCATGCAGTTGCCCGAGGCCAGCATCAGCGTCTGGTGGAATTGGATGTCCGCGTTGAGGTAGTCCTCCCCGTCGGCGTTGTCGGAATTGGCGACCATGTTGATCGCCGATTCGGTCAGCAGCGCCCATTCATCGGGGGTGGCCCGTTCGGCCGCCAGCCGGGCCGCCGTCGGCTCCACGGCCGTCCGCAGCTCGGTGAGCTCCCGTAATGCGGACGCGCGGTCCTTGCTGCGTAGCCGCCATTCGATCACCTGCGGGTCGTAGGGGTTCCACATCGTGCGGGGATTCGCCGTCGCGCCGGCCTTGCGCTTCACCGTGACAAGACCCATGGTCTCCAGAACGCGCGTGACCTCACGCGTGACCGTGCGCGAGGGGATGGGGGAGACGTTGGGCTGTGGAAGTCTTGCGCCGGGTGCAGTCTCACCGCTGACGACGGAAAGCCCCCAATAGTCAAGTAACCGGTCATGCAGGGTTGCCATGGAACCTTCTTGAATAATTGTGTCGATTGTTGACTGTGCTTGTGGCATGAAACTCATTATTGCACTTTATCAAAGATATGACATGCGTATTTCGTGGGCGTGGGCATTCCGTTGCTTGAACCGTTCCGTCGGTATATAGTGCATACGCAATGCGAAAATAAATGCACTGGTGAATATGACAGGCATCTATATGGGCATTAATCAGGCATTAGCAGCAGTGCGCCATATGGGGACGATAAATGGCACGGGGAATGGCCCAGGGACGACGAACGGCACGGTTCCATACGCATTTCGTGATCGGCCGGACGTACGTACGACCATGGGGACGGCCGTTCCCGACCGCGCCGCACCGGGGGGAGCATGCAACGGATGACGGACGAACGCGACAGCATCAGGGGTGCCGGGACGCGGAGCGTTCCAGATCACATCGGCTCCGCGCAGTGCACGGCGGCGGGGGATGACGACAAGCCCATGGCCATCGTCGTGATGGGTGTGTGCGGATCGGGGAAGTCGGTTCTGGGCCGCGAGCTGGCCGATTCGTTGGAATGGCCGTTCGTGGAGGGGGACGATTTCCATCCGCCGGAAAACGTCGGAAAGATGTCGGCGGGCGTTCCGCTGGACGACGACGACCGATGGGGGTGGCTTCGATCCCTCGCCGCGCGGATGGACGATGAGACGTCCGGAGGCGGATCGGTCGTCATGGCATGCTCGGCCCTCAAAAGGTCATACAGGGATATTCTGCGCAGGCCCCGCACTGTGTTCGTGTACCTTGATGGGTCCAGGGACGAGCTGGAGCGGAGATTGGCCGCGCGGACCGGACATTTCATGAAGAAGGAGATGCTGGATTCCCAGTTGGCGACTTTGGAGCCTCCCGATGACGGGGAACGCCATCTGCGGATAGACGCCGGGTGGGGCCTGACCGTTCACGAGGAGGCGCGATTGGTTCTGGACGGTCTGGGACTGTCGTCATGATGGCCGCGTCCCGGCCCGGAAGTAGCGTGGACGTCATGAGCACCATGCATCTTCTTGATCCCGCACCTTTTGGTCGGGTTCTTCCCGCGATGGTCACGCCCATGACATCGGACGGCCGGATCGATTACGATGCCGCGTCACGCCTTGCGACTCATCTCGTCGCTCAGGGCGCCGATGGGCTGGTGGTCAACGGCACCACCGGCGAATCGCCGGTGACGCATATGGAGGAGAAGGTCGAACTGGTGCGCGTGGTCAAGGCCGCCGTCGACGTGCCGGTGATTTCCGGCGCGGGTTCGAACGACACCGTCCACACCATTCGGATGACCGAGCTGACACAGGACGCCGGCGCCGATGCGGTCCTCATCGTCGCGCCCTACTACTCGAGGCCTTCGCAGGAGGGCATATTCCGTCACTATCAGGCCGTCAACGACGCCACCGACAAGCCCATCATCATCTATGACGTTCCCGGGCGCACGGGCGTGCACATCCAGTTGGAGACGTATCGCCGTTTGGCGCGTTTGGAGCACGTCAAGGCGGTCAAGGACGCGACTGGCGATATAGCCGGGGCGGTGCGCAAGCGGATCGAAACCGGTCTGATCTGGTATTCGGGGGATGACGGGCTCTTCCTTCCCTTCCTTTCCGTGGGGGCGGTGGGGATCATCTCGGTGATCGCCCATGTGGCCGCCGCTCCGATGCGTCGCCTTGCCGACGCCTTCGATGTGGGGGACATCCATGAGGCGCAGGCCTTGTCCGTGCGTCTGGCCCCTCTTGTGGAGGCGCTGAACGGGAACGGATTCCAGGCGGTTATGGCCAAGGCCGCGCTCAAGGTCGCCGGCGAGCTGGACACCACCACCATGCGTCTTCCCAATGTCGGTCCCACTCAGGCTGAATTCGACCGTGCCCGTGAGGGCATGCGCGAGGCGGGTCTGTTGTGACCGCGATGATTCCTCGTTCACGCATAGGCGTGGACACCAAATAACAGAAATCCAAGAAGGATATGGCAACAGAAAACAACAATAAGTCAACACATCAGAAGCGTGAAGGACGTGGCGGGGATGCCCCGCGGTCGTCGCGCACGTCGAGGGGCGACCGTTCCTCGTCGAGGACGGGCTCGAGGACTCCGTCGAGGCGGGGGTCGCGGTCGCGCGCCGTGTCGCCCCAGCAGAGCACGCTTATCGCACCGCCGAAATACCGCAAGGGATCCATGAGGATCGTCCCGCTTGGCGGTCTGGGCGAGATCGGCCGCAATATGAACGTCGTCGAATACAACGGCCACATACTGCTGATCGACTGCGGCGTGCTGTTCCCCGCCGAGGAGCAGCCCGGAGTCGACCTCATCCTTCCCGACTTCTCCTACATCAAGGACAGGCTTGACCGCGTCGAGGCCCTTGTGCTCACGCATGGGCACGAGGACCATATCGGAGGCGTTCCGTTCCTGCTCAAGCTGCGTCCCGACATCCCCCTGATCGGCTCGAAGCTCACGCTGGCGTTCGTCAAGGCCAAATGCGACGAGCATCATCTCAATCCCACCACGGTGGAGGTCAACGGCCGGGACAAGCTCAAGGTCGGGCCCTTCATGCTGGAGTTCGTGGCCGTCACGCATTCCATCCCCGATGCCCTCGCCGTGTGCGTCAGGACCCCGGCGGGATCGCTGATCGACACGGGCGACATCAAACTGGACCAGCTTCCCCTCGACAAGCGCATCACCGATCTGGTGGAGTTCGGCAAGCTTGGCGAGCAGGGCATCGATCTGCTGATGATGGATTCGACGAATGCCGAGGTTCCCGGATTCGTCAAGCCGGAGGTCTCGATCGGACCGGCATTGGATCGTGCATTCGCCGAGGCCAACCGCAAGATCATCGTCGCAAGCTTCTCCAGCCACGTCCACAGGGTCCAGCAGGTCGTGGACACGGCCCATAAGTACGGGCGCAAGGTCGTGTTCGTGGGCAGGTCGATGGTGCGCAACATGGCCATCGCCTCGGATCTGGGATATCTCCACATCCCCGAGGGCACGGTCGTCGACCTCAAGCAGTCGCACGACATCCAGGACGACAAGCTCGTGTACATGTGCACCGGTTCGCAGGGCGAGCCGATGGCGGCCCTGGGGCGTATCGCCGACGGCAACCACCGCGACATCAGCATCAACGAGTTCGATACGGTGATTCTCGCCAGCTCCCTGATACCCGGCAACGAGCATGGGGTCTACAAGATCATCAACAAGCTCATCCAGCTGGGGGCGAAGGTCATCAACCGCGACAACGCCGCCATCCATGTCTCCGGGCATGCCGACGAGGGCGAGCTGCTGTACCTCTACAACATCATCAAGCCCAAATGCGCGATGCCCATCCATGGTGAGAACCGCCATCTGGTGGCCAACGGTCTTATCGCCGTGAAGACGGGTCTCGATCCACAGAACGTCGTTCTGGCCGAGGACGGCGACGTCGTCGATCTGTACCACGGCAAGGCGGCGATCGTCGGATCGGTTCCATGCGCGTATGTGTATGTGGACGGAGACTCCGTGGGTGAGCTCACCGATGACGAGCTTGAGAAACGGCGGATCCTTGGAACGGAGGGATTCGTCTCCAGCTTCGTGGTGGTCGACAGCGAGTCGTCCGAAGTGGTGTCGGGGCCGAAGATATACCTCAACGCCGTCGCCGAGGACGAGAGCGAGTTCGCCAACGTGCGCCGCCAGATCGTCGGCGAGCTTGAGGACGCCATGCTTCAGGGGACCAAGGACGCTGCTCGTCTCCAGCAGATCATGCGGCGTACGCTTGGAAGCTGGGTGGCCCGTCAGCTGCATCGCAAGCCCATGATCGTTCCCGTGGTCGCCGATATCGCCCAGGACGTCATCGAGCCCCGAAGAGTTCCGTGCAGGAGCGCTCGCGATGATGACATGTGAATGTCACGGGCGATGCCTGTACAATCGCGGGTAGATGATCGCGGCGTTCCGGAAGCCATTCGGATGCCGTGACTGATGCTGTGGTGGGGGCGGCGTGACTGATTATTCGGCCACGCCGCCTTGCGTGATAGGGAGAAAGAAGGGATTCATGCCAGGAGCTAACCTCACGAGAGCCGAGGCGGAGGGACGTCGCGAGATCATCAAGGCGCCCGTTCGCTACGATGTGCGTCTTGATCTGACCCAGGGACCTCGGAACTTCGAATCCGTCACCAAGATCAGCTTCGACGCCGCTCAGGGCGCGACGACTTTTCTCGACCTTATCGCCGATGACGTCAAGGCCATCACGCTCAACGGCGTGGGCCTGGATCCCAAAGGGTCCTTCGTGGACAACCGCGTCCTGCTCGATGACCTGGAGAAGCACAACGAGGTGACGGTCACGGCGTCCTGCCGGTATTCCACCACCGGCGAGGGTCTCCATCGCAGCGTCGACCCCTCGGATGGCAACGTCTACCTGTACACCCAGTTCGAGGTTCCCGATGCTCGCCGGGTCTATGCCGTGTTCGACCAGCCCGACATCAAGGCGGTTTTCGGTTTCTCCGTCGATGCGCCGGAGAGCTGGACCGTCCTGTCGAACAAGCCCACGGAGTCCACGGAAACGGTGGACGCGCTCACCCAGCCGGGGACGATGGGGGATCGTCCGCAGGAAGGCGTCAAGCGCTGGATCTTCGAGCCCACGCCCGTGATGAGCTCCTATCTCACGGCCATATGCGCCGGACCGTATGCGGGGTGGCACACCGAATACGCGAACGAGGACGGGCGAACCGTTCCGATGGGCATGTACTGCCGGCAGGCGCTCAAGGACGCCTTCGCCAAAGACGTCGATTATCTGTTCGACATCACCAAGAAGGGCTTCGCCTTCTACGCGCGGACATGGGGGGTGCCCTACCCGTATGCGAAGTTCGACCAGATCTACGTGCCGGAATACAACGCGGGCGCGATGGAGAACATCGGTCTGGTGACCATCCGCGACCAGTACGTTTTCGAGTCGAAGGTGACGGACGCCCTTGCCGAGCGCCGGGTCGTCACCGTGCTGCATGAGCTCGCCCACATGTGGTTCGGCGACTATGTGACCATGAAATGGTGGAACGACCTGTGGCTCAACGAGTCCTTCGCCGAATTCACGTCGACGCTCGCCACCGCGGAGGCCACCGAATGGACCGACGCATGGGCCACGTTCAACTCCGGCGAGAAAAGCTGGGCGCTGCGTCAGGATCAGCTGCCGACGACGCATCCCATCGTGGCTCCGATCAACGATCTCAACGACACCTACGTGAACTTCGACGGCATCACCTACGCGAAGGGCGCGTCCGTTCTCAAGCAGCTCGTCGCCTATGTGGGGCGTGACAAGTTCTTCGAGGGGATCAACAACTATCTGGAGCGCCACGCCTATGCCAACGCGACGCTGTCCGACCTTCTTTCCGAGCTCGCGCTGACGTCGGGCCGTGATCTCACGGCTTGGAGCAGACAATGGTTGGAGGAGCCGGGAATCACCACCATATCCGTGGAGCTCGCCGAGAACTCCGACGGGACCATCGACCGCCTTGTCCTGCGTCAGAGCGCGGACAACCCCGAATCGTCGCTGCGCGTCCACCGGATGCGCGTGGGGTTCTACGACGCCGATCGGTCCGGCTCCGTGCATCGCACGGACGTCATCGAGCTCGACGTCGATGGTGAGGCGACCGTGGTGGAGCAGGCCCATGGGCGTAGGATCCCGGCCGTCATCCTTCCCAACGACGAGGATCTGACCTATGCCAAGATTCGTCTCGACGCGAGGTCGTTGGAGTTCGCGGCCGAGAATCTCGGCGCTTTCGACGATGCCCTGGCGCGTTCCGTCGTATGGCTGAGCCTGTGGGATATGACGCGTGACGGCGAGTTCCCCGCACGACGGTTCATCGGGAGCAGCCTGAGCGCGCTGGCCACCGAGACCGAGTCGACGACCTTCCGCTACGCCCTCGCCCAGATCGCCACGACGGCGTGGCACTACGTCGATCCCGCCCATCGCGATGAGACGGTCCGTCATGTCGCCTCCAGCCTGTGGGATCTGGCTCTCAACGCCCGACCGGGATCGGACGAGCAGTTCCAGCTGGTCAATTCCTATCTGGGCTACGGCGAGCCGGGTGATGCCGAATTCGCCGCCCATACGCGTGGACTATTGGACGGCTCCGTCGTCCTTGGGGGTTTGGAGATCGACAACAATCTTCGGTGGAGGCTGGTCACCGCATTGTCCCGCGTCAACCTCGTCGATGACGAGGACGTCGATGCGGAGCTCGCCCAGCGGGACACCACTGAGAATCGTGAGTTCGCTTTCGGCGCCAAGGCCGCGCGGGGGACCGCCGAAGCCAAGCGCTGGGCGTGGGATCAGGCGCTTACCAACGACGATCTGACCAATATGCAGCTCGAGGCGGTGGTCAACGGCATGACGGGAACCCCGCGGCCTGACCTCGCCGAGCCCTATGCGGAGAAGTACTTCGAATCCATCGATGGCATATGGTCGAACAGAACGTTCCATATGGCCGAGGTCCTCATAGGCGGCCTGTACCCGGTGTATGCCGATCCGGCGCGTCTGGTGGAGCTGGGCGACGCCTGGCTTGAGTCGCATCGGGACGCGGACAGGGCGCTGCGCCGTATGGTCATCGAGAACGTCGAGGGATCGCGCCGGACGCTGAGGGTTCAGAGGTACAACACGGGGTTGTGAGTTGCAGCTGGGCGTACTGTCCCAAATTCGGGTCCTTTCGCGCAGGTCGTTACTCAATCGCTGCCCGGGTCCCTGCAATTGCGGGGGAACCGGGCAGCTTTCGCGTTGCGCGCGTTCCGGTGGGGCGTGGCCGCTACGATGGTGGCCGGCAGAAAAGTCGAGTGGCAAGGATGGTTGCGATGCGAGAATGTTCGGAACCGATGGAGTGCGGGGGCTGGCCAACGGGCTTCTGACCTCGCGTCTGGCGCTTGATCTGGGGGATGCCGCGGTTCGCGTCCTTGGTGCCGATGCGCCGGCGAGCATGCCCAGGGCCGCCGTCGCGCTTTGGTGGGGCGCGACACCCGCGTGTCCGGCGACTTCCTTTCGGCGGCGTTGTCCGCGGGAATGAGCGCGGGAGGCTTTGACGTCATCGATGCGGGCATCATCCCCACGCCAGGGGTGGCGTACCTCAGCTCGGTCCTCAACGTCGAGATGGGCGCAGTCATATCGGCGTCCCACAATCCGATGCCCGACAACGGGATCAAGTTCTTCGCGCGCGGCGGATTCAAGCTTCCCGATGCCAAGGAGGACGAGATCGAAGCCGTTCTGGGTCAGGACTGGGAACGTCCCACCGGTGCCGGCGTGGGACGCATCAGCCATGACACCGTCACCGCCACGAACCTGTACATCGATCATCTGGTCTCGACCATCGCGCCCCTGGGCCCGGACAAGGCCCAGCCCACGCCGCTTCAGGGTCTGAAGATCGTGGCGGACTGCGCCAACGGCGCGACCTCGGTGGTCGCCCCCGAGGCCTTGCGTCGGGCCGGAGCGGACGTGATCGTCATCAACGCATCCCCCGACGGGTACAACATCAACAAAAACGCCGGATCCACCCATCCCGAGCAGCTCCAGGCCATAGTCCGCGCGTCGGACGCCGTTATGGGCGTCGCCTTCGACGGTGACGCGGATCGCTGCCTTGCCGTGGACGAGGACGGCACCATGGTCAACGGCGATCAGATCATGGGAATCCTTGCACGGGCCAAGAAGCGTGACGGCAAACTCGCCCATGACACGCTCGTGGTCACGGTGATGAGCAATCTCGGCCTCAAACTGGCTTTGCGCGATATGGGAATCACCACCGTGCAGACGAACGTGGGCGACCGATACGTTCTTGAGGAGATGCTCCGCGGCGGATACTCGTTGGGTGGGGAGCAGTCCGGCCATGTCATCAACCGCGAGTTCGCCACCACCGGCGACGGGACCCTCACCGCGTTGACGCTGTGCAACGAGGTCGTGAGGTCCGGCAGAAGCCTTAAGGAGCTGGCGGCCGATTTCCCGCAGCTGCCGCAGCAGCTCATCAACGTGCCCAACGTGGACAAGAACGCCGCCGTGACGAATGCCGAGGTGCGCAGGGCCGTCGACCGTGAGACCGCCCTGCTGGGCGAGACCGGACGTGTTCTTCTCCGGCCGAGCGGCACGGAGCCTCTTGTGCGCGTGATGGCGGAGGCCGCCACGCAGAAGCAGGCCGATGAGGTATGCGAGCGTCTGGCGGAGGTCGTGGCGCAGGAGCTGGCGATATGAGGTGGAAGGCAGCGTCCGATGCGTCGGCACAGGTCGACGTGGAGCTCGACAAGGCCGTGAACAGTCTGCTCGACGCCGGTGGCAAGGAGGGGCTTCTGCCCATCGTCCAGATGGGCGAACCCGTGCTGAGGCAACGGACCGTCGCCTATGACGGTCAGCTGTCCGATAAGACCTTCTCACGGCTTATCGAAAGCATGCACGCGACCATGCTGGAGGCTCCCGGGGTGGGGCTCGCCGCTCCCCAGATAGGACTGGGGATGGCGCTCGCCGTCATCGAGGACCATGTGCGTGACGATGGCGACGATCCCCGTGAGATCGCGGAGCTGCCGTTCCGGACCATCATCAATCCGACGTACGAGCCGGTGGGGGATGAGACGCGCAGCTTCTACGAGGGCTGTCTGAGCTTCGAGGGGTATCAGGCCGTCCGCCGTCGGTGGCTTGACATCACGGCGCGATGGCAGGACGAGGAGGGCGTCGCCCACGAGGAGCGTCTCCATGGATGGCCGGCGCGCATCTTCCAGCATGAGACGGATCATCTCAGCGGCGAGGTGTACATCGATCGGGCGGAGATCCGCTCGCTGACCACGGAGGACAACCTGATCGACTATTGGTGCGAGGATCCCGTCCCCACCGAGGCGTCTAAGGAGCTTGGATTCGCACTGTAGGGATGGAACCCCCGGTTCGCTCCGTCCCCTATTGATGGACGATGGTCTGGGGTGCGGAACCGGTTGAGGCCCTCCGGATGAATCGCGACGGCAGTATCACCGGTCTGAGGTTCCCCTCGTGGAGGTGATGCAGCCGCGCGGAGAGCTCCTCGACCGCCTTCGCAGCGACCTGTCTGCGGGGAAGCCATATGGTCGTCAATGCGGGCGTGACCAGTGAGCTGAACTGAATGTCGTCTATCCCCACGACTGAAACCTGTGCGGGCACGGATATGCCGGAGGCGTGCAGGGCCGCGATGAAGCCGATGGCGAGCATGTCGTTGTAGGCGATGACCGCCGTCGTCGGAGAGGACAGAAAGGGATCCCCGCACCGGTACGCGCCGCCGAAGGTCGGAGACGCCGACGGGATGCGACGTAGTCTCAGACCCGTCGAGGAGCAGATCGCGGACAGCGCCCGCCACCGCATTCCCTCCTGCCAGGAGGATTCGGGTCCGCTGAGATAGGTGATCGTCCGATGTCCGCACAAGGCCAGATAATCCACGGCCTGCCGAAGACCGTCCGAGGCGTCGGCGACCGCCGAGCGGATGCCCCGGATGGAACGGTTCAGCGCTATGAGCGGTTTGGTCTCCGCAAGCTTTCGGATACCGGTGTCGGACAGGCGCGAGGATGCGAGTATCAGCCCGTCCACATGGCGGTGCGCGAGTCGGATGGCGTCCCGTTCGATGAGCATGTTCTCCTCGGAGTCGATGACCAGCAGACCCAGCCCCTGGGTCAGGCACTCATGCTGTGCGCTTCTTGTGTAGTCGGCGAACACCGGATTGCTCAGATCGGCCACGACGATGCCGATCAGCGCGCTCAGGCTTTCCTCGGTCCGAAAGGGAGCGACGTTGTCAATGCGATATCCGAGGTCGTTGGCGATCGTCAGAATCCTTTGCGCGGTGGCGCTGCTAACCCTTCCCGGACGTGAGAACGTTCCTGAGACGGTCGATGGAGCCACGCCGGCGGCTTCGGCCACGTCGCGTAGGGTGACCTTCCTGGTATGACGCGTCCGTCCGGTTCTGGCAATGGCGTGGTCGCCGTCCTTCTCCTGTGTGTTCGGGCCCCCGACTCACCCGGATCGTCGTCTCCGGTATGGGGGCTTCGGGGGGACAGGTCGTCAGTCATGCCTTCGCCTTCTTTCTCGCCACATACCGTAATCCATTCAGCCCCGGACCCCGATGTCCGAACTTCCCCAGTCCCTTCGACGAACGTCAGTCCTTGCCGGAGTTGACGAATCCGGCGAGCCATTGGCACAGGCGCGCGCGTGTTCCGCTGCGGGGAAGCATCCTCTCGGCAAGATCACGTGCCTCCTTCTTTCCGAAGGCATGGTAGTAGCGTCGCATGGCGCGGATGATCGTGCCGTCGCTGATCGTGCCGTCGCTGAGTCCCTGGAGCGAGTCGTCGGCCAGACCCGCGCGACCCAGAATCGTGGCGCGCGCCTCCTGCGGATGCGTCCGGGCGAAGACGGGCGCCAGAGTCAGCTTCGCGCCGGGGTGGCGATTGGCATAGCGCCATGCGGGTTCGCACAGATGGTTGTCGATGAGAATACGCTCGTACAGACCGTTGCGGGAACCACGCATGCCGCAGCCGTCCTCCGCTTCGAATTCATGGACGATCAGCTCGACCTGCCGCGGCCATTGTGGCCCGCTTATGGAACGAAGAACCGTGATGAGATGGGGGTCGTCGGATTTCGGTCCCGACGCGATGACGCGCC
Source organism: Bifidobacterium minimum (assembly GCF_000741645.1). GTDB lineage: Bacteria > Actinomycetota > Actinomycetes > Actinomycetales > Bifidobacteriaceae > Bifidobacterium > Bifidobacterium minimum. The sequence continues at coordinate 15,103 of NZ_JGZD01000014.1, forward strand.
GACGGTAGCGTGCGGACAGCTCGTCGAACGATCCGCATTCCGCCAACGCCATGTCCTGGATGGACGCCCATCCCAGAGGAACGAGGTCGGGTGGGAAAAGAAGGGGATCCATGTCGGGGTGGTCATGCTCCATGAGAGCGCTGAACCGCCTGAGCTCATCCCATTTGTCCTGGGAGAGGAGCCGGGCCGCGTAGGCGTCGGCCAAGGGGGCCATGGCCGGATGATCCAGAAGCATCGCGTCGGCCTGGTCGTCGTCGCCCGCCATGCGGAGAAGATCGTGTTTGAGAAGAAGCGCCGCCTTGGTGAACCGCATCTGCGCGCGGGTCACGCAATCGCGGAAGGTGAGGGTCTCCCCGGCGCGGGTGATGACCATGGGGTTGGTCGGATCCTGATCGGCCTCCCGGGACAGCTCCTTCATGGCGCGTGTGACGCGGGCGAGGGCATCGTAGGCGATGACGCGCGTGTCGTCCCATTTGGCGAACGGCAGTCCGCACGAGACGAGGAGCATCAGCTGCACCGGGTTGAGAAGCATCGGGCCGTCGCAGGCGGCCTCGACGAGAACGGCCATGGCCTGGATGGAGGTGATGGTGTCGGCGTGCTCGGCCACGGAGGTCATGTACAGGCGGATCTGCTGGATGAGATGCAGCAGGTAGTCGAACACCTCGTTGTTGTCGTCGTTGACGCTGCCGATGAAGTCGATGGTGGTGTCGAGGGCGAGCGCGAGGTTCCGCGTGGCGTCCAGCCAGTGCGTGCTGGACAGCGCGTTCCCGACGACGGCGTCGACTCCGGCCAGAACCTGCGTGTCCATGTGGAACACGGGCGGGGTGTGGGTTTCGGCGTCCGCATCCGGTGACGATTCGCAGGCGTCCAGATACCATCTGATGGGCGTGTCCATGACGCGGGCGGCGTCCTCGGGCGGGGCGACGGGGGAGTCGGTTCGCCGGGCATCGTCCATGGTGGCGATGTCGGCGATCATGTGGTTCCACAGGAAGCAGGGGCCGTCCAGCCCTCCCATACCGATGATGCCGTTGCTGGCGAAGGCGCTCAGATCCGCCGCGGCCTCGCGCGGGTCATCGGGGAAGTCTCCATCCATCTCAAGCGATTGCATGCGCATGATGCTGGCGACGACGGGGGAGAGAGCGCACAGGTTGTCAAGCTCGTCGGGGTCGTTCCATTGCTCGGCATCGTCCGCAAGGAAGGGATCGGTGACGCGGTCGTCGGAGGAATTCGTATTCTCGTCCACTGTGGATCCCTTCCCTGTCGTCTGTCGTCTGTCGTCAGAGTGATGCCGGACAGTATCCGGCGCTCCGTTCTATCGCCCGGCCCGCGTCCGATGCGTGCCACCACCATAACCCGAAGGAGACCGTCATGGTTGGCGTTTCTCGCAAGGGGCAGGGCATGGCTCAGAGCCCGGCCAGAGCGGCGATGGCTTTCGACAGATCGGACGTGGCGTCGGTCATGGAGTCGATCGCGTTGCGCATCGCCGTGCTGGTCGCGTCCGAGCCGAGGGAGCGCGCGGCCTTCTGGACGCTCTCACCGGTGGCGATCAACGCCTTGAGGGCGGTGATCCTGGCCGCTGTTGCGGCGCTTCCGTCATTGTTCGCTTCGGCGGATCTCAGGGCGCTTCGTCCGGACTCCAGGGCTTCGGTCAACGCCGCATCCGCCTGCGTCATGCCGTCGGACAGCGCGGATCGGGCCTTGTCCGCCTCGAAGGATCGCAGGGAGGAGGTGAACGTCGTCAGGGAATCGCTCAGAGTGGTGGCGGCCGAGGATGCCGCGGAGGACGCGCGCGTGATGCGGGTGACATCCTGCCATGACGAGCAGGACGTGTTCGCGGACATCGCCGACTTCGCCTTCGCGGTTGCCTTCGTCACCGCGGATATGACCGCCGATCCGCCGGCCGATTCGCTGAATCCCGAAGTCGCGGCCACCTTCTCCAGCGCCGTCACGCGCCCGGGGATCTTCTCGGCCCGGGAGATCTGCGTGGTGAGGGCGTCGACCGACTCGCTCCAGGAGGACACCGCGTTATCGCAGGCCGAGGCTAGCCGGCGCTGGCTCCGGACGGAGGGGATGATGGTCGCCGCCGCCGCGATGGCCAGAACGATGACCACCGCGACGATGGAGACGATCAGAACCGCCCGGGTTCCGTGGACGGGGGTTCTTTGCGCGGGGGGTTCGGTCGCCTCGGTGTTGAGGTTCCCGGTGCTGAGGTTCCCGGTTTCCGGGGACGTCCATCCCGGCGTGGCCGCGGAACCGTCTACGTGCCCGTCTACGTGCCCGCCTACGTGCGGAAACACCTCGGTGGGAGTCGAATCGTTGTCGGGGACGGCTGTCGGATTCTCCGCTGTGCTGTGTGCGGCATCGTCTGAGGTGTCGCGCGTGGTGTCGTGTGCGTCGGCACGCGCGGGATCAAAGTCGTTGTCGATGTCGTTGTCGTTGTTGGCGCTGCCGTTGCCGCTGGCGGGTTCCTGCGCCGCGTCGTTCGTTGGATCGGTCATTTCTTTTCCCCGCATTCCCTTGTTCTCCGCATTCCCCGTTCCCATGCTCCCTGTTTCTCCCGCGGTTCCCTGTTTCTTCCGCGTTTCCATTGTCTCCCATCGTCGTGTATTCCACCATTGTCGGGCCATTGCTTTCATGGAAACAACCGGACGGGAACGCGCGACCGGGGTGGGACGGATTCCTGCGGGAACATGACGAGCAGGATCGCATGACGAGCAGGATCGCATGGCGGGCAGGATCGCATGACCGGAATGAAAGCACGCCGGAACGAAAACGTGGCTCGACGGGATCGCATGGCGGGGTCGTATAGCGGCACCCCGGCAGGGTCCGGTCGGTCAGATCGTCGGGGAGCCGGTGAGATGCTCGAAGAGATCCGGCGTCACGGGCCGCTCAAGCGTGAGCGTGGAGACGACGATTCCGGAGTGCTTCCCGCTGGAGTCGGCGTTCGATGTCTCATGGAGGTCCGTGATGCTTCGCACCATGCCCACGAAATAGTATGTGGTCTCCTGGGTTTCCCTTCTGCGTCGGACGAACACCGGGACGGTGTGGGAGCCCCTCCAGCGGGCCGCGTCCCGGATGTCGTCCATCAGCCATACGTATTCGGGCGAACGCAGCGTTCTGCCGTTTTTGCTCACCCATCGGATGCGCCGGGTGTCCAGGAATCGGTCCTCGTATTGGCTTGATTCGTATTTGATGAGGATCGGCATGGTCGATGTCTCCGGATCGAACCGGTATCCTCCCACGTTCTGCGGTATCTGTTCGTCGCTCCAGCCGCACAGTCGCATCACGTCGAATACGCTGTACTTCTCACCGTAGATGAAGCCGCAGGGCGTGATCGATGTCGGTGCGAGATGGTCCTGAAGGGCGTGCGCATTGAGAAGCGACGCGCGAATGGTGTCGAGAAAGAATCGCGCGAATGTGGAGTTTTCCGAAAGCCATTGAGAAAGCGCGGGAGAGATGCGGTATCCTCCGTCACCATCCGGGGCCACGAGTGGTGTGCTTCCGAAACGCTTCCGATTTCCTGCGACGAAGTAGGAGAGATCAAGGGTCCGGAACGCGGAATCGATCTGTCTGGGCGAACGGTCGGACAGCGGGAAAAGACCCTCCAGATCGGACGCGAGATCGTCGGCGGTGACCCGGCGGTTCCTCCACGATGGCGTCGGCGCGTCGCGGGATGGCGATGACGGGGCATCGTCCGTTCCTTCGGGGGCATCGAGGATTCCGCACAACCGTGCGAGTATGAGCGCCTCGTGAGGGCGCAGGCCCTTGAGCATGACGGTCGTCAGCATCGTCAGAACCCCATCCTGGGCGGGCGTCGTCGCTTCCAATGCCGATGCGAAGGACGTCGAACCGGCACGACGTCCCAGACTGGACTCCCGCGATCTGACGAAGGCGAGATAGTTCCTCGATTTGAGAGCCATTGTGGATACCAGAGAGGGATCCCGCGCCGCGATGTCGACAAGGGATGGGATGCGGTTGATCTCGTAGCGGATCCGCCGGTACTGCTCGGACAGGGCTCGCATGTCGGACAGGTCGGCGTTGTCCAGGGACCGCAGGACCCGTTCCCTGGCGATGGGGTCGAAACTGACGGAGCATCCTCCGACCATGTCGATCTGCATGTTCCTGCGGGCGACGTCCCTGTCACCGGTGTTGCCGTACAGCGCCAGAGGAATCAGATAGTTGTTGGCGTAGTTGCCGATGAAGTCGATGACCGTGACGCAGTCCTTGCCGGGAACGCGTCGGAGACCACGGCCGAGCTGCTGGGTGAAGATGATGCTCGATTGGGTCTGCCGGAGCATGACTATCTGGTTGACGTGCGGAATGTCGATCCCCTCGTTGAACAGGTCGACGGTGAAGATGTACTCGAGATCCCCCGAGTCCAGCGCCCGTATTCCCTCCGACCGGAGATCCCGAGAGGATGAGCCGCTGAGCGACGTCGTCCGGTATCTCTTCCCGGTGGCTCTGTTGACGCGTTTGTTGAAGGCGTCCGATAGTGCCTCCGCCTCCTCGACCCGACTGCAGAAGACCAGTCCGCGCACGCGGACCCCCGCCTGCCCGTAGAGGTCGAGTTTGTCGATGATGTAGCTGACGCGGTCGTCGTTCGTGAGGATGGACAGCATGGCCGGCACCTTCCGCCGCTGCGTGAGGGTCGGATCACGAAGAGGGCCCGTCGTCTCCGGCCCGTCGTCAATCGGCTGGTCGACGCAGTCATGGACGCCGTAGTAATGGAAATCGCAGAGCAGACCGGCGTCGAGAGCCTGACGCAGACGTATCTCGTAGGCGACGTTGTTGCCGAACAGATCGAAGATGTTCTCCCCATCGGTCCTTTCGGGCGTGGCCGTCATGCCCAGAAGGAACCGGGGGCGGAAGTGGTCGAGGATCTTTCTGTACGTCCCGGCCGCGGCGTGATGCACCTCATCGATGAGGATGTAATCGAAATCGGCCGCTCCGAACGATGACAGCACGTCGTCGCGCGACATCGTCTGGATCGTGGAGAACAGCACCTTCGTCCGTTCGTCGTAGTCGTGTGAATGCCCCGTAAGCGTCCCCAGATCATGCCTGCGCGAGGCGAGGACCTGACGGAAGGATTCCTTCGACCTTTCGAGGATCTGCTCCTGATGCACGAGATAGAGCGCCCGTCGTGGAGCGAACTGTCTGACGTCGAACGCGGCGAGATAGGTCTTCCCGGTACCGGTGGCCGAGATCACGATCGCCTTCCCCTCCCCACGACGTCGGAGCTCCGCCAGATTGTGCAGCGCCTCCACCTGCATGGCGTTGGGCGTGATTCGTCGTTGCCGGCTCCCGTCGGTCGCCGTCCGCGGCGCCATCGCCGGAGCATGCTCGGCATAGGTCCGCGCGTACTCGTCGATCCATTCCTGCGTCAGGGGGACGGTGTCGGCGATCTGGGCGTCCAGCTCGGAACGAAGCTGGTCGGACATCGCGGACCGATCGGTGGAGTTGACCTTGAGGTTCCATTCCCTGTTCGAGGACAGGGCATGCGATGTGAGGTTGGAGCTTCCCACATACGTGGAGATCATCGACGTCCCTGCCACGCGGTGGATGAACACATAGCCTTTGGGGTGGAACGGGAATCCCCGATCCAGGCGGCGCTCGCCCGCTGGTTCCCATATCCGGACCGTGATGCCGGTGGTCGCCTGGAGTTTGAGCAGCTCCTGAAAGACCCGTGGAGAGTTGAAGTAGTTGAACGTGGAGGTGACGATGCGTCCCGAGGCCGTGGCGCGCGACGAGAAGTCGATGAAGGACTGCTTGAGTGACAGCAGCGCCGATTGGCTGATGAAGGCCACGGACATGTCGAAACCGTCGCTGGTCTCCAGTTCTCTGGATAGCGCGCGTTTCATGGTCCTGCCGTCATGGTTGACGATAAGCGCAGGTTCGAGTTCGTCGTCCGCTCTGTCGTCCCTGTTGACGAATCCGGACATCATGGCCTCGATCAGGGACGATTCCAGAGGATCGGAAGGTGGGGGATCGGAAGGAAGGGGATCGGAGGACAGTGGCTCTGAGGGCAGGGGAGGCATCGTCGTCGTCACCGTGGAACCTCCTTCCGGGCAAGCGTGGTCCGGACGTCTTCGACGGATGCCGTGGTGGGGCTTTCCGGGTGGTTCATATCCGACTCGGTGACGGATACGGATCCGGTGATGATCAGTTTCGCGGCTTCCCGATCTGCGGGGGCCCAATCAAGGCCGCGCATCTCGTCGGGCGTCAGCCAGAGCAGCGTGCGATGCTCGGTGAGTGTTGGAGACCCTTCGGAAAGATGGCAGAGGAACACGCTCAGGCTTATCGTCGCGAAATCGTATGCCTGCACGGAGGTGCGCAGAAGCGGCCCGACGGTGATCTCGCATCGCAGCTCCTCACGGATCTCGCGTCGCAGGGCCTGCCGCTGCGATTCCCCGTCCTCGACCTTGCCTCCGGGGAACTCCCAGTAGCCGTCAAGATGCCGTCCGGCCCCACGTCGTGCGCAGAGGACGCGCCCGTCCGAGACTATGGCCGCTCCGACCACGGTGATGATGTGGGTGTTGTCGCTCATTGTCACGGTGATCCCCTCGATTCAACGTGACCAGGATACGTCTCATCGTGGCGATCCGCACGGGTGCATCCGATTCCGTAGCGGTGTTGGATGTATCGGTGTCGGATATCGGTGTCGGATGTCGCGTCGTCGGACGGCGTAGTACGGGACGGCGTAGTGTCGGAAGGTGGAACCACACGGCGGACACGGCGGAAAGGAACCACATGCGTGTGCTGCACACCTCCGACTGGCATGTCGGTCGGCGATTCAAGGGGATCGATCTTCTCGACCATCAGCGCCGGGCGTTCCGGTGGCTGGAGGAGCTCATCGTCAGCGAGGGCGTCGACGTGCTGTGCGTGTCCGGCGACGTGTACGATCTGCCCCGGCCGTCCAACGAGTCCGTGCAGGTGTTCGATGAGGCGTTCAGCGCCTTGGGCGCGCTCGAGGTCAACGGCCATCCCCTTCAGGTCGTCATCACGCCCGGCAACCACGATTCGGCCAGCCGACTTGGATTTGCGGCCTCCCTGATGCGCTCCAACGTCCATATGCGCTGCCGCATCGAGGACGTCGCTGAGCCGGTTGTCATCACCGTCGACGGGCGGAGCCTCGCCGTCTACGCCGTGCCCTACCTCGACCCGGACGTCGCCCGACCCGTGCTGCGCGCCATGGTGGGGCACGACGTGCCTCGCACCCATGAGGGCGTGATGCGGGCCGTTCTCGAACTCGTCACCGCCGACCTTGCCAGACGCCGTGCCGCCGACCCCTCGCTCGCCGCCATCCTCATGGCCCACGCCTTCGTCACCGGTGCCGTATCCTCCGACTCGGAACGCACGCTTGCCGTGGGCGGCGTCGACGGCGTCCCCGCGGCCCTGTTCTCCCATAGCGGCCTCGACTATCTAGCTTTGGGCCATCTGCACCGCCCCCAGAAGGTCGCCATCCCCGATCTGGCGGACGGTGATTCCGTCTTCCACCTCGATCGCACGCCTATCGCCCGCTACAGCGGATCCCTGCTCGCCTACTCCTTCTCCGAACGCTGCGCGACGCCCGTCGTCGGCAACGGCAAAAGCGTCGTGATCCTCGACGTCGACGGCGGTCGCATCCACGACGCGCGGACCGTGGACGTGGACTCCGGCGAACCGGCTCTGGCACAGGTCGAGGGCACCGCGGACGAGGTGCTCGGACCCGCGGCCGACGCGCACGCCGACCAGTGGGTCTCCGTCATCGTCCACGCGCCCGAGTTCCCGCGTGGAATCTACGGGAGGATCGACGCCCGGTATCCGCATGCCCTCGAAAAGCAGTTCGTCATCGACGCGCATGACGTCGGCCGCACCCGGCGCATGGCCGACCTCGGCGCCGCCCGCGACGAGATGGACGTTCTCGGCGGCTTCGTGCGCTTCATGCTTGGACGCGACGCCACGGACAAGGAGCGCCGCGCGCTCGCCGACACCGTCGCCGACGTGAGGAAGGATGAGGACCGATGAAGCTCGTCGCACTGAGATTCCAGGGGGTCGGTCCGTATCGCGACGAGTTCGCCATCGACTTCGCCGCGCTGTCCGCCGGGCATATGTTCCTCATCGACGGGGAGACGGGCGCCGGCAAGACCACCATCCTCGACTGCATCACCTTCGCCCTCTACGGCAGCATCTCCGGCAACTCCGACGGACGCGGCGTAGGCGGCCGCGGCCGCATCCGCTCGCGGTTCCTGAGCGCAAGCCCCGAGGAGACCTACGTCGACCTCATCTTCCGGATCGGCGACGACTACTACGAGATCCTGCGCAGGCCCGACTACGACCGTGCGAAGCGACGTGGAGAGGGAGTCACGCACAATCCCGCCTCGGCGAGGATGCTGCACCTCGACCGGGGACTCGACATGCTCGTCGACGAGTCCCGGACGGCTGCGATGGATGGCGGCCTCGACGGCGGGAACGACGCGGAACGCTATTTCACCTACGCCCAGGAGCCCGGTCACGCCACCGTCGTGACCACCAGCGTGCGCGAGGTCACCGGAGAGGTCGAACGGCTGCTTGGGCTCGACCGAGGCCAGTTCTCCAAGACGGTGATCCTCGCCCAGGGACGTTTCGCCGAGTTCCTGCGCATGAAGCCCGAGGATCGCACTGCGCTCGTGCGCGATCTCTTCTCCGCCGAGGAGTATGAGGAGATACAGAAGAGTCTGGACGCGCGTCGGCTCGAGGAATCCAGAAAGGTCGACGATCTTCGATCGCGGCTGCGTGAGGCCGTCGGGGCCGGCATGAGGAACGCCGCCTCCATCCTCGCGGAGCTGCGCAAGGACGCCGAGGACGGGGGTCCGAAGGACGATGGCACGGGGAACGAAGGCATGGAGGCCGCGGATTCGGAGGACGCGGATTCGGGACGGGATTCCGCGCAGGATGCCGTCGCCGAACCCGTCGGCCACGACTCGCCGGCCTTCTGGGGACTGGATGATTCGGGAGACGTCGACGAGGGGCATCTGGAACCCGAGCAGCTCGTCGACGCCATCTCGGCCGCAGCGAAGGCCGTGGCCGAGGACTCCCGGCGGCTCATCGACCGACGTCGCGCTTGCTCCACGCAGCTGGATAAGCGGTGGTCCGCCCTCCGGGATCGTCAGGAACGTCTGTCCGCACTCGTCGAGGCGGCGGCGGGAAAACGGGATGCGTTGCGGAAGGCGCGTGACGTTCACGCGCTGGACGCCGCCATCGCCGAGGACGACCAGGCCTGCTCGGACGCCGAACGGGCGCGTCCCGTCGCCGAGGCATGCAAGCGCGAGAAGTCCGACCGGAGCCAGCTCGACGACCTGACCGGTCGACTCGAGGATGCGCGCAGGAGCCTCAGCGAATTCGAGACCGCCGACGAGCTTGACCGTCTTATCTCCGAGGCCGTGGCCGCCGCGGCGGGGGAGGAAGCCGCGAAGCGGGCTCGGGAGGTCGCCGATGGGCACGCCGCCCTGCTTGACCGCGTCGTGAAGGCCGGCAAAACCCTGACGAAGGCGCAGACCGATTATGACGAGGCGGAGACTGCCGTCGCCGAGGCCGGAAAGGCGCGTGAGGCGCTTCCCGAGGCGACGGAGATCGAGAACCGGCGCGAGGAGCTCACCCGGCTGATCGCTGATCGCGACCATCTGCGGGAGCGCCATGACCATGCGGAGGACGTTCTGGCGCATGCGCGGGCACGGGATGCGGCGGCCGCGAAGGTCGCCGGGCTGCGGAAGGCCGAGACCGACGCCGCCGCGGCCCGCACCGCCGCCGATGAGGCCTACGATCAGGCCCGTCGGCGCTTCGACGAGGCCGGCGCCTCGCGTTTCGCGGCCATGCTGGAGAACGGCCGTCCCTGTCCGGTGTGCGGCAGCCTCGACCATCCCCATCCCGTGGACGCCGACGAGGACGCTCCCGACAAGTCGCGGCTCGCCTCCCTCAGACGCAAGGCCGGCCAGGCTCTCGCCGACCTGGAGAAGGCGCGCGCCGACCTGTCGACGGCCACCGCAGCGCTTGCCGCCGAGGACGCCGCCTGCGAGGGGGCGTCCGTCGAGGATGCGCTCAAGGCCATGGATGAGCTGACGGCGCGGCTCGACGATGCCGGGGATCCGGACCGACTGCTGTCCGACTGCAGAAAACAGTCAGAGTCCATCGACAGGGCCGAGAAGACCGTTCAGTCCGCTCGGATGCGTCTGGCCGAATCCGACGCTCGTCTCGACGCCGTCAGGCAGGAGATGGATGCGGCCGCCGGAGCCGCCGAAGGCATCAGCGCCGACGGCGTCAGGAAGGAGCGCGAGGATGCCGAGGAGGCTCTCAAGGAGGCGCGTGAGCAGAGCGGGCGCGCCCGAACTCTCAGGACGCGACGGGCGAAACATGACGAACTCGATCGGAAGGTCGAGCGTCTGCGGGCGACGCACGAGGAGGTCGCCGGTCGCGTGGACAGGGATGCCATTGAAACCGCCGATGCCCTGAAAGCCAGTGGGTTCGCCGATCTTGACGCTGCTATGGCGGCCGTGCTGGACTCCGGGCAGATCAAGGAGCGCCGTCATCGCATCGAGGCGCACCGGCAGAAGGCCGCCGCGGCGGACTCCGCCGTGGAGTCCGCGGACCAGGTGCTGGAGAGGCAGCGGGCGGATCTGGATCCCGAGGATGCCGTCTTCGTGGCGGATCTTGACGCCGCGCGGGACGCGGACGCCGGTGGGAGGAATGACGAGGGGACGGCGGTCTCCATCGTCCATGCCGGCGATACGTCGGACCGCGGATCCGTTCTCGATGCCGTCCGTGGCGTTGCGGACGTCGACGATGAAACCCTCGCGTCCCTCGACCTCGCGCCACTCGTTCGTCAGGTCGACGACGCCCAGACGAGGCGCGATCTGGCCCTGCGTGCGTTGCAGACCGCCGAGGGGCTGGACGGGGAACGGGAGCAGTGCGGGCACCGGGCCATGGAGGCCGCCACGGCATTCAGCGACGCGATGGCCTCCTTCCTCCCCATCCGGGACATGGCCCTGCTCGCCTGCGGGAACACGCCCAACGCCGAGGGTCAGCGCGTCACCCTGGTCACCTACGCGGTCACGGAACGCTTCCGCGACGTGCTCGACAGGGCCAACGACCTGCTTCGCGACATCCACGACGGCGTGTACGAGCTTCGGCTCGGCGACCACGAGGGCCGTGCGGGCGGCCGGACCGGTCTGCCCATCGAGGTGTACGACCGCCGCAGCGACACGACCTGCGAGCCGGCCACGCTGTCCGGAGGAGAGACGTTCTTCGTCTCGCTTGCTCTGGCTCTGGCGCTCGCCGACGTCATCCGGGCCGAGGCGGGGGGCGCTGCGATGGACACGCTGTTCGTCGACGAGGGCTTCGGAACGCTGTCGCAGGATTATCTCGACGAGGTCATGGAGGTGCTGCGAGGCATAGCGAGGACGCGTGACGTCGGCATCATCTCGCACGTCGGCCAGCTTCGCGATCAGATCGGTCCCCGCATCTCCGTCAGCCGCGTTCGCGAGGACGCCGAAAGCCGGCTCGAGGTGGTGCTGTAGGAAGAGCGATGGTGCTGTACGGGACTCACTCGTGGTGCCGCGGCGGCTTCACTCGCCCGGGTATCGCAGTCCCCACCGCTCCCGGATATCGTCCATCAGCTCCATCATGCGCAGCGTGTCCGCATGCGGCATCTCGGGGCATTCGATCGCATGGGCGCGCAGGGCCGTCGCGGTGGAGGCGACCTCGTACTCGTATCCGGTGAGCTGCGCGGGGATCGCGTGCGTGCTCACAAGCTGATGCGATCCGTCGAACACCTCGATCGATTCGACGTTGTTGATGTTGCGGCAGAGGATATAGCCGTCCGTGCCGCGGACCGATCCGATGCGGTCCGTCACGGAGGTCATCGAGCTGGTGGCCGCGGCCATGGTCCCGTCCTCGTACCACAGGGTCATGGAGTTCTGGGCGTCCACGCCGGTGGAATACGCGGACATCGTCGTGTCGATCCGGGCCACCGGACGTCCTCCCATCACCATGTCGATGAAGTTCAGCGGGTAGACGCCCACATCCAGCAGGGCGCCGCCGGCGAGCCGGGGATCGGTCAGCCGTGCCTTGCCCGTTGTGGGATATCCCAGATTGGCTTCGATGGATTGGACCTCACCGATCACGCCGGAAGAGATGACCCCGTCGATGATGCCGCGCGAGGGCATGAAGCGCGTCCAGATCGCCTCCACGCAGGTCATGCCGGTGTCCCGTGACGCGGCGATGACGTCCCGGGCCTGATCGGCGTTGACCGTGAAGGCCTTCTCCACCAGAACGGCCTTGCCTGCCCTCATGCACATGATGGACTGCTCCGCGTGGAGGCTGTGGGGCGTGGCGATGTAGACCAGATCGACGCGGGGATCCGCCAGAAGATCGTCGTAGGAGCCGTAGGAGACGGGTATGGAGTAGCGGTCCGCGAACTCGCGTGCGCGGTCGTCATCACGCGAGGCGACCGCATACAGGGACACGAGGCGCGAATAGCGAGGGTCGGCCATCATCGCCCGCACGGTGGCGGCCATGGAATGGGCTATCCGCCCGGCCCCCAGAATGGCGACGGCGATGGGTCCGTCGGTTGTGGTGCCTGACATGGTGTCGGTTGTGGCGTTTGACATGATGCTCTCCAGCCATTGAGGATGTTTATGCCATACATGTCCAGTCTAAAGGCATGTCATGGATGAGGATATGACCATGGCATAGAACACGGCATAGAAGATATGAGCGTGACATAGAAAAAATGTATATGTTCTCGGGGAGTCGCCGTGCGGGAACTCCCTAGCATAACCGTGAACGGAGGAAGCGATGATGGCTGAGGGCGGATCGGGACGAGGGCGGAGCGTATACGTTTCGGATGGCGTGGATGATGGGGATGGTCGCGCTTCCGGAGGCGACGACGGATCTGCCACGGCCCCGCTGATCGCGGCGCGGGTCGGCCGTATTCCGCCGAATCCCTTCGCCGCGGCGGATGCTCGGGTGGCCGCCGCGATCGCCGGAGGTCTTGACGTCATCGATCTGAGCAAGGGCAATCCCGATGGCGAGCCGCCGAGATTCATGGTCGATGCGGCCGTCGGGGCCACGCGCGACCCCGCCAATTTCCGGTATCCGGCCTTCGATGGCAAGCCTGCGTTCCTTGACGCCGTGGCGGGATGGTACGGGCGCGAGCATGGCGTCCGGCTCGATCCGGCGACACAGATTCTCGCCGTCAGCGGGGCGTCCGTCGGCATCAGCGTCACCATCGAGGCCCTGATCGACGATGGCGACCTCGTCGTGCTGGTCGGCCCCTACTATCCGCAGTATGAGGGATCGACGGCGGTGGCGGGAGGACGCATCCACGTCGTGCCCACGGACGCGGACCACGACTTCCTCCCCGACCTCGACGCGGTGCCCGCCGCGGTGTGGGATGAGGCGAAGCTGCTCATTCTCAACTATCCGAACAATCCCACAGGAGCAGCGGCGACCCGGGAACTGTTCGCCACTGCGGTGCGCATCGCCCATCGTCATCATCTTGTCGTCGTCAACGACTTCGCCTACGCCGGCATCGGATTCGATGAGACGCCGCCCCTGAGCCTTCTGAGCGTCCCGGGAAGCGAGGACGTGGCGGTCGAGCTGTGCTCCCTGTCGAAGATGTACATGGTGGCGGGATGGCGAGGCGGATTCGTCGCGGGGGAGCCCACGGTTATGAAAGCCATCAAGACCGTCCACCGTCAGACAAGTCTTCTGGTCACCACCACGGTCCAGGATGCCGGTGCCGCTGGCCTGAACAGCGACCAGTCGACCGTGCGTGTGCTGGCCAGGCGGTACAGGCACCGCTATGAGACGCTCCGGGACGGTCTGTCGGCTGCAGGACTCCATCTGGAAACCGCCCGCGGAGGCCTGTTCGCATGGATGAGGGCGCCGGATGGATGGTCGGACGCCGAATTCTCCGATTGGCTGCTGCACAAGGCTCAGGTCGCCGTCATCCCCGGATCGGATTTCGGGCCGACGGGCGCGGGACACGTGAGATTGAGCCTTCTCGTTCCCAGTGCAGTGCTCGCCAAAGCCTCGGAGAGAATCGCCGCCGCGCGTGGCGAAGCCTGGTGATGCGGCGGTGCATCGGATGTGGCGGTGGCATCGGGAACGAGTTCGTGAATCCAATTGTCGGATAGTTGAGAGAAAGGTCAGAGGATATGAGATACGCGGTTATCGGAGCCGGTGGAATGGGTACGCAATACGGTGTTCTTCTCCAGCAGGAGGCTGGGAGGACCGTGGATTTCATAGACACGTGGAAGCCCAATGTCGAGAGGATCAGGGAGCAGGGAGGGGTCTACGTCTCCCAGGATGATGAGGACCGTCATCTGGTTCCGATAAACGTTTTCTATCCCGAGGAGTACGACGGCGACCCCGATGTGTGGATCGTCTTCCTCAAGCAGATGCAATTGGATGACGTTCTCGCCAGATGCGCCCATCTGTTCAAAGGTCACCAATCCGTCTTTTCCGCGATGAACGGCTATGGGCACTTCGAGAAAATGGCGCGGTATTTTCCAACCGATCACATATATGGGGGAACGGCGCTCATCGGAGCGGAGGTGAACGGACCGGGGGATGTGAACTTCACGGGTGGGGCGCACGCCAAGGCCATGAATATGTGCGCATACGATTCCCGCGTTGGCGTGAGTGACGTGGAACGCGCCATTTTCGACGATTTCACCGCTGCCACGCTGAACCCCACGATCGTCGACGATTTCATGGGGATGTGCATGGCGAAAATCGTGTTCAACTCGGTGCTCAACACCCTGTGCACGATGTATCAGATCCGTTTCGGCGAGTTCATGCGGCATCCGGGCGCGCGGTGGATGACCGAGCAGTTGGTCGACGAGGCCTATACGGCGGCCGAGAAGGCCGGGATCACCCTGCTGGGAACGCGCGAGTCCGAAGTGGATACGATCTGCCATACCGCGGGTGTCGCTCATCCCCTTCACTATCCCTCGATGTATCAGGATCTCACCAAAGGACGTCCCACCGAGGTGGACTACATCAACGGGTACATCGCGCGCATCGGCCGTGAGAACGGCTATGTGTGCAGGCTGCACGAGTTCGCCACGCAGGAGCTGCATCTCGCGGAGCTTGCCTTCTCGATACATCATCCGGAATTTGCCGGAAGAACGGACACCTCCGCTGACCGTCGGTAGACGTCCGCTGACGACCGGTAATCGTCGGGCACCATTCGTGCGGGCGTGCAACGCCTTGTCGCGGTTTCACGGTGTTTGAAGATGTCATAACCAATGCCGATACCCCACGGCGCGTGTGGTCGCTCCAAGTCCCCTAATCTGACGGCGAACGCATGGGAACGACTTCGGAGCGCGACGTCATCCCGATGGTGGCCGAATGGGTCCCGTGGTCTTCCGGCGTTATGAGGAGAGAGAGCAAGGAGAACAGGATTATGGGCATTGCACGGAAAAAAATCGTCAGGATCGTTGCGACGCTGGCGGCCGCGTCTTCGGTCGTTGCGGGGCTTGCGGCCTGCGGGTCAAGCACGGCGTCCGATGACACCCTCAAAAGCTCGGGGACCGGCACCACGAAGGTCGTCGTCGGCGTATGCCCCGGCCCGTACGGTGATATGGTCACCGACGTTCTGGCCCCTCTTCTCAAAGAGGACGGCTATGTTCTGACCACCAAGCTGTTCAACGACTACGTGCAGCCCAACAAGGCGCTCTCCGCGGGAAGCATTCAGGCCAACCTCTTCCAGCACATCAACTATCTGAAGAAGTTCGCCTCCGACAACAATCTGAAGATCACCTCGCTGGGGCAGGTGCCGACATTGGGATTGGGCTTGTATTCGAACAAGTACACCGCGTTGTCGCAGATTCCGGACGGAGCCACGGTCTCCATCGCCAGCGATGCCAGCAATCTGGCACGTTCCCTTGGGGTGCTCGAGCAGAACGGTCTGATCACGCTCAAGGGGGACGTCGATGAGACCAAGGCCACGGTCGACGACATCGCCACCAACCCGAAGAACCTCAAGCTCAAGACGCTCGACGCCGCGCAGCTGTCCCGGTCCCTGGACACCGTCGACGTGAGTCTCGTCCCCGGAAACTTCGCATGGGCGGCGAATCTCAAGCCGGCCAAGGCGTTGGCGATGGAGAAGCAGTCCGAAGGCGTCATCAACGTCGTCGCGGTCCGGACGTCCGACGCGGACACGGATTTCGCCCGCACCGTGAAGAAGCTCCTCGTCAGCCAGAAGTTCAAGGACGCCATCGCCGACAGCAAGTTCGCCGACTTCGGCAAACCCACCACGTGGTGATCCGGCCGTGTGCATGCTGATGGGATCGATGACGGGAAGGGGCGGAGAATGGCGGATGTGATCGAGCTGCGGGATGTGCGTGTCTCGTTCCATGAACGTGGCACGGTCGTGGACGCGGTCCGCGGGGTCTCGCTGAGCGTGCGCAAGGGCGAGGTTTTCGGCATCGTCGGATTCTCGGGTGCGGGCAAAAGCACGCTGGTGCGCACGATCAACCTTCTGGAGCGTCCCACCTCCGGGCGTGTGCTTATCGACGGCGAGGACGTCACGGATGTTCGCGGAGCCGGGCTGCGGGCACTGCGTCGCAGGATCGGATTCGTGTTTCAGGGTTTCAATCTGGTCGGGAACCTCACCGTGGCGCGCAACATCCAGTTCGCCCTCAAAGCGGGGGGACGGGACCGCAAGGATTGGAGCCGCCGCACGCACGATCTTCTGCGGCTTGTCGGGCTGGATGAGAAATTCGACAGCTATCCGTCCGGATTGTCCGGTGGACAGAAGCAGCGCGTCGCCATCGCCCGGGCGCTGGCCAATGACCCCGAGATACTTCTGTGCGACGAGGCCACCAGCGCGTTGGATCTGGAGACCACCGAGGAGATCCTCGGGCTGCTGAAGCGGATCAACAGGACCCTCGGCATCACCATTGTGTTCATCACCCATCAGCTGGACGTCGCCAAGCGCATCTTCGATCACGTCGCGGTTATGGAGCATGGCGTGATCGTCGAGCAGGGCGACACCTTCGACGTGTTCAGCCAGCCGGCACATCCCACGACTCAGGCGTTGGTCAACCGGTATCTGGGGATCAGCATCCCTCCACAGCTCGTGCCGTCCCTGCCGGAAGGGACCGTGGTGGAGCTTCGATATCGTGGTGAGGGTGCGCTCGAGCCGCTTATCAGCGAGGTGGCGCGACGATTCGACGTCTCGATCAACGTGCTCCACGCTCGCGTTGAATACTTTGGATCCCATGCCATCGGCATCCTCATCGTGGTCGTCGACGGTCCGGGGAATTCGCTCACTGCCGCCTTGGATGAGCTGCGTGCCCATGTGCTCGGATATCGCGAGCTGGATCGTGGGGATCTGGCGAGGGTCGGCGATATGGGCGATATCGACAGAGGAGGACGTGCCGGTAATGGTGGACGTGCCGGTGAGGGGATGGACGACGTCGCGTCGACAGAGGAGGACGAATCATGAGCACCACGGACATCCTTCGGGAGTATCTGCCGAAGGCGCTGATCGACACGGCCTATATGGTCGGTATCTCCACTCTGATCGGCGTCGTCGCGGGGACGGGATTGGGGCTTGTCCTCTATCTGACGGGCAATCGCCTGTTCCGGCCGAATCCCGCGCTGAACTCGGTGGTCGGAGTGATCGTCAACGCCATCCGGTCTCTGCCGTTCCTGATTCTCCTCGTCGTGCTCATCCCGGTTGTCCAGATCATGATCGGGGATCCCTACACGCCGACCGGCGGAGCGATCGCACTGTCGGTGTCGGCCATACCGTTCTTCGCGAGAATCTCCGAAAGCGCATTCTCCGAGGTCGATCAGGATCTCGTGGAAGCATGTCTGTCCACGGGGGCAGGCACATGGCAGGTTCTTACGGGTGCGGTTTTCGTTCAGGCTCGTCCATCGTTCGTCCGCGGAGTCGTCCTCACCATCATCTCCCTGATCGGTTCCTCCGCGATGGTGGGAACAATCGGAGCCGGAGGAATCGGGGACATGGCCATCCAGTTCGGCTACAACCGTTATGAAACGGGTGTGCTCATCGCCATCGTTGTGGTGCTTATCGTCATCGTGCAGATTATTCAGTGGCTGGGGGACTGGGTGGCTCGTCGCCTGACCCATTGAAGAGCGAGCCTGCAGATCGTGGGGTGTGACGGCGCTCGCGGTCATGGTCGCGGGCCAGGCGTTGCCGGGTCACGTGCCGCCGTGCGGACTGCTGTCGTGTGATGCGCCGATGGCGTGACATTCCTGGACGTGCCGAGAGCCGAGCTACGGTAGCCCGAGACCTCATAGTCCGAGGCCCGCACAGGACTCTGCCAGGCAGCGCGCGATGAGCGCGATGTCGCGGCTCTGCGGAGGCCTGCGGAAGCTCAGCCGCAGCGCTCCCCGCGCGTCGTCCCGTGATATGCCCATTGCGAGCAGCGTCGGCGGTATGTCATGGTGCCCGACCGCGCAGGCGGTTCCCGATGAGCATTCGACGCCACGCACGTCCAGATCGACCAGCAGCGTCTCCGCCTCGATGCCGGGAATCACGAAGGACGCGTGCCCCGGAAGGCGATGGAGAGGATCCCCGGTGAGGCGGGCCCGGGGAATGGATGCCAGAACGGCGTCGACCAGCGAATCGCGGGCGGTGGCGAGGAGCGGGTTGATGCTGCGCATCTCCGTCGTCGCGTCGTCCAGAGCGACCGCCAGAGCCACGCATCCGGCGACGTTCTCCGTTCCCGGTCGCAGGCCATTCTCCTGGCCGCCGCCTGAGAGCAGCGGCTCCACGGGGAGGCCGCGTTGCACCAGCCATGCGCCCGTGGAGCGCGGGGCGCCGAACTTATGGCCCGAGATGCTCAGGGAGTCGGCCTCGACCGCATGAAAATCCACGGGAATCGTTCCCGCCGCCTGCACCGCGTCGATATGGACGGGGATGCCGGCCGTATGGCAGATTCGAATCGCCTCCGCCACGGGTTCGATCGTTCCCACCTCGGAGTTCGCCCATGGCAGGCATGCCAGACACGCGCCGGAGGCGGCCATTCCACTCAGTGCCGTCAGATCGATATGCGCCTGGGGGTCGACGGGTATCGTGAGCACCTCGAAGCCGAACCACCGTGACAGCCAGCGAGCCGATTCCCTCACGGCCGGATGGTCGCATGCACTGACGAGAACGCGTCGCGGCCGTTGCGGGGTCGAATCCCCTGTCGCCGTCGCGGCCAGCGCGATGCCCTTGATCGCGAGATTGTTCGATTCGGTGCCGCCCGAGGTGAACACGACCTCGTCGGGGTCGGCGCCGAGATTCACCGCGAGCGAGGAGCGCGCCGCGTCCAGGGCCCGTCGTGCCATCATGCCGTGGCTGTGCACGCTTGAGGGATTCCCGAAGGCCTCCGTCATGAACGGCAGCATGGCGTCGATGGCGTCGGCGCGCACGGGGGAACCAGCCGCATGGTCTCCGTACAGCCGCGCCGGGGGGTGATTCCGGGAGGCATTCGTTCCCGCCGCCGACGTTCCCGCTTCCGCCGATGCCGCCGCTGTCTTCTCTGTCGGCGTCTCCTCCGCCGGCGTCTTCGCTGCCGGCATCTTCTCTGTCGCCGTTGTTCCCGTCGTCCCTGCCGTTCCTGACGTCGGTGTCGGAGCGATCATCGCCAGTCCAATCCCACGTCGATCGCGGACACCGAATGCGTCAACGCTCCCACCGATATGACGTCGACGCCGCAGGAGGCCACCGCCGCCACGCGGTCCAGCGTCATCGTCCCGGACGCCTCGACGATCGCCCGACCCGCGACCATATCCACGCCGCGGCGGATGTCCTCGATGCCGAAGTTGTCGAACATGACGGTGTCCGCCCCTCCCTCCAGCGCCATCGGCAGTTGGTCCAGACCGTCGATCTCCACCTCGATGTGCGTGGTGTGGCCGATCCGGGAGCGTATGTGCCGCAGCGCCTCCGACAGGTCCAGTCCCGCCTCGCGCATCGCGGCCAGATGGTTGTCCTTGACGAGGACCGCGTCGGACAGGCCGTATCGGTGGTTATGGCCCCCTCCGCAGCGCACGGCGTACCGGTCGAAGGGACGCAGTCCGGGCATGGTTTTGCGGGTGTCGGCGATGCGCGCATGCGAGCCCGGAGCGCCGTTGGCGGCGTCGACGAAGCGACGGGTCAGCGTCGCGATTCCGCTCATGCGCTGCAGAAAGTTGAGCGCCACCCGTTCGGCCCGGAGAATCCCCCGCGCGGGACCCTCGATCGTGGCGATGACGTCACGGGGATGGATGCCGGCTCCGTCTCGAATGGCCGGCGTCAGCCGGATGGATGGGTCGGTGAGGAGGAAGGCCTCGCGCGCCACGTCGATTCCGCTGAGGATGCCGTCTTCGCGGGATCGGAGGATAGCCCGCGATCTCATGTCCTCGGGTATCGTCGTCTCGCTGGTGATGTCGCGGGTCGGGCAATCCTCGATGAGGGCTCGGCGTATGGTGTCCTCGACTATCAGTGGCGTCATCGTGGCGCTCCTTGCAGAACATAGGCCCGAGATCGGGCCTGGAGGGGATCGGTGCGGGGGTGGTCGGTTCGGGCGTGCGCGCCGCGTGATTCGGTTCGCGCCAGGGCCGCGGTGGCGCAGGCGTAGGCGGCCAGTGCGGTGTCGGGCAGTGTGATGTCGCCGGTTGGCATGGTGGTCTCGGCCGGCGTGGTGTCGCCGGTTGGCATGGTGGTGTCGGCCGGCGTGGTGCCGTCGGACGGTGCGGTGCCGGCCAGACGCCGCAACCCCTCACGCGCCGACCCCAGACCATCGGCGTCGCGAAGCACGCCGACCCCGGTCCACATCAGATTGCGGAGGGATTCGGCGGGATCCGCGTGTATGGCCGTCGCTCCTCCCGGCGTCGTGGATGGGGCCACTTGTGTCACTTGTGCCGCATGCGTCGGATCGTCGATCGTCTCCACCCCGATGCCGTCGTTGTCGTGGCCGAGAACGCGTCCGTATGCATCATCGTCGCGGGCGTCATTCCACCCCCGGTCGGCCGGGTCGTCCGCCGCTGCCAGACCCGCGCGATGTCCGAACACCAATCCCTCCAGCAGTGAGTTCGACGCCAGCCGGTTGGCTCCATGCACCCCCGTCCGTGCGCATTCCCCGGCCGCATACAGTCCGGGAACGCTGGTTCGGGCGTGCGCGTCGGTACGCAGTCCCCCCATCCAGTAATGCGCGGCGGGGGTGATGGGTACGGGCTCGACGCTCCACTCGATGCCCTGGTCGCGAAGATATCTGTCGATGGTGGGGAAACGGTCAGCCAGGAACGCGGCCAGCACCCGCCGGTCACGTCCCAGACCCTGTTTCGCGGCGATCCCCGCGGCGTCGAGGAAGACCGGACGCCCGTTCTGCGCCATGATGCGGCGGTAGTTCTCGCGGGCGACCACATCCCGGGGAGCAAGCTCGGCTCGCGGGTCGACTGCCGGCATGTACCGTTCGCCGTGCTCGTCCACGAGGTAGGCTCCCTCCCCGCGCACCGCCTCGGAGATGAGGAAATGCTCGCCCATCGCCAGGGCCGTGGGGTGGAACTGGTAGAACTCGAGATCCATGACCTGTGCTCCGGCCCGCAGCCCGATCGCCACGCCGGTGCCGGTGGCCAGCGGAGGGTTCGTCGTGAAGGGGAACATCCGCCCGGCTCCGCCCGTGGCCAGTATCACGCGCGAGCCGGCGACGTCACGCATGCTCCCGGCGGCGCGATCCCATAGGCGTACGCCGGCGACCATGCCGTCACGCACGATGACGTCCCTCACGACCATGTTCTCCAGGACGTCGATGCGAGGTTGGTCGCGTATCATGCGGCAGACGTCCAGCTCCACGATCCGTCCCGTCGCGTCCCCACCGGCGTGGAGAACCCGCGGACGGCTGTGGGCCGCCTCAAGACCTCGGCGGGGGCGTCCGGAGGAGTCCCTGTCGAAGCGCACGCCATGCCCGAGAAGCTCCCGCACGCGGACGGCACCCTCGCGGGTCAGGATGTCCACGGTTCGCGGATCGCATAGCCCATCGCCCGCGGCGATGGTGTCCCGGGCGTGGAGAGCGGGCGAATCGTCGGGGAATATCGCGGCGGCTATGCCTCCCTGGGCGTGGAGGGTGTTCGATTCCTCCAACCGTCCGGAGGTGAGGACCAGAACGTCCGTCGGGGCGATTCCATGGCGGGAGTCGCCTTTCGCCGCCGCAAGAGCCGCGCTCAGACCGGCGATCCCCGACCCCACCACGATGATGGGCGCGTCGCCGGACCGATGGCGAGACGGGACTTCCGGCGTGCTCTCCCCGGGTTCCCGGCAAGGTGCCTGCGCGTTCACGGATGCACCTCCAGCATCCGGGTGAGGGACGTCTTCGCGTCATGGGCGATGTCCGGGTCCACGGTGATGCGGTTGACCACCGTCCCCGCGACCAGACCGTCCAGCGCCCAGGCCAGATAGGCGGGATGGATGCGGTACATCGTCGAGCAGGGGCAGACCACCGGATCGAGGCAGAACACCGTTTTGTCGGGGTGCTGCGCCGCCAGACGATTGACGAGGTTGATTTCCGTCCCCACCGCTATGGCCGATCCCGCGGGAGCGCGCTCGATCTCGTGGACGATGTACGCCGTCGATCCCACTCCGTCGGCTGCTTCCACGACCTCCTTTGGGCATTCCGGATGGACGACCACGCGCACGCCGGGATACGCGCGCCGCGCCCTTTCGATCTGCTCGACGGTGAATCGCTGATGCACCGAACAGAAGCCCTTCCAGAGGATGATCGACGCCGCGGCATACGAGCGTTCGTCGGCGCCGCCGTCGGGGCGCATCGGATTCCACATGGCCATGCGCTCCGGTGGGATCCCCATGGCCAACGCGGTGTTGCGCCCCAGATGCTGATCGGGCAGGAACAGCACCCGACGCCCGCGCCGATACGACCATTCCAGTACGGAACGCGCGTTGGAGCTGGTGCAGACGATGCCGCCATGCCGCCCGCAGAAGGCCTTGATGGCGGCCGAGGAGTTCATGTACGTCACGGGGATTATCTGCCGGAGTCCGTCCGCGTCGGGTTCGGTTCCGCATATGCCGGTGAGCCGGTTCCAGCAGTGCTCCACCTGATCGATGCTCGCCATGTCGGCCATTGAGCAGCCGGCGGCCATATTGGGCAGAGTCACGGTCTGGTCCGGCGTGGAGAGGATGTCGGCGGTCTCGGCCATGAAATGCACTCCGCAGAAGACGATGTGGTCGACGTCGGGGCGGTCGGCGGCGTTGCGGGCCAGCTGGAACGAGTCGCCGACGAAGTCCGCGTGCTCGATGATCTCGTCACGCTGGTAGAAGTGCCCGAGAACAAGCACGCGGTCGCCCAGACGATGCCGGGCCTCGATGATTGCCGATCGCAGATCGTCGGCGGAGGCGTTCGTGTACCTGTCGGGAATGGGGGGTTGCACGTGAATAGGGGATTGCATGGGAATGGAGGATCGTCGTGGTGCCGTGGGTGTGGCTCCGTCCCGTGCGGATGCTCCCGGACCGTACTGCGACGCCGCGGATGGCATGCTCCATGGGTCCGAGGTGAGGTTCGCGTCGCAGGTCCGTGTGGCGCCCAGACGTTCGATTATCGCGGTGATTGATGGCATGTGCTCTCCTTGGTGGATTGTGATGCTTTGGTGGGTTGCGGGGCTGTGTGGGTTGCGGGGCTGTGCGTGGGCGGCCGTCACGCGTGCCGTTCGTCATGCCGTCGTCCGTCGTGCCGTTTGCTGGGCGATGACAGCGGCGCTCCGGGCGCCGCGTAGCGGTACAGCGCGGCCGGACGGTGCCGTCCACGGGCCAGCACCTCGCCGGTGGGTTTGATCATGCCGGAGGCGAGGATGCTCCGTCGGAAGTTCGGCGGATCGAGGGTGCGGTCGAGGATCGCCTCGTACACGCGTCGCAGCTGGCTGAGAGTGAAGGTCTCGCCCACGAGACGGGCGGCGATGTCGGTGTAGCCGATTTTGGTTCTGATGCGGTCGAGCGCGTAGTCGATGATCCGGCGATGGTCGAAGGCGATGGACGGCAGGGCGTTCAGCGGGAACCACTGGACGTTCCGGGCCTCGTGCACTCCCTGCGCCTCGTCGGCGTCGATGAGGGCCCAGTAGGCGATGGACACCATGGGCAGTCCGCTCGAGGATCGCCCGGGATCGCCGAAGGTGTAGAGCTGCTCGAGGTAGCGGGCATCGAGTCCCGTGGTTGACAGCAGTGCGTCCGAGGCGGCGGCCTCCAGCGATATCCCCTGTCTGAGCCGGGATCCCGGAAGCGCCCAGTCGCCGAGGAAGGGCTGGCGGATGCGGCGGACCAGAGGGATGCGCAGCGTGGGTCTGGCGTCGGCGCGGTTCGTGCCGTCGAGCGCGAGGATGACGACGGAGACGCCCACGTCCGGCGGCTCCTGCGATCGTTCGGAGACATTTGCCGATGGTCTCATCCCTTGCCTCCCCTCCGGATGCTCGGCGCTGTCGCGACGGGTCCGTCCGACGTATCGAAGACCGAGCATAGGACTTAATGTCATGATGACACTAACAGGGTGTGCCGCCACTCGGGATGCGGCGGAAAGGCGCGCCGTCATTGACCAGAACAGGTTTCGGCGGGTTCATGCGGGAGAGATCGCTGGCCGGGGTGTGATGGATGGCAGGGCGTGATCGCTGGCAGGGCGCGATCCCGGACCGGGGTGCGATAATGGGGATTTGTGTCCAGCGGGAAAGACGGCGCGGCATCCGCGACGAAGGCCAAGGCGTCGCATGCGGGGGAATCGCATACGGCGGCGTCGCATACGGCGGCGTCACATACGGCGGCGTCACATACGGCGACGTCGCGTGTCAGCGCGGGCGCACGCGTCGAACGCTTCCGGCGCGGGACGCGCAGCTACACGATGTCTCATATCCGAGGCAAGGACACCTCCATCGAGGTGATGGTCCGCCGCTATCTGTTCTCGCGTGGTTTGCGATTCCGCAAGAACGACCGCCGATATCCCGGGCATCCGGACGTCGTGCTGCCTAGATGGCGCGCGATCGTCTTCGTCAACGGCTGCTTCTGGCATATGCATGAGGGTTGCCCGAAATGCGTCATTCCCAAGTCGAACGTCGATTTCTGGACGGCGAAGCTCATCCGCAACCGCGAGCGTGACGCGCGGCAGATCGCCGGGCTGGAACGGGATGGCTGGCGCGTCTTCGTCGTCTGGGAGTGCGAGCTGGGCAGGGCCATGCGTACGTGCACGCTGGATGCCCTGCATGCGCGGATCGTCGGGGGATGGGTGCCTTCCGCTTCCGATGGAAGGGCCACGGTCCGAATCCCATCCTCCGTGGAATAGTGCAACCATGGAATAGGTCAACGTGGAATAGGTCAACGTGGAATAGGTCAGGAACCCACGCGACGGGACGTCATGGGAGGTGCCGGCGGCGCCTTATACTAGAGTCGCCGCATGTGACTAGCAATGAGGCTCAAACGACGACCCTTGGGGTTCTGGACATCGGCTCGAACACCATCCATATGCTCGTGGTCGACGCCGATCCGGGTTCCCGGCCCAATCCGTTGGAGGAGACGAAATCGACCGTTCGTCTCATGCAGTATCTCAAGGACGACGGCTCGATCGGCAAAAGAGGCGTCAAGGCCATCCTCGATGGCGTTGACAAGGGAATGGCGCTGGCTCGCCGACGCGGCATCGATCGGCTTCTGGCGATGGCGACCTCCGCGATCCGAGAGGCCTCCAACGGAGGCAAGATTCTCCGCGCAATCGAAAAAAGCATCGGGCAGCCGGTCACCGTTCTGTCGGGGGACGACGAGGCCCGGCTGACCTTTCTGGCCGCCAGACGCTGGTATGGATGAGATGCGGGAAGACTCCTCGTCCCGGACATCGGGGGAGGATCGCTTGAGGTCGCGGTCGGAGCGGACGAGCGCCCCGAGTCCGCCTTCAGCGTTCCGGTCGGCGCCGGCCGCGTGACCAAGAAATGGCTTCCGGACGAGGTGTCCACGCCGGGGCAGCTGCGGAAGGTCCACGACAAGGTGCGCGAGGCTCTTCTTCCTCGCATCGAGTCCTTCCCGGCATCGACGGTTCCCGACCTTGTGGCGGGTACGTCCAAGACCCTCCGGTCTCTGGCCCGTCTCACCGATTCGGCGGCGAACAAGGAAGGGCCCGGGCGTGCCATGATTCTCGATCGCGCGGCCCTGGAGGACTGGATTCCCCGCATCGCGGCCATCGCCCCCGATCAGAGGACCCTTCTTCCCGGAATCACGCCCGAAAGGACACTGCAGATCGTCGGTGGGGCCATCGTGGCGGATGAGGTCATGAAGGCCTTCGATGTGGATCGCCTCCAGATCTGTCCGTGGGCCCTTCGCGAGGGCGCCATCCTTCGGTGGCTTGATACGAACGGGAGAGTCGGACGCTGAAAGGCATGCGGGCCTGTTGATGGCGGGCCTCATGCGGGTCTGGTGATGACGAGCCCATGCCCGGGACGGTTTCCGGGTGATTCCTCTCAGACGGTGGTGGGCGCGGCGGCCTTCACCGCACGTCCGTTCTCCGCGTCGGCGGGGATGCCGTATTTGTCGTCATGCCGACGCCACCAGGCCGACAGCACCGATCCCGAGATGTTGTGCCACACGCTGAAGAACGTGGACGGGATGGCGGCGATCGGCGTCGCCGCGAACGAGGTGAGGGCCAGAGTGGCGCCGAGCCCAGAGTCCTGCATCCCCACCTCGAAGGTGATGGCCTTCTGCTGGGAGTAGCGGAAGCCCTTGGGGTACAGCCTGTACATAAGCTTCGAGAACCCGTATCCCAGAGCGTATCCGGAAAGGTTGTGGAGGATCACGACGGGGATGGCGAGCAGCGTCTCGGGGCTGAAGAGCTTGGCGTTGTTGACCGCGACGACCACGCCGATGATGAGCAGGATCGCCACCTGCGACACGATGGGCAGCACGACGGTGACCTTGGCGATTTTCTCCTTGAAGATCATGTGGCAGGCCACGCCCAGAACCACGGGGACGAGAACGACCTTCAACGCGGTGATGAACAGCGACTGCCAGGGGATGTCCACGTACTGTGCGGCGAGCAGCTGCATCAGCAGAGGGATCATCACGGGGGCGAGAAGGGTGGAGAGGATGCCGATGGACACGTCGAGTGCGACGTCGCCCCGCGACAGGAAGCTCATCACGTTCGACGAGGTTCCCGACGGGCAGCATCCGACGAGGATCACGCCCACGGCCAGCGGGCCGTCAAGCTGGAATATCCAGCACAGGAGGACGGCGATCAGCGGCATGATCACGTAATGCGCGATCGTGCCGACGATAACCATCAGCGGCTGCTTGAATATCCGCGCGAAATCGTCCAGTGACAGGGTCAGACCCATGCCGAACAGAACGATGCTGAGCATGTATCCCGTGGAGCTTTTGCCCCACAGGCTCAGGCTCGGGACGAAATAGTTGATGGCCGCCCAGACGATGACGATGAGCGTGAACCATTTGGTGAGCCAATCGGCGGCACCCTTGACCTTCTGCATTAACAATCCCCTTCTCCGGATCCGGTTCGTTTCGCCCGCGTGGTAACCGGCGTGGCGGCGAGGGGATGTGGCTTCGCGTCGATCCGTCTCCCATGTCGATCGTCCCCATGCCGGTTCGCGACGATGCGGGTTCATCGTAGAGGCATGGGGGATGGGAATGGGGTCGTGCGTTCGTCCAGTGGACATGAGAGCGGATGCGTCCGCGCCCACGGCAGTGCGCACGGTAGCGGATGCGCCCACGGATGGCGGTCGTGCCGCGTCCATCATCCGGATCAGGGTCAGCGGCTGGCGGTGTTCGCGCCGCCGTTGTTCGTGCCGCGGGTGTCCGTTGCGGCCGATGCATCGTCATGGGCCCGGCGTCCGTTGGTGCGGCTGGGTCCGATGTCCCGGGGAAGCCGACCCGCTCTGCGCAGCGCGTCCCGGATGATGAACTCCATCTGTCCGTTCACGCTGCGCAGCTCGTCGCTGGCCCATTGCTCGACAGCGCTCCATAGCTCGGGGTCGACTCTGAGTGGATACTGTTTCTTCGAGGACATGGCTGGGTCGTTTCGATCAGCTATACAGCGTGCCGGCGTTGATGACCGGCTGGGCGTCGCTGTCTCCGCACAGGACGACCATGAGGTTCGAGACCATGGACGCCTTGCGTTCCTCGTCGAGATCCACGATGCCGTCACGGTCGAGCTCCTTCAGCGCCATGTCCACCATCGAGACCGCCCCCTGGACGATTTTGGTGCGGGCGGCGATGATGGCCTCGGCCTGCTGGCGGCGCAGCATCACCTGCGCGATCTCCGGAGCGTAGGCCAGATGGGTCAGGCGCGCGTCGTCGATGTCGATGCCGGCGGGTGCCAGACGCACGGCCAGCTCGGTCTTCAGCGCCTCGGACACCTCGATGATGTTGGAGCGCAGGGTGATCTGTCCCGCGGCCTCGGCCTCCGACTCGCTGTTGTGATCGTAGGCGTAGAGGCTGGCGACGTGGCGCAGCGCGGTCTCGGACTGGGTGCTGACGTACTGCTCGTAGTGGTCCACGTCGAACACGGCCTTCGCGGTGTCGACCACATGCCAGACGACGACGGTGGCGATCTCGATGGGATTGCCGTTCTTGTCGTTGACCTTGAGCTTGGGACCGTTGAGGGTGCGGGCCCTGAGCGACACCTTGGATTTCACCGCCGGGACGGACGGTGCGGAATCGTCGCTTTTGTCGTCGCCGGATGCCTTCTTCAAGGCGGTCGACAGGTCCTCGTCGCCCTCCGACAGGGTTCCGGAGTAGAAGGGATTGGCCCAGTAGAATCCCGTGGACTTGATGGTGCCGCGGTACTCGCCGAACAGCACCAGCACGCGCGCCTCGTTGGGCTGCAGCGTGAAGAACCCCGCGGAGGGGATGATTATCGCGACGACTCCGACGATGCCGACGACCATGACGCCCACGCCGATCGCGAACCCGGAGCTTCCCGATGCGGTGTTGGCCATGGTCAGCGCTCCGACCACGATGAGGGCGATGGACAGCACCCATCCGATAAGCACCAGCACCAGCGCGGTCCAGCCGTTATGCGCGGTTCCGGTCTTTTCTGCGGTCGGTGCCGTGTGCACGGGTGCAGTGGGCGTGATTGTGGCCGTCGTTCCGGGTCTGCTCGGCGACGATGCCGTTGATGATGTCATGATTGGTCCTTCGTCTCGGTGTTTGTCGGTGTTGTCTGTGTTTATCGGTGTTGTCTGTGTTTATCCGGTCGTGGCAAGACGCCACGTCGTGTGACATCAAAATGATATCACTTTGACATCATTGCCGGCAATATCGGTTGTGCGTCGGCGCGCCGTGTGCGGGTCCGCAGGGGAGCGCAGTCCACGGATGACGATGGCGGATCCGCTCGGCGCGAAGAGTGCTCCGCGGACAGACCGTGCGTCTACCGTGGATGCCATGAGCGAGGACACCATCACGAATCCGATTACCGCGGACGAAGCCCGGCCCTCCTCGGAGGCCCGGCCACCCGAAACCCCTTCCGCCTGCTCGAAGGCTCCGCGAAAGCTCATCCTCGACCTCGACACCGGCATCGACGATGCGCTCGCCATCGCGTATGCGCTCGCCAGCCCGGAGGTCGACCTCATCGCCGTCACCGGCACCTATGGCAACGTCACCGTCGAGCGCGGCATGCGCAACTCGCTTGCCGTGCTCAACCTCTTCGGACGCCCCGACATCCCCGTGTATGCGGGCCTCGACCATCCGGCCAACGCCGATTCGTTCGGCCCGTCCCCGGGATCCCGCGCCATCCACGGCGACGATGGGCTCGGTGGCGCCGACATCCCCGACTCCCCGCGCGTCCCGCAATCCGAATCCGCGGGGGAGTTCATCATCGGCGCCGCCAGGGAATACGGCCGTGACCTGCTGATCGTCCCCACGGGCGCGCTGACGACCATCGCCCATGTCTGCGCACAGGATCCCGAGGCCATGTCGGGCGTGGGGTCGATCACCTTCATGGGCGGCGCGCTGACGGTTCCAGGCAACGTCAATCCGTGTGTGGAGGCCAACATCTCGCAGGATCCGGAGTCGGCCGACATGCTGTTCCGCAGCGGCGTCCACACGACGATGGTCGGGCTTGACGTGACGCACCGCACGGTTCTCACGCGCTCGGCCACCCGAACGTGGCGTGGTCTGGGAACGGCGTCGGGTCGTTTCCTTGCGGATATGGTCGACTATTACATCGGGGCCTACGAGCGCAGCCAACCGTATCTTGGCGGATGCGGGCTGCACGACCCGCTCGCCGTCGCCGTGGCCATCGACCCGACGCTTGTGACCACCATGGGGCTGAACATGCAGGTCGACCTTGACGGACCCTTCCGCGGCCGCACCATAGCCGATCCCGCGCTGCTGCGTAACGCGGAAGTCGCGACCGATGTCGCGGTGG
The DNA here is from genome assembly GCF_000741645.1 of Bifidobacterium minimum. GTDB lineage: Bacteria > Actinomycetota > Actinomycetes > Actinomycetales > Bifidobacteriaceae > Bifidobacterium > Bifidobacterium minimum. The sequence continues at coordinate 45,471 of NZ_JGZD01000014.1, forward strand.
GTGTGGATTCCACGCGGTTCGTCACCGACTTCGTGACGCGCCTCACCATGCTCGCCCGTCGGCATTAGGAGGTCGTCGGCGGCCGACGCGTTCGGCGGCTCGTCCCATGGCCGACGGATTCGCATGGATCCGCTCGATGGATTGGATTTGCGGCCGATCATGTGAGCCTTCTCATCGGGGAGATTCGGCGGTGTCCATCGTTGTGCGTCCGGCTGTCGGAGTTCGAGGGTTTTGATTAGTATGGCGAAAAGAGTAAACGCGGAGTTCAGCATGGTGTTTCAGTCATGATGTGTAGTGGGCATGGCATGGTTCCGGAGCGGGGGAGCGTTCGTGGTTCCGCCGTGACGGGCATCCATCCACGGACCGCCCGCTCGGTCGGTCGCACGGACGGTGGAGGGTCTTCGGGCTTTGCCGTGAGTCGACGGAGGGGGGATGATGACCGTAAACCGTGAGGATGTGCCGCCGTCGCCACGCCGACAGTGGGGGGGCGGAACGTAGCGCGACCCCGTTGTCGATTATCCATGACAGGCCCACGGCCGCCGACATCGCGGTGAACTATGCGGCGATCGTCGTCACCGTGGTGGCGTGGGCCATCTACATGATCTCGACGGTTCTGTCGCAGCTGGTCGAGAATGCCCATCCGACCTTCCGCACGACCGTCGAGACCGTCCTTTACCTCACCATAGTGACGCTGCTCAGTCTCAGCGCACTGATCTATCTGGTGACGCGCAAGGGAGCCCTTATGCGCTTCCGCATCCACCATCGTGTGCCGAGGGCCCTTCTTGACGAGCATTTCGCCGACAAGGAGGACGAGGAGTCGATAACGGTTCTCATCCCCTCGTACGTGGAGGAGCCGCGGGTCGTCGAGAAGACCGTCTGGTCAGCGGCGCTCCAGGAGTTCCCGCATCTCACCATCGCGCTTCTGCTTGATGATCCCCCGTTCCCCTCATCCGATGAGAACCGCGAGATCCTCGCGCGCGGAAGGGAGATCGTCTTCAGCGTCATCGAGGAGCTGCATCTGATGTCCGCGCGTTTCAGCCAGTCGCGTGCCGATATTCGAAGGGAGCTGGACGGGGGCTCGTTCGCGAGCGCGGCGGTCGTCTCCCGGTTGGCGGACGACTATCGCGCCGCCGCCCGATGGCTTGAGAACAAGGCCAGCTCATGGCGTCCTTCACGACATCATGACGTCCTTCATATAGAAGCGGTCCATCGCGCCTCCGTGCACGCTGCCGGCCAAGGGCCCGGCGAGCCGGTGGAACCCGCTGCGGAGATATATATGGTTGGCCGCGGCCATGCGATGATGGGTCTCCACATAGAGTTGCCGATAGCCATGGGCGGACGCGAATGCTTCGATGCGTTCGATGAGGGCGTATCCCATGCGGTGTCCTTTGGCGTCATCGCTGAGATAGAGCTTCTGGAGCTCGGCGGTGTCCGTTGTGCCGGCGACTTCGGCGAGGCCTGCGCCGCCGAGCGGCCGGCCGGAATGATCCGTGACGACGAAGTACCGGCGGTCCGCCCGGCTCCCGTAGAACGCGCTGAGATGGTCAAGCTCGGGGTCGAAATACGCGGTTCCCGGAATGTCAAGATGGAAGGACACGAGGTTGGCTCGGATGATCCGCGCGATTTCCGCGTCATGGCTCGCGGTGATCGTGACGATGGTCAGTCCGTCCGAATCTCTCAGGAAGGACGGTCCGACTATGGAGGCGGCGTCGACCATGCCGACCGGTCCGCTTCCGTCACCGCCGGCCGTTGTCACCGTCGTCACAGCCGTCACCGAAGTGTGCGGTGCCTCCGAATTCGCCGCGCCTGCGGAGCCGACTGCTCTCGTTGCGTTCATTCCGTCCTCCCGTTCCATCGTCTCATCCTCTTGCTCCACCGTCTCGTCTTCTTGTTCCACGGTCCCGTCCTCCCGTTCCAGCGTCTTCTATCTATCCGCCGATTCGTCCCGCGTCCAGTTCGACCATATTGTCGCGGGCGAGGGACGCGAGGTCGGGATCATGCGTGACGACGATAACCGTCCGACCGCGTGAGGCCAACAGCCGCAGCTGATCGGCCACCTGAAGCATATGCCGGTGGTCCAGACCGCTGGACGGCTCATCGAACATGATGATGGGACGGTTGGAGGCGATGGCGGCGGCCACGGTGACACGTTGGCGCTGCCCGCCGGACAGCGACAGGGGATGGCGGTCGGCGAGGTCGGAGAGATCGAGATCCGCGAGGATCCTCATCGCCTCATCGGGGTCCTCCGTCGGCTGGGATGCGGCGACCTCCTCGATCACGCGTGGCGTGAAGAGCTCCTGCGTGACGTCCTGCATCACCGTGAAGCATCGGCGGAGTCTCTCGCGTCTGGATAGGGTGTCGCCCGCAGGACTCGTCAGAGTGCCGGACGCATGCCGATCCAACCCCTGCATCCATCGCAGGAAGGTGCTCTTCCCCGCTCCGTTGTCTCCGACGATGATGGTCGTGCGGGAATCGGGAATGCGCAGCTCGGGGATATCGAGGGCCGGGCGGGTGTCTCCGCGGTAACGGCGGCGGACTCCTGACACGGTCCATGATGGTTCCTCCGCACATGACGGCCGTTCCGCATGTGCGGGCAGTTCCGCGCGGGCGTCCGATGTCTTTCGGATAGACGTCGCGCGCAGACCCAGGGCATGCCGTTCCTCCGGGCCCAGCGCGCGCAGCTCCTCGCCGCTCATCTCGCGGTGGACTCGTCCCCTGTGGAGCACGACCGCCCTGTCGACGATCCCCGCCAGCCATGCCAGCCGGTGCTCGGCGATGAGGATGGTCCGTCCCTGCCGCCGCCAGGTGAGCAGTGATCGCCGGAGTCTGGCGATGGAGGGAACGTCCAGATTCGACGTGGGCTCGTCGAGCACGAGGATGGCGGGATCGGTCATGGATGCGCTCGCGCAGGCCACCCGCTGCTGCTGGCCGCCGCTGAGATGGTCGATGTTGCGGTCGGCCAGTTCGGCGATCGCGAAATCCCTCATGGTGCCATCCATCCGGCGAAGGATCTCGTCTGGCGCGATGGCCATGTTCTCGCAGGGGAAGGCCAGCTCGTCATCGACGCGCGTGGCGAAGAAGCGGGTGTGCGGATTGCTGAACACCGAACCGACATGCCCCGCGAGGGCGTCGATCGTCGTGCGGGGCACATCGATCCCGTCGACGATCACCCCGCCCGTGAGACGGCCCGGATGATAGTGGGGGATGAGTCCGTTGGCGAGTCGCGTCACGGTCGTCTTCCCGCATCCCGATTCGCCGCACAGCAGCACGGTTTCGCCCGGACGCACATGGAGGCAGAGGTCCGTGATGTCCATGGGATCCTCGATGGGATCCTCGGGATTCGGCGTGGCGTCGAGCCCGGAATCCTCGCCCGTGCGTGCGTAGCGGAACGACACGTGGTCGAGGATCAGCGACCCGGGGACGGTCGTCATGCCGGTCATGGCACAAGCCCCGCGGCGGCAAGCGCCCAGAGCGCGAGAACCGTCAGACAGGCCGCGAGGACCATGCGGTCGCGCGCCCGGAATCCGATGCGCGCTATGCTCGTCCGTTCCCGGCCCAGAACCAGTCCGCGGGTAAGCGCGGATTGCGCGAGGTCATCGGCGGCCGCGATGGTGCCGGACAGCAGGGGGACGACCCGGTAGTCGAGTGCGCGAGCCATTCCCCGCGTTCCGCGCCGCATCATTACTGGTTTGTTCCGCGTCCCTTCGTTGTGCCGCGTCCCCTCCGCGCAGGTCCTCGTCCCGCGCAGGCGCATGCGGATGGCATCCCCGACCGCCGATTTGCGCGAGGCGGCGCTGGGAAGGAATCTCAGCATCACGGCCGCAGCGATCGTCACGGAATCGGGGACGTGCATGCGTCGCATGGCCGTGGTCAGCTCGTTGACCCGCATCGTGGAAAGAATCCATGCCGCCAGAATGGCGCTGGGCGGTGATGACGGTGAAGTAGTTGCCATGGATGACTCCCATAAGCAGGGCCAGCAGAACGCCCATGATGGTCGCCGTCCCGAATCGGCGTGATTTGGTCTGGTCACCGCCAGAAGGTAGACGATTGATCCGAAGACCCCGCATCCCAGACCCATGAAGGGCATCAGCGCGGGAATGAGGTGCGCCGGCGCCGCGGGGATGCTGATCAGCACCAGATACACGGCCGCGTACACGCCGATGAGAATCACGTCACGGGTGCGGAGCGGTTCTCGGGCGATTCGGACCGCCGTGTCCGTGGGCGGGGTCGATGGTGTGGCCGTCGATGCCGTGGTCGTCGATGGTGTGGCCACCGATGCCGCAGGAGTGGACGGATCCGATGCCGTGGTCACCGAAGCCGCGGCCATGTCAAGGGCCGTGTGGGCCGCGGTCATCGGCGTTGACGCCGGTGTCGGTGCGGACATGTCCGGTTCGGTTGATTCGGAGCCGCTCATCGCTCTTTCCCGTCTGCCGTGCCGTTGGTTCTTTCCGTCAGCGTTCCATCGTGCATCGTGAGAATGCGGTGCGCGCGTGCGAGGACCGCATCGCGGTGGTTGACGATGAGGTACGAGCGGCCCTCCTGATGGGACATCAGCGCGTCGATGATCCGTCCCTCGAGAAGGGCGTCCATATTGCTTGTGGGCTCGTCGAGGAGCATCATGCCGGCGTCGCTGAGGAACGCGCGGGCCACGGCGACGCGTTGGCGCTGTCCTTCCGACAGCTCGGATCCATTGCGCGTGAGCCGATGGTCGAGACCGCCGGGAAGCTGGTCGAGGACCTCGTCGAGATGCGCGTCATGGGCGGCGTCCTCGATGTCCTTCCGACTCGCGTCCGGCCGCGCGATGGCGATGTTGCGCGCCACCGTGTCGTCGAAGATGAACGTATCCTGACTGATCATGGTCTCGATGGAGCGCAGGGACCGGGTGCGGATGGTCTCGATCGGCAGGCCGTTGACGGCGATGTCCCCTCCCGTGCGCTCGCGGAAACGCATCAGCAGATCGATCAGCGTGGACTTTCCGGAGCCGTTCGGACCTTCGATCGCGACCACCTCGCCGGGAGCGATGGTGAGGTTGACGTCCCGCAGGACGGGTGAGGTTTGCGCGGGTGAGGTTCCTGCGGGCGCATCCCTTGTGGGCGTGTTCTCCGCGGGCGCGTCCCCATCGTGCCCCTCGTCATACCCGAAGCGAAGGTGCGAGGTCTCCAGGGATGAGAAGGACCGGGGCTCATGGCCATCGGTGTTCTCGTGGACGGCGGGCTCCTCGTCGAAAAGCGCGAACACGCGGCGGGCCGATGCCAGAGTGGGCTGCAAGCCGGCTCCGAGGCGGGCGACCGACATCATGGCAGGGAACGATGCGGTGAAGCCGGCCGTCGCCACCAGCGCCGACGATGCGTCCAATCCCGCCGTTCCCGCCAGCCATGCGGCCGTCGCCATGAACACCGTCAGTCCCAGCAGCGGGATGGTCTCGGTGATGACGTCGTTCCATCCCCGGGCCACGCCGTTGCGGGATCGCGCCGACAGCATGGCCCGGGTGGCCGAGATGAGACGGGAGCGCGTCCGCGCGGCCGCACCCATGCCGACCAGCTGCTCGCGGCCGTCAAGCGATTCGAGGATCAGGGAATGGAGCTCGCCGGTGGCGTCGCGTTCATCGGCCGCCGCGCGGTAGGTGGGACGCGCGGTGATCAGCGGGACCTCGACGATGAGAAGCAGATAGGTGATGACCGCCACCAGTCCCAGCCATGGCGATATGAAGGCGAACACGATGGAGTTCACCATGGTCGTGATGGCCGCGATCATGAGTGGGGACAGCGTGTGCGCGTAGAAGATTTCGAGGAGCTCGATGTCCTGCGTGAGCACGGTGATGAGGTTGCCGCGGCCTTGTCGCCGGAGCTTCGCGGGGGCCAGGGATCTCATGGTGTCGAAGACGTCCGTGCGGATGTCGCGCAGAACGCTGAAGGCCATCTGATGGTTGAACAGCTGCTCGCCATAGGCGAGGGGACCGCGGAGCAGCGAGAGGATGATCGCCACGATGATCGCCGTCGCCCAAAGGCCCGCGGGGGCTCCCCGGAAGATGCCGATGATTCCCGCGGTGGCCAGCATGATGCTCCATACGGCGGATAGATGGCCTGATGTTCCCGCGATGATGGCCTTGACCTCCACCCCGAGCAATGGGAGCATCTGTCGGGCCATGCGCGTCATCACGGTTATGGTCGTCATCCGTCGGGCCGTCGTCGTCCGCCCGTCAACCGATGGGGGATACTGACCGTTGATGCCGTTGATGCCGTTGATGCCGTTGATCTCACCGTCGGCCGGTTGCGGGGTCGCCGTGGTCTGGGGTCGTGCGCCGGACCGTGCGTGCTCGCTCATGCCTGGACCTTTCCCTTGATGGATTCCATGCGGTTCTGCTCCTGCCACTGGGGGGCGAAGGGGCCGGGCGCGCTGATCAATTCGTCGAAGGTCCCTCGCTGGACGAGCTCACCGTGGTCCATGACGAGGACGATGTCCGCGTTCCTCACCGAGCGCAGTCGATGCGCGATCGATATGACGAGCCGGTGCGCGGCCATGTGATGGGTGACGTCGGCGATCGCGTCGTCATGGACCCGGTCGACGGCGCTGGTGGCTTCGTCGAGGATGAGCATGGGAGTGCGGCGGAGCAGCTCCCGGGCCAGGCAAAGACGCTGCCGCTGTCCTCCCGATAGATTCGATCCCCCATATTCCACCGGGGCGTCGAGTCCGCCGCGTTCCATCACCATCGTGGCCAGATCGACCCGGGACAGGGCCGCCAGAAGCGCGGCGTCCTCGATGGGCGTGTCCGTGGGATCAAGATTGGATCGGAAGCTGCCGGCGAACAGCTGGTCGGTTCCTCTGACGATGGCCACGTTGTCGATGAACCATTCGGGGGAAAGGTCGCGCAGCTCGATCCCGTTGGCGGTCAGAGATCCCTGATAGCCGTTCAGGCGCCCCGACAGAATGTCCCCCAACGTGCTTTTCCCGGATCCCGAGGCCCCCACGATGGCGATGTGGCCCGTCGCCGGAAGGGAAAGGCTTACGTTCCGCAGTGCGGTCGGCCCCTGGGGATAGGTCAGCGACAGGTCGTCGGCGGTGATGGTGATCGGGCCCGTGGGTGCCGTCACCGCGGTTCGGTGCGAGCCCGTTGTCCCGGTCGGCGGTGATGCCGTCCTCACGTCGTCGGCTTTGGCCGTGCGGTCATCTTTGGCGGTACCGTCGGCATTGGTTGTCTCGTCGGCCTTGGTTGCGTCGTCATCTTTGGATATGCCGTCATTCCTGACGGTGCCGTCGCGCATCTCCCGGGCCTTCATAATCGCGCGCCCCTGTTTGAGGGCGACGGTTCCCGAATGGATCAGATACACGAGCTGCCGGCCGGGGACGAACAGACGCACGCCGGTCGCGGCCATGATGATGGCGGCGATCCAGCCGAAGGGATCCGGGCGCGACATGAGGGCCGTCACCACGGTCGCGACAATGACGGAGAGGTAGATGGCCGTGTCCGCGCCGATGAGGCTGCTCAGCTGCCCTCCCAGAAGACGCATCGTGGCCTTGCGGAATCCTTCGGAATCCTTGCGCAGTCTGGTGGCCTCGCGACCGTCCGCGTCGAAGATCTTCAGGGTGTCCAATCCCCGCAGCGCCTGCTCGAAGTGGACGCCGACCTTGTCGTAGCGCTGAAGGTGGGCGATCTGCGTGCGGATGTCCTTCTCGCGCGTCATGTTGGCGGCGAGCGGCATGATGATCATCCCCACGACGATGATTCCGGCGCCGGCGAGGTTCACCGGTCCGAGAACGATGAGGGCGGCGAGGGTCATGAGAAGCGTCTGGATGAGGGTGGGGAGGAACACCGTGAAGTAGGTGCTCACCGAACCCACGCCTTCGGTGGCCAGCAGGGACAGGCTCTGGTGAGGCGTGGAACCGGGGTTTCGCCCTTCGTCCCTTTCGCCGATGGCCGCGGAGTCGAAAAGAGAGAGATAGAGGTCGGATGCGAGGGCCTCGCCCATGTGCCGCGTCATCGCTCCGGCCTTGCGGTTGGACAGATGTCTCAGGATGATGCGGACCGACGTCAGAACGAGCAGTGCGACGGCGGCCCGGGTCGGCGTCGCCGATATGGCTCCCCATGCGGAGCCGCCGGACAGGTTCTCCGGGGTCCAGCCGACCGCGCGCGCCACGGTGAGAATCGCGATAACCGCCGCCAATGAGTCGATCAGGGCGCACAGCGTCCCTAGGATCGCGATCATCAGGGAGCCGCGCGGGTCGGCTCCGGGGAGGCGGAAAAGATTCTTGTCGATCATGGGGATTCCACGTTCCATTCATCGTCCGTGCATCGCGGCTGACGTTCTCGGGTCAGCCGCATGGCCTCAGTCAGACTACGGTGATTGGCGGCGTGGGGTCAATACTTCCCTGGCGTATTCCTCGCGCCGCGTAGTGAACGTGGGTAGGCGCATGCGGTTCCGGCTTCTGTCTTCGTGCGTCCATGCGCATCCCGCTCGTGGGCATGAGAAGACCCGGGCGGAACCGATGATGGTGTCCGCTCCGGGTTCGGTGATGTCACGCCGCAGGTGCGGCGGCGTCATTTCGACGCTTTACTTCGAAATTTTCGTCATGACGAAGGAGACGACCAGAACGACGATCACGGCTCCGAGGATCGAGGGGATGAGCGCCATTCCGGCGAGATGCGGTCCCCAGCTTCCCAGAAGCGCCTGTCCCACCGATGATCCGACCAGACCCGCGAGGATGTTGGCGATCCAGCCCATGGACGCCCCCTTGCTGGTGATCGCGCCGGCGATCGCGCCGATGATGGCTCCGACGATCAGTGTCCAAATCCAGCCCATGATGACCCCTCTTTCGTGGTTTGCGTCGGACGTCCGGCGCGTCGGTGGCCATGTCCGCGCAAGAGGGTCGTTGCGGCCCGCGCGGATGCGGCTTCCGTGCCGGATGCCTCTTCGGCAAACGATATTTCCTTATGTTTCCATATATTTATTTCCTTCACGAACACGATAAGTGAATACAGGTCGCGATTTCCGTCTGTTCTCCGCAAGAAGAAAAAGGCAACAGAATTCGCGTTTTGATGTAGACGATTATGCGTGGCTGGCGGCGTATGGATGAGTACGGATATGCGGCATTCCGGCGGATTGAGCGCCCGCCGTACGATTCGGGCCCTGAAAGGGATTTCAGGACCCTCCGCAGTGCCCGAGATGCGATTCGAACGCACGACACCCGCTTTAGGAGAGCGGTGCTCTATCCCCTGAGCTACCCGGGCAACGGTTGTCCATTGTACACGCGGGAGTGCTGGTGGGAACACTGTGTCGGCCCAGCGCCGTCATCGACTCCGGGCCAGCCGACCGCAGCACCGCGGTCTTAGGACTGGCGACGCTGATCGAACGGAACCGCATCCGATGGGTGGGCGTGATGAGCGGGAACGAGGACGCCTGCCGCCTCGACGTCGCTGCGCCCGTCTGGAGCGCATCCGTCCCCCGTTCCGCTCGTGCGGGAATCGGGGGGATTCGTCATGATCGGACGGGGTCGCTGATCGGGAAGGCTATGGTGGTCGGCAGTGGGTCACGGGAGGTTGCCATGTCGGTTGCATCGTCGGGTCGTCGTCATCGCGTTCTTGGCGTCTTCGCGGGTCTCGCGACGCTGGCGTCCCTTCTGGTGGCGGTCGCGAGGGCTCTTCCGGCGTCGATCCAATCCCTGCCGTATGTTCCCGTCGTCGTGTCGGTGGCTCCGTGGTTCGTTGTGGTGGGGCTGATCGGTCTTATCCTCGCGCTGATCTCCCAACGGTGGTTCGTCGCGCTTGTCGCGCTGTGCTGCGTGGTCGTTCAGGGATACTGGCAGTATCCCTTCATCCATCAGTCCGTGTCCCTGTCGGCGTCGACGGTGCAGGCGGTGGGAGGGTCGAGCGTCAACACCGATGACGATGCCGCCAGGGTGATGACGGCCAATGTGTACAAAGGTCGTGCCGACGCTGAATCCATCGTGGACATCGTCCGCGATCAGCGCGTGGAGGTCCTGGCCCTGCAGGAGACCACGCCGGCGTTCGTGAAGGCCCTGAAGAAGGCGGGAATCGAAAGCTATCTGCCCTATTCGGTGGTTTCCTCGGCCGACGGGAAGTACGGCAATGGTCTATGGTCGGCCACGTCGTTGAAGAACCCCGTGGACGACGAGGTCGATTCCCTGTCGTCGTTCATGCCCGCGGGGACGGTGGCGTTCGCGGGTGGCAGGTCGGTCCGCTTCGTGTCCGTGCATACGACGTCGCCCAAACCGGGACGCTGGGATATGTGGAGGACGAGTCTCGAGGACGTCGCCCGTCTGGGATCGAAGACCGGACGGTACATCCTTATGGGCGACTTCAATTCGACCATCGACCATTCGCCGTTCCGCGACGTCCTCGGATCCCGTTTCTCGGACGCCGCATATGAGTCGGGTCACGGCTTCACCTTCACCTGGCCCGCGGATCGTCAATGGGTTCCGTCCTTCAGCGGCATCGATCATGTCGTCGTCGACAAGGGCATCGTCACGGGACAGGTGTCGGTGGTGAGCATTCCCGGATCCGACCACAAGGGCCTTGTGGCGACGGTGCAGATAGGGGCGCAGTCCTAGTTCGTCTGGTTCCGCGCCGTTTCCGCCGTCTCCCGCGTCGCATCTGGCGTCAGTCCGGATTCGTCGTTTGTCGTGCGGCGTCAGTCCGGATTGCCGTCAGTACGGACTGACGCCGACCTGGATCGACGTCAGTCCAGATTCGATTGGGTTCCGGCCGTGTCGGCGGTGGACTGCTGCTGGGCCTGGGCGGCGTCGAGTTTCGATCGCACCTGGTCGAGCAGCGCCTGGGCGCGGTTCGCGAGCGCTTCTCCCAGCTCCCACTGTCTCATGGATTGGTCGAGGTTGAGCCCGCCGGCCTCCAATGCCTGGACCACACGGATGAGACGGTCGCGGGCCTCCTCGTAGGACATGGAGGCGATGGCCGATCTTTCCTCGTCCGTGATGCCCGACGGGGGGACGGCCGTGGTCGACGGGTCGCCCTTGACAGCGTTCGTGGCCGTGGCGTTGGTGTTGTCGTCGTCGTTCGTCGTGGTCGTCGTCGTTTGCTCGCTCATGGTTGTGTGCCTTTCTGACATTGGTGGACGCTGGATGCTATGGACGCGGGGATGCTATGGATATGTGGCTATGGATATGTGGTTGTGGGCATCGGCTTGTGGGGATCCCACGCGATCGCGTGCGGCGCGCCTATGACGCGATGTGCCTATGACGCGGCGTGCCTATGACGCGACGTGCCTATGACGCGGCGTCCGGGACGTTCGTCGCAGGGGAGACTCTCTCGACCACGGCGCCCAGCGCGCCCCTCTTCAGCGTGATGGTGATGGCGTCGCCGGGGGATGTGGACGAGGCGTCGTCGAGCACATGTCCTGATGACGTCTGGACCACCGCATAGCCGCGGTTGAGGGTGGACTGGGGGCTGAGCGCGGTCAACGAGGCGTGGAGCCGGTCTATCGTCATGGACGCGTCGTCCGCTATCTGGGTCATCCCGTACGTCATGCGCCTGCGGGCGTCGTCGACGAAGCGCTGATGGGGCTCGAGCATGGTCCATGGCCGTGTCAGGCTCGGGCGGTTGGCGTAGCCCTCGATGAGGCGCGTCTCGTTGGCCAGCAGCGATTCGGTGCGCAGCCGGATCTGTCCGAGGGCGCTGGCGATGAGTTGCCATTGCTCGCGCACGTCGGGGACGACCTTCTTCGCGGCGTCCGTGGGCGTGGAGGCGCGAAGGTCGGCGGCCAGATCGATGAGCGTCCAGTCGTCCTCGTGGCCGATGGCGGAGATGAGGGGGGTGGAGCATTGGGCGGCGGCCCGGACGACGCCCTCGTCCGAGAAGCCGATGAGATCCTCGAAGCTTCCGCCTCCCCTTGCCACGATGATGACGTCGACGCCGGGATCGGCGTCAAGGGCCCTGATCGCCGCGATGACGTCGGGAGGGCATTGCGCGCCCTGCACGTGCGCGTGGATGACGCGGAAGTCCACGGCGGGCCACCGGAGGTTCACGTTCGTGATGACGTCCCCTTCGGCCCGGGCCTGTGGCGCGCAGATGAGGCCGATGCGGTGGGGGAACTCGGGGATGGGGACCTTGCGGTCCGCGTCGAAAAGCCCCTCGCCCTTGAGCTTTCTGCGCAGGGCGTCGATCATCTCCTTGAGATCTCCGGTGCCGAGACGGCGGATGTCGTCGGCGACGAAGCTGAGTCTGGTGGCCTTCATCCACACGTCGGCACGGCCGTGGACCACGACGCGATCCCCCTGACGGAAGTTGCGGGCCTTGGCCACGAAGTCGCGGAATCCCATGACGGGAAGGGATATCTCCTCGGTGTCGTCGCGCAGGGTGATGTAGCCCGAGGTGGAGCGGCGCATGTTGATCTCCATGATCTGCCCGCGCACCCAGGCCTGCGGCCATCGTTCCACGGCGTCGTGGTATTTGCGGCTGAGCACGCTCACCGGCCAGGGGTTGTCCGCCGTGGTGTCCCGGGCGAGTCGAGGAAGCTCCATGGGACGTGCCGGAGCGGTCGCCGTATTCGTCGGCGCGGGGGCTCCGCCCTGCCCGGAAAAGGCTCCCGACGGGGGAAGGTCTGATGCGACAGTCATGCCTCCAGAGTCCCGCGGGCGAGGGACATTGACGGGGTCGGGACCCATGCCGTCGACGCATGACGCCATGGCGTCGTCGTGTCTTCCAAGGGGCTCGTGGGCGACACGCCTCGACCGACGCCGTTCGTCATCGGATTCGGCTGAATACCGCGATTATCCCTATATCTGGTGTCTGAGCGTATGGACTGGCACTAGATATCGGCGTATAGTGCTGTTGTGTAACGACTTACGTGCATGTAGTTTGGCGTGCGTCGATCCGCTTTCGATGATTCCGTCAGGTTCGAGCGCGGAGAGGTTTCCGGTGTGAAGGGATGTGGACAATGGACACGCAGATGATGGACGATGTCAACGTGGTGACCGCAGTGAAGAAGGTCCTCGTGGAGAAGCGCGATGGGCGTGTGGTCGACTTCGATCCCATCAACATCATCGCCGCCGTGAAGTCGGCGTTCGTCGATCTCGACAAGCATATCGGCCCGCAGGAGGAGCAGCTCATCCGGGAGCTCGCCGCCCAGGTGGAGGGCGAGATCAGGGATCGATACAACGGTCCGGCGAAGATCGAGGACATCCAGAACCTCGTCGAGCACGGCCTGATCGAGAGCCACCTGTACGACGTGGCGCGCAGCTACACCGCGTACCGCCTGAACAAGGACATCGAGCGCGCCAAGGCGACCGATATCAACGAGGCGGTGAGCCGTCTGGTCAACAGGGATGAGAGCCTGGTGCGCGAGAACGCCAACAAGGACTCCAACGTCTACGCCACGCAGCGCGATCTTCTCGCAGGCGCGGTGTCCAAGGCCTCCGCGTTCTCCATGCTTCCCGACGCCGTGTCGAACGCCCATATGAAGGGCGACATCCACTTCCATGACGCGGACTACTCGCCGTTCACCGCCATGAGCAACTGCTCGCTGCCCGATTTCGGCGATATGCTCGCCCACGGCTTCGCGCTGGGCAACGCGATGATGGATTCGCCCAAGTCCATCGGAACCGCGGCGACCCAGATCACCCAGATCATCAAGGACATCGCCGGAGCCCAGTACGGCGGCCAGACGGTCAACCGAGCCGATGAGATGCTTGAGCCCTACGCCCGGCTCGACTACGAGAAGCATCTGCATATGGCCCAGGCCATGATCCCCGATTCCATGCCCATCGGGGCCGTGCGTGACATGGTCAATGGGCTCAAGGCCCAGGAGCCGGAAGGCCTGCACTTCGAGAACCGCGAGCCGCTGCCGATGGACACCCCCTTCGACGAGAACGCCTCGGAGATGGAGCGGCTGCGTGAGGTCTACGCCAAGATCATGACCCGCAAGGCCATCTACGACGCGATGCAGACGATGGAATACCAGATCAACTCCAACCGGGTGTCCAACGGACAGACGCCGTTCGTCACCGTGGGATTCGGTCTGGGCACCTCATGGTTCGCCCGGGAGATCCAGCGCGCCATCCTGCTCAACAGGATTCGCGGTCTGGGCAAGGATCGTCACACGGCGATCTTCCCCAAGCTCGTCTTCACCATCAGGCACGGTCTCAACGCCGACGCCGGCGACGTGAACTACGACATGAAGCAGCTCGCTCTGGAGTGCGCCACCAAGCGCATGTACCCGGACGTGGTCTTCTATGAGAACATCGTCAAGATCACCGGATCGTTCAAGGCCCCCATGGGATGCCGGTCCTTCCTTCAGGGGTGGATCGATCCCGCCACGGGCAAGGACGTCGAGGACGGCCGCATGAACCTCGGCGTGGTCACGGTGAACATCCCCCGCATCGCCTTGGAGTCCCATGGCGACCGGGACCGTTTCTGGAAGATCTTCGACGAACGCATGGCCGTCGCCCATCAGGCGCTGCAGTTCCGCATCATGCGGTGCAAGCAGGCGACCCCGGTCAACGCCCCCACGCTGTTCCGCTTCGGCGCCTTCGGACGTCTGGGAGCCAACGACAACATCGACCAGCTCTTCCGCAACGAGCGCGCCACGGTGTCGCTCGGATACATCGGCCTGTATGAGGCGACGTCGGTCTTCTACGGCAAGGACTGGATGCGCGATCATGGATGGGACCCCGAAGGCAAGGACTTCGCGCTGTCCATCGTGCGCCGAATGAGCGAGCTGTGCCACCAGTGGGCGAAGGCGGAGGGCTACCACTATTCCGTCTACTCCACGCCGGCCGAAAGCCTCACCGACCGCTTCAACCGCATGGACCGGGAGAAGTTCGGAGAGGTGGCCGGCGTCACCGACCACGACTTCTACACCAACTCCTTCCACTACCCCGTGTGGCTTCAGCCCACGCCGATGGAGAAGCTCAACTACGAGAAGGACTTCCCCTACTACGCGGCCGGCGGATTCATCCACTACTGCGAGTTCCCTTGCCTGCAGTCGAACCCCAAGGCCCTTGAGGCCGTGTGGGACTACGCCTACAACATCGGCATCGGCTATCTGGGCACGAACACGCCCATCGACCATTGCTTCGAGTGCGGTTTCGAAGGCGACTTCGAGCCCACCGAGGAGGGCTTCAAATGCCCGGAGTGCGGCAACTCGGATCCCGACAAGTGCAACGTGACCAAGCGCACCTGCGGCTATCTGGGCAATCCGGTCCAGCGCCCCATGGTTCATGGACGCCATGAGGAGATCGCCCATCGGGTCAAGCACATGTCGGGGGAGACCGGACACGTGACCATGCGTGACGGCTCCGACCGCGAGTGGTTCGAGGAGACTAAGTAGGACATGGGCCTCCATGACTTCGCGGCCGGGGAGACCGGCCGCGGCCCGTCCATCCCCAGCGATCTGTCCAACAACCCCCGAGCCGGGCAGTGGAGCAGCCGACGCATGAGCCATGGCATGATCGCCGACTACAAGCGGCTGCTCATGACCGACGGCGAGGGCATCCGCTGCTCCCTGTACGTCTCGGGCTGCCCCTTCCACTGCAAGGACTGCTACAACGCCTCCATCTGGGACTTCCAGGCGGGTCGTCCGTATGACGAACGCCTCGAAAGCCAGATCATGGAGGACATGTCACTGGACTACGTCCAGGGCATCACGTTCCTCGGCGGCGAGCCGCTGCTGAACACCGGCGTGCTGCTGCCGTTGGCACGTCGGATACGCGAGCGCTTCGGACACTCCAAGGACATCTGGTGCTGGACCGGGTACACTTGGGAGGAACTCATGCGTCCGGGGGAGACGGATGACAAGAGAAAGCTGCTGGATCTGATCGACATCCTGGTGGACGGAAGGTACATAGCCACTCTGCATGATTCGCTTCTGCAGTTCCGAGGGTCGAGCAACCAGCGCATCATCGACGTGCCGCGCTCGTTGCGGGCCGGATCCGTCGTCGTGTGGCCGAAGCTGCATGACCAGAAGCGCTTCATCCCCGAGATCTACGGCAAGGACCGCAGTGCGGGCGAGGGCGCCGCATCCTGATGGGGGGAACGGCGGCGGGAACGGGATTCCGGGAATCTCGCTGTCGGAAAAGTCGTGTCGGCATGCCTCGCGACTACATTACATAAAGGATGATGTGCGTGGATTAAGGAGACGTGACGATTCACGTTCCGACGTGGTAATGAGGTGAGTTGGTGAGCGAAGGGCACAACGCGGCGACGGGCCGCTCCGGTCGACCGATCCGTGTCGGGTTGGACATCGGGTCGACGACGGTCAAAGCCGTGGCTCTGGACGACGATGGAGCCCTCGATGGCGCGCTGTTCTCCGACTACCGCCGGCATCACGCCAACGTCAGGGCGACGGTCGCCGATCTTCTGCGCGACATCCAGAGGACGCTGGCCGGAATCGGGCGTGGCGACGATCCTCTGCATGTGGCGATCACCGGGTCGGGCGGCCTGGGATTGGCCGACAAGCTCGGTCTTCCCTTCGTCCAGGAGGTCATCGCCGAGACCCGCGCCATCGATGAGAGGGTTCCCCGGGCCGACGTCATCATCGAGCTCGGCGGCGAGGACGCGAAGATCACCTATCTCAAACCCACGCCCGAGCAGAGGATGAATGGCTCGTGCGCGGGCGGAACGGGGGCCTTCATCGACCAGATGGCCACGCTGCTCGACGTCGACGCCTCCGGCCTCAACGATCTGGCGGCCGACTACTCGAACCTCTATCCCATAGCCTCGCGATGCGGCGTCTTCGCCAAAACGGATCTGCAACCCCTGATCAACGACGGCGCAGACAAGCGCGATCTGGCGGCGTCGATCTTCACCGCCGTCGCGACGCAGACCATCGCCGGTCTGGCCTCCGGCCGTCCCATCCACGGCACCGTGGTCTTCCTCGGAGGGCCGCTGTTCTTCCTCTCGCAGCTTCGGGCCGCGTTCTCCCGCGCCTCGAGGGGAAGGTGGACGAGTTCGTCACGCCGGAGAACGCCCATCTGTATGTGGCCTACGGCGCAGCCCTCCTCGCCGACGACGACACCCAGATCGAGGACTCGACGAAGCTGCGTCCGCGGGCCTGCCGGGAGATACTTGAGGGTCTGGATCGGCTGAGCTCGCTGCCCAGTGACACTCCGACCATGCCGCCCCTGTTCGCCACGGAGCGTGACCGCGACGACTTCACGGCCAGACACGGCCGCGAGCAGGTGCACGTGGGAACGCTTGAGGGTGCGGTCGGTCCCCACTTTCTGGGAATCGACGCGGGCTCCACGACCATCAAGGCGACGTTGGTCAATGATGATCGGGACATCGTCTGGTCGTCGTATGCGACGAACAACGGCAGCCCCCTGTCGGCGGCGGTCGAGATCGTCAAAAGGATCCAGAGCGATCTCCCCGACGCCGCGTGGATCGCCCGCAGCTGCGCCACCGGATATGGGGAGGGGCTTATCACCACCGGACTCCACCTTGATGAGGGCGTCGTCGAGACCATGGCCCACTACCGCGGCGCGGAGATGGTCAGCCCGGGCGTCACCGCGGTGATCGACATCGGCGGGCAGGACATGAAGTATCTCGCCATCGCCGACGGGGTCATCGATTCGATCGCGGTCAACGAGGCGTGCTCCTCAGGCTGCGGATCGTTCCTGCAGACCTTCGCGCTGTCCATGGGAATGAGCATCGAGGAGTTCACTCAGGCGGCGCTCAATTCCACGCATCCCGTGGATCTCGGGTCCCGGTGCACGGTGTTCATGAACTCGTCCGTCAAGCAGGCGCAGAAGGAGGGCGCCTCGATGGAGGACATCGCCGCCGGACTGTGCTATTCGGTCGTGCGAAACGCCCTGTACAAGGTCATCAAGCTGCGCGACGCCGATCTTCTGGGCGATACGGTCGTGGTCCAGGGCGGGACTTTCCTGAACGACGCGGTTCTACGGGCGTTCGAACTGCTCACCGGCCGCGAGGTGACCCGCCCCAACATCGCGGGTCTGATGGGGGCCTATGGTGCGGCCCTCACTGCGCGCATGCATTACGTCGACGACTCGCCCGATGGGCCGGCACACACCGAATCGACGCTTCTTGGCGGAGCGGATCTCGACGGCCTGTCCATGACGTCCGAGCGTGACGTGTGCAGGCTGTGCCAGAACCACTGCAAGCTCACCATCACCACCTTCCAGGACGGCTCGCGCTACGTGACGGGGAACAGATGCGAGCGCGGCGGCGACGCGAAGCGGCAGCGCTCCGACCGGCCGAACCTCTACGACTACAAGTACAAAAGATGCTTCGGGTACCGCAGGCTCACCGACAAGAAGGCCACCCGCGGCGAGATCGGGATACCGCGCGTCCTCAACATGTACGAGAACTATCCCTTCTGGTTCACGCTGCTGACGAATCTCGGATTCAAGGTCATGATCTCCGGCCGTTCGAGCCACGAGCTGTTCGAGCGGGGCATCGAATCCATAGCCTCGGACAACATCTGCTATCCCGCCAAACTCGTCCACGGGCACATCGACTGGCTGCTCGACAAGGGCGTGCGCACCATCTTCTACCCGTGCGTCTCCTACGAGGAGGATCTCATCGCCGGGTCCGACAACCACTACAACTGTCCGGTCGTGGCGAACTACCCGGTCGTCATCGGGGCCAACATGCCCGAGCTGCGGGCCGACGACGTGCGCTACATGCGGCCGTACTTCAATCTGGCGAACCACGACCTTATGCCCCAGCGCATCGTCGACGAGTTCTCCTGGGCGGGAGTCACCCTGGAGGAGGCCCAGCGCGCCGTCAAGGCCGCCTATGCCGAGGACGCGCTTTTCAAGCATGACGTGCAGCAGGAGGGCCTGCGCGCTCTGGCCTACATGAAGGAGCACGACTGTCGGGGAATAGTGCTGGCGGGACGGCCCTACCACGTCGATCCCGAGGTCAACCACGGCATCCCCGAAACCATCTGCTCCCTGGGCATGGTCGTGCTGTCGGAGGATTCGATATGCGAGCTGCAGCCGGGTGACGATCTCCATCTGAGCGACTATCTCAGCGCGAGCGACAAGGATCCCCACGCCCGAGACGCCGAAGGCTTCCGCTACGCGCTGCCGATCCAGGCCCCGCGTCTGCCGCTTCGCGTGACCAACCAGTGGGCTTACCACTCGCGGCTGTACGCGGCGGCGAGCTTCGTGTCCTCGTATCCCGGTCTGGAGCTTGTGCAGCTCAACTCCTTCGGCTGCGGGCTCGACGCGATCACCACCGATCAGGTCAGCGAGATACTGGCCGACAAGTCCGATGTGTACACGCTGCTCAAAATCGACGAGGTCAGCAATCTGGGAGCCGCGAAGATCAGGCTGCGCTCGCTCAAGGCCGCGGTCGAGGAGAGGGAGAACCGCGCTCGCCGCGAGAACGCCGCGAACCCTGGTCCGAAGTCCTCGGGATTCCGGCATACGGGGTCCGCCGCCCCCACGCCGGGCCGTCAGGTGCTTCTCGACACCGTCATGGCCGCCAACCCCAAGCTCACCGCGTCCATGCGGGAGGCGTCACGCAGGGCGGCCGGTCGGACCGCACCCACGTCCGGCAAGGGCCATGCCTCGGCGACGATGTCCGCGTATTCGAACAAGATCCCCTTCGGCAAGTCCATGAAGAAGGACTACACCATCGTGGGGCCGCAGATGAGCCCCATCCACATGTCGCTTATCGAGGCGGTGATTCGGTCGGGCGGATACAAGTTCGACATCATGCGCACCGCGTCACATGACGACATCGAGCTCGGCCTCAAATACGTCAACAACGACGCCTGCTATCCCGCCATCATCGTCGTCGGCCAGCTGGTCGACGCGATCGTCCAGGGCAAGTACGATCCCGACCATGTCGCCCTCGCCATCACGCAGACGGGCGGGATGTGCCGCGCGACGAACTATTTCGGTCTGATCCGCAAGGCGCTCGTCGACGCCGGGTATCCGCAGGTTCCGGTGATCGCGCTGAGCACCCAGGGCATCGAGGACAATCCCGGGTTCACGGCGACGCCGGGAATGCTGCACAGGGCCATCAAGGCGCTGTCCATCGGCGACCTGCTGCTCAAATGCCTGATGCGCGTGCGCCCCTACGAGGCCACGCCGGGCAGCGCGAACGAGCTGTACCGCATGTGGGATCGGATCGTGCGCGAGATGATCATGCACCATGGCCGCTCGGCGACGGCCAGAAGGCGTCTGGGACGCGGATACATGACCTATCCTCAGCTGGCGAAGGCCATCGTGGCCAGCTTCGATGGCCTCGAGCTGCGCGACATCCCGCGCAAGCCGCGTGTGGGCGTCGTGGGGGAGATCCTCGTCAAATACCATCCGGACGCCAACAACCATCTGGTCGATGTGATCGAATCGCAGGATTGCGAGGCGGTCGTTCCGGGCATGATGGAGTTCATGACCACCCGGCCGTACATATCGGATTGGAACGAGAAGCATCTGGGAACGGGCGGGAACAAGCTCTCGTATGCCGTCATGCGGTGGGGGATCGACAGATATCTCAATCCGATCCGCCACGCCATCGACACGGCCCATGGAAAGTTCAGCCAGGATCTGCCGATGCCGGAGCTTGTGCGCAAGGCCGCCGAGGTGACCTCCATCGGCGTGCAGGCGGGCGAGGGGTGGCTGCTCACGGGCGAGATCATCGAACTCGTGGAGTCCGGATGCTCGAACGTGGTGTGCGCCCAGCCCTTCGCATGCCTTCCGAACCATGTCACCGGCCGGGGCATGTTCGGCAAGATTCGTCGTCTGCATCCCGAAGCCAACATCGTGTCGATCGACTATGATCCGGGCGCGTCGGAGGCCAACCAGCTCAACAGGATCAAGCTGATGATCTCCGCCGCCAAGAAGCGCCAGTCGGTGCGCCCATAGCCGAATCGCGATGTGGCCCGCACGCGCCTGCATCCTTGGTTCCGCGCCCATGCCTATGGTTCGCCATCGGCATTCCCTATGACGGTGGGGCGTGCCACCGCCTTCCGCTCCCGTAGGATGGGCGCATGGTTACGCCACGCATCAACTACGCCCATCTCGGCGCCACGGTCAATCCCCGGCATCTTGCGAGTCTGGTGTCGTTCTTCGAAGCGGGGTGCAAGTCGGCCCCGGGAGGCTTCGGCGTGGAGATCGAGCATCTTCCCGTCCGCAACGGAAGCGATGAGGCCATCAACTACTACGAGCCGCAGGGCGTGGAGACGCTGCTTGGACGTTTGCGTCCCTATTACGACGCCGATCGCGAGTACTGGGAGAACGGTCGCCTTGTCGGCTTGGCGAGGGAGGGGATATCCATCTCCCTTGAGCCGGGCGCCCAGGTCGAATGCTCCATTGGGGTGCTGAGGACGCCGGAGGAGCTGGAGACGGTGTACCGGGCCTTCCGTTTCGAGGCGGATCCCATTCTTGATGAATTGGGGTTCCGGCTTGTTGCCTATGGGTATCAGCCGAAAACCGGTTTCGCCGATATTCCCGTGAATCCGAAAAGCCGTTATGCCGCCATGAGCGACTATCTGGGCCGGGTCGGACAGTATGGGCTGTGCATGATGCGCTGCTCGGCATCCACCCAGGTGAGCATCGACTATCACGACGAGGCGGATGCGATAGCCAAACTGCGGGTGGGGACGGCGGTCGGCCCCATCCTCGCCTGGTTCTTCCGCAACACCCCGTACTTCGAAGGCGCACCGAACCCCTTCCCCCTGCTGCGTCAACGTATGTGGGATTCTCTTGACTTTCAGAGGGCGAACGTCATTCCCGGCCTGTACGACCCGCGTTTCGGCTGGGAGGATTATGCGGTCGATGTGCTGTCCACCCCGTTGATGTTCGCCGACCTCACCCACACCCCGGAGGCGGCCGGGCTGAGCGAGGCCGAGAAACATCGCGCGGCGTTCCGGGAGAATGCAGGGGAGCTGTATCCCGACCGTGAGCTCAATGCGTACGAGATCAACCATGTCATATCCACGCATTTCAATGACGCTCGTCTCAAGAACTTCATCGAGTTCCGGCATTGGGATTCCCTGCCGTTGGCGCGCGCGGAGCGTCTCACGCAGATCATCGGCTCGCTGTTCTACGATGGGCGGAATCTGGCGCGTCTGGCTTCGTTCTTCGAGGGGATCGACGAGTTGGACGTCTATGAGGCGAAGGCCAACATCCAGGCGTTCGGAGCGGGCGCGACACCTTATGGCCGGTCGTGGGAATTCTGGCGTGAATTCCTGGGGCTTGGCGATCTGCTTGAGGGAATCCCGGGCGATCCGGCGCATCCCGACGTGTTCCAAATTTAGGCTGCGGCACGAGGGCTCGCCGCCACCGCGGTACAGGTGGAGTGTGCGCATAATCAGCTCCACGCTAATTGTTGTATATGCGGCATGTTGTATGTGAGTCATATTAGGATGGCCGCTGTGGAGAGAAGAGACACCATCGATGAACGTCGTGCCTTGACGGGTGCGGGCATGGCGGAAAAACGAAGCATCGGCATCGACATCAGCAGCCTTAACCGGCGTATACGGCGATATCTGAGTTCGACTATGCCCGACAACGCCCGTATCGCCACAGGTGGCAACGCTCATATCATCATGTTTCTCGCACGTCATCGCGCGCAGACCGTGGTGCAGAGGGATGTTGAAAAACGCTTCTGCATCACACGCTCCACAGCATCGCGGGTTCTGGCTTTGATGGAGCGCAAGGGGTTCATTGTTCGCGAGTCCGTTCCCGGCGACGCGCGGATGAAGCGCATTGTGCTTACGGATCGGGCGGATGCCATCGTCGAGGGGCTCGTCGCCAATGCGATGCGCATGGAAGAGGAGCTCTTCGAAGGCTTCACTCAAGAGGAACGCGCACAGCTTGCCGCCTACATCGACCGACTCATGGCGAACATCGATGCGGCGCAGGCACGCAAGTCCCACCCCGGGGAGCCGATGGGTGAATCGGATGCCGGCGGCAAGGGCGACATGGAGGAGAGCATGAAGGAGAGTGACGAGTGACGACAGCCATTGATAAGGCCGGAAACACGGCCCGGGAGGAGCCGGCGAAGCCGACGCATGTGATACGCACATTGCTGGGTAGTCTGCGGGAGTTCAAACGGCCCACCCTGCTCACGCCAACGTTCGTCGTCATCGAGGGAGTGCTGGAGATCCTCATTCCCACGCTGATGGCCGTGCTCATCGATCAGGGCATCGCTGGCGGATCCATGCCGCAGATCTGGCGTTTCGGAGTGATACTTATCGCATGCTCCGTGGTGTCGATGGCGTGCGGATTCCTGTCAGGACGTTTCGCTGCGGTCGCGGCCTCGGGCTTTGCGCGCAACCTCCGGCACGATCTGTTCGCGAAGGTGCAGTCCTTCAGCTTCACCAACATCGACCGCTTCTCGACGGGGTCGATCATCACGCGGCTGACAACGGATGTGACGAATCTACAGAACGCCTACCAGATGCTTATCAGGCTGGGCGTGCGCGCTCCCGTCATGGTGGTAGTCGCATGGCTGTTCACCTATCGGATCAGCCCGTCGATCTCGCTGGTCTTCCTCGCGGCCGTGCCGATTCTCGGTGGAGGACTGATCGCACTGGTGTTCCTTGTCCATCCTGTCTTCGAACGCGTCTTCCACACCTATGACCGGCTCAACAACGTCGTGGACGAGAACCTGCAGGGTGTGCGCGTGGTCAAGTCGTACAACCGCGAGGACCATGAGGTCTCGAAGTTCGGCAGGATATCCCAGTCGATATTCAACGACTTCACCAAGGCCGAGAAGATCATGAGCTTCAACATGCCGCTTCTGCAGTTCTGCATGTACGCCACCATGATCCTCATCGCGTGGATCGGCGCACGGCAGATCGTGGCCTCCGGCAACAGCTCGGCCCTTGGGCTGACGACCGGCGACCTCACTGCGCTGGTGACGTACGCGATGCAGATCCTTATGTCGATGATGATGCTGTCGATGATCGTCATCATGGTGATCATCTCGCAGGCCTCGGCGGAACGCACCTGCCAGGTCCTGCAGGAGGAGAGCACGGTGACGGATCCGGCCAGTCCCGTCATGGATGTTCCCGATGGGTCCGTGGAATTCGACCATGTGACGTTCCGCTACGCCACAAGCTCCGAGAAGCCGGTTCTCGACGACATCACCCTGAGCATCCCATCAGGAGCCACCGTGGGAATCGTGGGCGGCACCGGGTCATCCAAATCGAGTCTTGTGCAGCTCATTCCGCGTCTGTACGACGTGTCCAGCGGCTCGTTGAAGGTCGGTGGTAATGACGTTCGCGAATACGATCTGGTGGCGCTGCGCGATCAGGTCGCGATGGTTTTGCAGAAGAACGTGCTGTTCAGCGGCACGATCGCGCAGAATCTGCGCTGGGGCAATCCGGACGCGAGCGATGAGGAGATCCGCCACGCCGCGATCCTGGCCCAGGCGGACGGGTTCATCACCGAGTTTCCCGACGGCTACGACACGCACATCGAGCAGGGCGGCACGAACGTTTCGGGAGGGCAGCGCCAACGTCTGTGCATAGCCCGAGCGCTGCTCAAACGGCCCCGGATACTGATATTGGACGACTCCACCAGCGCGGTCGACACGAAAACCGATCGTCTGATACGCGAGGCCTTCCACGACGAGATCCCCGACACCACCAAAATCATCATCGCGCAGCGCGTGGCGTCCGTGCAGGATTCCGACCTCATCGTCGTGATGGAGGAGGGCAGGATCATCGACAGGGGAACGCACGAGCAGCTGTTGGAGACCTGCGACGAATACCGTTCGATCTACGAATCTCAGACGCAGAACAAGGGAGGCGATCTGGATGCCTAAGGCGACGAGCATGAGCCATGCGCCGATGAAGGCGGCCCCGGGAACCACCAAGCGCATCTTCGGATACATCATGCACTACCGATGGAGGGTGGTGACCATCGTCGTGTGCATCCTTCTGGGAGCCGCGGCGCAGGCGGGATCGGCCCTTTTCCTCCAGTCCCTGATCGACACGTACATTCTTCCGTTGGTCGGAGCGACCAACCCCGACTGGGGGCCGTTGCTGACCGCTCTGACGCTGATGGGCTGCCTCTACGCGGTCGGCGTGTTCAGCACCTGGCTGTGGAACTGGCTGATTGTGACGGTGGAGCAGGGCACGCTCAAGGACATCCGTGACGAGATGTTCGCGCATCAGCAGCGTCTCCCGATCGGCTATTTCGACACCCATGAGCATGGCGACACCATGAGCCGCTACACCAACGACACCGACACCCTGCGTCAGGCGATCTCGCAGTCGTTCCCGCAGATGTTCGCGTCGGGGGTGTCGGCGCTGGCGGCGCTGATCTCGATGCTGTGGCTTTCCATACCCTTCACCGTGTTCACGCTGGTGTTCACCATTGCGCTGGTGGCCGTCGTGCGGTTCATGGTCACCCGCAGCGGCATGTTCTTCATCCGCCAGCAGCAGACATTGGGCGGGGTGAACGCCTTCGTCGAGGAGGCCGTGAACGGCCAGAAGGTCATCAAGGTCTTCAACCATGAGGACGCGACGGCCTCGGAGTTCGACCGCCGAAACGAGGAGCTCTACCAGGCATCCGCCGCGGCCAACACCTTCGGCAACAACATCATGCCGGTCGTGGGCAACATGGGATACATGCTCTACGTGCTCCTTGCCATCGTCGGAGGGGCCGTCGCGCTGGCGGGATGGGGGAACGTGGGCCTGTCGGGATCGGGAACGCTCACCCTCGGCACCCTGATCGCCGTGCTCACGCTGTCGCGCGCCTTCGTCAACCCCATAGGCCAGGTGTCCATGCAGTTCAACATGGTCATGATGGCGCTCGCCGGCGCATCGCGGATCTTCGCACTCATGGATGAGCCGGTCGAAAGCGATGATGGCACGGTGCATCTGGTCAACGTCGAGCTCGCATCCGACGGCCGGACCATGACGGAGGTCGACCACGAGACGGGTCATTGGGCATGGCGACGGGCCGCCGACGATGATGGCACCCGATCCCTCGCCGCGGCATCGAAACTGCATGGCACCGCGCGTGAGGTGGCGCTGAAGGCCAAGGAGAGCGCGGTGACGTCCGCGGATGGCCGTTACACGCTGCTTCGCGGCGACGTGAGGTTCACTGAGGTGACGTTCGGATACGCGCCCGACAAGCCTGTGCTCCACGACATCACCTGGTTCGCCAAGCCCGGGCAGAAAATCGCCCTGGTGGGCGCGACCGGCGCGGGAAAGACCACCGTCACCAACCTCATCAACCGCTTCTACGACATTCAGCAGGGGCAGATTCTCTATGACGGGATCGACGTGCGCAACATCGTCAAGCCCGATCTGAGGCGGTCGCTGGGGATCGTCCTTCAGGACGTCAACCTCTTCACGGGCACGGTGATGGACAACATTCGATACGGTCGTCTTGACGCCACCGACGAGGAGTGCATCGCCGCCGCGCGGCGGACGAACGCCGACGGATTCATCCGCATGCTTCCGCAGGGCTATCAGACGGTTCTCGAGGGTGACGGCAGCGGACTCTCGCAGGGGCAGCGCCAGCTGGTGTCCATCGCCCGTGCGGCGGTCGCCGATCCGCCGGCCATGATTCTGGACGAGGCCACGAGCTCCATCGACACTCGCACCGAGGAGGTCGTCCAGGCCGGCATGGATGCGCTGATGAAGGGGCGTACCGTGTTCGTCATCGCCCACAGGCTCTCCACCGTGCGCAACTCGGATGTCATCATGGTTCTCGACCATGGGCGCATCATCGAACGAGGATCCCATGATGAGCTCATCGCGAAACGGGGGGAGTACTACCAGCTGTACACTGGCGCGGTCGAGCTGGAATAGGCGGGAGGCGCACGGGTGATCGGCGGCCGGTGCTATGATAAGCCGCGATATGGGTTCCGTATGTCTGAGGTCATATGACATAAGACGACTTATGGCATAAGGCGTACGGGGCTTGGACGATGATCCGTCATCAGCGGGGAGTCCTCGGAAGAACGGCGTGGCATCGCGTGGATGGCATCGCCTACTAGACCCGACGGGATCGGCCCGACACAGCCGAAGGCAAGTGGTCATGCCGGAAGCCGTTATGCGGCGCCGGCATGGCAAGCGGGGTGGTACCGCGGTGCCGTCGGTCCAGTGGATCGCGGCCTCGTCCTCGCAGGCGATGGAATGGACCTGCGAGACGAGGAGAGCAACGGTGAGTGAATCCACCAATTCCCATGCGTATCCCAAGGCGACGGCTGACGGTTCTCATGACCGTGTGACGCCAAGCCCCGATTTCCCCGCGTTGGAGACGTCGGTTCTGAAGTACTGGGACGGCGAGAAGACGTTCGAGAAGTCCGTGGAGCGCCGTCCCTCCGGCGACCACAGCCAGAACGAGTTCGTGTTCTTCGACGGCCCGCCCTTCGCCAACGGCCTGCCGCACTACGGACACCTTCTCACCGGCTATGCGAAGGACGTGATCCCGCGCTATCAGACCATGAAGGGCCATCGCGTCAATCGCGTCTTCGGCTGGGACACGCACGGCCTTCCCGCCGAACTTGAGGCGCAGAAGGAACTGGGCATCGAGTCGGTCGACCAGATCAACGAGATGGGCATCGAGAAGTTCAACGACGCCTGCCGCACGTCCGTCCTCAAATACACCAACGAGTGGCGCGACTACGTGCATCGTCAGGGCCGTTGGGTGGACTTCGAGCATGGCTACAAGACGCTGGACATCCCCTATATGGAGTCCGTCATGTGGGCGTTCAAGCAGCTGTACGACAAGGGCCTGGCCTATCAGGGCCACCGCGTGCTGCCGTACTGCCCGACCGACCGCACGCCGTTGAGCGCCCACGAGCTGCGCATGGACGCGGACGTGTACCAGGACCGTCAGGACACCACGGTGTCGGTCGCCGTCAGGCTGCGCGACGAGGAGGACGCCTACGCGGTGTTCTGGACCACCACGCCGTGGACGGTCCCGACGAACTTCGCCATCGTCGTCGGCGCGGACATCGACTACGTCGAGGTCCGTCCCACGCAGGGACGCTTCGCGGGCAAGAAGTTCTATCTGGGCAGGCCGCTGCTCGCGTCATACGCCAAGGAGCTGGGGGAGGACTACGAGGTCGTCCGCGAGCTCAAGGGCGCGGACATGGAGGGCTGGCGCTACTGGCCGGTCTTCCCGTACTTCGCCGATGATGCGGCGACCGGCGAGAACGGCACGCCCGGACCCAACGCCTACCGGATCTTCACCGCGGACTACGTCGACACCATCGAGGGAACCGGCCTCGTGCATCAGGCCCCCTACGGCGAGGACGATATGGCGACGCTGACCGCCAAGGGCATCAGGTCCGTGGACGTGCTCGACGAGAGCTGCTCGTTCAACTCGCTGTGTCCCGACTACGAGGCATGTACGTCTTCGACGCGGAATCTGCCGATCCTGCGCAACCTGCGCGCCGGCGACGGCCCGCTGGCCCGCATCCCCGAGGAGCATCGCGCGATCCTCTTCCAGGAGAAGAGCTACGTGCACTCCTATCCGCACTGCTGGCGCTGCGGCACCCCGCTGATCTACAAGCCGGTGTCCAGCTGGTTCGTGTCGGTGACGAAGATCAAGAAGCGTCTGCTGGAGCTCAACCAGGAGATCAACTGGATCCCCGGCAACGTCAAGGATGGCCAATTCGGCAAATGGCTGGCCAACGCCCGCGACTGGTCGATCTCACGCAACCGCTTCTGGGGTTCGCCGATCCCCGTATGGGTGTCGGACGATCCCAAGCATCCGCGTGTGGACGTGTACGGATCGCTTGAGGAGCTCAAGCGCGATTTCGGAGACTACCCGCGCGACCGCAAGGGCGAGATCAACATGCACAGGCCGTTCATCGACGAGCTGGTGCGGGTCAACCCCGACGATCCGACCGGGAAGTCGCATATGCGCCGCATCAGCGACGTTCTGGACTGCTGGTTCGAGTCCGGGTCGATGTCCTTCGCCCAGTTCCACTATCCATTCGAGAACAAGGAGTACTTCGAGCAGCATTTCCCGGCGGACTACATCGTCGAGTACATCGGTCAGACGCGCGGATGGTTCTATCTTCTGCACGTGATGGCGACCGCGCTGTTCGACCGGCCCGCCTTCAAGAACGTCATCTGCCATGGCATCGTGCTCGGCAGCGACGGGCAGAAGATGAGCAAGCATCTGCGCAACTATCCGGACGTCAACGGGGTGTTCGACAAGTTCGGATCCGACGCCATGCGCTGGTTCCTCATGAGCTCGCCGATCCTGCGAGGAGGCAACCTCATCGTCACCGCCGAGGGCATCCGAGACACGGTGCGTCAGGTCATGCTGCCCGTGTGGAGCTCGTACTACTTCTTCACGCTGTACGCCAATGCGGCCAACAGGGGAGCCGGATTCGAGGCGCGCGCGCTGCGTCCCGACGAGGTGGCGGGACTGCCGCGCATGGACCGGTACCTGCTGGCCAGAACCAGGCTTCTTGTGGAGCGCACCGAGAAGGCGCTGGACGACTTCGCCATCTCCGACGCCTGCGCCGCCGCGTCCGACTTCATCGACGTGCTCACCAACTGGTACATCCGCAACACGCGAGACCGCTTCTGGAACGAGGATCCGCAGGCGTTCAACACCCTGTACACGGTGCTGGAGGTCTTCATGCGCGTCCTCGCGCCGCTCGCCCCGATGGAGGCCGAGACCGTGTGGCGCGGTCTGACGGGCGGCGAATCCGTGCATCTGGCGGACTGGCCGTTCGTCCGTGACGAGAGGACCGGCGAGGACACCGAGCTGGGCCGCGTGCTGGTCGCCGACGACGCGCTCGTCGCCGCGATGGAGAAGGTGCGCGAGATCGTCTCCGGAACCCTGTCGCTGCGCAAGGCCGGGCACGTCCGCGTCCGTCAGCCGCTGTCGAAGCTCACGGTGCTCATCCAGGATCCGAAGGCGGCCGAGGCGTACACGGATCTGCTGGAGTCGGAGCTCAACGTGAAGGACGTGGAGTTCCTCACTCTGGAGGAGGCGCCCAGGCATGGTCTGCGCATCCTGCATCGTCTGCGCGTCAACGCCCGGGCCGCCGGACCCCGTCTGGGCAAGTCGGTCCAGGCGGCGATCAGGGCCGCGAAGAGCGGAGCCTGGCATGTGGACGAGAAGACCGGTCATCCCATCGAGGAGACGCAGCAGGGCGAGATCGAGCTGATCGACGGCGAGTTCGAGATGCTCGACGAGGTCGAGGAGGAGGATGCCGCCCATTCGCATGACGTGGTGTCCGCGAGCCTGCCGACCGGCGGATTCGTCATCCTCGACACCGCGCTCACCGACGATCTGGTCGCCGAGGGGTACGCCCGCGACGCGATCCGCTCCGTGCAGGACGCTCGCAAGGAGGCCGGTCTCGACATCTCCGACCGCATCGCACTGCGATTGGTCGTGCCGTCCGCCGATGCGGCGAAGGTCGAGCAGTTCCGCGACCTCATCGCGCATGAGACGCTGGCGACGAGTCTGGACGTCGTGGCGGATGCCGATGCCGCGGAGCTGGGAGTGAGCGTCGCCAAGGCCTGAGATCGTTAGCGTCTGATTGCTGGGTCTGATTCTCAGCGTCTGATCGTCGGGTCTGATCGTCGGTGCACGATTGCCGAAGTCCGGTCGCCGGGCCTGAGGGCGGCAGGTCTGAGAGCCGGGTCTCAGGGGGTGTGGCTCTCGAAGGGGCGGGCCTTAGGGCTGCCGCCCTTGAAGGGCCGTCTCTCGAAGGGCCGGACTTAGATTGCGGATTGCGGCGTGGATTGCGGGTCGAGTTTAGTGGTGGTGGATCGCGCGCGTCGCGCGGTTCGTCACCACCGGTCGTCGAATCGTAGGCTTGTCCACGGATCGTAGGCTTGTCCGTGGAATGGCAGGGCATGAACGCGCGTGACTCCTGGACGGATGTGAGATTTACGGACGTGAGATTTCCTCGACGGATGAGATTTCTGGACGAGTTGGAACAGCGACGGCATTCGGAAGAGATATCGGGGCTGCGCTATTCGTGTCCGGATTGCGCTCTCAGTGGGGTCAGTGGGGTAGGGCGAGCCAGACCCCAAGGACCAGAGAGCACACGCCGAACGCCATCGACACGATCCAGATTCTGTTCTTTGTCATATTTCACGGCTCCAAGGACTATCAGAGCTATGCCCAGTGCCGCTGAAACAAGCATGATCCAGAAACCCATTTCATTTCTCCAATCGTATGATTCTGTCGTACTGTTGAGCTTCGTCCGCAGCCCCTCTCGGGCCAGTGTCGTTTTCCTGCGGGCTGAGCCCGACCGGGACTCGACGTCGGCCCGGCGGTGAGCAGCCCGGCTGTCGAAGCGGGAGCATGTCCGAGGCGATGAGAAGAATATTGCACCAGTGATGCCATCGACGGTGATGTTACAGGGAGTTACGCGGACAGGTATGCGCCGTCGTTGGGCATGCGGATGAGCATGGGACGGACACCTTCATGGTGGATGGTCTCGATGGCAGGGAAAGAGGAGCTGGGCATGGAGAGCCATCCGCAGTCGGGCAGCGAGAGCGAATTTGAATCGATGCTGATCGAGCGGCTCTGCAATCGGGGACTGGTACGGGAGCCCGATTCCAAGCGCTCAGAGGATATCGAGCATCGAACACCGCGGTATCTGTCGGCGGAGAAATTCTGGCAGTATGCGCGTGGTATCAGCACAACCAAGCAATTATGGGCCAACTTCAAATCCATACTTGAGCGACACAATCAGAACGTGCTCGACCACCCGCTGAGCGACGTCGAATTCGCGCAGGTGAAGAACACCATATCGAATCTGAACACTCCGTATCAGGCCGGGCAGTTCCTCTACGGCCTCAATGGTGTCTCGCAGATCGAGGTCGATTTGGACGACGGCCGGCATGTGTTCCTCACCGTCTTCGACCAGAAGCAGATCGGCGCGGGTGACACGGTCTACCAGGTGGTGAACCAGATCGAGCGCCCCGCCGTCATCGCGGGGAAGGAAGATCGTCGGTTTGACACCACCCTGCTCATCAATGGTCTGCCCATCATCCAGATCGAGGAGAAGCGCGACACCCACGACGTCAATGAGGCGTTGAACCAGATGCACCAGTACATCGACGAGTTGCAGTACCACGATATCTTCTCGACCCTGCAGATCCTGGTGGCGCTTTCACCCAACAACGTGAAATACATGGCCAACACCACGTCGGACCAGTTCAACAAGGACTTCGCGTTCCACTGGCAGCGCAGGGACAACAACGGCATCGTTCGCGATTGGCGTGAGTTCGCCGATTCTATGCTGTCGATCCCCATGGCTCATCAAATGGCGACCAACTTCATGATTCTGGACGGCACGCCAAACAAGCAGATGCTCAAGGTCATGCGTCCCTATCAGGTGTATGCCACGCAGGCGGTGCTGAACAAACTCAAATACACCGATTTCGAGATAGCCACCAACAAGATTGGATACATCTGGCACACTACCGGGTCGGGCAAGACCATCACCAGCTTCAAGACGGCCTGGCTGGCAAGTCGCCTGCCGAACGTCGATAAGGTCGTGTTCCTCGTCGACAGGATCGCGTTGACGAAGCAAACGTTGGACAAGTACCGGGCATATGACCCCGATGCGGGAGATGACATGCTCGGTGGCGTGAAGGACACCAACAACACCAACGATCTACGGCGCAAGCTCAAGGCCAAGGACGGTGGCATCATCGTCACTTCCGTGCAGAAACTCGACACTCTCGTCAAACGCAAGTCTTTCGAGGCCCCGGCTAAGAATATCGTGTTTGTAGTCGATGAGGCGCACCGTTCGACCGGCGGTGATTCATTCCAAACCATTCAGCGGAAGTTCCCCCGTTCGGCCTGGGTCGGGTACACGGGTACGCCGATGTTCGACGACACGACCAACGGTCTTCGCACGGGCGATATTTTCGGTCCGCTCCTGCATGCCTACACGATTCGAGAGGCCATCGCCGATCACAACGTGTTGGGGTTCAAGGTCGATTTCCGTACGACCATCGATGAAGACAAGATGAAAGAGGAGTATCTGCCGCAGTTCTACCGGAACCGCTATCCGTCGTGGTCCGAGGAGCAGGTTCAGGCGAAGATCGCGAACCTTGACCAAAGTGACATGGATGATGCGATATCGCCCAGCTTCTATGACAACAATGACGAGCATGTTCGTCTTGTGGTCGCGGACGTGTTCGCGAATTGGCGCAATAGGTCGAACGATTGCAGGTATAATGCTCTGTTCACCACGCATGTCGGCGGGGGTGCGGCGAGCACCCCGATGGCGATGAAGTATTTCGATGAGTTCCAACGGGTCAATGACGAGCATCGACGCAATGGGGGATTGGTGCTCAAGGTCGCCATTACCTTCAGTTACAACACGACGAACAGCGATGACATGCTCAACTCGAACAAGATGCTGTTCCGAGCCATACAGACGTACAACGGAGAATTCGGTACATCGTTCGGCATGGATGACGTCGGTGGTTATACGCAGGACGTCACATCCCGGCTCGACCGAACGGCGAACGACAAACGATATCTTGATCTGGTCATCGTCGTCGATCAGCTCCTCACGGGCTTCGATGCACCCCAGCTCAACACCCTGTACGTCGATCGGACATTGAAGAACGCCAGCCTGATTCAGGCGTATTCGCGTACGAACCGCATCGAGGATATGGACAGCAAGCCGTGGGGCTATATCGTCAATTATCGGTGGCCGGCGAATTCCGAGAAGCTGATGAATGAGGCGCTGGCGATTTATGCCAACAAGAACTCGGCGGAACTGGGGCAGAGGGAGGACCCGGATCTCACGGATTCCGGCGTACTTGCCAAGTCGTTCGAGGAGGTCCTCAAGGCGGTCAGAACGAAGGTCGATAAACTGAGAAGCCTCACGGAGGACTTCCAGCACATTCCTTCATCCGAAAAGCAGCAGGATTTCATGGCGGATGTGATGCGTGAGTACAATGCCGGAGTCTCTCAGCTCAAACAATTCACTCCCGATGAGATCGACGGTGCGAAGACCGGATTCGACTACGATGATCCCGACTCTTTGGTGAAGTCACTGGGTATGAGTGTCGCCGAGGAGAGAACGTTGACGGTGGCGCTCGTTAATGAGCTCAAGAAGGCGATTGCCGGTCGGCTTAAGGTTCTGCCGACCCAGATTGATTTGCGGATGACGCATATCAAGGACGTGCAGATCAACTACGACTATCTCACCGAACTCGTGGAGCAGCTCCTGAACGAAGTCCACGAAGGCCGTCATGACGATGCCGCCGATACGCAGGATAAGATTCAAGAATTCGCCAATGGCTTGGAGGATCGCCAGTACGCCACCCGCATCGTCAATGCCGCTGCCGCCATTGCCGGAGGGCACTACCCGCCGGAAGGTTCGGGGTTTGTATATCCGGTAAAGCTTAGGAGCTTGGAGGAAGCGGAGAACGTGATTCGCCGTGCGAATACGGTGACGTTGGATAGGCAACTACAGGATTTCAGAATCAAGTGGGGCATCATCGATGTCATGAGCAGTTCGCAAATGCGTAAGTTGTTCGCCCGCCATCGTTACGGTGTCCAGGATCTCGATGACATGGGGCAGATTCGAGAGTTGGTGGCGCGGGGAAGTAGCGGATATCGCACCCTGGCACATGACGATACGGTTCAACATCTCTCGAAGATTAAGTATCGCAGTGGTCTGCGTGAGGCGATATACGATTTGGCCGATGATTTGACCGTCCATGGGGCGATTTCGGAATCATGTGGTGCTTATGGTGAGAGAAGGATGAGATGACTGACGATACATCGCGTGTTCCGAAGCTGCGCTTCCCGGGTTTTGCTGGCGCTTGGGAACAGCGTAAGCTCTCACAGGTTACTAAAATTACTATGGGACAGTCTCCTTTGGGTACAAATTACACGAATAATCCAAATGACCATATCTTAGTACAAGGCAACGCCGATATGAAAGATGGACATGTTGTTCCACGCGTTTGGACTAAACAAGTGACAAAGAAAGCCGAGGCTGGAGAATTAATTCTCTCGGTGAGAGCACCAGTTGGGGACGTCGGAGTTACTGACTTTCCTGTTGTTTTAGGACGTGGCGTAGCGGGCATCCAAGGCAATGCTTTTATTTTCCAACTTCTCTCAAAGATGAAGATTGATAATTACTGGATCAAATTCAGTAGTGGTTCAACTTTTGAATCCATTAACTCTAAAGATGTAAAAAATGCTGAAGTTTGCGTGCCAACTAACGCAGAGCAGGACAGTATTGGAAAGTTTTTTGGGCACCTAGATGAGACTATCGCTCTTCATCAGCGTAAGCTTTCGCATCTTCGGCAGTTGAAAAAGGGCCTGCTCCAGAAAATGTTCCCGAAATCCGGGGAGGACCGTCCGGAGGTCCGTTTCCCCGGTTTTGTTGACGCTTGGGAACAGCGTAAGCTCGATGGATACCTTGATGAATATACAGAGAAAACTACAAGTGAAGATCAATATCCGGTATTAACGTCTTCTCAACAGCAAGGAATTGTTTTTCAAACCGACTACTTTGCAAATCGACAAGTCACTACATCAGAGAATATCGGTTATTATGTTCTTCCTAGAGGATACTTCACCTACCGATCCCGTAGTGATAACGGAATTTTTAAATTCAACAGAAACGACTTAATTGATTTTGGTATCATTAGCTACTTTTATCCCGTATTTAAAATCGATAATGGTGACAGCAATTTCTTTATGCAGATTCTAAACCATTCAATTATCCGCCAAGTCGATCTTGAGTCAGTTGGTACGGGGCAACGTGTTCTGTCAATGAAAAAACTTAGAAACATTAGGACCAGAATTCCTTCACTTGACGAACAGAAGAAGATTGGAAGCCTTTTTTCACATTTGAACAACACTATCGCTCTTCATCAGCGTAAGCTTTCCCACCTTCAGCAGCAGAAAAAAGCCCTGCTTCAGCAGATGTTCGTCTAAGGAGAACAGACATAATCATGAGTACCACTCTGGAAGACATCACGTCCAAGCTTTGGGCCATGGCGAACGAACTTCGGGGCAATATGGATGCCTCAGAGTACAAGAACTATATTCTCGCCTTCATGTTCTACCGCTATCTGTCGGAGCACCAGATGGAATATCTCGAGAAGAACGACGTTCTCGATATTCGTGACGGCCAGACCATTGATGAGGCGTATGCCGAGCAAGCCGTCGGTGAGGATATGTCTGATTATCTGGAGGACATCTCGGCGTACTTGGGCTATGCGATCGAGCCGCAGGATACTTGGGCATCCTTGATTGGCAAGATTGACGGCAATCGCATCGTACCCAGTGACTATCAGGCGATCTTCGACGATTTCGAGAAGTATGCTTCCCTCAACAAGGAAGCCGCCAGGGATTTTCGAGGCGTCTTCAGCGACGTTAATCTCGGTGATTCCCGACTGGGTGCCAATACCAACGATCGCGCCAAGTCGTTGAACCGTATCGTGAAGCTCATTGATGGGGTCGAGTTCAGGGATGAGCACGGGCGGGATGTGCTGGGTGGCATCTATGAGTATTTGATCGGTATGTTTGCGGCGAACGCGGGCAAGAAGGGTGGCGAATTCTACACACCGCATGAGGTGTCACAGGTCTTGGCGCGACTAGTGACCAATGGGGTCTCGGCGGATGACGGCACGTTCAGCGTGTACGACCCGGCCTGCGGTTCGGGATCTCTGCTGCTGACCGTGCAGGACGAACTCCCCGGTGGTGAACGCCCCGGAATCGTGAAGTTCTTTGGCCAGGAACTCAACACGACGGGGCTGCGGACGTTTTCTTGGAGATTGAACGAGAGGATTCTATGTTCAGTCAAGAGGAGCGTGGTCGTGCCGTGGAGTTGTATTTCTCCACTGATATGACGACCCAGCAGGTCGCGGAGCATCTGGGTTATCCCACCCGTCAGTGTTTGGAACGTTGGCTGCATGAGGATCCGCGGTATGCCGATGCCATTGCCAAGCCGATCATCCCGTTCTCCAAGCGGGTGAGAGCCGTACGCCTGTGTCTTGCCGGTCTGCAACAGA
>NZ_JGZD01000015.1 GCF_000741645.1 Bifidobacterium minimum
GTGTTCGGCGACCCCAACATGGCCGCCGCCATCATCGACCGCACCATCCACCACGGACGCATGATCAGATTCGAGGGCGACTCCTGGCGCAAAACCCACGCCCTCATGCAATAGAAAACACACAACCGGACAGATAGGACCAGCCAACGCCAACATGGCCTAAAACCAACCGCTCAAACGGACGCCAACACACGCCACAACGGCCAACAACAACTTGACAAAACACACACCGGCACCGCACGCACGCCGTGCTCGGGGCATGATACGCGCGGCACGCCCGCGTGGATGAACGCCTCGTACCGGAAGAAGTTCAAGCGCCGCCACACCCGGTTCCTGACATCATGCATCGGGCACGCCTCCCGCCCGCACCCCGCATGCGGGCAAGAAAAACGCGAGCCGGGCTCGAATCCGATCGTGATGCGCGATTCGCGTCTGCCGCCCTCCCCGTCACGCAACTCCACACCCGAAACCCTCCAAGGATCAGGCAACTGCAAGGCGGCGGTGAACAACAACGTGGTATCCATACCCCCAAACTACCCGCCAGCCACCTCCACCCGACCAGCCACCCACACCAAACAGCGAAAAGCCTGTATTTCAGCCTTCCTTTCGTGGCGCTGTGCCTTATTTTCCTCGCCATCCAGATCGTGCGCGCACAGGTGAGCTTTGATCAGAAGGGCTATCTCCTTGGAATCTCACTGATCGCTGCCAGTCTCATCGTGATCTATGGGCTCACACCCCTCGCCACGCACCTGCTTGCGAACGCATTCACCGGAGCAGGCGGGGCATTCCGGGCAGTGGCCACTCTCGTTGTCATCGCGGGCCTCGTATGGATTTCTCCCGCAGGCCACGGCTGGGAAAAGATACGTCACCATCAGTAATCCGACGCTCGCCCACAGGCGGTTCCCAAATATTTCTCGGTAATTTTCCGATTCTTGACTGCGGTCAACTTCTCCTGCTCTCTGCCCTCCTAGGTTTAAAGGCAGAACAAAGGAGAAAAGATGTTAACCCTACAGAAGTTTTTCGCAAACAATAAACGCACCATAGTCATCGGCATGACGGTTTTCGTCGCCGCCGCACTCCTGCTTCAATACGCGTTCGGCCTCGGATTCATCTCCAACTGGCTGTATGGAGCGGTTGGCGTGATAGGACTTGTACCGCTGATTATCAAGGCCATCAACTCGTTGAAGTTCAAAGTCGTCTCCATTGAGCTGTTGGTGAGTGTGGCGGTCATCGGCGCACTCATCATCGGCGAGTTCAGCGAGGCGGGAATCGTCACATGGCTCTTCCTGCTGGGTGAAGTCATTGAAGATGCGACTCTCGCCAAGACGCGCTCGGCCATCAAGGAGCTTACGGAACTCGCGCCGCAGACGGCCTGGCGCGTGGAGTCCCCCACCGATCGCAACGCCGAAGAGGTGGATGTGGACGAAATCGACGAGGACGACTACCTCCTGGTGAAAACGGGAAGTCAAGTACCGGTAGATGGCCGCATTGTTTTCGGCGATGGTCATCTTGACGAGGCAAGCGTCACCGGCGAGCCGCTCCCCCGCCATAAAAGCGCGGAGGGTAGCGACGAGGTATTCGCCGGCACCAATCTCACCGACGGAACCATTGTGGTGCAGGCCACCAAGGTGGGCGAGGACACCGTCTTCGGAAAGATTCTCGAACTCGTAGAAGAGGCCGAGGATTCCAAGACCGGCGCCCAGCGTTTTATCGATCGCTTCTCCAAGTACTACACGCCCGTCGTATTGCTCATCGCGCTCATCGTTGGCATCGTCACCCAAGACGTCCGCCTCGCCATTACCATCCTCGTGCTGGGTTGCCCTGGTGCGTTGGTGATCGGAGTTCCGGTTTCCAACGTCGCAGGTATCGGTCTCGGCGCACGGCACGGCGTGCTGGCAAAGGGCGCGCAAATGCTGCAGTCGCTCAGTGAGGTGGATACCGTCGTCTTCGATAAGACCGGCACCCTCACCACCGGTCACCCCGCGGTGGTGCACGCACAGACGCTTTCGGAGGACGTCCTCGCCTGGCATCTCGCCGCCAGCGCCGAACGCGAATCCTCTCACCCATTGGCCGCCGCCATCGTCGAATATGCACGCACCACACACTCCATCGACATCGCGAACCTCCCGGCAGTCTCGGAAACCCATGTCATCGCCGGCAAGGGAATCGTCGCAAGCGTCGAAGGGCACCACGTCGCCATCGGAAACGAAGCGCTACTGGCCGCCGAGAACATCGCCCACACCACCGGCGACAACGACACTAACGAGTGGAAGCACCAAGGGCTTTCGCTGGTGTACGTGGCAGTGGATGGCCAACTGCGCATCATCGCAGGAATCGGTGACGCACTGCGCCCAACTACCATTACCGCACTCTCCCAACTGAGAGAACGTGGCATCAAGCATCTCGTCATGCTTTCGGGAGATGGACAAGCAACCGTCGACGCCATCGCCGGAGAGCTTGGCTTGGACGAAGCGCACGGAGGCCTCCTCCCACAAGACAAGGCGGACTTCATCAAGCAACTGCAAACCCAAGGACGTAAGGTGGCCTTCGTCGGTGACGGAATCAACGACAGCCCGGCTCTGGTGGCCGCGGATCTCGGCATCGCCATGGGCAATGGCACCGCGACGGCCGTCGAAATCTCGGATGTGGTGCTTCTCAACTCCGACATCTCCAAGCTGCCCACCGCCTACTCCATCGCACGCTCGACGGTTGCGAACACACGCGAGAACATCGGCATCGCCCTGGCGACCGTGCTCTTCCTCTTCATCGGTCTCTTCGCCGGATTCATCTATATGGCATCGGGCATGTTGGTCCACGAGGCGAGCATTCTCATCGTGGTTGTCAACGCGCTTCGTC
Source organism: Bifidobacterium minimum (assembly GCF_000741645.1). Classification (GTDB taxonomy): domain Bacteria; phylum Actinomycetota; class Actinomycetes; order Actinomycetales; family Bifidobacteriaceae; genus Bifidobacterium; species Bifidobacterium minimum. The sequence continues at coordinate 2,857 of NZ_JGZD01000015.1, forward strand.
TGCTTCGCAAAAAACTTGACGGAGGTCAAGTGCGAAAGAACTAGCCGCACTTAAAGTAAAAATCACAAGGAAACAAGTACGGAAACGTACGGAAACGAGGACATCATGCAGAAAGCAATTCTGAAGGTCAACGGGATGACATGCCCGTCCTGCCTCACCACCATCCAAACGGCATTAACAAAGCAAAACGGCGTCGGAGAGGTCAACGTGCTCTTCAACGCAGGCAAGGTCAAGGCAGCCTTCGACGAGAACGCGACCGACGCACAGACTCTCGCCAACGTCGTCAGCGAGCTGGGTTATTCAGTAGAAAAAGTAACAGTAAAGGAGCAGAAATAATGACAAACACCACGAGCGCACAGCCCCTCACCCCACAGGAACGCTACGAGCAGGAAGCCGCGCAATCCGACAAGGACCACCACACCCCCACCGCTGGCGCGATGACCGGCCACATCATCTCAAATCTCTTCCTCGACATCCTCAAGATTCGTCAAGCGAAGTTGTTCGCGAAGGGCACCACACGCCTCTTCCTTGAGCAGCACGCCGCACAGTGGATCGCCGTTGAGACGGAAACGATTGAACGCCTCGACTCGGTGCTGGTCAGCGACAACGAGATGGTGCCGACCACGACTGAACAGCTCAATGAATACGGCAAGCTCACCGAGGACCCGGTACGCAAATACGCAGCGGGCGAGGATCAGCTGACCGACCTCATTCACGACTTCGACTGGCAGCTCATCTTCGTCGGCAAGGCCATTGCCCTGGCGGATAACGAGGGTAAGACCGCGCTTAGCTCGGTTCTAAGCGACTTCCGCTTCTGGGCCAAGCAGCAGATTCTCGAGGCGCAGCTCTTCCTCGGCAACGATCCGACCGACGGTCTGTATAAGGAAGTCGATGATGATGACGACGACGATGACGACGAGTGAGCCGTCAGCAAACAGGTAAATGAATGAGCCGAGGGTGAACTGGCCGGCGCAGCAGAGTGGTGAAAGGATGGGGATCGTGGAAAACATGGATAAGACGGTTAAAGATCCGAGTCATGCACATCACGTAAGCCCCACACACGACCACCGCTGCGCCGGACTTGTGCCGCTCTTCTCCGAACTGCCGCAAAACGACCAGGACTTCATCGACAGCCAACTGCACCACCGCATCTTCGAAAAGGGCGATCAGGTGTTCATGCCCGGCGACGAGCTGAAGCTTCTCATCGTTGCCAGAGGCTCCATGAAGGTCTACCGCATGAGCCGCAGCGGGCGCGAACAACTGCTCCGCGTGCAGGAGCCCGGCGGGTACGAAGGCGAGGCGTGGCTGCTCGGTCAACCCAACGACTCTCTCTACGGACAGGCCCTTGAAACCACTGAAGTGTGCCTTCTCTCCCACTCCGCCTTCCACAAAGTACTTCTTGAGCAGCCCCTCCTCAGTGTTCGGTTGCTGGAGCTCAACGCCGCGAAGCTCGTCTCGTTGGAGCAGCTCAACGGGTTCCTCGGCATGGACCGTGTGGAGGAGCGCCTGGCCGCCTATCTCCTCGATATCGCCAAGGCGTCAGGCTCGTTGCGTTTCAGCCTTCCGATCCGCATGAAAGAGCTGGCGCACCTTCTCGGCACCACTCCCGAGACACTGTCGCGCAAGCTGAAGGTGCTGGAGGACGATGGGCTCATTGCACGGCGGCGGCGCGAGATTCAGATTCTCAACCAGGATGAGCTGGAAGATATCTGACGCCCTCTACCTGCACATCTGACGAAAAGTTCAGATGTGCAGGTACACGAAGGAAACGTTTAACCCGTTGTGACACAAGACCTAAGCCGACATTTCTGACTACCTGCACATCTGAAAAAAGTGTCAGATGTGCAGGTAGAGTCTGAGTTCACTCATCCCCGACGAGCCGGGGCGCCGAGATCTGAGTGAAGATTGTGGCGAGAAGCTCATTCATCTTGCGTTCTTTTTTCATATCTTCTGCCTTCACCCCGGATAAGGGGCTGCGGACGTTTTCTTGGAGATGGTTTAGGCCGCTAGCCCTTGTTGCATTCTATAGTGTACGGGACTTTTCCATCCCAGGGATTGTTTGATACGCTCATGGTTGTACCAGTGCATGTACGTGTCGACGTGTTCCATGACTTGACGGCAGGTCAATTGTTCCCAGTGCTCGGGGTAGACGGCTTCGGTCTTCATGCGGCCGAAGAATCCCGTCGGCCGCTGAGTTGTCCGGGGAGCAGCCCTTCCTGC
>NZ_JGZD01000016.1 GCF_000741645.1 Bifidobacterium minimum
CGCGGCTGCTGGCACGTAGTTAGCCGGTGCTTCGAAAGGTACACTCACTCTCGCTTGCTCCCAATCAAAAGCGGTTTACAACCCGAAGGCCTTCATCCCGCACGCGGCGTCGCTGCATCAGGCTTTCGCCCATTGTGCAATATTCCCCACTGCTGCCTCCCGTAGGAGTCTGGGCCGTATCTCAGTCCCAATGTGGCCGGTCGCCCTCTCAGGCCGGCTACCCGTCGAAGCCTTGGTGGGCCGTTACCCCACCAACAAGCCTGATAGGACGCGACCCCATCCCATTCCAGTAACCCTTTCCCACAATCCCATGAGGTCATGTGGAGCATCCGGCATTACCACCCGTTTCCAGGAGCTATTCCGGAGAATGGGGCAGGTTGGTCACGCATTACTCACCCGTTCGCCACTCTCACGGCCAAGCAAGCTTGGCCGATCCCGTTCGACTTGCATGTGTTAAGCACGCCGCCAGCGTTCATCCTGAGCCAGAATCGAACCCTCCATAGAAAAACCATGAAGGATCTTCAAAAGACCCTCATATATATTCATTGACGGGACCGTTGATAAGGACAACGGTCCACACAAAACCCCGGTGGCGTTCAAGGCCCCTCGGCCACCCCGCGAACGGGGCCGACACCGGACTGGCAATCAATCATTGACTATAAAAAGTAGTACAAAACACGCTCTTGAGTTCTCAAACCACCACCACTCCGACCCGGCCGCCGGCCCCTCCGGGACCAGCCACCGCCGTCGGGCAGCAATGGATAAACTTACACGAGGCACGCCCCGCACGCAAACCGGACGCGCGCGCACGCCCCGCGAACCGCGCCAGCACGCGCCTCCCACGGCGTGTCGCACAACCACCACCACAACAACCAAAAACATTGCACCTGCCGCGCGGCGTTGAAAGTGTTTCCGTGATTATCTGCTATTCCTTTTCGTGACATGCCCTCCGAACTCCGCGCGCAAGGCCGACACAACTCGGAGAGTGTCCGAACCGGCGCCACGCGACACCTGGCGGGCCCACAGCGCTGCCGCTGTGGCTGGAGTCGGGACGCCGAGCTCAAGCGCCGCCGCAACCATCCACTTCGCCTCGCCGGATTCATTCGCCACCGGGGGCACACTCCTTAGTGCCGGATCATCATCAGCAGCCAGAGCGAACAGGTCCAGCAGCCAGGACTGCACCACGGATCCCTGACGCCATGAGGCCATGACCCCGGAAGGATCGTCAATCAAATCCGAGCGCATCATGGTTTCGAAACCCTCTCCGAGCGCCTGCATCATGCCGTACTCGATGCCGTTGTGGACCATCTTCGCAAAGTGGCCGCCGCCAACTGGTCCTGCGAGCACCAATCCATCATCGCCTTCGGGCTTCAGACTGTCGAAAATCGGAAGGACATGTTCGAAGTCATCTTTGGACCCGCCCACCATCAGGCATAACCGCGTTCCGCCCCCCCCCCCAGACGCCGCCGGAGACCCCGACGTCCATGAAGTGAACGCCCTTCGCCGACAATTGCTCCGCATGGACCGAGTCGTCCACGTAATGAGAGTTTCCACCGTCGATGACGAGGTCGCCTCCATCAAGGAGTCTTCTCAAGGCATCGATGGTTTCATCGGTCGGCTTGCCCGCTGGAACCATAACCCACACAACGCGTGGGGAGGCAAGCCTTCCCACCAACGCTTCCACGCTGTCCACATCACGCGAGGACTCCGGGCTGAGATCGAAGCCCACGACATCATGCCCATCCTCGCGAAGACGCTTGACCATATTCCCACCCATTCGACCTAGGCCGATTACTCCAAGCTGCATGTTTCTTTCTCCGTTCGAGCAATTCTCTTTATTGTTTTCCCACGCGATTCACGTGCGATGCCATGCCGACGAATCGGGGGGAGCGTGTTTACATCACCAGTGACACGAGCAGCGACACGGCCAACACCGCGATCAAGCCCGAGACGGACAGCACGGTCTCCATCAGGGACCAGGTCTTGAACGTCTGCCCCACGGTCATGCCGAAATACTCCTTCACCAGCCAGAAGCCCGCATCGTTGACATGGGACAGGAAGATGGAACCGGCACCAATCGCAAGAACAAAAAGGGAAAGCTGCACCGGGCTCAGGTTCGTGGCAGGGGGACGACGATGCCGGAAGCGGTCACGGTCGTCACTGTCGCCGAGCCCGTTGCCAAACGAATAAGCACGGCCACGAGCCATCCGGCAACAAGCGGGTTAAGATTCGCCTGCATAATGCCCGAAGCAATATCGTTGCCGATTCCGGAGTCCACCAGGGTCTGCTTGAAGCCTCCGCCTGCAGCCACGATCAGCAGGATCCCCGCGATGGATGAGAAGGATGAGCCACGATGGAGTTGAGGTTCTCCCGGCTCCACTTTGCACGGAAAGCGAGCAGGACCATGGCGAAGATCGTCGTAATGGTCAGCGCCTCCAAAGGGGTTCCGACCCACGCAATCGCGCGTCCGACGGGAGTGCCCGTCATGCCAAGGACATCCACCATGCTCGCCGCGAGCATCAGAACGACCGGAAGAAGAATGACGCTGATCGCTTCAAAGAACGTCGGACGATGCTCGGACGGCTCCCGCGTCTCCCCGGCATCCACTTCAGAGGCCATAATCGGCACGAGCTTCACCATCCAGCGAGCCATCAGCGGACCGGAAACAACGACCACTGGAATCGCTACGAGCAACCCCAGTCCAAGAGTCAGGCCGAGATTGGCTTTCAGCGCATCGATGGCCACCAAAGGCCCGGGATGCGGGGGGATGAATGCGTGCAATGCGGACAGGCCCGCAAGAGCCGGGATGCCCAGGGCGACGACGGGCATCTTCGCCCGACGGGCCGCCAGAAGAATTATCGTGATGAGTATTACTACACCAACTTCGAAGAACAGCGGAATGCCCACGATGAACGCGCTCAACGCCATTGCCCAGCTGAGCTTGTTTCGCGGGGCCTTCGCAAGAATGGTGTCCACGATGACGTCCGCGCCGCCTGAGCGAGTGAGCAGAATACCGATGATCCCGCCCAGTGCAACCAGCAATCCAACGCAGGATACGGTGCTCCCCACACCGTCGGTAAAGCTATCCAGGCTCTTGTAGTAGGGAACTCCGGCCATGATTGCGGTGGCCGCCGAACCGATCATTAACGACAGAAACGGATGAACCTTGACGACTGCGATCAAAACTACGATGAGCGCGATGCCCAGAACCGCCGTGACGATTAGCGAACTCATAAATCCTCCTTGATCTGTGAATCTCAACCAGCCGACCGTCAACTACGCGCATTGGCATATCCATATCCGTGATGCGCCGCCATCAGGATGTGATCTTCATGCCCCATGCGCATGCATCTGGATTCCCAGTGCCCGATCATTATGTGGTCCGGCTTCCATCTGATTACCTGCCGCTGATTACCTGCCGCTGTGCCTTTTCGTATGCCCGAACGGCTTCCACCGCGCGACGAGCGACATCGTCTGCGCTTCCTTCAATCGAGATCTTCACGCCATTCTCATCCGACGACAATGGCTCCAGAATCTCGAACTGGCTTGGAAGGAGAGCCGGCGGCATAAAATGCCCCTTGCGCTCGGACAGCCGCTGTCGTATAAGTTCCTCTGAACCGCTCAGAAAGAGGAAATAGACGTTCATATCTCTTGAAAGGGCCTCGCGATACGCACGCTTCAACGCGGAACTCGAGACGACGGTATTCTCCCTGAGGCTCTCTCGAGCAATCATCCATCTGTTGATGACATCAAGCCAAGGCCAACGATCGGCATCCGTCAACGGAATTCCGGCGGACATCTTGTCGATGTTCGCTTGCGGGTGGAAATCACCGCCCTCGGCAAGCGTGTATCCCAATTGTTCCTTTATCGCTTCGACGACGGTTGACTTGCCACAACCCGCGACGCCCATAACCACAATATGAATTGCCATAATTGCTCCCTTGAAATACATGGCTCGATCAGTCTAGATTCGATTAAGAGTCTTTGTCAAGTAGTAGAGAGTCTCTACCTGCATAGACGTCAGAACATACCCGCGTCAGACCATCAGACATGGCCTCGGAACTCAAACTGGTACCATGTATGGCGCCGGGCGTGGGCCTGCAGGAGAATCGACATCGTCATACGATGGAAGTCCAGTGAAAGGGTATTATGGCTGCGTCTGCATCACATTCTCTGCCTGCGGGCAAAAACGGCAATGAGCCGCTGCATATATACATTGCCGATGCTCTCGCGCATCAGATTCTGGACGATTCCTGGGCGCCTGGCTCAAGCGTCACGCTGGAAGAGATCCAGACCCGTTTTTCGATTTCCCGGACGGTCGCCCGCGAGGCCACTCGGCTTCTGACGTCTCTGGGCTGCGCCCAATTTCAACGCGGAACGGGAGTTATCGCATGCCCTCCCGAACATTGGATGATTTAAATTCCCGCGTCATATCATGGAAGCTCCACTCTTCCTACCGCAAGGATGAATTGCGCGCCCTCACCGAGTTGCGTTTGGCGGTGGAGCCAGCCGCAGCTACAGGCTGCGCCGTACGGGGTTCGATCGAGGCGCGGACGCGCGTCGCGGTCATTGGCCACGACATGATCAAGGCCGTGCGCGAATCCCGCCTCGATGATTTCCACGATCTGGATGTGGACTTTCATACCTCGATCCTGCTGCACAGCGGCAATCCGCTTTTCGCAGAGCTGAGTTCTTCAGTTGAAAGCGTTCTGAGAGGCAGGGTGGAGATCAATATGTACCCGCGGCAGCCCGAAGAGTCGGCGCTGAATGCACATGAACAGGTCTACCGCGCCGTTCTGAACGGCGACGGTTCGGCGGCCCATAATGCCATGCTGGACATCGTGAATGAGGTGAATTCAGCACTCGGTCTATCGGCGATCTGATGGCGCCGACTCGATTGCCGACGCGATATTGAATCTGAAAGATTGATTGCTTTATCCATTAACCGCTGTGCTCATTTTGCCATTGAGTGCTTCACTTGATTGCTCTACTCATCATCAACCACGAAGTAAATGGCGGTATCCGCCGTCCAGCCTGACTCCGCCGGAAATCCGGATGGGCAAAATTGCATGGACAAATTCGAAGCCGATTCCATCGTGGAAGAAGACAAGTGTCGGTGTGCAGGTGGAGGCGTGACTTGTGTGTTTGGGTGTTCGTTCGTGTTCCGGGCATGGAAGGACCCCGGGAGCCCGAAGGCTCGACCGGGGTCCGATCACGTGATGCGGCGGCGCGCTACTCTCCCACACCCTATCGAGTGCAGTACCATCGCCGTGCCAGGCCTTAGCTTCCGGGTTCGGAATGGAGCCGGGCGTCTCACCTGGGCCATGGCCGCCGCAAATCTCAACTATCACCCCACGCGCGGGCATGGGATGGCCCGTGGTGGTCCGGGAACCGGACGGTGGACGCGTGCGCAGCCTCGAGGATCGTCCCGTGACCATCATGCTCCCTGTCGAACGGGAACAGACGCCGGGATCCCCACGCCCCATCAGCGATGGGGAGTGTGATTGCCTCTCGACCATTAGTACCGGTCAGCTCCACCCCTCGCGGGGCTTCCACGTCCGGCCTATCGACCATGTGTTCTGCATGGGGTCTCCAGGGGCTCGATGGCCCCACGGAATCCTAATCTTGGAGCAGGCTTCCCGCTTAGATGCTTTCAGCGGTTATCCCTTCCGAACGTGGCCAACCGGCGGTGCCACTGGCGTGACAACCGGCATACCAGAGGTTCGTCCACCCAGGTCCTCTCGTACTATGGGCAGGTCTCCTCAAGATTCC
>NZ_JGZD01000017.1 GCF_000741645.1 Bifidobacterium minimum
ACAGGGAAAGCACCACCTCATCCACATCATTCAAGCGGCGCTGCCGTTTCCTGACGATCACCGGCTCGAACGAGGCATCCCGATCACGCGGCACCGTGATCTCGACCGGGCCGACCGCATCGGTCGTCACCGTCTTACTCGTGGTGCCATTACGTGCATTCTTCGCACGACCGTCCAACGTTTTCTCGTGCTTAACGCGACCGAGGTGCTCGTTCATCTCCTCGTCCAACGCGTCTCCAGCACCGTCTTGGTGAACTGCTTCAACAGGCCACGCGGCCCAGTCAACGCCAGCCCTTGCTCCCTGGCCTGGCGCACCAGCTGCACGGCGGCATCCATCTCCGCCGAACGCGTCTGGTTCTCGTTATTTTTGGCTGTCATACCAGCCATTGTCTCAGTCGGCATACTCACCGGCCTTCCCCGCCAATCAACACGATCGGCGATCAAAGCCAGTTACACACATAAATGGACAGTCCCTTTGTTCCTGATTTCCCCCAGATAAGGAATGATGGAATTATGAGCACTCGATATACGAAGGAGTTCAGGGACCGGGCCGTCAGGCTGTTGGCCGAGTCCCGGGAGAATTACGCGTCGGAGACGAAGGCGTTGCAGCGCGTGGCGAAGGATCTGGGTGTGGCGGCGGAATCATTGCGCCGCTGGCAGGGGCAGGCTGATGCGAGTGGTTCGGCGGGCCCGCAGGAGTCCAGCGAGCTTAGGAAGCTACGTAAAGAGAATGCGGAGTTGCGTCGGGCGAACGGGATTCTTTCTTCGGCGTCGGCTTTTTTCGCCTCACGGCTCGACCCGACACGGCGTTGATGGTCGCGTACATCGACACTCATCGCCACCGGTTCGGGGTCGGGCCGATCCGCACGGTCCTTGCGGGCCGCGCTGGCTGGCGGGTTTCTCACCGCCAGAGCCTACCGGCAGGCCAAGAAGCGTGCCGTCTGCAGGATGCGGGCGCGTCATGGGACGCTGGCACGCGACATCCAGGTGATCCACGCGCACCGGTTCATGGCGGTGTACGGGTATCGCAAGGTGTATCACCGGCTGATCCGTCAGGGCTGGAGCCGGATCGGGCGCGACCAGGTACTGCACGTCATGCAGGAACTCGGCATCCAGGGAGTGCGTCGTGGCAGGATTCCCATCACCACGCGCCCCGCCAGGAGCGCGGGTGGCAGGCCGGATCTGGTGGAACGCCGGTTCAGCGCTGACGCTCCCGGGCCGCCTGCATGTGGCGGACGTCACCTATGTGCGACTCGCGTCAGGCTCGTTCGCCTATGTGGCGTTCGTCACCGACGCGTACGCGCGTCGGATCGTGGGCTGGGCCGTCGGCACGAGCCAGCACACCACGCGACTGCCGTTGATTGCCTTGGATCAGTCCATCAGCTGGACAGCCCGGCACGGGCAGACCACAGGCCTGATCCACCACAGTGATCATGGCACCCAATACATCAGTGCCCTGTACGGCACGCACCTGACACCAGCAGGCATCCTCGCATCCACCGGCAGCGTGGGCGACTCCTACGACAACGCGCTGGCCGAAACCGTCAACGGCGCGTACAAGAGCGAACTGATCCGCCGATCCAAGCCATTCGAGTCCGTGCACGCGTTGGAACAGGCCACGTTCCCATGGGTCTCCTGGTGGAACAGCCAACATCTCCATGAAAGCCTCGGCTACCGGACACCATGCGAAGTCGAAACCCTGTATCATCAACAACAGGCGATATCAATCGCCCCAAAAACCAACAAAACAGCGTGAACAAAAACCAGTCCACTTCTGATCCTCAGGACTAGCGGTTCGCGCAGACCGTCTTCACCACAGTGGATCGCAGAGCCTCGCGTTTGCAGAATTCGACGACCAGTACAAGACCCAGCAACGCCACCAGCAGCCCGATGACAATCACCCATTCGACGGTGATGGTGGTCAGGGTGTTCCATTTGATGCCGATTCCCATGGTCTGCGCAAAATTCGTGGTAACCGCCGCAGAAGCGTTGCTGAAGGCGTTGTCGACGGCCTCTTTCATGAGGTAATGCCGATACAGCGACGCGACATAGGTTCCGGGGGTGAGCTTCATGATGAGGCGAGCCGCGTCCGGCAGCACTCCGATCGGCACATAGACCCCCACCAAGAATCCCGACAGGGTTCCGACGATGGTGGAAATCAACGAAAGCGTGTTCTGCCTTCTGACGAACCCGACAATCATATAGTTCAAGGCCGCCATCATCAGCGAGCTGACGATCATAAGTGCAAGCACCTCAGGGGTACTTTTCCACGGCAGGTCAATACCGTCGACCAGTTTGAAATAGACGACCATGATGACAAGCAGAACCATCTGCATGACGGCACCAATGCTGGCCGCACTCATCAGATAGGCCATCACCATCTTGGCGGGCGACAGATTGGTGAGACGAAGATCGTCCCAGACGTGATTCTCCTTGTCCATCACCATCTGCGAGATTCCGGTAAGGGTAGTTGTCATCGAAGCCACGGCCAGGGTACCGGAGATAAGCCACAGGTCAAGCAGCTGGCTGCCGTTCGGCGCACTGCTCCAGTCTCCCGACATCGTCTTTTTCAAGAACAGTATGTACAGGACAAACGAGATTATTGCGCCGAGCAACGAGAAGAACACGCCCACATGGTCCCGGAAGTACAGCTTCATATTCCTTCCGTAGAGACTGAGCATGTTACCGCATCTCCCTTCCGGTCAGCTTCAGGAAAACGTCGTCCATCGAACCTGACCTGCATTCAAACCCAGTGATGCGATTTTTGATCGGCTCCAGTATGGAGAGGGCGGTTATGGAGTCCGGCAGCTCGATGACCAGACGATCGTCAACGATGTGGCCGGGGTGACGCGGCCCGATCAAGGCCTTCACCTCGCGAAGATCGCTCGCCATAATGGTCAACTTCACCTGAGCATATCGGCGCTTGAGCTCGGTGGCGGACCCTTGGGCGATAATGCTGCCGTGATCGATGATGTAGACAAGGCTGGCATTGTCCGCTTCCTCCAGATAATGCGTCGTGAGGAAAATAGTTGTTCCATCGCTGTTGATTCTGTTGAGCAACTGCCAGATTGCCGATCTGGTCTGGATATCGAGACCAGTGGTAGGTTCGTCAAGAAACAGCAGCCGGGGCCTGTTAAGCAGGGCCCGGGCAATATCAACCCTCCGTCGTTGCCCGCCCGAGAGTCTGCCGTACCGCTGACCTGTCAGATCACCCAGATTGGTCAGGTCGATAGCCCGCTGCACATCGGCCAGCGCCTCTGCTCGACTACCATGACGCATGCGAGCGCGTAATGCCAGATTCTCTGTGACGGTCAGCGTCGGGTCCAACACGCTATGCTGAAAAACGACGCTGAACTGCCCTTCGTTCAGCAGCTGATCATCATAGATGACGTGACCGGAGGTCGGCGTCAACAGGTTGATCAGCATCGCGATGGTGGTCGATTTCCCCGCGCCGTTCGGGCCGAGAAACGCGGTGAACGACCCTTCAGGAATCGATATATTCAGGTTATTAACAACAGTTCCTGCCTTGTAGATCTTTGTCAGTCCCCGGGTCTCGATCAGCATGGCTGCCCTTCTGCATAGCGTACTATGCGCGTCACATCAACAATCCACCCATAACCACGATACGCTGGATTCTATTTGTAAGTGCAACGGCTGGATTCTATTTGTAAGTGCAACCTTTGGCTTGTTGGCTGGTCTGGTTTGATGATAGGCCGAGTTCGGATATTTCCTCTTGCCATGCTTCGTTGGGCGTGTGGTAGTCCAGGAGCTTCATGGGGGTGTCGTTGATCTCGGTGACGATGTCGTCGAGTTCGGTCTGGGTCAGGTTCTTCAGGCGTGGCGTGTTCGGGCAGGTAGCGGCGGATCATGCCGTTGCGGTTCCCGTTGCTGGCGCGCTGCCAGGGCGAGTATGGGTCGGCGTAGTAGGT
>NZ_JGZD01000018.1 GCF_000741645.1 Bifidobacterium minimum
GGSCACGCCGATGACGGTGTGGTACAAGCCGGATTCCTCGTGGAAGACCGCGAAGGTCAACTACCAGGCGAACGGCAAGTGGTCCGGCGGCGCGCAGCAGATGGAGGCCTCCTGCGGCGGCTGGTACAGGTACACGATCCCGGACACCGCCGGCGGGCAGGTGCGCATGGCGTTCACGGACGGCGGTTCCGCCTGGGACAACAACGGCGGGCAGGGCAAGGACTACCGAGTGAGCGGCGGCAGCGTCGCCGTGGCCGGCGGCCAGATGATCACCGACGTCACACCAAACTGCACCATAACCAACAAATAACTGAAAACAGCTGAGGCCTGGTTTCATATCCCAATGGAACCGGGCCTCAGCATTACCTGAACAAATCCAATCCAATCAAGGAAGATGATGAAACAATCAGCAACGCTTGCTCGTCTGAGCAAGAAGACCGTAGCGTTCCTCGCCGCGGTCATCACGCTGCTCGCGGGTCTTTCCATCAGCACTGCCGCTCCGCAAGAAGCCAGTGCCTCCACCCGTGACAGCTATGCCGACACCATCGGCAATCCCATCTTCGAGACTGCCCGCAAGAAGTACGGTCTACCGAAGGACATGAAGGACGGCGCAACACTGCACGCCTTCGAATGGTCGTTCAAGACCATCATGGAAAACATTCCGGATATCGCCAAAGCCGGCTACACCTCCATCCAAACCGAACCAATCGTCAAAATCAAGGACAATCGCAAGCTCGGCACCGGCAACTGGTATCTCAACTGGTACTACGTGTATCAGCCGACCGACATGTCCATCGGCAATTACGTGGTCGGTTCGGAAGACGAATTCAAGGAAATGTGCAAGCTGGCCCATCAGTATGGTCTGCGCATCATCGTCGATTCCGTGTCCAACCATTTCACCTCTGATTTCGATGTCATCGCAGACAAATGGCGCAACAAGAACTACTTCCACGAGGACAAGCAAATCTCCGATTACAACAATCGTGAAGACTGCACCCAGCACAAGCTGTCCGGCCTGTGGGATCTCAACACGCAGGATGACACCGTGACCCAGGGTATGGCCGACCTGCTCAAGCAGACGGTCGCCGATGGTGCGGACGGCTTCCGCTATGATGCTGCCAAGCATATCGAGCTGCCTGACGAGGTGTTCGGCAAGCAGTCCAACTATTGGAACACGATTCTCAAGAACGGCGCCCAATACCAGTATGGCGAGGTGCTTGAGGACGCGAATGTGCGAGAAGCCGATTACGCCAATCTGTTCTGGAACAGCTCAGTGGCCGGCGGCGGCATCACCGACTCCTCCTATGGCCATGAGGTGCGTAACGGTGTGCAGCATGGCAACCTGTCGGCGAGCCATTTCACGCAGCACAACAAGGTGTCTGAAGACAAGACCGTCAACTGGGTGGAATCGCATGATAACTTCGCCAACGGCGAGGCGAATATCCCACAGGAACTCAGTGATGAATGGATCAAGTACGGCTGGGCTGGCGTGACCGCCCAGAAGAACGGCATGTCCCTGTTCTTTGACCGTCCGTACAAGGATGGCGGCACGTATGGTACCGGCGGCAAGGGCACGTATGGCAATGGCAGCGGCCCGTTCACCGAGAATTCGAAGCTCGGCGACGCCGGCTCCGACCTGTGGAAGGATCCGGAGGTTGTAGCGGTCAACCACTTTCGTAACTCCATGATTGGCGAGAACTCGAACGTGAGCAACTGCGGTGATGACCTGTGTCTCATGGTTGAACGTTACGCTGGCTCTTCTGCCCAGGATGGCGTGGTTGTCGCGAACGCGAACGGCAGCGTCAAGAACCTTGCCGGCACGTCCACGAAGCTGACGAACGGCACGTACACCGATGAGGTCACCGGCAGCACCATTACGGTCTCCGGCGGCACCATTACGTCCGGTTCCGTGAACGCGAAGGCGATTGCGGCGTTCTCCAACAAGACCCGTTCCGAGAAGATTTCCACAGCTGAGGCGTACCCGAACAAGGGCACGATCCCCGGCACGTCCAAGAAGATCACGCTGCGCGCCTACCAGGCGACCAACACGACCTACATGACGTCCGACGGTCAGTCCGGCTCCTATTCTGACGGTGATGTCATCAAGATCGGTGCCAGCGCCAAGAAGGGCGACGTGCTCACGGTGACAGTGAAGGGTACTGGTGCTGACGGCCAGGCCATCACGCATACGTACTCGTACACCAAGCAGGGCGACCCGACCTATGATCCTAGCGACGGCACCCAAAGCCCATGCGACAAGTACTGTGTAACCTACATGCAGAAGAACGGGTACAACCCGGATACCTACATTGATTCGGAAGAAACCGACTATGAGGGCGGTTCCGGCGTGGACGCGACCGGCGTGTCCATCTTCGGTGATGGTGTCTCCAACGGCAAGGTGTCCCGCGATATCTCGTCCGGCAATACCTCGCTGACGCTCAAGGCAACCGTAACGCCTTCGGACGCCAGCCAGCGCGTGACTTGGAGCAGCTCCGACGATTCCGTGGCAGCTGTCAGCTCGGAAGGTAAAGTCAGCCTCAAGAAGGCCGGTACGGCGACTATCACCGCGACCACCTCCAACGGCAAGACCGCTACGGTGACGATCACCGTGACCGGTGAAGCGCCTAAGGCGACGAACGTGATGTACGCGGCCAAGCCTTCAAACTGGAGCAAGATCTACGCCTACGTTTACGTTGACGGTTCTACCAACAATGCGAAGTGGCCGGGCGTGGAGATGACTGCGATTTCGGGTACTGATACGTGCGGCCAGTCCGGTTACTATTACGACGTGCCGGACAACCTTGCCGGCAACGCGAAAGTCATCTTCAACGATGGCGGCAGCCAGCAGGTTCCGGGCGCGAACCAGGCAGGCATCTCCTACAACGGTGGTACCGTCCGTTGGTCCGGTTCCGGTACCACCCTTGAATCCGTGACCTGCCAGACGCCTGATGTTGCGGTGTCGTCGGTTGCGGTTTCGGGTTCTGGTGTGTCGAATGGCAAGCTGTCGTTGGAGAAGGGCAAGTCGGCCCAACTGTCGGCGACGGTCAATCCGTCGGATGCGACCAATAAGACGGTGACGTGGAGTTCGTCTGATGCGTCGGTGGCTTCGGTGACGGGGACTGGTTACGTGTCGGCTGTGAAGGCGGGTACGGCCACGGTCACCGCGTCTGCTGGCGGCAAGAGCGCGTCGGTCACGGTGACGGTCACGGACGTGCCGAAGCAGCCGATGACGGTGTGGTACAAGCCGGCGTCGTCGTGGAAGACCGCGAAGGTGCATTACAAGGCGAACGGCAAGTGGACGGGCTCGGCCCAGCAGATGACCCTGTACAGGGATGGCTGGTACAGGTACACGATCCCGGACACCGCCGGCGGGCAGGTGCGCATGGCGTTCACGAATGGTTCCGCCTGGGACAACAACGGCGGGCAGGGCAAGGACTACCGCGTGAGCGGCTCGGTCGTGTCCGTGTCCGGGGGGAAGGTCTCGTACTCCGCCCCGTCGTTCGGCACGCCGATGACGGTGTGGTACAAGCCGGATTCCTCGTGGAAGACCGCGAAGGTCAACTACCAGGCGAACGGCAAGTGGTCCGGCGGCGCGCAGCAGATGGAGGCCTCCTGCGGCGGC